>JAFYGJ010000044.1:0-142250 GCA_017543275.1 Lachnospiraceae bacterium | reverse complement strand
TTTGAACCCGCCGGGGTTTAAAAAAAGCGGAGAAGGCGGGATTTGAACCCGCGCACCGCGCAAACGGTCTACACCCTTAGCAGGGGCGCCTCTTCAGCCACTTGAGTACTTCTCCACGAAAAGGTCCTGCCAATCAGACTTCGGTTTCAGACTGTCAAGAAACACACACCCTCAAGGCGAGAGTGCTTCGCTATTATAATCAAAAAAACCGGTTTTGTCAACCGATTTTTCTGAAAAAAATCCAGCATTTTCAAGGGTTTCAGACACCCACTACATCTTGTTGTCGGGCCCTCTTCGGAACACAAGGCATTTGTGTAAAATTGCCCGAACGGCCCTGTTACGGGAAAATCTGTGTGCAATTCTCACAGAAGTGACAGCTTTGATATCCGAGCGGCTGCGCCGCTGTCCGGCCCTTTCTGTCAAACCTGGTAAATGTCATTCCCCGCCGGATCAATTGCGACGATCGCAGGAAATTCTTCGACAGAAAGCCGCTGGATCGCCTCTGTTCCAAGGTCATCATAAGCAAGCACTTCTGCGGATTTGATGCATTGCGAGAGAAGCGCGCCTGCGCCGCCGATAGCTGCAAGATACAGTGCGCCGTTTCTTATGATCGCATCCTTCACCGCCTGGTTCCGTTTGCCCTTTGCGATCATCACTTTAAGACCGAGATCCAGAAGTGCCGGCGCATAGGCATCCATCCGGCCCGCCGTCGTCGGACCTGCCGCTCCGATCACATGCCCGGGAGGCGGAGGCGTCGGCCCCATATAGTAAACGGCCTGGCCCGAAAGATCCACGGGCAGTTCTTCCCCGCGCTCCAGCGCTTCACAGAGCCTTTTGTGCGCCGCGTCGCGCGCGGTCAGCATCGGGCCGGTCAGATAAACAAAATCGCCGACCCGGAGCTTTTCAATATCTTCTTTCTTAATAGGAAGAGAAATGTGGTATTCCATGATCAGAGCCTCCTCGTGATATGCCGGTTGACATGGCAGCAGGTATTGACCGCAACCGGAAGGCTTGCGATATGCGTAGGATAAGTCTCAATCCGTAAGGAAAGCGCTGTCACGCTCCCCCCAAGTCCCGCCGGGCCGATCGGAAGGCGGTTGATCTCCGCTAAAAGCTCGTTTTCCAGCCCCGTAACCCAGTCCGGGCGATTCTCATCCGGCTCCTGTTCTGTCCCTGCAAAAAGGGCTTTTTTCGCGAGAATCGCGCATTTTTCAAAGGTCCCGCCGACCCCGACGCCGATGAACATCGGCGGGCAGGAATCCGCTCCGGCCTCCTGTACAGCCGTAAGAACCGCCTGCCGGATGCCTTCGATTCCGTCCGAGGGCTTCAGCATGAAAAGACGGCTTTTGTTCTCCGAACCCGCGCCTTTTGCCATCATTGTGATCGAGAATCCGTCACCCGGAATGATGTCATAATGAATCACGGCCGGTGTGTTGTCATTCGTATTCACGCGGTCTATCGGGTCGCTGACAACAGATTTCCGAAGGTACCCATCGATATATCCGCGCCGTACGCCTTCATTCAGCGCCTCCGTGAGAGACCCGCCGGTAATATGCACCTCCTGGCCCAGTTCGACAAAAAGGATTGCCATGCCCGTATCCTGGCAGATCGGGAGGTCCTGTTTGCGTGCGATGTCCAGGTTTTTCTCAAGCTGCAGCAGAATATGGCGCCCGAGTTCCGTCTCTTCCCGCTCTTTTGCACCGCGGACCAGACTTTCCACTTCGGGCGAAAGGACTTTATTGGCGGAAACACACATTTCAGCGACGGTTTCTGTAATCGTTTTGCAGTCTATTTCACGCATCTTCAGCTCTCCTTAGGGGATTCATTCGCGAAGCTTCCCGAGATCCAGGTCCGCTGCGAGCTCTTCCGGCATAAACCTTGCGGAACGGACCGTCGTGACATTGTACCGCTTCATCTTCTGAAGCGTCGCAAAATCTCGCGGGTACTCCTGAAGTTTCCGGATCTTCATCAGTTTTTTCAGGTTAACGTGTTCGCTTTTCCCAAAAAACGGGATGTCCGTCTCTGTCACTTCACAGCGGTACAGGATCGCCGAGTACGGAAGTCCGAGGTACATATAGGCGATATCGCCGGGGCGGATGTTGTCATTCCCCTGTTTCCATTCGATCTCGTCCCGCTCCCGGAAAGCCTGAATAATGTCATAATACTTCGGGTTGCTGGGGACAAGCCAGAGCCGGCGTCCCTGCTCCCGCTGCGTTCCGGCGGTGCTTCTCAGGAACTTCTCTACGGTTTTCCGATCCTGTCCCGGCACAAGGCTCATAATATAGGAAAGGATCCTCTGATAGGATTCTTCCGGTTCCCGTTGATATACCCGCTTCGTAAAGGCATCTCCCATGAACTTTTCCGGCGTCGAATACTCTGCAACACCCCAGCCGTAGGACTGGCCGTGTTTATCTTTCATGTAAACGAAATCGCTGATCAGGATGTAGCACTGCGCCTGGAGCCGCGTCACGATTGTATCAAAGCCGGTGTTTTCCTTCTTATTATAATCGCCTTCCTTTTTCAGGTCGCGCGACAGGACCGGCGCCATGCGATCAAGAAGGTCGTAGAGCACTTTGTCCCGGTACGGCGCAAGCTCGTCATCATAGCGCGCATCAAAATCATAGCCGTCCCGCCTGAAGTTCGCGAAATCCGGGAACCACTCGCGGCTGATGAAAACCGCTTTGTTCCCCAGAAATTTCCCATAGGCGCAGCCGGTTTCCCGGATCACCGGTCCTTTCCATTCCCAGACGCCCTCGTTTTCCGAAAACCAGACCGACGGATCCGCATGTTCCTCTACAGAGAAGCCCGGGATCACATTTTTAAACAGCGGCAGAATTCCAAAGCGCTGCACCGCATCGATCAGGTCCTGTCTGGTGCGAATCATAAAATCAGGCATTGTCATAAAACCTCGGATGATATATACTATCATTATAGAAATTTTTCCGAACTTTGCAACCGGGAATCGTTTTTTTCTGTCCTTTGGGGCAAAGGGAAACTTTTGGACCGCGGCGCATATGCTTTTTGCCGCGGATGTAACCGATTATGAGGAGGAACCACAATGAAGAAAACCTTAACCAAAATCCTGATGGGGATCACGGCACTCGCCCTGTTCTTCAGCCAGTACGCCTGCGCAGGGTCCGGCGCGAAAACCGCTTCGGATAACTATATGCGCGAGGAGTATGAGGGAAAATACGAAGAAGGCGATTATTACGAGTACGAGACCAGCGCGGCTTCCTATTATGAAGATCCGACGTACGGAGACGAGCAAGAATACTCCGCAGGGAAGGCAAATGTCTGGAACGAAGGCAATGAAGTACCTGACGACGAAGGCAAGGACCAGCCGGCCGCAACGCTCGATGAGAAGCTCGTCTACACCTGCACCATGGATATGGAGACGGTGGAATACGAACAGACCATCGCCGCGATCCGGGAACTGATCGACCGCTACAACGGCATCATTGAACACGAAACCTACAGCGATTCCGCAAACAACTGGTACTACACCACCTATGAAAAGAAGAGCGGAACCCTTCAGGCCTACATCGTTGTCCGTATTCCTTCCAAATACTACCGTGATTTCCTTTCCGGCATGGACGGCTTCGGCAAGGTGACGCGTTCCGAGCAGAACGTTGAAAACATCACCCGCCGCTACAGCGAAACGCAGACCACGATCAAGTCCCTCGAGACCCAGGAAGAGCGCCTGCTCGAGATGATGAAGGAAGCGGAAACGATCGAAGAAATGCTCGCGATCGAAGACCGTCTGACTGACGTACAGACTGAGCTTCAGATCCTGAAAAACCGTCTTTCCGAAATGGATACCGACGTCGCGTATTCAACCGTAAACCTGAACATCCGCGAAGTGCTGGAGTACTCTCCGGAAGTGGAACCCGTCAAGACCCTGACCTTCAAGGATCGTCTGATGAACACCCTGAAGAGCTCCTGGAACACCTTCACCGGTTTCCTTGAAGGCCTGCTCTTCTTCCTGATCGAAGCAACTCCGATCCTCCTTGTGATCGGCGGCATCTCGATCGGCATCATGTTCATCATTATCGGCATCATCAAAGGCGCAAAGAAGCGGAATGCACGAAAAGCCGCGAAAAAGCAGGCGGCAGCTGTTCCGGCAGCGGAAATACCGGCAGTTGAGAAGAAGAACGAATAAAAAGTGATTATCGCCAGTCCGGCGAAAAGGAGCCCCCGGCAATTGACCGGGGGCTCCTTTTCGGTGTTCTTCGTCTCTTATTCCTCGAAATTCGCTTCCACGTATTCGACAATATCGCCGACCGTGTGGAAGTTTTCCAGCTCTTCGTCCGGGATCTTGACGCCGTATTCGTCCTCGATCGTCATCAGAAGCTGCAGTACATCCAGAGAATCCGCACCGAGATCCGCAATAATCTCCGCATTCGGGGTGATCTTATCGGGATCCAGACGAAGCTGTTCCGCAAGGATATCTCTTACTTTGTCAAACATGCTTTTCCCTCCTCTTTCTATGTGAACCTTTTCGAAATAATCAGCCTTTCACGTATTCCGGAAGTTCCTGCTCAATCTTTTCACCGAGCGCGGAAATCTGCATCTCACGGGCCTGCTCGATGCATTTCGCAATTGCGGTGGCGTCACCGGAACCGTGACCCTTAACGACCACCTTCCTCGTGCCGAGCATAACCGAGCCGCCGTAATTCTGGTAATTCATGAATTCCTTCATCTCGTCAAACATCGACTTCATCAGCGCGGCGCCCATCTTGTAAATGGTCTTGCTGTAGATCCGGGACTTCAGCATCTTGAGAAGCTGCAGCGCCGTGCCTTCCGCCCCCTTCACGAGAACATTACCGGAGAAGCCGTCACAGACCACGAGATCGTAATCGCCGGCCAAAAGCTCCCGAGCCTCCATGTTGCCCGCAAAGTTGATGTTCGGGGTGTTTTTCAGGAGCTGGTAGGCTTCTTTCCGGAGCTGGTCGCCTTTTTCCTCCTCGGTGCCGATGTTCAGAAGTCCGACGCGGGGTTTTTCGATCCCGTAGATGTTTTCCATATACAGGCTGCCCATGATCGCGAACTGCTGCAGATGGTCCGGTGTGATATCCACATTCGCGCCGCTGTCGCATACACCGACAACGCCGCCCGGAATCTTGGGCATTATCGGACAGAAAGCCGGGCGGATCACGTTTTTCAGGCGTCCGACCCGAAGCATCGCCGCCGCTACAATCGCGCCGGTCGAGCCGATCGTCACCATGCCCGCCACATCCGGATCCTCGCGAAGAAGCCGTACGGCCTTCATCATCGAACTTTCCTTTTTCAGGCGGATCGCATCGGTCGGCTTCTCATCGACTCCGATCACCTCCGGCGCGTGGACGATCTCAAGGCGGGCGCTGTCATAGTTTTTTCCCGAAAGCCCGGCCTTCAGCGCTTCCTCATCGCCAGTCAGGATCAGCGAAAGATCCGAAAAGCGCTCAAGCGCAAGAACTGCCCCCTCTATATTTGCCGCAGGTGATGTGTCACCGCCATAGCAGTCCAGTACAATTTTGATCATAGTCTCTCCAGTTAACGGTGTTTCGCATGGAAGGTGACACCAACGCCGTCCGGACCGCAGTGCGAACCGGCAGTCGGATTCACAACCTGGAAACTGATCTCGCAGCTGCCGATTTTTTCGCGGATCATTTCCGCTAACTCCTCCGCAAGCTGCAGGTTCCCGGTGTGGCCGACAATGATGCGGTGTGCCTTCACATCCTCTCCTAAGTCTACAACAACCTGTGCCAGATGGTCAAGCGCTTTTCTGCGGCCTTTTTCCTTTCCGACCGAGACCATCTTGCCCTCGTCGTTCATGGTAATGATCGGCCGGATCCCGAGAAGGTTTCCCATCGTTGCGGAGAGTCCGCTGACACGGCCGGAGCGGCGGAAGAATTTCAGGTCGTCCACCATGAAATACATTGCATAGTGATCAACTTCGGCCTTCCCCCATTCGACAATCTCCTCCGCCGATTTTCCGGCCTTGTACATGTCCGCCGCCGCAAGGCCGATATTCCGGCTGATCGTCGTGATGCCCTTCGTATCAACCTCATAAAACTTCCGCTCCGGGTATTTATCCTGGAGTTTTCGGAGCGCGAGGTGCATAAAATCAAAGGTGTTGGTCATGGCCGCCGAGAAATGCACATACAGAATATCGTTTCCGTCCGCGAATTCCGGCTCAAAATATTTCACATACTCCTGCTCCCCGATCGCGCTTGTCGTCGGAATCTTTCCCGCACGAAGCATATCATAAAACGCATCAGCGTCGTAGGTTTCAAAGTCCACGTAAGGGTAGATCGTTTCCCCGTCCACGGAATAGGGCATCGAAATCAGCTTTGCGCCGTAAGGCGCTGCATCCTCCGGTGTAATGTCCATATCCGTGTCCAAAAACAGTGTCAGCATTTTCTTCTCCTTCTTTTTCCCCTTTGTCGAAAAGAGTATATGCTTTTCCCGGGGAAAAGTCAAGCCCGGGCCTCCGAAATCCAGGCGTAGGCATAGGGCTTCAGCCGGACAAGGTTGACAATGTCCACCTCTTTCCCGGTCAGAAGGTTCCGGTAATGCCCCGGATCATGCAGCGAAAAGATCTGCTCTTCGCCGCTGAAATTATACAGGCCGTAGAATTTCGCGCCGTCCTTGTAGCGTCCGATTCCGATGGTTTTCAGGTTGTCGGTACCCGGAGTCCAGAGATCCGCGCCGCAGTCGAAAACATGGCTTTCCTTCCGGATCCTTAAAAGCTTCGCGAGATCCTTCTGCTGCGCCGGAACCGGGATTCCGCTCATCTGGATGAACAGCGCGTTTACGAGGTTCGCAATCCGCGGATCGCCGGAGAATTCCTCAATACTGCCCCGAACGCCCCATTCGCCGTTTTCCTTTCTCCGGACACGGTGTGCTCTCGCGGCACTGTCCTCAAATTTGCCGGTAAAATAGGACTGCAGGAACTTCTTGTGGCTCTCCTCATCCATCCGAAGCGTCCCGAGGAAATTAAAGTCAAGATCCCAGTAAATCCCCTGCTCCTCATCCCGCGTACGGTAGAAAACCCGGTTCTCGGGAAGATGCGAAATTACATTCACATAATGCGACAGAAGCCGCGTGTCCTGCGTCGCAATGGTCTGCCAGATCGTCGCAAGAAGCGTCGGATCCGACAAAAGATGCAGTTCCGGTTTCTCCGGCGTTCCGAAATACTGCGTGTAGTCTTCCGTTTCGCCCGAAACCGGCCCGTAGAGAAGCATCGCAGGGCAGACGATTTCCGACGCGATCCGGAGGATCCGAAGGAGGATGTGCACCTTCGTTTTATTCTGCCACTCAGTCCCCGGGATGCAGAAAAGCTGTCCGATCCCGCAGAGTGAAAGAAGCTCAGCCCCCCGGTTCGCCGCTGAAAGAAGCTTTTCAACGATTTGGTTCAGCACCGCCGGATCCTCAAAATTCCCGGAAAGAACCAGCGTCTCCTGCATTTCATGCATGCGGACCAGCCGGTCCTGTGCCCGGGCGCTCCGGTACCAGTTCATGTTGCATAAGGCCTCCCGGTCCTTGCGGCGAAGAGCGGCAGAACGCGCCTGGTACGCCTCCTGCATGATCTGAAGAAGCCTGTCAAAATGCTCGTCTTTTTTTCGATACAGTTCCGAATAAATATACTGAAACTCGCTGTAAAAACGTTCTTTTCGAATCAGAAATTCTGAAGCCATTCATACCTCCTTCAATAGAATCTGCCAGGACTGATATTCCTTCGTATAATGCGGAATTGCAAAGCCCTGATTCATCAGGGCACTCCCCGAAAGCACCGGATTTTCGGATAATGGATCCTGCGGTACACGCGGATCTTCGGAATGATATCCGGGCACCAGGGAGATCTTGTACTGTTTCTCAGGGGCGAGACCGCGCGCACGCACATATACCGGCGTGTAATTTGCACGCACATGGTCGAACACAGCCGTAATAACAGCCTCGGAAGCGTCTTTCTTTACCGCTTCCCAGACAGTACAGCCCCTATCGTCCGGCGCTGTCAGCCGGTAGTAATCACCCTGCTGCAGGGTTTCATAAAGCTCCTGAAACACCCGGACTCCACGGCGGATTTCCTCCCGCTCCGCATCCGTAAGCCGGGTTGGATCGAGTTCATACCCGAAAGTCCCGCTCATCGCGACCGCCGTCCGGGTTTCCATCGGCGTCGCGCGGCCGGTCTGGTGATTCGGAGAAGCGGAAACATGAGCCCCCATGGTGTTCACGGGATAAATAAAGGACGTTCCGTACTGAATCGTCAGGCGCTCGATCGGGTCCGTGTTGTCCGAGCACCAGATCTGCGGCGTATAGTGCAGCATTCCGCAGTCAAAACGTCCGCCGCCCCCGCTGCAGCCTTCGATGAGAAGCTTCGGGAAGCGTTTGAGAAGGCCCTCCAGCACCCGGTAAGTCCCGAGGATGAAGCGGTGCGCCATCTCTCCCTGCCTTTCGGCAGGAAGCGCATGCGTATACTTGTCACAGACACTGCGGTTGAAGTCCCACTTGACGTAGGAAGCACCGGAATCCGCAATCACGACGCTCATTTTCTCCAAAATGTAGTCCTGCACATCCGTCCGGCTCATGTCAAGGATCAGTTCGGAGCGGGACAGATCCGGCATCCGGCCGGGAATCCGTACTGCCCAGTCCGGATGCGCGCGGTAAAGATCACTGCCCTCCGATATCGTTTCGGGCTCGAACCAGATGCCGAAGCGCATGTCCATCGCACGGAGCCGTTCTCCGAGCTCCTGCAGCGTCATTCCGAGCTTTTCTTCATTCGGTTCCCAGTCGCCGAGCGCACAGGTATCGTCGTTTCTCTTCCCGAACCAGCCGTCGTCCATAACGAGCATTTCAACGCCGAAATCCTTTGCAGTTTTCGCAATCCCGATCAGTTTTTCGCCGGTAAAGTCAAAATAGGTCGCTTCCCAGTTGTTGATCAGGATCGGGCGCCTCTGGTCGCGCCAGAAACCGCGCACGATATTTTTCCGAATAAAATCATGGAAATGATGACTGATTCCCGAAAGGCCCGAATCCGAACAGGTCATCAGCACTTCCGGACTTGTGAAACTCTCACCAGTCGCAAGCGTCCAGGCGAAGTTGTCGGGATGGATGCCGAGCGTGATGCGGGTCTCATTGATTTTGTCCTTCTCCGCCTCCAGCAGGAATTCGCCGCTGTAGACAAAGCTGAACCCCCAGGCCATGCCCTGTGTTTCCGTTGTGTCGGGTTCGCAGAGAATTGCCGAGGGATTGTGGTGATGGGAAGATGCGCCGCGTACCGAACCGAAAGACTGAACCCCGTGGCGGAGGGCTGTGCGCTCCATGACGCGTTCTTTGGCCCATTTTCCGTAGAAGCCGATCAGGTCATAATCGCCGGTCATAAAATCCAGTGAAAGCGGCGCGCATCGAAGCAGCGTCAGATCCGCATTTCCGATGTTGGTGATCCGGACTGCCCGCGTAATGACGTCTTTCTTCGGAAAGACGCCGTACAGAAGTTCTGCACGGACCGGAATTTCCGGATCTTCCATGGTCACGATCAGGGTTTCGCAGTCCTCCGACCCGTCTTCATAAGAGGCGGGAAGGCCCGGAAGTGTATACTTTCCGGGCAGAATTTCGCTTTTTCTGAAGCGGAGCCGCAGGGCCTGCGATCCGTCATTTCCGCGGATTTTCAGCGCACTGATCCGATAGTCGCCGGCACCGAAAGTACCGATTTCCTGCGGCAGCGTGTCCAGGGAATAGCCGCGGTCGGTCGATCCCTTCTCATAGGGATTTCCCGAAAAGCCGCGGTTCATGCGAAAAATCGCATAGGAGAGGTCTTCATCCCCGACACGTGCACCATAGTATGTATGCAGCAGGGTTCCGATCTCATCCGCCTTCATCTGGTAGCTCGTATGATCGGTGTGAATTGTAATCACGCCGGTTTCAGGGCAGCGCACAATGCTCATGTTTTCTCCTTTTTCGGGGCTTACCAGATCTTCCAGGGCGCTGCGCCGGAATCCCACAGCTCCTCAAGCTTCTTCATCTCGCGCTGGGTGTCCATGCACTGCCAGAATCCGTCGTACTGGTAGGCGTACAGCTGTCCTTCTTCGGCAAGGCGTTCCATCGGGTCTTTCTCAAATACTGTGCTGTCGTCCGCGAGATAGTCGAAAATCCCGGGATTCATGACCATAAAGCCGCCGTTGATCAGGCTCTGGTCCTGGTCGTCCTTCTCACGGAAAGCATCTACGCGGCCGTCATCCCGGGTGTTCAGCACGCCCTTCATCTGCGCAAGACTGATTGCCGTAATGGTTGCAGTCTTTCCGTGCGCCTCATGGAACCGGAGAAGATCGGGGATGTTGATGTCCGACACCGCATCGCCGTAGGTCAGGAAGAAAGGTTCCGATCCGACATAGTCCCGGATTCTCAGGATCCGTCCGCCGGTCATTGTCTCAAGCCCGGTGTCGACAACCGTCACCTTCCACGGATCCGTATGCGTGGAATGCACCTTGACACTGTTGTCCGACAGATCAAAGGTTACATCGGAATTATAAAGGTAATAATTCACGAAATATTCCTTGATTACATGCTGCTTGTAGCCGGCACAGATGATAAATTCATTATAGCCGTAATGCGAGTAGGTTTTCATGATGTGCCAGAGAATCGGTTTCCCGCCGATCTCGATCATCGGCTTCGGTTTCAGATGGCTTTCTTCGCTGATGCGGGTGCCGAAGCCCCCCGCCAGAATGACGACTTTCATAATCAATGCTCCTGTCCCCGTATCCGGGCGTATACTGATGCGGCGCATCCTCGCTCCGCTTTTCTATCATAACATATAATTTCGCTTATGGCTACCGCTTTCTGATGCCATGCGCCGCGGGATGGGTCCTGTTTTCAGGGCTCCGTCTGCCGGATCACATAAAAGAGATCTTTGACACAGGCAGCCCATTCGCGGACGGTGCGCATCACGGTGCCGGTCGACATCCGCCAGTTCTGTGCGGCGAGTCCCCGAAGCTCCATCCCGTTTGCCCGCCCGATGAACATCGCGCGGTAGAGATGGTATTTCTGCGTCACGACAACGGCGCGCCGTATCCCGAATTCCCGTGCCGCATGCACCATGCTTTCATAGGTGGAAAAGCCGTTGTAGTCAAATTCAATTGCGGATTCCGGAACCCCGTGCTCCACAAGGTATTCCACCATATGATCCACTTCATCATATTCGCCGAGCCGATGGTCCCCGGTCACAAAAACTTTCTGAACCGCGCCGCTCTCAAAACATTCGACTGTTGTTTCCATCCGGTAGCGGAGCATCGGACTCAGCGATCCGTCCCGGTAGACACCCGCGCCTAATACGATCACTGCATCAAAAGGGCCTTCTTCTTTCGCTTCTTCGGTGATTTCCGAAAGCTCCTCAATATCCGGCCGCGCGCGAAGCGCCATAAAAACCCGGACGCCCGCAACGAAAAGTGCCGCGCAGAGAATCAACGCCAGAACTGCAATCAGTATTTTCTTCAAAACTTTCCAGAATTTCAAACCGGAATCTCCTTCTGAAGCGCAAAGCTGTAAATCCATCGCTCCTTCACGGGCTTCCCCGTACTCTGCACAAGCGCCCGCTCATAAAGCTCAAGCTGGACGCGGTAGCGCTCCTGCAGCACCGCAGGATCCTTCACAGAATCCGTTTTATAATCCACGAGAACCAGCGCCCCGTCTTCTTCAAAATACAGGTCCACAACACCCTGAAGCATCAGGGATTCCCGCCCTTCCGGCCGGTCCTGCAGCTCAGGGTAGACCTCCGACACCGGAATTCCGATAATAAAGCGGCGTTCGCGGAAGGCCTTTTTCTGCCGATATGCAGAAATGAAGCGCTTTCCGAGCGGCGACTGCAGGAATCCGTCGATCTTCCGGGCGCTCACAGCCGCGCGCTCTTCCGGACTCAGAAGCCCCTCCGAAAGCCACCTGTCAAGCTGGTTTGCAGCCGGTTTTTCGGGGTCGATCCGTTCCATCACGCGGTGAATGAGCGTTCCGCGTTCGGCGCCTGTCATCCGGGCCGGAAGGGTGTCTTCCGGAATATCCGAAACCATTGCTGCCGGTTCACGCTCTTCCGGATCATATCGCGCCGCTTTCAGCGCGGATACGGAGATTGTCGCATAGACGCGGCTCAGTACATCATCATAGCGGAAGCTGAAACGTTCCCGAAGAAGTTGCAGCGTGTTCTCTTCCGGGTCCGCTTCCCGGATCATCTGAAGAAGCGCCGTATAATCCAGGCTGTGCTGCGCCTCCAATTCTTCCTCCGAAGCACGGATCTCTGTCCCGGGCAAGAGCTGCAGATCCACCGGTCCGCCCCGGTGGTATGACAGGAGCAGCCACGAAAGGAAACTCTTCCCTTCCGCAAGATCCCCGTACGCAAGCTTCTGCGGCAGTCCGTCCCAGTCGTTTTCGTATTTTTCGGAAAGGGCCTGAAGACTGTCCGTAAGGCCTGTGAGAAACAGCTTTTCCTTCGCGCGTGTCATGCCGACATATAAAACCCGAAGCTCCTCGCCGAGTCCCTCGACCAGGTTTTTCTCCGAGAACACGCGGCGCATGAAGGTTTTTCTGCGGATCCGGCGCACAGGATCCGCAAGATCTGCCGCGATTCCGTAATCCTGATGCAGTATGATCCGTTTTTTCTGGTCCTCTGTGTTGAACTGCTTGCCGCAGCCCGCAAGGAAGACGATCGGGAACTGAAGGCCTTTCGATTTATGGATTGTCATGATCCGGACCACGTTGTCCGATTCGCCGGCCGTATTCTGTTCTCCCTCATCCGCCTGGTATTTCCGAAGCTTCTCCACATAGCGGATGAAGTGGAAAATGCCGTGGTAGGATGTCTTCTCAAAGTTCGCAGCCTTCGAAAGAAGCGCCTGCAGGTTCGCCGCCCGCCGATCCCCGGAAGGCAGCGCGCTCACCATGGAAAGCAGCCCCGTATCCCGGTAAATCCGCCGAAGAAGCATCGAGAGCGACTGTTCGGCGGAAGCCTTTCTCCAGTCCGAAATCTGCAGGAGGAAGCTTTGAACCTTCTCGCGAAGCGTATGATCCCCGTCATAGGATATCAGCGCACCGTACAGTCCGTTCCCCTGCTCCGGAAACGAATAGCCGGCGCGGATCCTGGCAAGTTCCTCCGCGCTGAAATCAAAAATCTGTGAATGCAGCACCGAAGCGAGCGGAATATCATTGATCGGATTATCGATAACCGAAAGGATATTCAGCACGAGGTGCACCTCCGGTGCATCGAAATACCCGGACCGGCTCTCGACATAAACAGGAACTCCCTGTGCCTCGAGAACCTGCAGAAAAGCCTGATCCCAGCCTGTGGCCGTCCGAAGAAGGATCACGATGTCCCGGTATTCCGCGGGTCTTTGGATCAGACTGCCTTCCGGGTCCTGGTCCTGTACCAGGAAGCCCTGCCGGATCAGCGCATGGATCTTCTTTGCGATCATGGAAGCCTCAATTTCCTGCTTCGTGAAATCTTCGGGTGCGCCTTCCGTTTCTGTGATCAGAAGCTCCGTCCGACACGAATCCTTTGCCGGCAGGTATTCCGCTTTTGCATAAAGTGCCGAATCAAGATCGTATTCAATCCCGCCGATGCTCTCCTGCATCAGCTGGAAGAAAAACCAGTTCACAGACCGCGTTACTTCCCTGCGGCTCCGGAAATTCTGTGAAAGAACCATCAGCTGCCGGTCGGAATCTTCCCGTGTATAATCCCGGTATTTCCCGGTAAACAGCCCCGGGTCAGCCATGCGGAAACGGTAAATGCTCTGCTTCATATCGCCGACCATGAAAATGTTGTTCTGCCCGTCCGGGACTTTCGAAACTGCCGTCAGAAGGGTCTCCTGAACGCGGTTCGAGTCCTGGTATTCGTCAATCATGATCTCCGAAAAGCGCGCCGAGAGTTCCCGCGCCGCTTCGGTCCGGACTTTATTTTCATACAGAACGGACAGCGCCTGATGTTCGATATCAGAGAAGTCTGCAATGCCCTTTTTCTTTTTTTCCGCCGCATAAAGTTCGGAAAAGCGCCGCACAAGGCGCACCGTTTCCCGGATGCTTTCCGCGCTTTCCCAGATCTCAGAAAGGATCTGCTCTTCCGAAAGCATAAAGCTCTCCTGGAAATTCGAAATGCGGTTCCGAAGGGCTGTGCGCTGCGATTTGATCCGTTCCTGGAGAGTCTGGTCATAGCAGGGCTTTTTGCTGCCTGCGGGCTGCCGCTGCAGTACGAGCGCCCTGATTTTCTGCCGTGCCTCCTGATACGTTGTAAACTCCCGCGCCGAAAGCAGCGCTTCGATATCCGCGCGGTAGGCCGCTGCGAAGTTTTCCGGCACCAGCGGGTTTTCCGCCCGCATCAGGATCCGCTGATAACGCTCCGAAAATCCCTGGAGCCGCAGTTTCGCCTGCAAAAGATACCAGCTGCACCAGTCGGTTTCGGCAAGGGCCGCGGAATCTTCGATCCGGCACTTTTCGAGGCAGGATTCGAGCCATTCATCGGGCCAGGGGTGGCTCCGGCTGAAGCGGTACAGGGAAAGCACCAGGTCCTGCACCGCTTCGTCCGATTTTCCCGAAGAAAAGCCTTCCAGGAACCGCAGGAAGCTGTCCGATGCCGTTTCATATTCCTCGTCCAGAAGCCGCTCCATGACGTCGCTTTCAAGGAGCTTCTGCTCGCCCTGGTCCATGATCCGAAACGAGGGGTCCAGATCCACGGCTTCTGGGTAATTTCGAAGCACGTACAGGCAGAAACTGTCGATTGTCGAAACCTGCGCCTCCTGCACAAGCTGCAGCTGCCGCACCAGGCGACGGTTTTCGGGCTCTTTCTTCGCACGCTCCAGGAGGGCTTCATAGAGCCGCGTCCGCATCTCCCGCGCAGCCGCATTGGTAAAGGTTACAATCAGAAGCCGGTCAATGTCAATCGGATTCTTTTTGTCCAGCACAAGGCTGAGAACCCGTTCCACCAGTACGGCCGTTTTCCCGGAGCCGGCAGCAGCCGAAACGAGGAGATTCCGGTTCCGCGCTGCGATGACCTTCTCCTGTTCAGCTGTCCATTTCATGACTGGTCTCCTTTTCTTTGGCAGGATTTGGCGCGGAATCGCTTCCGACAAGGTCTGAAAGATCCTTCTTGCGAAGCGAATATGCCCGGTATCCCTTTATCCTGGTATCGAAGCCGCAGACGCTCCGGTAGGGGCAGTAGGTACATCCCGATTCCGCACCGCTTTTGTAAGGGCGCACCGGGATCTCCCCGGCCTGCATGGACCGGAAAATCGATACGGCTTTCTCCTTTGCAAAATCGCCGAGCGCTGCGAGCTCCCCGTCCGTCGCGACTTTGGCGTAGTTTGGGAAGCTGCCGTCTTTTTTCATCCGAAGGCCGGAAACCACCGTACTTTTATCCGGGAATTCCCACTCGTTGAACCGGATCGTATCGGGATCGCTGTTCGTAACCCCGTGAAGCTGGAGTTCCTTCTCAATTTTTTCCATAGCTTCCTGTTCGTTTTCCGCTTCTACCATCGGATCGTCGATATGATAATAGTAGATGCCCGCAAAACGGCTCTGTTTTCCCGGGTATTTCTGCGCAGCCCCGGCTTTCGCGGCTTCCATGTACAGAAGAAGCTGCAGCTGCAGGCCGTAATATACTTTTGTATAATCCACATCCTTCCGGCCAGACTTGTAGTCGATAATCCGAAGCGTCACCGAATCATCCGATTCCGCAGTATCCATGCGGTCGATCCGCCCGGCAAGGGAAATCTTCTTCCTGTCGGAAAGCGGCAGCCTGAGTGCGTCGATCGCCTCGCCCCAACCGAAAGGAACTTCTGTTTCGATCCGTCGGAACGTTCCGGCCTGCCACTGTTTTTTCAGGATTTCAGCCGTCCTGCGTACAAGCCGCGTAATCCGGATCCGAAGGTACCGGTTCCGCGGGGAATCCTGCATCAGGCCTTCTCCGTACTTTTCGGTCACGACGGCTGCCGCGCATTCTGAGAGTTCATTCGTTTCCCCATCTGTCAGCGCGGCAAAGTCAAGCCGTTTCTCATTCATCAGCCGGAAGAATTCATCAATGCTGTCATGCAGCATGGTCCCGAGGTCTGTCACATCGACCCGGTATTCCGGCCGTTCCGAAAGCGCGAGGCCGTAATTCAGAAAATGCGAGAAGGGACAGGCGGCAAAACGTTCCAGTCTGGAAACCGACTCCTGCACCGAAGTGCCGAAAAGAATCTGTGCTGTCTGTTCGCTCAGTTTTTCGGGCTGATAGGAGAAGACTGCGGACCGAAGCGTTCGAAGGAAGCGCTCCCGGGTATTTTCGTGGGAAAGGAGCCACGAAAACAGCGAAAAATCACTTTCGTGAAGCGCTGCCGGATGTTCGGAATCGCCCGCTTCCCGGAGTCTTCCGGCAGCATAAATCATCCCGTCCGAAACCGAACTGATTCCCGATGCCGAAAGGACACGTCCGCCGTCTTCAGAGGATTCCGTCGATTCCACGGCAACCGCCGGGAACATGGAAAGCAGCTTCCCCACGACTGTCGCAGGGTTCTGGCCCTTTCCATCCGAATCCGTCCGGGCGTATGTCAGAAACAGCTCCTCTGAAGGGCTCGTGAGAAGCCGGTACAGGTAAAACTGCGCGGAGAAATTCTCTTCCTTTCCGGTCGGTGCGAGGGAAAGCGCCGTTTCCTGAAGAAGCTCCCGGTCCTGGTCCGACAGCAGTCCGCCGCTTTCTTTCAGGCGCGGCAGGACGCCTTCGTTTGCCCCGATCACATAGAGGAAGCGGACCCCAAACAGCCGTGTACGGCGAAGGTCTCCGACCAGAAGCTCATCCTTCGCAGGCGGGACAAGGCCGAGGCGGAGCGCTCCGATCCCGGAAGAAAGCAGCTCCGAAAAGGCTTCCGTTGTCATCCGATCATCCGGAAGCAGCGTCTGGACCCGGTCAAAGAACTCCGAAAGCAGGGAGAAACTTCCGGCATACTCCCGCTGAAGGTCCAGGCGTTCGGTTTCTTCGGAAAGCGCCGTCATCTCCTCATCGGCCTGAATTTCGGAGAGAAAGTCCAAAAGCGCCGTGATCCGTTCTCCGACCGTCGCCCCGTGCCTGCAGACCGTCTCATGAAGCAAAAGAACCGGCTTCAGCGCAAGTTCCCGAAGCTCATTCAGCGGCTCGAGCCGCCCCTCCGAAAAGCGCCGGTAACGACCGGAGAAGGGCTTTTCAAAGCGGCTTTTTCCGCGGATGCCGCGCGCAAGGCAGAAATTTTCCAGTTCGCAGACCCGTTCATAAACAGAATAGCGGTCCGGGCTCTCCGAAAGTGCACGCGTAATATAGCGCTGATACAGCGGGTTTTTCAGGAGCACCATAACGGATTCGAAGGAATATTCCTCTGTATAGACTTCCATCAAATCCTTGATAAGAAGAAACAGCGGGTTTTCGGCCATGCTCCGGGTTTCGTCGAAAAATACCGGCAGTGAAAGCTCCCGCATCCGTTCCTCCATCTCGTCGTGATAACGCGAAGGATCGCCGGAGATGACTGCCATATCCCGGAGACGGTACCCTGCCCGGAGCTTCTCCAGGATTTCTCCGATCAGAACGCGCACTTCTTCCTCCGGGGACTTTGCGCATACAATCCGAAGCCCTGCGCCGGAATCCGGGAACATTGGCTGCGGCCAGCGGTACAGTCCGGCTTCGATTTTCTGTACGGTATCCGAAACCTCCCGGAGACCCGTGACAGTCCTTTCCGTAACCGGGATGCTGTTTTCAATTGCAAGCTCCCGGATGCGCGCGCACATGACCGCACTCATCCGGAAAAGGCTGTCCTCATCCTGCTGTTCCGAAAGCACCGCGCCGCTTCCGAGGTCCGCCGAAAGGACAAGATCCCTGCAGCGCGGAAGAAGCGCCTCGATCACCGCCTCCTGCGGCGGCGTAAAGCCTGTAAAGCCGGTCAGCGCGAAAACCGTATCCGAAGCCGCCCCCCAGGACGGCAGAAGCTTCGCAAGCCTCACAAGTCGTTCCTCCGCCATTTCGTAATCCCGGTGCAGACGCGCGAGAAATGCACCGTACAGCTGCGAGATCTCTCCGATTTTCCGCTGCAGCGCCGGGTGTCCCGGGAGCTTCTTCGCGCTGTCAAGAAGCCTCTCCGGCGATACATTGTACTGCGCGAGTTCGGAAAAGAGCGACTTCAGCTCCTCTAAAAAGCCCTGCTTCCGGATGTTTTTCCGAAGGACGAGAAGCTCGTTTTCCATCTCCCGCACCACAAGCCGCAAAAGCATCAGTTTCCCGGTGTCATCAAGGATCTGCCGTCCCGGTTCCCGAAGCTCCTCAAACACGCGGTAAGAAAGACGGTTGAAAGTCAGGACATCAATATTCATCAGCGCGTGGTTCTCTGCACGCCGTACCATTTCCTCCTGCGTATACAGGCTCGCCTGCTCCGGCACCAGAAGCACATACGAACACTCCGGGTGCTTTTGGGCCTCCCGGAGGATCGTGTCGTATAGGCTCTCGTTTTTAACGGAAATCGAGGATCCGTACAGAATCGTCAGCGCCAAGGCCGGCTCCTTTCACACTTTTACTGCCGCTCGAGGATCGAAAAGCCCCAGGCCGGAAGCGCAATTGTCGCTTTGCCGTAAACCGGCTTTTCCGACAGAAGCTCTGTAAAACTGCCTTCCGGACAGGGGAGTTCCGCCGGATTTTCACTGTAGTTATAGAGAAACAGCAGTTCCTTCCCCTGCGGCGACAGGGCTTTCTTTGCGATCAGTGGGAAGGATACGCCGGGAAGTACCGGGGATACGCCTGCTTCCGTGAGTGCATCCGAAAGGAACTTCTTCAGCAAGGCCTCCGGCAGGTCACAGCCAAGATACAGGGCTCGGCCCTTTTCAAAACGGTTTTTCACGACCGCCGCATATTTGCCCCAGTTTTTGTGCGCATAAGACAGCACGGGTTCACCGCCGTCCGGAATCAGGCACTCAAAGAATCCGTTCAAAGGACCCGAACCGTCCGAAAGCATCATGTTTTCCGCCATGGAGAACTGATTGTACTGAAGGCCGAACACTTCCGTCATCCCGTGCGGCTGCCGGTCATGCCGGACCTTGGTGTTTTCATCCGAGAAGAAGGATTTATAGCCGGAAACGAGCGTCCCGCCCTCTGCCGTGTAACGCCAGAGTGCCGCGACGGTCGCGTCAGATGCCGCATAGAGCGCCGGGGCAAGGATCAGATCATATTTTTTGAGTTTTTCGTAAAGAGCCGCTTCGACCGTTCCCCAGTCGTCCGGTTTCTCGCTTTCGAATGGATCTGCATAGACAAAATCACATTCGTAATTCATCTCGTACAGCGCCCTGAACCACTTCATCAGCGTCTCGTTGTAGCCGACGTTTCCGCCGGAACGCATCCTGAGAAGCGCCGTAAGCGAAATGTTGGATACGAGGAAAGCCGCCCGGTTTTCCTTCTTCAGGCCGCAGAGCTTCGGGGAAAGCCGTTCAAAATCCGCACCGATCGTGCAGGCCTCTTTGTAAACAACATTCTCCGAGAAGTCATGCGACAGCACGCCCTTCCAGTAAGTTTCCGCCGCGTTGTGGATCGAATGCCAGTGCCAGTATTCGACCATCTTTGCCCCGGAACCGATATGCGAAAAAGCCTGAAGCCGCAGCTGCTGATCATACGGCGTCCACTGCGGGAAGCCCTGCGCCTCGGTCTCAAGAAGCAGGTAGTTTCTGCCTTTCAGCGAATAGTTCAGCGCGCCGCCGAAACTGATCTCCATGCCCGTAAGATGGCTCTGTGTCGGATGGTAGATGTCGCAGCCCGCAACCGTCAGCGCCTGTGCCGCCGCAAAATGATCCACCGCCGGCTGGACGCCGTAGGAGAAGCCGCGCCAGTCAAAATCGAAATTGTGCGTGATGAACTGGTCCCCGCGCATATATTCGCGCACAAGCGTGCACTGCCAAGCCAGGAAATCCGTCACAATCTTCCGGCGGAACTTCTCAAATTCCCCGAAAAGCGATGCGTTGATCGTATTCCGGACATCCGGGAAATCCGCCCAGTCATGCACCGCGTTCGACCAGTAATTCAGGCCGAATGCCGCATTCATCCATTCGATGTCCCCATCGAACTTCTTCTGAAGGTAGCGGACAAAGGCCTCCTGTACCTTCGGGCCGGCCGTATCGTAGTACTTCGTCTCATTGTCGACCTGGAATCCGATGACCGCAGGATGCGAAGCCGTGTGGGAAATCAGCTCCCGGATGACCCGTTCCGCGTGATAAAGATAGGTCTCATTGGTGATATCCATGATCTGGCGCGGACCGTAGAGCTGCCGCCCCGTCCCCGTCGTCGCAAGAACATCCGGATCCTTTTTCACAAGCCACGAGGGCACTGCATAGGTCGGGGTCCCGATAATGACGGAAATCCCGCCCTGATGCATTGCCTGAAGCACCCGGTCCACCGAACCAAAATCAAAGACACCCTCGGTGGGCTCCAGCGTCGACCAGGTCGATTCTGCGATCCGGACCACATTCATATGCGCTTTTTTCAGCATCTCGACGTCGCGCGCAAGGCGCTCCTCGGGCATATATTCATCATAATACGCCGCGCCGTACAGCAGTTTCTCCATTCTGTCCTCCTTTTGCGGATTTATCTGTTGCTCTTATGCGGAAATCCTTTTCCGGAAGCTTATTCTGCTGAAAGTTCAGCGAAAATGCTCCCGATACCGCTCCTGACTTCGCTGTAGTTTTTGGGCCATTTCATGTATCCGGAAGCCGAGACGTCCTTGCCGTCCTTGGTCCAGTACGACAGGCTGAAGCCGTTTCCGTCCAGCACATGCTTGTTGGTCTTGTGGAAGTTGTTCCAGCGCTCCACATGATTTTCCTGCAGGAAAGCTTCGAGCTTTTGGACAAATGCTTCATCCACCGTATAAACTGCCGCGTCCTCTTCCGCCACGCCGTCTTCCTTGATCGTTGCCGTGTACACGCCGTCCTTGAAGCGCAGCTCATAGCTCACCGAAGCGTTCATCATATTTCCCGTCGAATAAGAAAAACGGAACGACTTCAGATCCTTTGCGGGAACCCGCCCGCAGCCCGAAAACAGTATCAAAGCCATCAGTATCACTCCTGTTATTGTCATAGTTTTCTTTTTCAAGTTTCTGTACCTCCGGAATCTGCTGCTTCCATTATAGTAAAAATTCAGTATGATTTCAATGTGAACCGTAGACATTTTTCCGATTCCGAAGTATGATAGAAACAAGAATAACCCGATCGGAGGAAACAGCATGATTCAGAACTTTATTTACAACACCCCGACGCGCGTCGTATTCGGCGCAGATACTGTAAATGAGGTCGGCGCCCTTGCAAAGGAATTCGGCGCCACCCGCGTTCTCCTGCATTATGGCAGTGAACGTGTCCAAAAGAACGGACTGATGGACAAAATCCGCGCCTCTCTGGATGCGCAGGGCATATCGCACGTGGAACTTGGCGGCGTCGTTCCGAACCCCCGCCTTTCCAAAGTCTATGAGGGCCTGGAACTCGCGAAAAAAGAAGGCGTCGACTTCCTCCTTGCGGTCGGCGGCGGCTCAGTTGTCGATTCGCTGAAAGCCATCGGCTACGGTCTCGCAAACGGCGGAGATCCCTGGGATTTCTATGATTTCAAGCGGAAGCCTGCAGCCTGTGTACCGCTCGGCGTAATCCTTACGATCGCAGCTGCCGGATCCGAAATGAGCAACTCCTCCGTCATCACAAAAGACGGCGAGAACGGTGCGGGCGGCATCAAGCGCGGCTGCAACAACGAGTGCTGCCGGGCGAAATTCGCCATCATGGACCCGAATCTCACGATGACCCTCCCCGAATACCAGACCATGAGCGGCGCAACCGATATCATGATGCACACGCTTGAGCGCTACTTAAGCTCCGGCGGACATATGGATCTCACGGATGAACTCGGCGAAGGGCTTCTCCGCACGGTCATGAAGAACGCGAAAATCCTGCTCGATGACCCCAAAAACTACGAGGCGCGTGCAGAAATCATGTGGGCTTCCAGCCTCTCCCACAACGGCCTTACCGGCTGCGGCACCGACGGCGGCGACTGGGCCTGCCACCGGCTTGAGCATGAACTCGGCGGCCTGTACGATGTTGCGCACGGCGCCGGCCTTGCGGCTGTCTGGGGCACCTGGGCACGCTATGTGTACGAAAATGCGCCGGAACGCTTCCGGAAGCTCTCCGTCCGTGTCCTCGGCATCGAAGATCAGGGCTGCGACGAAGAGATGATTTTAGCCGGTATCGAAGCGATGGAAGACTTCTTCCGCTCTATTCACATGCCCACCTCGCTCCGGGAACTCGGCGTCGACCCGACGGACGACGAATACCGGCTCCTTGCCGAAAACTGTGCTCTTGCGACCAACAACAGCCTCGGCTCTGTCCGGAAACTCCACCGCGAAGACATGGAGGCGATCTACCGCGCCGCAAGGTAAAACTTGACAAAACCGGTATTTCTGTTGTACGCTTTATCCGCAGAAAAACAATTGGAAAAGAGGAGGAAATAACCCATGAACACGTATAAAACACACGGAACCTGTTCCCGGGAGATCCAGTTTGAAATCGAAGACAACAAGGTAAAGGAAGTCCGCTTCATCGGCGGCTGCCCCGGCAACACGCAGGGCGTCGCGGCCTTGGTCAGAGGCTATGACATCGATGAGGCAATTGCCCGCATGAAGGGTATTGACTGCGCCGGCAAAGGCACCTCCTGCCCGGACCAGCTTGCAAAAGCACTTGAGGAATACAAGGCGAAAACCGCCTGATCTGTCCCGGAATACAAGGAAGCACACATGTCCAGAACCATTATTTTAACCGGCGGGGGAACCGCCGGTCATGTTACGCCGAATATTGCTCTTTTGCCGGGCCTTCGCGCACGCGGCTTTGAGATCCGCTACATCGGGTCCTATGCGGGTATGGAGAAAGGCCTGATCGAACAGGAGGGGATTCCCTATGACGGGATCTCAACCGGGAAATTCCGCCGTTACCTGAGCCTTAAAAACATTTCTGATATCGGGCATGTTCTGAAAGGAATGCGGGAAGCAAAAGCACTTCTCAAAAAATATCAGCCGGACGTCGTTTTCTCAAAGGGCGGTTTCGTCTCCGTCCCGGTCGTCCGCGCCGCAAAGGCCCTGAAAATCCCGGTCATCATTCACGAATCCGACATGACGCCGGGCCTTGCAAACAAGCTCTGCTACTCTGCAGCGAAAAAAATCTGCTGCAACTTCCCGGAAACCGTCGAAATGCTTCCGAAGGAAAAAGCGGTGCTTTCCGGTTCCCCGATCCGCGAACAGCTTCTTTCAGGCTCCCGTGAAAAAGGTCTGCAGTTCGCCGGTTTTTCCGGAGAAAAGCCCGTCCTTCTCATGATCGGCGGTTCGTCCGGCGCACGAAAGCTGAACGAGGTCCTTCGGGAAGCGCTTCCAAGCCTTCTTTCGGACTTTGACATCATCCATCTCTGCGGAAAAGGAAACCTTGATGAAACGCTGAAGGATCAGCCCGGCTACGTCCAGTATGAATACATCAGCGCGGAGCTTCCGGATCTTTTCGCTGCCTGCGACATTGTTTTCTCGCGTGCCGGTGCAAATGCAATCTGTGAACTTCTTGCGCTGCAGAAACCCGCGCTTCTCGTGCCGCTTTCGGCCGCAGTTTCACGCGGCGACCAGATCCTGAATGCCCGTTCCTTTGAAAAGCAGGGCTTCTCGATGCTCGTCGAAGAGGAGACTCTGACCGCAAAACTGCTTACGGAAAAACTCCATGAACTCTATGAGAACCGTGCTTCCTACATCGAAGCAATGCAGAAGAGCAGCCAGAAAAACGGTGTCGAGGTGATTCTCGGGCTGATTGACGAGATTGTAAGCTGAATGGATTTAAGGTTTATCTTCCCTGCCGCCTGAGCTTTCGCCGTCTTGCATTGATATACCGCTCCAGGTGCCCTTCCCGGATAAATTCCTCCAGCACGTACTGGTCGTAAACCGGAACCGTGCAGGAATAGAAACCGAGTTTTTCATGAAACAGCGGAACGAGGGATGCGGGCAGGACCATATAGCCCATCCGCATCGACGGCGCAAGGGTTTTGGTAAAGGTATTGATGTAAATGACCCGCTCAGGCGCAAGGGAATACAGCGTCTCAATCTGACGCGTGGGGGAGGCGAATTCGGAATCATAATCATCCTCAATGATGACCGCATCCCGCTCCCTTGCCCAGCGAACATATTCATGTCTTTTTGTGGCGCTTGCCGTAATCCCTGAAGGGAAACTGCTGAACGGCGTCACGTGAAGCACATCTGCAGCGGCGTTTTTCAGCGCCGCTGTTTTGATTCCGTCTTTCCCAAGCGGAAGTCCCTGCACCGCCACGTCATTCATCCGGTACACTTCCCGGATCCGCTCATAGCAGGGCTCTTCCGATGCATACTGTTTTTCTCTTCCCAGAAGTTCCACCGTAAGTCCGTACAGATACTCCGCTCCGGACCCGATCACAATCTGCGACGGATTCACCCGGATGCCGCGTGAACGGAGAAGATACTGTGAAAGGGTTTCGCGCAGCGACAGAAGACCGCTGTTCGGTGACTTCTCCAGGATTTCCCTGCCCCGTTCCGACAGGACATTGCGCATGACACGCGCAAGCACGCTGAAGGGAAAATCCTCTGTCGCGGATATGATCGGTTCCGGCGGATCGGGAAGTTCGGAAGGATCCGAGCCCTTTGCGGCATCTTCCGAAAGGACTCCCTCCTCCCGCGCCGTGCTCCCGCCGAAGCACACATAATAACCGCTTTTCGGCCGGGATTCAATATAGCCCTCATCCAAAAGCAGCCCATAGCTGTGCTCCGCCGTAATCACACTGATCCCGCATTCCTCCGAAATCAGGCGCTTTAAAGGAAGCTTCGCGCCGTAGGGCAGGACTCCTTCCACGATGTCCGATCTGATCTGATGATACAGCTGCAGATAGGCGCTTTCCTTTTTCTCACGATCGATCCGGTATTTCATCAAAAGCCTCAGGGATCAGTCTTTCAGGATTTCATAGACTTCCTGAAGCGCATCCATTCCGGGATCGGTCGGTTCCCAGGCAACCATTACCGGTCCGCCCTCATAGCGCGGAATCACGTGAATATGCAGGTGCGGCACGGTCTGTCCGGCGGCTTCACCGTTATTCTGCACGATGTTGAAACCGGCGGCAGACAGACGCTCTTTCTGGCGCATGCCGACAGAAGCCGCGACTTTCATCAGTTTTCCGAGAAGCGCTTCCGGGGCGTTGTCCGTCACATCCGCGAAATGTTTTTTCGGAATGATCAGGGTGTGGCCCTTTGCGGCCGGCCCGATGTCAAGTGTGGCAATACAGTCCTGATCCTCATAAATCCGCATCGAGGGAATCTCTCCCGCGATGATTCTGCAAAAAATACAATTTTCCATGGCAAGCTCCATACAATGTTATTTCAAAAACGAGTCCGGTCTGCCTGCGGCAGGGCACAGGCAGGAACCGCGCTTTTGTCTTCAGCACCATTATAAAGAACGCGCATGAAATTGGCAAGCGTTTCTTTCCTGCTCATATGAGAATGAACAGAATCACGCCGATCACAACAATCAGGGCAATGAGGAGGTCATAGCGGTGTTTTTTCACGAACTTCCAGAGCTTTTCGGAAAACGGGCTTTCCTGTGACAGGCCGTCTGAAAAAGGAGGAAGATTCTGCAGCGGGAAAGATTCCGCTTCTGCTGTTCTTCCTTCAGGGGTCAGGCCTGACGCATCCGGAATTCCCCTCTCTTCAAATGCCGGGGCTTCCTCCGACACCGATGCACCGGAGGCTTCTTTCTGCTTCTTCCGATGCCCCTCATAATACCGAAGCAGCGTGTCGGCAGCTGCCTGCTCCTCCCGGCTTTTCTGATACAGACCGTAAAGAAGCAGCACCTCCTCTTCTTCCTGCGGATTCATCTGCCGTAGAAAATACTCCATCAACGACTGCAGAGACTGCTGAAAGCTCCGCTCCGGTACCAGCCGGTACAGAAAACGTACCTTCTGCTCCGAATTCAGATAGATTTCTTCCGGCTGAAGCGACAGCTGCTGCAGGGAAAGAAAATGTTCCCGCAGCACCGGTCCGATCCCGGACAACGCCGAAATGACGGCATATAGGAGCGCTTCCTGGCTCTCTTCCCGCATCGCCTCCGAAAGTGTCTGCAGCCCGGAAACGGTATACAGCACCGAAAGACACTCCGGACTCCGCCGAAAACGCATCCGAAGCAGCCCCTCCGGCGCATAGTCTCCGAGCATCCGAATCTCTGTGCGGTCCGTTTTCTCCGGGTCTTCCGCCAGGACAAGCAGGCGGTCCTGCCCGTCTTCGATGACTTTCCCGCTCAATCGTTTCCCTCCTTTCCCGGATCAGCCCTGCTCACAAGAAGACGCTGCACCGGGTCTGTAAAATTACGGAGTACAATCTGACAGTCCGAAGATCCGGCATGCCGAAGCCAGGAAAAAGCGCTGTTTCCGCCGATTTCAGATGACGCCCCTGTGCGGACCAGAACCGCGCCCGAAGCGTTCTCGGTATTGAGGCTTCCCGGTTTCAAAATCAGGTAATGTTCTGCAGTTTCCGTAGATAAATCCGCCCGGATGAGCGCAAAATCCGCGTCTTCCCCTGCGCCAGGGCTTCCTGCCCGCCGGATCCGCATGCCCAAAGAAAGCGCGGCTGATGTCTGAAGCACCCGGTCATGCAGGGTAAAAGAAAAGAGAATCACGCCGCCGAGCGTCATCAGGATCAGGCCGAACACAAAAACACTTTCAAGCGTCAGGCTGCCCCGCTCTTCCTGTATCATGTCCTTTATTCACCGTCCCTTTCCCGGCAATAACTGCACAACGGCAGGTCTTTGGCCTCTGCACGCGTCATCCGGCGGATTCCTCTGCGAATTCCCGCACAGTTGCGGTCACTGTGCCAGCGCGTTCCGTAACCGGTGATATAGACCTGCTCGGCGTGCGGTCCTGCACCGCAGATTTCACAGGGATAATAGATGCTTCCGTTTTTGTTCCGCAGGCCCGGTATTTCTGCAAAACCTGCCGAAGTCACGCTCGGGCTGAGGTATCTGCAGGACAGGGAAGTGTGATAAACACTTCCATACTGCGTCACATACACAAGCTGTGTGTCTGCCGCCTCCGCGAAGCTTTTCCCGCACCAGAGCCGCCCGGAAACACTGATTTCAAGCGGCATCCGAAGCGAAAACCACGAGAAAAACGGAACCGCAACCCGATACCGGGCACAGATCCGGGCCTCCCCGCCCGAAGCGTCTGCATCAGCACAGATCTCAAGTCCTGTCATTCCCATACCGAGCCTTTCTTCTGTCCCGCCGTTTTCCTGAAATGCCTGCAGTACCTTTGCCGCCGCTTTCCCGGAAAAGTCCGGGTCTTCGCTTCCTGCAAGCTCCCGCACCGTATCCGACATCGCCGTCCCCAGAAGAAGCTCTGTCCGGATCACGGAGAAAAAGGACAGAAGCGCACAGAGAACCATCAGAAACAGAGGAAAAGCACAGGCTGCCTCCACGCTCAGACTGCCCCTAACGCTTCCGAAATTTCCCTGCTTTCGGAAAAAGACCGTGAAAAAAGCATTTCTCAGGGAACACTTTCCGTGTTTCGGAGCACAAAAAGTCAAAGAAACTGTTGAATCCGCCGGGCGGTTCCGGCTCTCGCAATAAGGGAATACTGTGCTATACGGCTGATCCGCCACCTTCTTTGCGTCCTCCTGAGAAATGCTCATCCCACGGCCTTTTCCGTCATTTACCGGTAGCTGCCGCGAATCGTTTTCGCGGGCAGGGTCATCCGGACAGCCGATTCACGGGTGTTCTGCAGCACCGGCTGTTTTGCAAACAGCAGCTCTCCGGCAGCCCGGACCTCAAAATCCATCCCAAAGATCAGGCTGCACATCAGAAAAGCGCTGTTTTGTCCGCGCAGGTTTTCCTGTATGAGGTCCATTGCCCGATACGAAAGCTCCTCCTGCAAAACCTGCGACAGAATTGCGCGCAGTACCTCTTCACAGGAAAAGCCGGGTACGGCTGAAAACATTTCCTCCGCATGCTCCCGTGCCGGAAACAGCCCGTACGAAAGGTTCCGGATCTCCGCCTTTCGCATCACCCAGGAGCCTTCCGTCTTCTCATACGGAATTCTTCCGCCCTGAAGAAGCGTCCGAAGTTCCAGCAAGGTTTCCGCTTTTGTATAGCTCCACAGAAGCTTTTCCGATACTGCCTCGCTCTGCCCGGTCTCTTCTTCACAGTCCGCTGAAAGTTCGGCAATTTCTGAAAGAATCCCCGGCGTATTTCGCGCAGCCCGGAGGTTCCGTCCGAGAAGTGCCGGATACAGCCGCAGAAGAAGCGTATTCAGATTATCGGTGTCCGATCTTCCCCCGAAGGCCAGGTATTCCGCCTCGCAGCCGAGCCCGAAAGTATCCTGTTCCCCGGAAAAACAGGGAAAAAAGTCCAACAGATAAGAAAGGTAAAGATGCTTTTCTTCGCCCTCTGTCAGGCCCTCCGTCCCGGAAAAATGCGCTTCTTCCGGAAGCGTCCGTGCATCCCGCATCTCCCGGGACGGAAGCCCCTCTTCCGACAGGATGCTTCCGGAAAGCACCGTTCCTGCGGGAAGTGCCTGCTGAAGAAGCGGCCGGTTTGAAATGGTCCGGACTGCTGAGAGGATCCGGTATGCCTCTGTGTCGGAAGCGTCCGAAGAAAGTGAAAATCCCGGGTCCGCCTGTACGGAAGCAGCTGCTTCACCGGCCTGAAGAACGGTCAGAATCCGTTCCGTCTGCGAAGAAAGCGCCGAAAACGATGCGTTCCCCTCCGAATCAGCCTCCCAGAGAAGCCTTTCGATCCGAAGCGCGCTGTCCCGGAAGAGTTCCCCGCTGTAATCTGCAGCAGTCACCGTCCGCTGAAGCCGTACTGTCTGAAGCTGCAGCGAGACAAAAGACCCGCCGCAGTTTTTCTCAAACCACAGCGAATATTCCTGCTCCAGCATCTCCGGATCCGAAAGCCCGGTTCCGAAACCGCCGTCCAGAAAAAGCAGACCATAGCGTTCATACAGTTCCCGCTGATAGCCGGACAAAACACTGTCCATTGCACCTTCTGCCGCCCGCTCAAGAACCGCTTTTGCGGCATGGAAGCGGGCGCTCTCAAGAAGTGCAAAAATCAGCGTCAGAAATACGCACAGAATCAGCGCCAAAAAGACCGAAACGCTTCCCTTCCCTGTCTCAGTAGACCTCATTGACCGAACTGTTGATATGTCCGAATATTGATTCTACAAGCGCTAAAATCTGGTTCTTGAAGATCAGGACGACTGCGATAATCACCACAATGATAAGAACAATCTCGATGGTGTTAACCCCGTCTTCCTGAAGAAATCTTTTCCTGATTCTTTCAAGTTTTGACATGTGTCACCTCCTGTTAATACAGCACCCTGAATGCGGGAATCATAATCATGACCAGCACGACCACAAGAAGCAGCAGCATCGGGAGAAGAAGCTTCGTTCCGGCCTCCTCACCCCGGCGAAGCGCCGCATTTTTCTTTTCCAGAAGAGCCCTTTCGACTTCCTGGTCCAGCATCTCCTGCGCACCGGAGAGTCCGTAGCGCAGGTTCCGTGCGAGAAAATTCGAAAGCCGCCGGTAAGAAGGCAGACCGCATCGGTGTCCGAACTGCAGATACGCCGCCTCCTCTGACATCCCCTGTTCCATGTTCCGCACAGCAAGCTGCATTTCCTCATAAAGCGGCTCATCCCTTCTTCCGCGCTCTGTCCCGTCCCGGAGCATCCGTTCCCAGGCCGAGCGGGTGCTGAGCCCGGCCCGAAGCAGCACAGAAAGCCGCATCACAAAACCCGGGTAGGCCCAATACAGCAGGTCTTTTCGCTTTTTCAGCCGCTCCTTCATCCGTTCCCCGGGAAAAATATACAGCCACAGCGCAAGAACTGCCGCAAGCACCAGGATCAGATACGGCGACAGCCGCGACGGATAGAAGCGCAGTTCTCCGCCCGCAAACTCCTCCGGAAGGCTTAAAACTTCCTGATCTTTCGACGATCGGTCCGCCTCCTGAAGAAGTGCCTGAATCTGCTCCGAAACACCCAATACCGGCTCCTCTGCCGCCAAAATCCGCAGCTCTTCCCGGTAGCTTTTCTCAAAATCTCCATACCGAAGCGTCACGAGAAATGACACGGCTTCCCCCTCTTCCGGAAGCTCCTTCGCAAGAATCACTCCGTTGTCAGAGAGGATCTCCGGCCGGCTGCTCCCGTACGTGACGCGGATCCCTTCCGGCGTTTCCTTCGGGCATTTCAGATTGGTCCGGACCGAAGAAAGCCCTGCATTTCCGTTCAGCATTTCCTTCTGAAGTACTGTATGCGCCCGGTCAAATACCGCTTCATATTCATCCGCCGAAGGATCTCTCCCGCTGACGATAAAACGAAGCGGAATCTCTCCTTCCGTGCTGTCCGAAAGGAGTTCCACCTGTCTCGTTTCGCCGAATTCCGGACGCCGCACCGCACGGATTTCCGCCTGCCGTCCCTGTACTAAAAACAGTACAAAAGCGCAGAAAGCCGCTGCCATGCCAAAGAGAAGCATCCTGGAAAAGCTTTTTGCAAGCACGGTTTTCTCCGCCTCCCGCGATACGAGAAAGACTTCCCGAAGTTCCTGCTCCTCCGGGGTTAATCTGTGGTTTTTCATCACGTGTTCTGCAAGAAACAGACCGCTGCAGAAAAAAGCCGGAATCATCCGGATTTCTTCGCGGTGCCGCTCATAAAATTCCCGCCCGTACTTTCTTTTCCACAGGACGAAGCCCGGAACCACAAGAATAATCACTGCCGACAGAATCATCTCTCCTCCCCGTCCTGTCCGCTTCTCAGGATGCGTTCCGCAAGAAGCACCGCCGCAGCGTACAGCCCGAGACAGCCTGTCATAATCGCCCGACCTGAAAAACCCTGATACATCGGCTGCAGAAGCCCCGGTGAACCAATCCGGATATACAGAAGGATCGCTGTCGGGACAAGGTCCATAATCCGCTGCTCCAAAATCCTTGCGGAAAGCTTCGTACGGATCTCTGTAAGCACCGCTTCCTGATCCTCAAGGTCCCGCGCTGTCGCATCCACAATCTCCGAAAGCGCGCCTCCCATCCGAAGCGCAATCGAAAGCATCGCGGAAAAGTCCCGGATCTCCGGCACACCCGAGCGCCCGGAGAAGTCCGAAAAAGCCTGCTCGACAGACTGTCCGTTCTGAAGCATCCGCCCCATCCGCTGCCACTCCGAAAGCAGTTCGGAATTTTCCGGAAGAAAATTCCGAAGCTCTCCCCCGGACAGAAGAAGCGCATTCCGGGCCGAATAGCCCGCCCGAAGATCTTCTCCGAAAACCTTCACCGCCTGGTAAAAATCCTGCCGCATCCGGCGCCTCCGAAGACGCATCGCCCACTTCCTGTAAAGCCGAAGCAGTATTATTGTGACCGGAATGACGCTTACTTCCGCGGGCAGCAAGGTGTCAAAAAACAGCCAGGAAAGGATCACTGTCCCCGCCGTCGCGACCACCGAAACTTTCAGGATTTCCGCTGCGTTCAGCCGGTACCTCCGGCAGTCGAGCGCCGTGTTTTTCGAGTTTTCCGACGAATTCGAGCGCCTCTTCTGTCCGAACAAGCCTTCCCTCCACTTTTCCGTCCCGCTCACCGGTCTCACGGAAGACAAAAAGCGGTGCAAGCCGTACCTCTTCGTCCCGGATTCCGCGCACTTCATAGATGCCGCTGACCCGCCGGCTCCGGTCCCGGATCCGGTCGAGATGAATCATAATATCAATTGCCGATGCGATCTGCGAACGGATTGCCCGAAGGGGCAGCTTTTCCGCCCCCATCAGGACCATGGTCTCAATCCGCCGGATCATGTCCTCCGCCGAATTTGCATGACCGGTCGATAAAGACCCGTCGTGACCGGTATTCATGGCCTGCAGCATATCCAGTGCTTCTCCCCCACGGATTTCGCCGACAATAATGCGGTTCGGCCGCATCCGGAGCGCGTTCCGGATCAGCTGCCGGATCGTCACTTCGTATTCCCCTTCCAGATTGGCCGGCCGTGTCTGCAGCCGTACCAGGTTCTGAAGGTTCTGGATTTGCAGTTCCAAAGAGTCTTCAATTGTAATCACCCGCTCTTCCGGCGGAATCAGGGATGCCAGCGCGCCGAGAAAGGTCGTCTTTCCAGCCCCGGTTCCACCCGAAATAAACAGGTTGTAGCCGCATGAGACAAGAACCTGCAGGAATTCTGCCGCCTCTTCGCTGATGCTTCCGATCCGCACAAGATCCGTCATGGCGATCGGGTTTTTCGGGAAACGCCTCACTGTCACAACCGGCCCGTCCGGCGCGATCGGCGGGAGCACCAGGTTTACCCGCAGCCCGTCCGGAAGCATCGCATCTGCCATCGGCGTCGCTTCGCTGATACGCCTGTTAACCGAGGAAGCGATCCTTTGAACCACATCCAGAAGCTTCTGTTCCGACAGGAAGTGTTCCGGAAATGCCTCGATCCAGCCTTCTTTCTCAATAAAAATCCGATCCGGACCGTTGATCATGACTTCCGTCACCAGGGGGTCCCGGAGCGCAAGAGACAGCGCATCATAGCGGCGGACCGTCGAAAACAGGAGTTCCCGCTGCTGGACCCGTGCTCCTCCGAAAAGACCTTCCGTTTCTGCTTCCTCTATAAGGATCCGGTCAATTCGGCGGTACAGCTCCTCATCTGAAATCTCCTCGGAAAGGCTGAGTCCCTGCATGAGCTTCCGGTAGAGCCGCTGCCGAAGGTTCTCCCCCCCGCTTTCCAAATCCCCCGATTCCTCTGAAACCGGCGGATGGCCGGCTTCGGCAGGAAAACCCGCCGGTCCGCTCCGATATTCCTCCGCCTTTGTATCTGCCGACTCTGCTTTCCTTCGAATCTCTTCCGTCAGAGCCGGAATCGGCTGGTAGCGGCAGATCCGGTTTCCCGCACCGGGCTCTTCCGAGAAAAGGAACACCCGAAGCCCGTATGCCCTGCCCGGATCCGGCGGCGCCTGATCCGCAAGCACAAGTTCCACCGGATGCAGCGCCCGGTACGCCAGAAGATCGTCCCAGGTTTCTGAAAGCACCGCTTCATACGGAAAGTCCGCCCGCTCATTCAGGGCGTCCGCAAGCCGTTTTGCATACTTCGTCTCCCGATCCACGATTCCAAGCACCGGTTTCAAACAGGCCTCTTCCCCGGAGCGGGAATCCGCCCCGTCTCTTTTTCGGTCATTCTATCAGTTATTTCGGAAATGTCCACCGGCATATTGTGGGCGGTCCTGTGTGAAAATGCGGCTTTCCGCGCTGCAGCTGAAAAAAAGCGCAAAAAATATTTTTTTCACGCCGCTGATCTTTCCTATTTGCTAAAGATGTGGTAAAATGTATGATATCAGGGTCAAAAGCCTTCTCACACCGCAAGCTTGCTTGTTGGTGGGAGAACGGTTTAATGACCCGCCCCACATGGGGCACGGAGTGGGAATTTATGCCCACGAGAGTGCGGAATGTGGGAGGAGCGTGAGAGCACGGTGCGCGCGAGGGGACCCGCCGCGTCAGCGGTGGGCGTGCGGTTACGAAGTGCGAAACGATCCGGATATCGCCTTTTGACTGTAGTATCAATTATATATCAGCCCCAAATCCTTTCTTCAGGAGTTCCTGTGAAAAAAGTGTTCCTCGCCGAAGCGGCTGCGCTCCTTGTACTTGCAGCTGTGATGGCGCTTCTTCTTTATCGAAAAACCCCCGCAGACGTCCCGCTCACGGACGTCGATTCTGTGCTGCAGGAAAACTTCACGCTGGAGGATATGGAACCGGCCTCCGATATGCGCATGAAGCGCGCTTTCCAGCTGAATGCCGCGGATTTCGCGGAGTACCTGTACTATGCTCCGGACAACACCATGTCCGTCAATGAAATCCTGCTCATCAAATGTAAAGACGATAGTCAGCTTTCCCTGGTCACGGAAGCTTTCGAATCGCGCCTTTCGGTCCAGAAAAAGAATTTCGATGGCTACGGAACCGATCAGACCGAATTGCTGAACCAGGCGAAAACCGGGACCTCAGGCCTTTATGCCTGGTTCATGGTCGGTTCAGACGCTGATCAGTGGCTGTCGGCAGCCAGATCCGTCTGGGAGGTGCAGAAATGATTTTTTCCAGTGCCACCTTCCTCTTCCTGTTTCTGCCGGTTACCCTGCTTCTTTATTATATCGTCCCGAAAAAACTGAAAAACACGGTCCTGCTTCTTACAAGCCTCGTGTTCTACGCCTGGGGCGAACCGGTCTATGTGATCCTGATGCTTTACAGCATCCTCCTGAACTACAGCATGGGCCTTCTGATGGACCGGGTGCCGCGCGCGAAAAAGGAGATCCTGGCCTTCACGGTCATCATCAATCTCCTGATGCTCGGCTTTTTCAAATACTATGGTTTCCTGATGGAAAACATCAACGCGCTTTTCCATCTGAATCTCCCGATCCGCACGCTCGCACTGCCGATCGGCATCAGTTTTTACACCTTCCAGGCCCTTTCCTATGTAATTGACCTGTATCGCGGCAAATTCCCGGTGCAGAAAAACATCATCAAATTTGCGACCTACATCACGATGTTCCCGCAGCTGATCGCAGGTCCGATCGTGCGATATGAGAGCGTGGAAAAACAGATGGGCGAGCGCGACCTTACACTGGCGCGTTTTGGCCGGGGCGCCGTGCGTTTTATCATCGGGCTTGGGAAAAAGGTGCTCCTTGCGAACCTGACCGGCGCGATTTTCGACCAGATTCATGCGGCCGGCGCGGACATTTCCACTGTTTCCGCCTGGACCGGCGCCCTTTCCTACACCTTCCAGATCTATTTTGACTTTTCGGGTTATTCGGACATGGCAATCGGGCTCGGGGAAATGCTCGGCTTCACCTTCATGGACAACTTCAACTACCCCTATGCCGCCGAATCGGTCACGGACTTCTGGCGCCGCTGGCATATTTCTCTCGGTACCTGGTTCCGCGAATACGTTTACATTCCGCTCGGCGGCAACCGGGTGAAAGTCTGGAAGCATATCCGAAACATCCTCATAGTCTGGATGCTGACCGGTCTCTGGCACGGCGCAAGCTGGAACTTCGTGATCTGGGGGCTGTACTATGGACTTCTTCTGCTGCTGGAAAAATATGTTTTCCTGAAGTGGAACATTCCTTCCCTGATCCGCCGCATTTTCACGCTGCTTTTCGTGATCGTGGGCTGGGTGATTTTCTCCGCGAATACGCTTCCGGAGATCCTTACCACACTGCGGTCTATGTTTGGTTTTGCCGAAAACGGCTTCCTGGACCAGGCCGCACGCTATACACTCCGCTCAAGCTGGCCGCTTCTTGCTGCCGCAGCCTTTTTGTCGCTCCCGATCCTCAAAAAACCGCTTGAGAAGCTGAAAAAGGGCCCTCTGTCCGCTCTTTACTGCGCAGTCGGGTATTTACTGCTCCTCGTAATTTTAGCCGTTTCTATCGCCTTTTTGGTGACGGAAAACTACAATCCCTTCCTGTACTTCAGGTTCTGAGAAAGGAGTTTTTGTGAACTGGTATCACCGCATTGCCGGATTCTCCTTTATCTTAATCATTCTCTCCCTCACGGTCATTCTGTTAGCGCAGCCGGACCGCGCCTATTCCGCACGGGAAAAACGGAACCTGTCGCAGAAGCCGGACCTTTCCCTTTCGAGCCTTGCGGACGGCTCCTTTATGGACGGTATCGAGGACTATGCGGCAGATCAGTTCCCGGGGAGAAATGCCCTGATGACAGTCAAAACCACGATCTCCCGACTCATCGGCAAACGGGAGTCCCAGGGCGTCTATCTCTGCGAAGAGGATTATCTGATGGAGCGTTTCGATGCGCCGGATCCGGACAACAAAGAGGAAACCATACAGGAAATGGCGGACTTTGCAGCACGCCACGAAGGCACGGATTGCTATTTCCTGCTGGCGCCGAACGCAATCGCGATCTACCCCGAACTGCTGCCGAAAGACGCGCCGAAAGCCTCGGAATCGGCCTATATCGACGGTTTTTACGGCCGTCTCGGGTCAAGTTTCACCTGCATCGACGTGTGCGAGCGCTTCCTCGCAGAGAAGGACAACGTTCAGCTTTATTACCGCACCGACCACCACTGGACCACCGACGGCGCAAAGCTTGCCTATGAGCTTCTCAGGGAGCAGATGGGCATAAAAAACGACATCCCCTTTACAGGAGGTGTCGTCTGCAATGACTTCTTCGGTTCATTAAGCTCAAAATCCGGCTTTGAAACAGGTACGGCTGATTCGATCAAAATCTATCTTCCGGAATACCCCGAGGACCAGCGGGACAATTCCCTGTACACGGTTTCTTACGCGGATACGCTCAAAAAGGCTTCTTCCTGCTATGAGACTGACGCACTCTCGGGAGATGACCCCTATCAGGTCTTCTTCGGCTCCAACCACCCGTTTTTTACCATCGACACCAGCCTCGAATCCGACCGGAAACTTCTCGTGATCAAGGATTCCTACGCAAACTGCCTGATCCCTTTCCTGATCCCGGAATACCGCCGCATCACGGTCGTCGATCCGCGCTATTTCTACGATGACATCGACGCCCTGATGATCTCCGAACAGTTTGACGAGGTGCTCTTCCTCTACAACGTCAACACCCTCTCGGAGGATACGAGCCTGAAAACCGTGCTCCGAAATCAGCAGTGAGGAATTGACCCACCTGGTACCTGTCCCCGAATGGCTCACTTCTTATTCCATCTCCAGTACATGCCCGGTCCGGTTGTCGATGTCCGTTTCGTTCCCCTCAAACACGCAGCCCGGAAGCATCAGCACGTCCTCTCCAGGAACATTCTGCAGAAGAATACCGGTCCCGCACTGAAGAAACTGATTCCCGTCGAACATCGGCCGCTTGGAATTGGACTGGCTGCTGTTGAAATGCAGCCCGATCCGGCAGTTTCGGAAAATGCAGTCGGAAGGCATCGCATAGCCCCCGTCTACCACGAGAATACCCGTATCCAGCCCGTCGAATTCACAGCGCGTCATAAAGGCGCCTCCTCCGTCTTCGATTCCGACACCGTTCCCGCCCGTAAATACAAGATCCGAAAGCTCTGCGGCAAAAGGCGCATTGGTCCGGATGCTCAGCATACCGTCAATCGTCGTTTTCTGTCCGTTTTCCTCCGTTCCGCACAGGTTCACCGAATGCTTTGACAATGACAGGTCTCCACTGTACACATAGGGCCCGAGGTTTACGGTCACGACCGTGTTCTGGTCGTTTTTCTCATCGATTTCCCGGATCAGGGCCTGCAGTTCTGTCATCGAATCGAGCGCCGTTGTCCGGTAATCATAGGTCACCGACGACAGGGAAATGATCCGGAGCGTATGCGACAGTTCCGCTTTCTTCCCATCCTTCATGACGAGGTGCCATGCAATCCGGTTCTCCTGCACTGCCCCGCTGAAAATCACATCCGTTTCATACAACGCATCCGGAAAGCCTGGCGATTCCGCCGGTGTCCCGAGCTCCGAAACATCCGATCCGGACACTGCTTTAACCGTCACCGAAACCGATTCCACAAGATCCCGGAATTCTTCCTTTGCGTTCGCACCGGTCTCGACGTCAAACACATAGAGCTGTGAGGGCAGCGCGCCCTGGCGGTCGCCGAGGATCTTTTTCTCCGCCAACTCCTGCGGCGTACTGATATGATTGAAATCGACGGAATTCCGGAGGACAAGACGGTACTCCTTCCCTCCGCTTTTGATCCGCGTCTCCGCACTCACCCGCTTCGACAGCGTCCGCCACAGAACAAAAACTGCAGAAAGAAGCACCAGCATCCCCACCGCCGCGAGAACCAGTGCCTTCTTCGTCCGCCGGGGCATCTTCTTCAATTTTTCCGCCTCTTTTTTCTCTACAAAAGTCTTCTCACAGAAGGGGCAGAAATGCGCGCTTTCCGGAATCATTTTGCCGCAGTTCGGACAGCTGATTTCTTTCACAGAAGTTCCTCCAAAAGCCTCCCGATCGACTGATAGCGTTTTCTCGGGTTAATCATTGTACAGCGCGTCACAATACGCCCCATTTTCCCTTTCGCGAGCCTGGTCGACGGGTGTTCGTCGGTCATCATCGTGTTGAGAAGCACCCCCATCGCGTAAATATCCGCTCGGCTGTCAGTCTGCGAGATTGAAAACTGCTCCGGTGCGGCAAAACCGACCGTTCCCATCGCGACGGTATCCCGGGACTGCTCCGTTTTGGAGACCCGCGAGGCATCAAAATCCGTCAGTACCGCCGTATCGCCGCGCAGGATGATATTCTCCGGTTTGATGTCCCGGTGCACGATTCCAAGCCCGTGCAGGACGTGAAGCGCCTGACAGAGATCCACGCCGATTTTCCGTGTCTCCTTCTCCGTAAACAAACAGCCCTGAAGCATTTCCGCCATCTGGTCTCCCGCAACAAACTCCTCTAAAACCGTCACCCGATCCCCATCGGAAATCACCTCGAAAATCTCCGGAAGATACGGACTCCTTAGCGGAAGCAGGCGCTCGTAAACCGACGGATCGCCCTGAAATTCCCGGAGAAGATACACTTTCCCAGAACTTTTGCTTCGCACCTTCAGCACCTTCTTCTCCGGGGTGTCCCGAAGCGCCTGAAGGACCTGAAAATGTTCTGAAATATAGGCGGACTGCAGTTTTTCCTCCACGAAGCGGTACTCCTCTGGATCAATTTCCGTGACAGCGCTAAAACTTTTTGAAAATTATGCTCTCAGCTAATTGTTCTGCCCGAAAAATTACGATATACTTTCTGACAGACAGTGATCCGTCAATGGACTATCTGCTATTATAGAGGAATTCCTCAGATTTCGTCAAGAAAAAAATAACCGAAGCACAGACTTCGGCCATTCCCATAAGCTTTAACCGGGAGGAGACTCACATGAGAAACGACACGGATAACCTGAAAAACCAGCTCTCCGCCGCCGAGGATTTCGACCGTTTCATGAAAGAAAATCGCGACAGCTTCAACTATGTGGCCGTTTCCGAAATTTTCTATCGATATCTCGAAGAATCCGGTATGAGCAAGGCCGATCTTGCCAAAAACTCCGGTATGAGCGAAGTCTACCTCTACCAGATCCTTTCCGGGAAGCGCAGCCCTTCCAGAAACCGCGTGATTGCCCTCTGCATGGGTCTTGCGCTCAGTCTCGATGAGACCGAATCTGTCCTGAAAACCAGCGGCAACGCCTCGCTCTATGTCCGGAACCGCCGCGATGCCGCCATCATCTTTGCCCTACAGAACAGCTGGAGCGTCTATGACCTCAATGAAAAACTCTTCGAGATGGGGGAGGAAGCACTGTTCTGATGAGTTTTTTTGTAATATTTCCGATAACGGGCCAAATCTATGAAAAAACATAGAGTTGGCCCGTTATCGATTTTCACTGATATTTTTCTACCGCCTTACAGCACTTCCTTGATTGCCGCTAAAAACTCGTTAAAGTCCTCAAAAGCCGGAAGCTCCGGATGGGCGGCTTTGATCGCCTCCGTCGAACGGAACAGGAAGCCGGCCTTACTCGCAAGGATCATATCGAGGTCGTTGAAGCTGTCGCCGGCCGCAATCGTCTCAAAGCCGATTGACTGCAAGGCTTTGACAGAGGAGAGTTTGGATTTTTCAACGCGCATTTTGAAGCCTTCGATCATCCCGTCTTCCCCGACAATCAGTGTGTTGCAGAAAAGCGTCGGATAGCCGAGTTTTTTAATGAGCGGCATCGCAAACTGGTCAAAGGTGTCGCTCAGGACAATCACCTGGGTCAGCGAACGCAGTTCGTCCAGGAATTCCTTCGCACCCGGGAGGGGATCGATGGTCGCGATGACATCCTGGATCTCCCGGAGGCCCAAGCCGTGTTCCCGCAGGATATCCATGCGGAAATGCATCAGCTTATTGTAATCCGGCTCGTCGCGGGTGGTCCTTCTGAGCTCCGGGATGCCCGTCGCTTCCGAAAAAGCAATCCAGATTTCGGGCGTCAGTACGCCTTCCATATCCAAACAGACGATATTCATGCACTTCTCCTTACAGTTCGTCGATCGGCCGCTCCGGACAGAAACCGAATTTAATCTTCGACGCATCCGGGTTGTAAGCCCAGTTTGCAGCGTTCACGAGGATTTTCTGCACTTCGGGCATATGGTAAATCGGATAGGTTTCATGGCCGGGCTTGAAGTAGAAGATCCGCCCTGCCCCGCGGTGGAAGGTCATCGCCGAACGGAAGACCTCGCCGCCTGAGAACCAGCTGATCATCAGAAGCTCGTCCGGATCCGGAATGTGGAACAGTTCGCCGTAGGTTTCCTCGTGCGGAATCACGACTTTCTCGCCGATTCCCTGCAGGATCGGATGATCCGGGCGGATATTCCACATGATCTCGGTCTCGCCGACTTCACGCCAGCGAAGACGCCCGGAATTCGAGCCCATCAGCTTCCGGAAAACCTTGGAATCATGCCCCGAATGAAGCACCACGAGTCCCATACCGTCCTGTACACGGTCAAAGACCCGCTGTACCACCTCATCAGAAACCATGTGATGCCGCATATGCCCCCACCAGAAAAGCACATCCGTATCGTCAAGCACTTCCTGCGTCAGGCCGTGTTCCGGCTCATCCAAAGTCGCTGTCCGGACATCCTGAAAACCGTTTTTTACAAGGAAATCCTTAATGCAGTTGTGGATTCCGTCGGGATAGACTGCCCGGACCGAGTCCTCGGTTCTTTCATGTAAATATTCATTCCAGACTGTGATCTTCATGTCTTCTCCTTTCAGTTTACGTCCGGTGTACTGTTTTCCCCTGTTTCTTCTGAAGAAGCATTCTCTGTCGCTTCCGGGGATTCTTCTCCTTCCAGGTCTTCTTCCCGGATCACCGTGAAGCTTGCAACCCGGGCTTCGGATTCTTTATCGATATTGATCAGCTTCACGCCGCTTGCGGTCTTGCCGAGCTGGGAAATCGTATTGACCGGCATCCGGATGATGATGCCCTCAGTCGTAATGATCATGATTTCTTCGCCTTCGCTGACGGATTCCGTTCCGACGATGCCGCCGGTCTTGTCCGTCACCTTGTAGCCGCGCGCGCCTTTTCCGCCGCGTCCCTGCGTATTGAACTCCGAGAAGGCGGTCCGTTTGCCGAGGCCGTTTTCCGAGACGAACAGACAGTCCTTGCCCTCTTCGACAATCTCCAGGGAAACCACTTCGTCGTCGCCGAAAAGCTTCATGCCCCGCACACCGATCGAGCTCCGGCCGCAGATCCGCACATTCTGCTCGTCAAAGCAGATTGTATTTCCCTGTTTCGAGATCAAAAGAATCTTCTCGTCGCCCTTCGTGTTCTTGACACCGATCAGTTCGTCGCCTTCTTTCAGGGTGATGGCAATCAGGCCGTTTTTCCGGACATTCCGGTACTCGGAGGCCGGCGTTTTCTTGATCGTGCCGTCACGGGTCGCCATCAGAATGTAGCTCTCTTCGTCAAGGCCCTTTGCCGTGATAACCTGTGTTACCTTTTCCTCGGGCTGCAGCTGAAGGAGATTGATGACCGGCGTTCCGCGGGAAGTGCGGGCCGCTTCTGGAATCTCATAGACCTTCAGCATATAGACACGGCCCTGGTTTGTGAAGAACATGATATTATCCTTCGTCCCGGTCATCTGCAGGTCGGTCGTGTAGTCCTCATCGATGACCTGCATGCCCCGGATGCCGCGTCCGCCGCGGTTCTGAGCCTTGAAATTGTCAAGGGACATGCGCTTGATATAGCCGAGCTTAGTCATTGCAACGACTGTGCTCTCATCCGCAATCAGGTCCTCATCGACGATTTCGTCCTCGTCCGGAAGAATCTTTGTCTTCCGGTCATCGCCGTACTTGTCTGCAATTGTGCTGATTTCGTCACGGATCACGCCAAGAAGGAGATTTTCATCCCCTAAAATCGCGCGAAGCCGTGCAATCGTCCGCTCAAGTTCCGCATATTCTTCCTCAAGCCGGCTCCGTTCCAGTCCGGTCAGCGCGCGAAGCCTCATGTCGACAATCGCCTGTGCCTGCGGATCTGTCAGGCCGAAACGTTCCATGAGTTTTGTCTTCGCTTCCGCAACATTGGCTGCTGCCCGGATAATCCGGATCACTTCGTCAATATTTTCCAGCGCAATCAGCAGGCCTTCGATGATGTGCGCCCGGTCTTCCGCCCGCTTCAGGTCGAATTTTGTCCGGCGCGTCACGACCTCTTCCTGATGCGCAAGGTATACCTCGAGCATCGTTTTGATGCTCATGATCTTCGGCTCACCGTTTACAAGCGCCAGCATGATGACGCCGTAGGTATCCTCTAACTGCGAATGCCGGTACAGCTGATTCAGGACAACGTTCGGATTGACGTCTCTCCGAAGCTCAATGACAATCCGCGTGCCTTCACGGCTCGTGGTTTCGTCACGGATTGCCGTCATACCGTCGACCTTCTTATCCTTATGCAGGTCGGCGATCTTTTCGATCAGCCGCTGCTTATTGACAAGATAAGGAATCTCGGAGACGATGATCATGTTCTTGCCGTTGTCCATTGGCTCAATCCGGCAGACAGAGCGCACCCGGAGTTTTCCGCGTCCGGTGCGGTAGGCCTGCTCGATGCCCCGATGTCCGATAATTTGGGCACCTGTCGGGAAGTCCGGACCCTGAATGATTTCCATCAGCTCTTCGACTGTGGTTTCACGGCCTTCCTGGATACGGTTGTCAATGATTTTCACGACGGCCGCAATCGCTTCCCTTAAGTTGTGCGGCGGAATATTCGTCGCCATACCAACTGCGATGCCCTGCGTGCCGTTCACGAGAAGGTTCGGAAAACGGGAAGGCAGAATGGTCGGTTCTTTTTCGGTCTCATCAAAGTTCGGGACAAAGTCCACGGTATCCTTGTTGAGATCCGCAAGAAGCTCCATGCTGATTTTGCTGAGCCTGGCTTCCGTGTAACGCATGGCCGCAGCGCCGTCGCCGTCGACCGATCCGAAGTTTCCATGTCCGTCTACCAGAGGATAGTGCGTATTCCAGCTCTGCGCTAAATACACGAGAGCGCCGTAGATCGAGCTGTCGCCGTGCGGATGATATTTACCCATTGTATCGCCGACGATACGCGCACACTTACGGTGCGGCTTGTCCGGCGTATTCGACAGCTCCGCCATCGAGAACAGCACGCGCCGCTGTACGGGCTTCAGGCCGTCCCGGGCATCCGGAAGCGCGCGGTCCACAATAACCGACATCGCATAGTCCACATAGGACTGCTCCATCGTCTCGCGAAGCTCTACTTCCTTGATTTTATCTAATTCATTCGGTTCCATTTATTTCTCCACTCTCACATCATACGCGTCCACTGTCGCATACTTTGCGTTTTTCTCAATGAATTCCCGCCGCGGTTCAACATTGTCGCCCATCAGCACGTTGAAAGTGCGGTCAATGATCGCCGCCTCTTCCTCGTCATAGAGTACTTTCCGAAGAATCCGCCGCTCGGGATCCATTGTCGTCTCCCAGAGCTGGTCCTCATCCATCTCACCGAGACCTTTGTAGCGCTGGATCTTGTTGCTGCTGTCACGGCCGACTTCCTTCAGAATATTGTCCAGTTCCTCGTCCGAATATGCATACCAGACCCTGCGGTTCTTCTCTAACTTGAATAAAGGCGGCTGCGCAAGGTACACATGACCTTCCCTGATCAGGCCCGGCATGAAACGGTAAATAAAAGTCAGTAAAAGCGTGCTGATATGCGCACCGTCCACGTCGGCATCGGTCATCAGAATGATCTTGTCATAACGAAGCTTTGAAATATCGAATTCATCGTGAATTCCGGTTCCGAAAGCCGTAATCATCGTCCGGATCTCTTCATTTCCGTAAATCCGGTCAAGACGCGCCTTTTCGACATTCAGAATTTTACCCCGAAGCGGCAGAATTGCCTGGGTATTCCGGTCTCTCGCGGATTTTGCGGAGCCGCCTGCGGAATCACCCTCGACGATGAAAATTTCGCACTTCGAAGGATCCCTGTTCGAGCAGTCCGCGAGTTTCCCCGGCAGGACGCCCGAATCAAAAGCGGTCTTTCTTCTTGTGAGTTCCCTTGCCTTTCTTGCGGCTTCCCTGGCACGCTGGGCGACAACCGATTTTTCGCAGATCGTCTTCGCAACAGCCGGATTCTGCTCCAGAAAGTAGGTCAGCTGCTCGGAAACGACCTGGTCAACCGCGGTCCGTGCTTCGGAGTTGCCTAATTTCTGCTTGGTCTGGCCCTCAAACTGCGGCTCCTCAATCTTGACCGAGATGATTGCAGTCAGGCCTTCCCGGATATCCTCACCCGCAAGTTCCGGTTCGGAATCTTTCAGAAGCTTGTTGTCGCGCGCATACTTGTTGAAGGTCTTGGTTAATGCATTCCGAAAGCCCGTCAGGTGCATGCCGCCTTCCGGCGTATTGATGTTGTTGACAAAACTGTAAATCGACTCGTTGTAGGCGTCGTTGTGCTGCATCGCGACTTCAACCTGGATGTCGTTCTTCATGCCGGAGCAGTAGATTACCGTATCATACAGCGCGGATTTGCTGGAATTCAGGTGTGTGACAAACTCCCGGATACCGCCCTCGTAATGATAGACCGTATCCTTCTTCTCTTCGCGTTCGTCAATCAGCTGAATCTTCAGTCCCGCCGTCAGAAAAGCCATTTCCTGCATCCTGTCGGACAGTGTATCATAGTCGAAATAGGTTTCTTCGAAAATCTCGTGATCGGGATGGAAGGTGACTTTCGTGCCGTGGAGCGCGGGATCGCAATCTCCGATCACATGCAGCTTTTCAACAACTTTTCCGCGCTCGTAGCGCTGTTTATGAATGTGTCCGTCCAGCGTGATCTCTACCTCCAGCCAGTCGGAAAGCGCGTTTACAACCGATGCGCCAACGCCGTGCAGGCCGCCGGAAACCTTGTATCCCCCGCCGCCGAATTTGCCGCCGGCGTGCAGAATCGTAAAGACAACTTCAACCGCCGGGATTCCGGCCTTCTCATGAATACCGATCGGAATGCCGCGCCCGTTGTCAATAACCGTGCAGGATCCGTCCGGATTCAGGATCACGACAATGTGATCGCAGACGCCGGCCAGCGCCTCATCGACGGAGTTGTCGACAATTTCATATACCAGATGATGGAGTCCGCGGATCGAGGTCGACCCGATATACATGCCCGGACGACGGCGGACCGCCTCCAGCCCCTCTAAAATCTGTATCTGACTCGCATCATATTCATGTTCATTCGCCATGTTTTCTGATCCTTCCCTTTTCCACATCGTACACAAGACTTCGTTCAAACGGATGACTGACAAACTCTGTAAGTCCTGTGCAGGTGATAATCGTCTGTATATTCTGAATGCTCCGGAGAAGATATTGCTGCCTCAGTGTATCCAGTTCCGAAAGCACGTCGTCCAAAAGAAGTACCGGCTCATCCCCGGTCCGAAGCTTTACAAGTTCTATTTCCGCAAGCTTCACGGAAAGCGCACAGGTCCGCTGCTGCCCCTGGGAGCCGAAAACCCGGGCGTCCAGTTCTTCCTCGCCGGGATTTTCCGTTGTCAGTACAAAACTGATATCATCCCGGTGCGGACCGATGCCGGTGGTTTTTGCTTTCAAATCCTTATCCCGGTTTTTTTGGAGATTCTGAAGAAAATCATCCGCCTCGGTATTTTTCTCGTAAAGGAGACTTAATGATTCCCGCCCGCCCGACAGTTTTTCATGAATCGGTTTTGTGATCTTCGAGAGATCCGAAATGAATTCTTCCCGCCGGAGTATGATTTCCCGCCCGAAACGCGCCAGCTGTTCGTCCCAGGAATCCAGCGTATCCATAAGTTCCGGCATAAAGGGAATGTCCCGAAGAAGCTGGTTCCGCTGCTCCAGCGCCCGTTTGTACTGCATGAAAGAATTCAGGTAAATCTTATCCAGCTGGCAGAGTTCGGTATCGACGAAATTCCGCCGTTCTGCCGGCCCTTCCTTCACAATCTGCAGGTCCTCCGGCGAAAAAAGCACACAGTTCACAAGCCCCAGATAATCTCTGGTCTTCCTGATCGGAACCGCGTTCACCGCAAGACCCCGGCTTTTTTCTTTTTTCAGGTGCAGATCGATGCGGATGTCCCGTTCATCCTTACGGACAAGCATCTTGATATGCGCTTCCTCCTGATGAAAACGGATCATTTCCCGGTCCTTCGCACCCCGGTGCGATCGGCAGCAGGATGCAAGATAAACCGCCTCTAAAAGATTTGTCTTTCCCTGCGCATTTTCTCCGTTCAGGATTGTAATCCCGCTGTCTAAATCAAGATGAAGCTCTTCGTAGTTTCTGAAGTTGAGAAGATCAATGGATTTGATGATCATGTCACTTCACGATTTCCAGAGAAGATCCGTCGTATTCGACGATATCTCCGATCACAAGCTTTCTTCCCCGGCGAAGTTCCTGTTCTCCGTTGACAAATACTTCGCCGTTCTGAATGACCGTTTTCGCATCAGACCCCATATCCACCAGATGCGCGGCTTTCAGGGCCTGACCGAGTTTGATATATTCGCCGACAAGATGCAGAACCATAATCAATCCTCGATAAAGTTAACCGGAAGCACAACATAGATATAACTGCCCTGCTCATCCCGGATGATGCAGGGATAATTATATTTCACCATATAAATGTCAATTTCTTCGTCGTCAATCACCCGAAGTGCATCCAGAAGAAGCTTCGGATTGAAAGCGATCCGGATATCCTTTCCCTCTTTTTCAATCGGGATCATTTCGTCGAGGGTACCGATTGCGGATTTCAGGCGGAGATTCATCTCCTCTTCCGTAATATTCATCACAACCGGTTTTTTATCGCTTTCATTCACGAGGAGCGTCGAACGGTCCAGACAGTTCAGAAGATCTTTTTTGTTGATCCGAATATGCGTCTCGTGAATATCACGGATCATGGATTCGACCTTGAAATACTCTCCGTCGATCACACGCGACACCATGCGTGTCTGGTCATATTCAAAAATGATGTGATTCCGCGCAAAGGAAATCCTGATATCTTTATCCAGATCACCGGAAACGATTTTCTGGAGGTCGGACAAGGTCTTTGCAGGCACTATTGCGGAAACCGGCTCCGCAATCTCCCGAAGCTCATTAACACGGATCGCAATACGGTGTCCGTCGAGCGCCGTCATCCGTACCCGGTCCTGAAGAACTTCTAAATAAACACCGGACATTGCCGCACTTGTTTCGGAATCTGCCGCAGAGAAGATAACCTGGCCGATCATTTCCCGGATCGTAAACTGCGAGATCACAATACTCTCTTTCACCTGAACGGTCGGAAGGTAGATAAAATCATCCGCGCCGCGTCCGCTGATGTGGAAATACGCATTTTCACAGCGGATATCAATTGCTTCCTGGCGGTCTGACTGCAGGAGCACATCGGAATCCGGAAGTTTTCTTACAATAGAGGAAAAGAGTCCCGCGTCAATCGCCGTCATGCCCGGTTCTTCAACTACGGCCTCAATCCGGGTTTCGATGCCGAGCGCGGTATCATTGGCAGTCAGCTTCAGTTCATTGTCTTCCGCCTGCAGCAGGATACATTTCAGAATATCCAGGGTGGTCCGGACGGGTACGGCACGGGAAACAGCATTGATTGCACGCTGCAGACTTTCTTTTGAACAAATAACCTTCATTGGAAAAGCACTCCTTTATCAGTATGATAGATTGTAACGTTTTCAGTAGTAATATTCGTAGTGGCGGTGGAAAGGTGAAAAAGCCTCAGACAGTCCGAAAATACTGGAAATTTCGCTTCTGAAAAGCAGGTGAAAAAAGTATTTTTCAGTTCACAGATTTCACAGAATCACAGCAGAAGCTTCTTTTTGATGACTTCGATATTCTGTGCGAGATCCGGGTTCTGGTTCATTTCGTTGATTATTTTTTCATAGCCGTGGATAATTGTCGCATGGTCCCGGTTTCCTAAGATCCGGCCGACGTCCTTCAGCGAAATATCGTTCATGATCCGGATCAGGTACATTGCAATCTGACGCGGAAGAACCACTTCCTTGGTACGGCGCTGGGACTTGATATCTTCCGGCCGGAGACCGTAATGTTCTGCGACAACCTGGATAATATGGTCCGGCGTAATCTTTTCGGAACTGTCCGGACTGATGATGTCCTTCAGGTTTTCCCGGGCAATTTCCAGCGTCAGCGTCGACTGCGGATGAAGTTTCGAGTAAGCGAACATCTTGGTCAGCGCGCCTTCCAGTTCGCGGATGTTTGTCTTGATATTGGTCGCGATGTATTTGATGATCTCGTTGTCGATCGTGAAGCCTTCAAGCTCTTCCTTTTTACGGAGAATCGCCATCCGGGTTTCATAATCCGGCGCGGAAATATCAACGGAAAGACCCATTTCAAAGCGTGAACGCAGCCGCTCATCGAGGGTTGTGAAGTTTTTCGGCGGCTGGTCGGAACTTAAAATAATCTGCTTGCCGTTTTCATACAGAAAGTTGAAGGTATGGAAAAACTCTTCCTGTGTGGATTCCTTGCCGATAATAAACTGGATATCGTCGATCAGGATGACGTCGATGTTGCGGTATTTGTTTCGGAACTCGCCAGGATTTTTATTGCGAATGGAATCAATGACTTCGTTCGTAAAAACCTCGGAAGTTGCGTAGATAATCCGGGTCGAAGGCTTGTTCTGCAGAATAAAATGCGCAATCGCCTGCATCAGGTGTGTCTTTCCGAGACCGGGACCGCCGTAGATAAAGAGCGGATTGTACTCTTTTCCGGGAGATTCTGCAACAGAAAGAGAAGCTGCATGCGCAAATTTATTATTGGCGCCGACGACGAAGGTGTCGAAGGTATAGCGCGGATTCAGCTTGGCTGTTTCGACGGCACTCCGGTAGGGATCGGCTGTCGGGCGCGGACGCTCCCTGGCAAAGATCACCCCGGGATTTTCCTGAGGTTCACTGATAAAGGAAACCGCTAAATGATAGCCCGTCACTTCCTCAATCATCGCCTGGAAAAAGAGACGGTATTTCTTGCTGATGTATTTCAGCGCAAAATCGTCCTTGCTGTCCGGAAAAACGATATAGGCCGTATTGTCACGGACATTATAGATCTGAAGCGGTTCGATCCAGGTAGAGTACGGAACGTTGGTAATCTCGTATTCATCCCGGATATTTTCCTTGATTTTCTGCCAGTTCTGTCGGATTGTCTCAAGCATGATCTTACCTATCTCTCTCTGTATGATAACAGGCGCTGTCGAAATAAAAAGCCCTGTAAAGGGCATTTATGACCTTTTTAATTATACCTCAAAATCGCGATAAAGTAAAGATTGAATCGCTCTTTTTCTGACTTTTTTATATCCATTGTGGAAAAGCATGTTGAAAGTGTTTATAAGTACAATGTTCTTTCTGTGAAAACTGCTTTTTCCGGAAGAAGAAGAACGTCTGAAAACCGGAAAAATACCAGAGTTTTCCGACGAACAGATGATCGCAGAAAGGCTTGATTTTCTTAGAAAAACAGCTGTTTTATAAAAAAATGAACGCAAAATCAAACGGGTTTTCAACAGATTATAAACATTTTGTTGAAAAATGGGTTGTACAATATTATTCAGTGTTGATAAAGCTGTTGAAAAATTAAAAAATCAGCTCAGAATTCACAAAAATCAAGACAACTTATCAACAATATAAACATATATTTGCATGGTTATCCACTTTTATCCGGACGATCGGATCTGTACCAAATAAAAAAACGCTTGACTTTATAAGCTTTCTTTAATATAATTTGTCATGGTGTCGCTTTTTCCGGATAAATATGGAAAATAACAGGAGGAAGAATATATGAAGATGACATTCCAGCCGAAGAAACGCTCGCACAAGAGAGTTCACGGCTTCAGAGCAAGGATGCAGAGCGCAGGCGGCAGAAAGGTTCTCTCCGCGCGCCGTGCAAAAGGCAGAAAAGTTTTAACAGTTCAATAAGCCACTGCTGCAGTGGCTTTTGTTTATGATCGGCAGGCGGGGAACGGATGAGAAATATTGATTCCTTAAGAACAAAAGCGGAGTTTGACGCTGTTTACCGGAAACATCGTTCCTATGCGGATCCGAACCTCGTCGTTTACATTGCGGACGGCACCGGGAAAATCGGGATCGTCTGCAGCAAAAAAGTCGGAAACTCGGTTGTCCGGCATCATTTCGCGAGACTGATACGGGAAGCGTACCGTCTCAACAAGACACATATCCGGAAAGACAAAGACATGATAGTGTTAGCGCGAAAAAGCGCAAAGGATCAGGGATTTACTGAAATTGAATCGTCTCTTATCTCACTCTTGAAGAGACATTCCATTTATGAGGAAGAATCCGGGACGGAGACTTCCTGAAAAAAGAGAACTGAAGCGGGTGTTCCTTGATGAAACAGATTATGATCGGAATGATACATTTTTATCAGAAGTATTTATCGCCAATGAAACGATACACCCACTGTAAATTTATCCCGACCTGTTCCGAATACGCGGTGGAGGCGATCGAAAAATACGGTGCGCTGAAGGGCGGATGGATTGCCTTAAAACGCTTCCTTCGCTGCAATCCGTTTAACCGGAACTGCGGATACGACCCTGTTCCTTAAAGTAAGGAGGAAAGGAATGAGCTTTCTAACAGCTACGCAAAGTAACTGGTTTCTGATCGGGCCCATTGCCTGGGTGCTCGGTCACCTGATGAACTGGATTTTTGAAGGCCTCAATTTCATCGGCCTTCCGAACATCGGTCTTGCAATCATCCTGTTTACGCTGATTATCAAGGCGCTGATGATTCCGCTCTCGATCCGGCAGCAGAAATATTCCAAACTGCAGTCCATTATCCAGCCTGAAATCAAAAAAGTTCAGGAAAAGTACAAAGACAAAAAAGACAACGCTTCCGCTATGGCTATGCAGCGGGAAACCAAGGAAGTTTATGCCAAATACGGTACTTCCGCGACAGGCGGATGCGTACAGACGCTTCTGCAGATGCCGATTCTGTTCGCACTGTATCAGGTCATTTACCATATGCCCGGATACATTACCAAACTGAAGGAGTATTTTGCTGGTGTCGCTGCAGCACTTCAGAATATTGACGGCTATGCAGTGAATGAAGCGCTTCTGACGCTTTTCAACAGCAACCGGATCCAGCGGAAAAACGCTACCCTCGAAGAAGCAGACCACATCATTGATATGATGTATAACTTCAACCCGGAGGAATGGCAGACTTTTCTTGGTATCTTCAATAATTCTGAACTGACAAACGCCTATACCTCTGTTGCGGACAAGATCAACAGCGTCAATACATTCCTCGGAATCAATCTGACGATGACTCCCATGCAGCAGCTTTGGCCGGCAATTTTCATCCCGATCCTTGCTGGCGGCCTGCAGTGGCTGTCATCCTGGCTGATGCAGCGCGGCAACGGCAAGAAGAGCAATTCGCAGGATCAGCAGCAGAGCATGATGAATACGATGAACATCATGTTCCCGATCCTCTCGGTTGTGATGTGCTTCATGTTCTCCGCAGGTTTGGGACTGTACTGGGTTGCAAGTTCCGGTATTCAGGTCATCATTCAGCTGATCGTCAACCGCTACATGGATAAGGTCGACCTCAATGAAATGGTGGCGAAGAACATTGAAAAGATGAATGTCAAGCGGGCAAAGAAGGGTCTTCCGCCCAAGAAGGTCACCAATGTGACAGCGTCGGTCCGGAACCTTGAAGAAGAGCGCGAAGAAGAAGAACAGAAGAAAAAACTGCTTGCAGAACGCGCGAAAGAGTCCAGTGATTATTATCAGAGCTCCAGCCGCGGAAAGCCGGGATCCCTCGCTTCCAAGGTTTATATGGTGGAGCAGTACGAAGAAAGACAGCGTGAACTGAAGTCCGGCAAGAAGAGCGCAAAACCGAAGGAAACGGACGAAACAACAGAAGAGAAGGAGTAAGGAAATGTCAGAACGCAAAACATTTATGGCAGCTTCTGTTGACGATGCGATTACAGAAGCAACCCTGCAGCTTCAGATTCCCAGCAACAAGCTCGGATATGAAGTGATTGATAAAGGCGCCAAGGGTTTTTTGGGAATCGGCGCCCGTCAGGCGATCATTGAAGCCTGGGAAATCACAGACGAAGATGCCGCGCCGGCAGTCGTTTCGGAAAATGCGGAGCCCGTAACGGAAGCTCCGAAGCAGCCTGAAAAAGCTGCCCCGAAAAAAGAAGTCGCTGTGAAAAAGGAAGAGCCCAAAAAGGAAGAAAAGCCTGCGGAAGCTACTTCTGAAAAGGTAAAGACAAACGAAAATGACGCAGCGCATTTCGAAGAAGGCCGGAAGTTCCTGCTGGATGTCTTCGAAAAGATGGATCTCAAGGTCAACATCGAATACAGTTACAATGAGGAAGACAACGCGCTCGAGATGAACTTAGAAGGCGACGAGATGGGTGTGCTGATCGGAAAGCGCGGTCAGACCCTCGATTCCCTGCAGTATCTGACGAGCCTTGTCGTAAACCGCTCCGGTGAGCATTATATCCGCGTAAAGCTGGATACTGAAAACTACCGTGAGCGCCGCAAGGAAACGCTGGAGAGTCTGGCAAAGAACATCGCCTACAAGGTCAAGCGTACCCGCAGAAGCGTTTCTCTGGAGCCGATGAATCCTTATGAGAGACGGATCATCCACTCTGCGCTGCAGTCCGACAATTTTGTCATGACCCGTTCGGAGGGCGAGGAACCCTACCGCCATGTTGTGGTCTTCTACAAGCGGAACCGGAACGGCGAAGAGAGATAAGGGTATCTTTCAGGCGACTGGAAAAACTCGTGGGAATTTATCAGAAAGAGAATTAAAAAAGGACCAGGGGAGGCCTCCCCTGGTCTCTTACAATAAGGAAATGTCATGGAAAAGACTATCGCTGCGATTTCCACCGGTATCCAGCCCTCCGGCATCTGTATTGTGCGCCTCAGCGGGGATCAGGCAGTTGAAATCGCCGACCGGGTTTACCGCAGTAAAAACAGAAAGAAACAGCTCAGCCGCGTGAAAAGCCATACGATTCACTATGGCTTTGTTTCAGATGGAAAAGAAGACCTTGATGAAGTGCTGGTATCCGTGATGCGCGCGCCGCACACCTATACCGGCGAAGATGTCGTCGAAATCAACTGCCACGGCGGTATTCTGGTCGCGAAGCGCGTACTGGAACTTCTGTTTGAAAACGGTGCGGTTCCCGCGGAGCCGGGAGAATTCACAAAACGCGCTTTTCTGAACGGAAAACTGGATCTTGCGCGCGCGGAAGCGGTTATCGGCGTCATTAATGCGCAGAATGATTTCGCGCTGAAAGCATCGGTCCGCCAGCTTCAGGGATCGGTTTCTGTGAAAATCCGGGCGCTTCGGGAAAAAATCCTTGATGAGATGTCCTTTATCGAGGCGGCACTGGACGATCCGGAACATTATGACCTGGAGGGTTACGGGGAGGTTCTGCAGGAACATCTTCAGCCGGTACAGGCGGAGATTTCAGACCTCCTTTCCCGCGCAGACCAGGGCAGTATCCTCTTTGAAGGCGTAAGGACCGTGATCGCCGGGCGCCCAAATGCCGGGAAATCTTCTCTTTTGAATGTGCTTGCCGGTTTCGAGCGGGCAATTGTGACGGAAATTGCCGGAACGACGCGGGATGTCTTAAGGGAGCATGTGCGGCTCAGGGGGATCAGCCTGCTTCTGATGGATACAGCAGGCCTTCGGGAGGTAGAGGATACCGTAGAACAGATCGGTGTGTCAAAGGCTCTTGAGGCAATCCGGGAAGCGGACCTGGTGCTCTATGTCGTGGACGCTTCGGAAGGGCTTACGGAGGAGGATCTTGCGGTTATCCGTTCCTGCGAGACGCAGGAAGTAATTCTTCTGATGAACAAAACGGATCTTCTCACGGGACCGGAAGGACCTTCGAATACTGCAGAAATGCAGGAAATCCGCCGGGCGGAGGATCTGTTCCGGGAAGCTTCGAAGGTGCATATACTGCCCTTCTCAGCAAAAACCGGCGAAGGACTCCCGGATCTGGAAAACCTGATCGTAAGCCTTTATGATGCGGAAAAGCTGCTGTATAATAATGAAGTGACGATCACCAGCGCCCGCCAGAAGGAACTTCTGCGGCAGGCGAAAGCCTCTCTAAGTCTCGCGCTTCAAGGTGCGGATCTGGGGATGTCGGAGGATTTCCTGAATGTCGATCTGATGAATGCATATCGGGCTCTCTCGGAGATCATCGGCGAAGAAGTAACGGATGATCTTGTGGACCGGGTTTTTGAAAAGTTTTGTATGGGGAAGTGAGCGATAAACGACGAGGATAGAATGAGACTGAGAGAAAGCATGCTTGCATGCTTTCTCTCAGGATCGTTCTATCTGAGTGTAACGGACAGCGAGGGGCCGAAGGCGCCGAGCTGAGCGTCGTTTATCGCGAGCAGAGGGAAGCGACGGACAGCGAGGGGCCGAAGGCGCCGAGCTGAGCGTCGTTTATCACTCAGAGGAGATTTTATATGCAGCTTGAAGAATGCTATGATATCGTTGTGGTCGGGGCGGGCCATGCGGGCTGTGAAGCAGCCCTTGCGGGAGCGCGCCTCGGACAGCGCGTCATCATGTTCACGGTCAGTGTCGACTCGATCGCACTGATGCCCTGCAATCCCAATATCGGCGGAAGCTCCAAAGGACATCTCGTGCGCGAGGTCGATGCTTTGGGCGGTGAAATGGGCAAAAATATCGACAAAACCTTTATCCAGTCCAAGATGCTGAACCTGAGTAAAGGTCCTGCAGTGCATTCTCTTCGGGCGCAGGCGGACAAACAATGGTATTCGCGGGAAATGCGGAAGACGCTGGAGGCGCAGGAAAACCTGACGATCCGCCAGGCGGAGGTTTCGGAACTTCTGGATCGGAAGGCCTGATTCAGGGCGTCAAAACCGCGACCGGGATGATTTACCGCGCGAAGGCCGTGATTCTGACGACCGGCGTGTACCTGAAGGCGCGCTGTATCACGGGAGACGTCAGTGAATACACCGGCCCGAACGGGCTCAAGGCCGCGAATCTCCTCTCTCAGTCGCTTCTTGACTGCGGAATCGAGCTTCGCCGCTACAAGACCGGAACCCCTGCCCGGATGGACGGTTCGACAATTGATTATTCGAAAATGAGCGAGCAGAAGGGCGACCGGAAGATCGTTCCGTTTTCCTTTGAGACCGATCCTGAGAGCATTCAAAAAGAGCAGGTTTCCTGCTGGCTGACCTATACCAACGAGGAAACCCATCGGATTATCCGGGAGAATATTGACCGTTCTCCGCTCTTTTCCGGGGATATTCAGGGCACCGGCCCGCGCTACTGCCCTTCGATCGAGGATAAGGTGATGCGTTTTGCGGACAAGGACCGCCATCAGGTCTTCATCGAGCCGGAAGGTCTGTATACGCACGAAATGTATGTGGACGGAATGTCTTCCTCGATGCCGGAGGATGTGCAGATTCGGATGTATAGGACCGTTCCGGGCCTCGAAAACGCGAAAATCGTCCGGAACGCCTACGCGATCGAATATGACTGCATTGACGCGAACCAGCTTCGATCCACGCTGGAATTCAAGAAAATCAGCGGGCTGTACGCGGCCGGCCAGTTCAACGGCAGTTCCGGTTATGAAGAAGCCGCGGCCCAGGGGCTTCTGGCCGGAATCAATGCTTCGCGGCATATTGGCGGCAAAGAAGAGCTGGTTCTCGACCGTTCCCAGGCCTATATCGGGGTCCTGATCGACGATCTTGTGACCAAGGAAAACCACGAACCCTACCGCATGATGACCTCCCGCGCGGAGTACCGGCTGCTTCTCCGGCAGGACAATGCGGATCTCCGGCTTACGGAAATCGGGCATGAAATCGGGCTCATCAGCGATACGCGCTACGAAAAGTTCTGTGCCTACCGGGAAGCGCTACAGCAGGAAATCGAACGGCTGGAAAATACTTTTGTCGGGGAGACGGAGGAAGTACAGGTATTCCTTCGGGAGCACGGCACGACAGAACTGAAATCCGGTGCGACGCTCGCGGAACTTGTGCGCCGGCCGGAGCTGGATTACGAAAGCCTTTCTGTGATCGATCCTTCGCGGCCCGAGGGGCTTTCGGAGCGTCTTCGTGAGCAGGTGAATATTCAGGTCAAGTATGCGGGTTATATCGAGCGCCAGAAGCAGGCGGTCGAACAGTTCAAAAAGCTCGAGCGCCGGAAACTGCCGGTCGATTTTGACTACAGCCGGGTTCCGGGCCTTCGGATAGAAGCCCGCGAAAAGCTGCAGCGCATGCAGCCGGAATCCGTTGGCCAGGCACAGCGAATCGGCGGAGTTTCTCCGGCGGATATCTCAGTCCTCCTTGTATGGCTGACGAAGCAGGGGGTAAGGTAGATGCAGATCGGGAGCGGGAGTGACACCGAAGCCGTAAAGGAACAGTACAAAAGCGCTGGCGGTCTGAATACCCGGCTTTCTTTTCACGATCAGTATTCCACAAACAGGCAGGGATATGGAAACTGGATTGTTTCCCATTATAATATTCGCGAAGGAATGCGGGTACTGGAACTTGGCTGCGGAACCGGGAGCATCTGGATCGGGCAAGAGGATCTCATCGAAAAGTGCGGAGAACTCCTGCTGACGGATCTGTCCGAAGGAATGCTGGATGCGGCAAGGGAAAACCTCGGAGAAAAAGAGCCGATTGTCTACAGACAGGCGGATATTCAGCACATCCCGTTCGAGGATGATTCATTTGATGCGGTGATCGCGAATTCCATGCTGTACCATGTTCCGGATCTTCTTCAGGGACTTCGTGAGGTGCGCCGGGTGCTTCGGGACGGCGGTGACTTTTACTGTAGTACGCTGGGCGAGCATAATTTTGTGGAATGCCTCGCGGAATGGTTCCGGCTCGACGGAGAGCATTTTTCGCCCAACCACAATTTCACGATGCAGAATGGGGAAGAAACACTGAAAACGGTTTTTTCCGAAGTGAAAGCGGATTTTTATGAGGATTCCCTGCATGTAACGGATGTGGAAGATCTGGTTAATTATTTACGGAGTCTTGCGTCCTTCAGGGCGGTCATGGATATTCCGGTTGATAGAATCCGGGAGATCCTGAAGGAACACGCACGGGACGGCGCAGTTGATCTGCCGAAAGAATACGGCATGTTTATCTGCAGATAGGATCAAAAGAATTTTTATGACAAATGATGAAACAAAACAGAATTTTCTGAAAGAGGTGTTTCTGGGTTTGGACATCTCGCTGTCCGGGCAGAAAACCCGGGCCTTCCTTCGCTATTTCGAGCTTCTGGAAGAAAAAAACAAGGTCATGAACCTGACCGCAATCACGGAATATGACGAGGTCGTTGTGAAGCATTTCGCAGATTCCGCGGCGCTCTTCTCTCCTCTTTTCATGGAGAAGCTTTCAGCGCTCGGAGTCCCGCAGAATCCAACCCTGATCGATGTCGGAACCGGCGCCGGATTTCCCGGGCTCCCGCTTACAATCGTGAATCCGGAAGCAAAGGTTTATCTTCTTGATGCGCTTCAGAAACGGATTGATTTCCTGTCGGATGTGATTGCGGTGCTGGATCTGAAAAATGCCTTTACAGCGCATGGACGGGCGGAAGAAGGGGTTCGGTTTGATGTGCCGGGGTTGTTCCGGGATTCTGAATCATCCGGAAGCAGAGAATCATCCGGAAAACCGCTTCGCGGGTTCTTTGACCTTGCGGTTTCCCGCGCGGTATCGGACCTGTCAATCCTCTCGGAGTACTGCCTGCCCTATGTACGGGTCGGCGGCGTCTTCGCAGCTTATAAGTCCGCAGAGTCTGATTCGGAGATCCAAAGAGCAGAGAAAGCAATTGAAATCCTCGGCGGAGAGATTTCGGAAACAGTGGATTTTACGCTTCCGGTCACAAACGATCCGAGGCGGATTGTACTGATACAGAAAGTACAGAAAACGCCCGAAAAATACCCGAGAAAAGCCGGGAAGCCGGAGAAAAAGCCGCTGTCATAGGACAGCGGCTTTTTCTCTGCCCGCAATGATGAAAAGCTTCTTATTGGTTCAGAGCATTCAGGATTTCCGGGAAGAAATCCGCCAGATCCCCTGTGCCGAGACAGAAATCATTCATCATATAGGTTTGTTTTTCTCCATTGACCAGATAGTATCCTTCAGCTCTTGACCGGGAGGCATCACTCGTTTCAACAAAATCATAAGACATTTCGACATGCACGGCTTTCCCTGCCTTATTTTTCCCGGAAAAGGAAAAATGATCCGGCGTCCCTTCCGGTGCATAGCCGAGCTTTTCCGCCAGCTCATAAACTGCGGAGATCGAGAGACCGTTGTGTGGTGCACAGTATATTCCTTCCAGAGGAGCAAGTGCCGAAAAATAGGCTTCTTTTATCGCTGCGGCTTTTTCTGCGGCAATTTCTTCTTCGGAAAACTCCGAATACCGCTCTTCCCGTCGATACTGCAGACAGAAACGCAGGTACGCTTTGAGACAGTTATCGCGAATCGTCTCCGGGTCTCGGCCGGATTCTTTGATATCCGCGAGGTCAATCAGCCGATATCCCTGATTCTCCACAAAAGGATCATCGAATACAATGTAATACGAATAATTGTCTTTCCCTTCAGCATTCAGGTAAAGGAACAAATCCGTCAGTTCGTCTGCAGTCTCCATCAGGTCCTCCCGATTGGTATATGCAGCAAGAACCCCGGTATTCAGGTGTTTTCCTGACTTGTCCGCAAGTGACAGATGTGCCTTCTCTCCTTCATACTGTTCAAACAGAAAACGAAGCTGTTTCTGGTATCGATCATTCAGCAGAAGATCGGCATACGAGAAGTCTTTCGCATCCTCCTTGACAACCGTATCCGCATTTCGCTTTTCAAAAATGTGATAAGCGAGGCCGGAATCTTCCGTAACCAGGTAAATCGCTCGAAGGTCCGTCCGGTTGAAGTCCGGATCATCCGGGAGTGTTGTGGTTTTCAGGTCCTCGATCGTATAATGGATCCAGCCGCTTAGTTCCTTGACATAGGCATCGAGCGACTTTTTGTCGAAAAGTTCCTGTGTATGTCCGATACTTCTGAAAACACAGACCGGCCGATCGTTTTTGTAAACGAGACTGCCGAATCCGGTGCTGAAACTTTCACTGATTCCGGAAAAGCCGTATCCGAAACAGGAAAGCCGGATCCCGTTCCAGCCGGAGGGATTCTTATCTCCATGAGTGATCGAGAGCAGCGGTTCTGTCGGGAATTCGTCCCGGACTGCGGTGCTCATATAACCGGGATGGGTTGGATTCAGGTAATGATACACGACTTTTTCGCGGTAGAGCGCGTCTTCCCGGAGCACGTTCCGAATCGCCTGCCTGCTGCTGCGGCCGGTGAGACCCTGCTTTGTTACGAAACAGTTCGGATCCATGGTATCCCGGTCCTGCAGGGCGACCTGAAGAGAAACGCTGATGACGGGAGCATCCTTCAGCGGAATCGAACCCTGCTCCGACTGGTAAACCGTAAGTCCAAGACTGCTTGCCGCGCCGAAATCCAGCCGGAAGGCCTGCCACTGCCCTTCTTCTAAAAGCGTTTCTTCGTAAATCCGGCGGTTCTCTTCGTCAGCGGGTTCAAAACCGTTTTCCATAAAGACCGAAAGGGGACAGGGAAGGCGGTAATACTGTCCGAGAAAGACAAAATCCACTGCCGATTCATCCTGGGAAAGCTGAGAGAGAATCTCCTCATCCCTGCAAAGACCCTCCGGATTCATCTTCCGGGACAGAAAATGGTACAGGAAAACAGAAGATATCAGGAGAGAAAGGGAAATCAGGAAAACCAGTAAGCCGCGTTTCACAGAAGGTCCTCCTTTTTCTTCCCTGTATACTGTATACAGATCCGGTCTTCCGGGTGAACGTCGCAGAGATACAGCACAGCAAGGAACAGCCATTCCAGGGGTTTCATCAGGACATAAACGATATCCGCCGCAAGCTTTGTACGGATGAGACGCGCAAGCGGGAAGCCGTATTTGTCATAGAAATTCCTGACCGCACGGTGAAACTTCGGCGTCCGCTCCTCAAGGATCTGTTCAAAGGCGTTGGCAACCTGCAGCTGACGGTTTACGACAACCGAATGACCGTGACGGACACCCATACGAAGCGGTTTCACAAGTTTTCTGTGGCCGCCGGCCGCAACCGTACAGAGATAGTGCTCGTCATAAGAAAGGGACTGCGGCGGTATTTTGGTCGAAAAAGTCCAGTCTGCGGTTTCCGTGAAGGCACGGATCACGGCCGCCGGCGACTGCCCGAAAAGCATCAGGATCATGGACAGGATCCCGGTCACGGGAAACATCAGGAAAGCGGCAATAAAAGGCCAGTGGCCGGATTTCAGAACAAAACGGCGGATACGCGGAAGTTTTTCCGATGGAAAGGCCTCTTTCTGCGAATTGTTTTCTGACACAAGAAGATCCCCGGATTCCCGGACAAGGAAGACCGTTGTCCTTGCGGCAATCAGCAGGATGCAGAGTCCGATCATCAGAATCCAGGGGATTTCCCAGAACAGAACCGCTGACGGCCAAAGGCGCGTGTTGTATGGCGATTCCGGATAGACCGACAAGAGCTGGATCAGGATGAGAAGGCCGAGAACGGTTCCCATATAGGTGCCGGAAAGCGCCAGCACCCGGATCAGCGGCGGAATTTTCCGGATCGGCGCGACGGACAGGAACAGGTAACAGAGAAAGCCGATGCCTGAAAGGATCAGGACGCTGAGTCGGTGCTCGGTTGAAAGAAATACATGAAGATGGTTTTCGTAAATCTGAACATACCAGTCCGCATTTGGGGTGACGATATCCTCCAGCGCGAATCCCAGGCCGAAAAACGCAAAGAAAAAGCCGGAAAAGTCAAGAAACAGAAGAAAACGGCTGAATTTCCGGCTGCGGAAAACCCGGATGGAGAAAATGATTTCCAGCACCGTGATCGCTATCGGGGGAATAATCAGTAAAAACAATATCGGTTTCATAAGTGCTCCTGTCTGTTTTTGATGATGTCAGGAATCCTCCCACTCCTGCAGGAGGCGGATTCCCTGAAAATCTACATCCTGCCAGCGGCACAGATGGACAAGCGTGTCGTTTTTCGCATCATACCGGTACAGATCACAGGGATCGGACCAGTTGACATTCAGTTTGACAAAAACAAGAAGGTCTTTTCCATCGCGAATGATTTTGAACTCCCAGAAGTCGTGCTCGAGCTCTCTTGCGGCGCAGCGCATCAGTTTTTCGACCATTTCGTCCGCCTCTACAGGGGTGTTTTGGTCATCTGTCAGTTCACAGCATACAAAGCGGTTTCGGACCGTATCGTCGTCGATATAGGCTTCAAAACAGTCATAATCGGCAGTATAGACTTCAACCGGATCACTTTCAAAGTCCGGGCAATTGCTGTAGTGTCCGCCGCTGTAAACCGTAACATTCTCTTTTCTGCCGCTGTCGTGATCCGAGAGGGAAACCATCGCAACAGCTGATTGATCGAAAACACCCGGAAGGACATTAAAAGAGACCAGCAGATAATACACAACAAGAATGGTGCAGATCAGGCCCGGCAGCAGAAACAGCGCCCGGAGCGGCTTTTTGATCTGTCCGCGAGCGATAAAGATCATGCCGAGGATGTTTGCGGCAAGAAGCGGCAGCAGCCCGAGGCATAGAAGCGCGCCTGCTCCGTCCCAGCGCTCCACAGGGAGCATCGCATCCGGATTCGGAACGGTCCTGTCGCCGGAAAGCAGCAGGACTGCGAGATAGATGAGGCAGAAAATTCCCAGGGTGTTCAGGATGATAAGAAAGATGGAAAGAGCTTTGTTTTTCATAGATGACTTTCTGCCTAAAACCAGGCCTCATAATAAAACCAACACGGCATAATACGGATGGTCCGTCCGCCGTTGTCGCCATAGCCCTGATAACTGGTTGTGCCCGGCTTTGCGTTTTCGGGATTCCCGGTCACGGCATAGTGGTTGTCCGCGTTCTGATACGGCAGCGGGACGTCTTCCGGTGAATAGTAAAAGCCGTAATAGGTGCTCGAAGGAACGAGTCCGGTGCCGAAGGAATAAAACTGCACCATCGGGTGGTCGCCTTCGAACAGCCCCTCGACCTCCACACCGCGATATTCTGTCTCGGAATAGATCTTTCCCTCCAGTACTTCCTCTGCAATTTCTGTCAGAGCGGCTTCGTTTTTTGTCACAAAGCGCGATATCCTGCGGTAAGGCTGAGCTGAGCGCACAAGCAGAATCAGCAGAATCAGCAGAATCAGAGAAAAGACACCGGCAGGTATCAGAATGACCGGGAAAAAATGTTTTCGGGTCCTTTTCACAGAGTTTTCTCTCCTTGTTTTTATGATGATATCAGGGTCAGACCACTTTTCTGCCGCACACTATAGCACAGCTGAAATCCATTGTCAAGGAAATTGCGCGAAAAACACAAGAAAAATATTGCAAAACGATAAATAGTACTTGACAATAAGAAAAAACGATGATATTCTACAGGTCAAACAGAAAAACAGGAGGACCTGTAGATGAACCTTCCGGAATCGATGATGGCACATTTTGATTACCTTGACTGGATTCTGCATTTTGAGGAGAATGACCGGAGACGGCTTGAAATGGATTTTTCACTGGAGGCAGAACTGTCGAAAAGGGAAAGGCGGTTGATCTTTCCCTCGATCCGGGCATTTCAGAAAGGGGAGGGCTCGGACGGACGGTATCTGATGGAGACCGTGGAAGATTTCGCGGAAGAATCCGGGGAAAGCGATTATCCGCAGGCAATGCGCTGGTTTATAATGGAGGAGAATTATCATTCCTCGTACCTGAAGCAGGTAATGAATTACTACGGAGTTCCCGGGGCGCGGAGAAATCTGCTGGACCGAATTTTCCGAAGAATCAGAAAAGGCGGCGGGATCCGGCGCGAAGTGACCGTTCTTGTGACGGCGGAAATCATCGCACTCAGCTATTATCAGGCGCTTTCTGCCTGCAGCAGCTCTCCAGCCCTGCACCGGGTCTGCGATCAGATGCTTCTGGACGAAGAGCCGCATGTAGTCTTCCAGTCCTATACGTTGGGTCATTTTCCAGTGAGCCGGATTCAGAGTGTAAAAAGAAAGTTTTTGATGAACGGAAGCTGTTTTGCCGTGTATCTCAGGTACGGAAGGCTGTTCCGAAAGGGAGGATATCCGCTCAAAAGACTGCTTCGGGAAAGCAGGGAGATTCTTCGTCAGTCGGAAGAGATTGCGGCCGGGATATCGGCAGAACTGGTTGGAAAAGAAAAAGCGGGAGCGCAGGTCTGATGCGCTCCCGTTTTGCTGCAGATTTTTTCGGGGTATATGAAGATCGGATGTCTTACAGGTTTTCGGGATCGTAGGACAGGCGGACGGCACCGTACTCCATTGCGCACATTTTCCGCCCGAGGAAGGGGAATCCCGCAAGCGAGTTACGCGATCTCCGCGATTCTCCTTGCCACATGGACGCCGCTGGCGGAGGCATGGGACAGCGAGTGTGTGATGCCGGAGGCATCGCCGATAATGTAGAGGTTTTTGTGGCAGGACTCCAGATACTCGTTGACGGAAACCTCCATATTGTAGAATTTGACTTCAACGCCGTAGAGAAGCGTATCGTCATTGGCAGTGCCGGGCGCAATCTTGTCGAGCGCGTAGATCATCTCGATAATACCGTCCAAAATACGCTTCGGAAGTACCAAAGACAGGTCGCCTGGTGTGGCTTTCAGCGTCGGGGTGATGAATGCACCCTCGATCCGGTCGTGATTCGATCTGCGGCCGCGGATCAGGTCGCCGAAACGCTGCACGATGACACCGCCGCCGAGCATATTTGAGAGCCGGGCGATGGATTCGCCGTAACCGTTTGAGTCTTTGAAAGGCTCGGAGAAGTGTTTCGCGACAAGAAGCGCGAAATTCGTATTGTTGGTCTGCTTTTCCGGGTCTTCATAGCTGTGACCGTTCACGGTGATGATACCGTTCGTATTTTCATTGACTACCGCCCCTTTCGGGTTCATGCAGAAAGTACGCACGAGATCACCGTACTTCTGCGTACGGTAAACAATTTTGCTTTCATAAAGCTCATCGGTCAGGTGAGAGAAAACCTCCGCCGGAAGCTCCACACGGACGCCCAGATCGACTCGGTTCGATTTTGTGGGGATCGACAGATCCTTACAGACCTGCTCCATCCATTTCGAGCCGGAGCGGCCGACCGATACGATACAGTACCGGCAGGAATAGACACCGCTGTCGCTGATGATTTCGTAGCCCTCTGAAAGGATACGAATCTTCTCTACAGGAGTATCAAAGAAGAAAGTGACGCGGTCTTTCAGCATTTCATAGAGGTTTTCGAGCACGATATAGTTGATATCGGTGCCGAGATGGCGGACGGAAGCATCCAGGAGGTGCAGATCATGGGTGATGCACTCCCGCTTGAAGCGCGAGCCGGCAGTTGAATAGAGCTTTGTGCCCTCTCCGCCGTATTTCATGTTGATTTTATCGACGTACCGCATTAATTCCAGCGCCTTCTCCTTGCCGATATATTCGTACAGCGTTCCCCCGAAATCATTGGTAATATTGTATTTTCCGTCGGAAAATGCGCCGGCACCGCCGAAACCGCTCATAATCGAGCAGGTTTTGCAGTTGATGCAGGACTTGATCTTGTCCCCGTCGATCGGACAGCGGCGTTTTGAGAGCGGGTGGCCCGCTTCGAAGACCGCGATGGAAAGATCGGGTGCCTCAGAAAGGAGTTCATAAGCGCTGAAAATTCCGCCGGGACCGGCGCCGATAATAATCACATCATAATTCATGCTGTACCTCGCAAGTAAAAGGCGTCCGCCCGGTTCCCCGAGAGACGGACGCCCTTGTTTATCAGTTTTTCACGGAAAATTATTCGCCCTTCTTCAGGAGACGGAAGAACGCATATCCGCCGCCCCACATCGGAAGATTGTAAACCTTCTCGATCGGTTCAACACGGGCACTTGCGGAATCGCCGTGACGGCGCGGCGGTGCAATAACGCGGGCCGGCTCGGTGATGCGCATGCCGTTCTCGATGTTCTCGAAGCCGATGTACTCATCGCCGCGGATGACGATTTCGATCGGGGTCTTGTATTCGGAATGGTTGTAGACGCCGAAGGTGTCGTTGTCATACAGGAAGAAGTTGAACTGCGGCTTCGCCGACAGATAAACTTTGCCCTTCCGTGCGAAATCCTGTGCGATCTGCGTCTGTACATCCTTCGGCATCTTGTACAGGTCACCGAAGTTGTCCGGAATATTCAGGATGTTGACAATGCCCTTGCCGTAATCGTCGTCGGTCAGGATGGCGGTGGAGTTGTCATCGAGATGAAGCAGTACGTCGTACCAGGTTGCGTTGTTCTTGTGCTCCATCTTGGTGTAGGTCGCCGGTTCATCGCTGATCGCGAAGTCATGCGTGCCATGATAGAGGTTGCAGCACTGATACTTGGTGCCGGTCACCTTGCGGTTCGTCGGACGGACAGAGGTCATATCCGAGAAGCCCTTGTCGATGGTCTTCTGCATGAAACCGGAAGTTACGATTGCGCAGCCGCCTTTTTCGACGAATGCTTTCAGCTTTTCGACAACATCCGGATCCTCAGCGGAATTCTGGGTCAGGAAGATGGTGTCAGCCTTGTCATCGAAATACGGAACCGGCTCAAGCGGAATACCGAGCTGGCCGATGTAGTTGATCAGCTGGTCTTCACCGTCCGAATCATGCGGCTCGTAGGTCGAAATACCGATCGGGTTGCCGACCATGCCCATGATCTTGTCTACGCGCTGCAGGTCGATGCCGAGAGCACCGGCCGACGGATGATGCAGGTAAGACTGGAAGTTGAAAAGCATCAGCTCGCGTGCCTTTGCGAAGTAGGTCAGTTCAGCCTGCTCCAGAAGCACGGAAAGGTTGCCCTGAGAGCCGCCGAGATCGATCCAGCCGCCGCCGTTTCTGCCCGGAGCAACGTTCTCGAGCCAGCGAATCAGCGAATACGACAGGTAGCGCTGCAGATGCTGGCCGCTGTAGTTCGAATTTCTGGACTCGGTGCCGGTGTAGACCATATCAAAGATTTCAGCCTGATCCTTGGGGTTATAACCGCATTCCTGATAAGATTCATACCAGTTCGGATACTTGATGATGAAGTTGACCTTGGGGTTGACTTTCTTAGCCGCGTCAACAACCATCTGGGAAACTTCTTTCGCAGCTTTGAGCTTGTATTCTTTCCAGCTCATTTTGCCCTTGGCCTTGATACACATTTCACAGCGGCAGGCGCTGAAGAAATAGTCATCAAAGATGATTTCGTCGAAGTTTCTCGCTGCGGTTTCCACGCATTCCACGAGCTTCGCCCGGTGTGCCGGATCCGTGAAGCAGGGGGTGTCGAAGATCGAGGGCTTTCTCTCGCCCACGAGCTGCGTCGTGGTAATGCATCCGGAGGTCTCAATGCCGTTCCGCTGGAAAACGCGCTTTACCATCTGAAGCTGTTCGTCCGGGATCTCGATCAGACCGCGGTGGTTCTCGATATATGCCTTGTTCAGGGGCATATAGGTCTGATAGAAATCGATGTCAGCCTGCAGCTGCTCTTCGCTCTTGCCATCCAGATAGTAGGCGTAAACCAGAGATGCGAGCTTAAAGTTTTTGAATTTTTCCATGTTGTCCTTAGTTTCTCCTCTCTTGTTTTTCGTTCTGGACCGTTATTATTCTTTCCATGTCAGTTCCGCAGGGGTCCTGCTGTCCTTCAGAACTGCCCATCTGAATGAACAGCAAAGAAACAGAGCATTGCAGTCGGAATAATGCGGTCCGGTATTCGATCTGAGGGCTCCGGTCAGAAACCCTATTTGAATTCATTATATCATAGATCGGGAATAATGCAAGTGAAAATGGTGTGGGAACAGATCTGTTTCAGAAATGTTCCACGTGGAACATTGAAATCCGGATTGTCTTATGTTATAATACTGTAATCAAAACCGAAGGAGTTTATCATGGGACGGATCATTGCGATCGCTAATCAGAAAGGCGGGGTCGGAAAAACGACGACAGCCATCAACCTCTCTGCTGCCCTCGTGGAAAAAGGCAAAAAAGTTCTGTTGATCGACCTCGATCCGCAGGGAAATTCCACCAGCGGACTCGGAATCGACAAAAATGAACAGAATACGATTTACCATCTTCTGGTGGAGGATCTGGACATCGTGACCTGTATCCGTAAGAGTGTCTGGAAGGCGCTGGACCTGATTCCTTCAACGGTCAATCTTGCGGGTGCAGAGATTGAAATGCTGGACATTCCACGACACGAATTCATTCTCAAGACGAAAATACACGATATTGAGAACGACTACGATTATGTAATCATCGACTGTCCGCCGAGCCTGAATCTTTTGACTGTGAATGCGCTGACAACGGCGAATTCGGTGCTGGTCCCGATTCAGTGTGAATTTTACGCAATGGAGGGCCTGACACAGCTCATGTATACGATCCAGCTTGTGCAAAAAAAGCTGAATCCCTCCCTTCGGATGGAAGGCGTAGTCTTTACGATGTATGATGTCCGGACGAACCTGTCTCAGCAGGTTGTCGATTCGGTCAAGCAGTATCTGAAGGACAAGGTTTACGAAACGATTATTCCGCGGAATGTGCGGCTTGCGGAAGCGCCGAGCCACGGAATGCCGATTTTAGAGTATGATTCCCGTTCAACCGGCGCCTATGCCTACCGCCGGCTCGCGGAGGAAGTGATTCAGTACGACTGAATGTTCCGCGTGGAACATTTGCACTGTGTGGAGGACCATTCATGGCGGTGAAAAACAAAGGACTTGGGAAAGGCCTCGGCTCGCTGTTAGGAGATGTGGCTGATCTGAACCGGATTGCGGAAATCTCCCCGATTACCGAAGACGAACTGAAAAACGAACAGACCGTCAAACTGCGCCTGATCGAACCAAACCGCAACCAGCCGCGGAAAGACTTTGATGAGGAAGGCCTGCAGGAACTTGCGGATTCGATCCGGATTCACGGCGTGATTACGCCGCTGATCGTGACAAAGCGGGGTGATCATTACCAGATCATCGCAGGAGAACGCCGCTGGCGGGCAGCGAAAATCGCGGGTCTTCGCGAGCTTCCGGTTATTGTGAAGGACTACAGCGATGAAGAGATCGATGAGATCGCGCTGATCGAAAACATTCAGCGCCAGGACCTGAATCCGATCGAGGAAGCGGGCGCCTATCAGCGATTGATGAGCGAATACGGACTGACACAGGAAGCGCTTTCGGAGCGGGTCGCGAAGAGCCGCACAGCCATCACGAACAGCCTCCGCCTGCTGCGTCTTCCGGAAAGCGTACGGGAGCTGCTTCGTACGACAGCGCTTTCAACCGGCCATGCCAAAGTGCTTTTGGGGCTCGACAGTCCCGAGAAGCAGGCTGAAGCTGCCAGAATCGTGATCGAGAGAAACCTTAGCGTTCGCGAGACGGAAAAACTGGTAAAGACCTTTGATAAAGCGCCTGCTTCACCGAAGAAAAAAGACCTCGGAAGCAGTCTTGCCTATGAAGAAAGCGAAAACCGGCTGAAGGAGCTTCTGAAGGCCCAGGTGCACATTCGAAGAAAGAAAGAAAACACCGGAAAGATCGAAATCGAATATTCCTCGTTGGAAGAACTGGAACGCATCCTGACGCACATACACTGACGGAGGAAAAATGTATCAGTATATCGAACCTGTTTTAACATATATTTCGCAGAACAATTGGATTGTTTTGTCTGCACTCGTACTGCTTGTGATTCTGGTCCTCGTATTCATGATTCTGACCATGGTTCAGATTGCGAAGACCCGGAAGCTGGAGCGCCGTCTGTCGCTGTTCATGCAGGGCGACGACATGGTATCGCTGGAAGATGTGCTGCGGCACGTAATTGAAGACAACCAGAAGGTTAAAATCCAGCTGAAAAACAACGTGGACGAGATTGTCAAGATCAACGAAAACCTGCTGACAGCTTACCGGAAGACCGGTATTGTGAAGTATAATGCCTTTCCCGGAATGGCCGGAAAGGTCAGTTCTTCGATTGCGCTTCTGAACAATGAAAACAACGGAATTCTGGTGACAACCATCCACGGATCGGACGGCTGCTATACATATGTAAAGGAAATCATGAACGGAAAGTCCATCAATCCGCTCACAAGAGAAGACGAGGAAGCATTAAAGATTGCCCTGGAGATGCAGCTGTAAGCATCCCAGGCAGAAGGAGGGAACATGTCTGTCGGTGATTATTTTGAAATCGGAATGATTTTGGCCTTCGGAATTTCCTGGCCGATCAACCTGATCAAGGCCTGGCGCGCCCGGACGACGCGGGGCACAAGCCTTCTGTTTCTGTTTCTGATCTTCTTTGGCTATGTGGCCGGAATCATTGCCAAGTTTGTGAACCCGGACTACATGGCGAATTTCGGACAGCGCTGGTACGTGCTGATCGTGTATTTCTTCAACCTGATTATGGTGGCGCTGAATATTGTCGTGTATTTCATGAACCGGAAGATCGACAAAAACATTAATCCGAGACAGTAAAAGCCTTTTGACCTGGCATCAGGAGAATCTTCATGACCACTCAGTTTATTATTGACAGCGTAGATGCCCATCAGGAAGAGATTACGGATCTTGCCAAAAAGATCTGGGAGAATCCGGAACCCGGCTGGAAGGAAACGCAGGCGGTCTGCTGGACGGCAGAAGTGTTGGAGCAAAACGGTTTCTGCGTTGAACAGGGCGCTTACCGGATGCCGACCGCGATCCGCGCCGTATGGGGCTCCGGCCATCCGGTCGTCGGATTCTGCGCAGAATACGACTGTCTTCCGGGCCTGAGCCAGGAAGCCTGCCCCTTCCCGAATCCGGTCGTCCCAGGCGGCTTCGGCCACGGATGCGGACATAATCTTTTAGGCGCCGGCTGTGTAGGCGCGGCAATTGCGCTGAAGGAAGCGCTGGAAAAAGAAAATGCGGCGGGGACCGTAATTTTATACGGCTGTCCGGCGGAGGAACTGGAATCCGGAAAAGGCTGGATGGCCAAAGCCGGCGCCTTTTCGGAGTGTGATTTTACCCTTGCCTGGCATCCTGCGGGAGAGAACCGGGACAGCTACGGTGAGCATATGAGCATTGAGGAAGCGGTTTTTCAGTTCAGAGGGACCAGCTCGCACGCGGCTTCCGCACCCCACCTCGGGCGAAGCGCACTCGATGCGGTACAGCTCATGAACATCGGCAGCGAATTTTTGCGGGAACATGTGACCGACGACGTCCGCATTCATTATCAGATCACGAACGGCGGCGGTGCGGCCAATGTGGTTCCTGATTTCGCGGAAGTTTCCTATATGATACGGGCAATCACAAGAGAAGGGGTGATCGACGTCTTCCGGCGCGTTCAAAAGTGTGCGGAAGGAGCGGCGCTGATGACGGACACGGCAGTCTCCGTTATCCGGAAAGGCGGCTATTATCCGACGCTGCAGAATCATGTGATCGGGGAAGCGGTGCAGGAGGCGCGCGCCGAGATTCCGCTGGAGGAATATACGGAAGAAGAACTGGCTTTTGCGGATCGGATCAACCGTTTCTACCCAGAGTATCAGGAGGGGATCACACCGCCAATCAGCATCGAAAACCAGGAGCTTCTGCACAGCCCGATCTTCCAGTCCACCGATTACGGAGACGTTCAGCATATCTGCCCGGGATTTCAGGTCCGGGAATGCTGTGCGCCGACGCTTTTCCGGCAGCACAGCTGGAGCATGACGGCCTCAGCCGGATCCGCCATCGGATTTAAGGGTATGATCCGCGCAGCCAAACTGATGGCAGCGGCAGCGTATAAACTGGTGTCGGATCCTGCGCGCCTTCAGGCTGCAAAGGCAGAATTTGCAAAGAGCATGGGCGGAAAGGTCTACGAAAGCCCATTAAGTTCGGAACTGCCCTGGCCGTACAAATAATGAGCGGCAGATACCGTAAAACGGGACGAAGCAGGCGCTGAATGAATTGGCGCAATAAGTGCTTGCAGGCTCTTTACAAAGGGCGGTTTTTATATTAGAATATAGAAAACGCCACAGGCGAAACATTACTATACGGAGGAACGAACATGTCAGAAAATAAGAAAAACGCTTTTGCACTTACAGACCGGACCGATGAATTCGCACCGGCAGATATCAGCGAAAACCGTGTGATGGGTATTTTTGCCTACATTTCATGGTTAGTGCTGGTCCCGATTTTCGGCGCCAAGAATTCGCCGTACGCTCGCTTCCATGCGAATCAGGGCCTGGTTCTCGCGATCCTGGAAGTCGGTATCGGAATCGTCGCGATGATTCTCGGCTGGCTCGGTCATATTCCTTACGCCGGTATTATTTTCCGGATTCTGCGCTGGATCGTAAACCTCTGCTATATTCCTGTTCTGGTTTATGATATTATCGCACTGGTTGGCGCCTGCCGCGGAAAAGCAATGGAGATTCCGTTCATCAACAGCATCAAAATCCTGAAATAAGGTACAGCACTCATAAAAAAGGACAAGCCCCGAAAACACACAAGTGCATTTTCGGGGCTTGTCCTTTTTATGGGTGCGCTAATTCATTCGCTCAAATACAGTCCCTTTTGCGGGCCGGAAGCGGACAGACGGCCAGTATTGCGATTCGGTGGCGCTGATCAGGCAGTTTTCCCCGAGTTCAAACTGCAGGCTGCAGTTATCCTCATCCGAATAAAGAATGAGGAGTCCGCTTTGCAGAAATCCCGGCGTTCCGGACGCGGCGCGCTCCGAATTGACTTCGATCCGAAATCCCTCTTCTGAAAGAACGATCCGGCCGGCGCCGTAGGAATAACTGCCGAACCAGGGTGCGAGCCGTGCGTTTGTCCGGTCCTCCATGGTAGGAGTACCATCCGTATTGTCAGTACGGAGGAACAGGGCTTTGTTTTTCGGCGGATTTTCGGAAGGCGGCCAGTCGGTGGATTCTTTTTTCAGGAACACCAGATCCTCCGCTTTCCGGTCGAAAATCAGCTCATACAGTCCGTCATCCGTAGTCAGCACGAGCTTTCCGTCGAAGTGACTCCAGGAACCCAGACCTTTATAGGAAGCGGAACTGTCAGTCTGAAGGGAGAAACCGTCGGAAGAAAGAGAGATTTTTGCATCCCCGTTCTGATAGCTTCCGAACAGATCTGATTCTTTATTCGTCAAAATAAATCTGCCGGATCTAAAAGGCCAGTCCGAAAGCTTCAGTTCTTTTCGAACGACGGCGGGATTATCGGTCTCTTCTTTTGGGGAGATCACTTTCATCACGGGGCTTTCCTGTACAAAAAGCATCCCGTCCTTCATATACAGGTGGTAATCGCTGGTTTCCCGGTTATATAGGAGCCAGCATCTTCTGTTTTTTAGGTCGGTCACGGTGACATATTCGTTGATCAGGCCGGAACCGAAAGCACTTGTGACGCAGACTTCGGGATACCCATCACCATTGACGTCAGCAGTATAGACATTTTCGATGGGCATTCCGTCTGAGAGGACGATCTCCTGCCCGCCCCGGACAGCCCAGACTTCCCCGGGGTTTATGTTGAATTCATAGTCCGGGAAAGCGCTGAGCCGGAAGGTACGAAGCGCCATGCGCTGTTTATCATCCGATTCGTAGAAAGCATTGAGCGCTTCGGAGGATAAGGAATCCAGATCCATCTGACATACGGCTTCTGCGCCGGAACCATGTTCCGGATCGAAAATTCTTTTAAAAACTGCGTTTTCTGCCGGATGCGGACTTATGAGCGATCCCTCCACTGACTGCTTCTTTTTGTAAATCAGGCGGTCCTGTCTGATCTGAAAGACCAGACAGGAGTTATTTGTCGTCAGAACGGCCTGATGATCCAGCAGATAGTAGGAGCCGAGCATGCTGAGATTGTCGGACAGCTCTTCTTCCGATGAAACCGGCTTCGGCAGGAATACGGCCCACTGCCTTCCAAGCGCGACCGTTTCGTCTTTGTTGGTATAGATTCCGAGATAACGTTCCGCTTCTTTGTTCTGGTCAAAGGATACGGCTGAGCGGTCATACATCGAAAGCTCGCGGCTCTTAGTCTGAGAAGTACCCGCATCTGTGATCTGAAGCATCAGCCTGCTGTTTTCTTCGGTAAGATTATACAGTGTTTTTCCTGTAGTATCCCAGAAAGCGCGGCTTCGGCCGTTTCGGATATCGCAGAGAATTACTTTGCCCGAGTAACCGTTCTCTTCCTGGTATACATTGGAGGCCACGGCGCAGAGTTCGGGATAAGAATCGCCGTTCAGATCACAGAACCAGGCCTTTGGGACCAGCGGCATCCTGAAAAGCGGTGTTTCTACTTCGCTTTCCTGACAGGCGATACCGCTCCATACATTGCTGACAAAACTGAGATTTGGGAATTCATCCGCGGTAAAGTACAGGAATCTTCCATCATTATCCTGTGAAAGCGGACCCGGCAGATTTTCGGACACATCATACCAGAGCGTCGGCGTTCCCTGTTTATGACGGGGATTTGTCAGGAAGCATACAGCCAGAACCGTAAGCAGCACGGCAGAGCCGGTCAGAATCCAGAAGGCAGGCTTTTTATAATTCAGGGCAGCCCGGATCCGAGACTTGACGCGGGTCTCGCCAAAAGCCACAGGAATGCTGAAAATATGCTTTTCCGGCGCGCTGCACAGAAGAAGCGCTTCCGAATAGTCTGCCCGGGAAGCCGGATTCATATCACGCACCACGCGTTCGTCGCAGGCCAGTTCGAGATCTCTCGTAAAGAGGAAATAGGAAACCCAGACGAGGGGATGGAACCAGTAAAGCGCGAGAAGCGTGAAAGCAAGCGCTTTCAGCAGCGGATCCAGATGACGGATATGCGTTTTTTCATGCGCCAGAATCGGCTCGCGGTATTTTTGGGGAAGTGCAAACGGCAGATAAATCCGCGGCCGGAATATGCCGAAAACAAAAGGAGAATCAATTCGGTCACTTTCGTAGAAGCCTTCCTGCGTGCGGACAGCGGTGCAAAGACGCCGTCTCAGGACAATCTGGGCAATAAGCATATAAGCGATAAATGCCAGAATACCGAGAAGCCATAAAAGCGTAAGTGTAAAAAATACAATCTGAAGCGGATTGACGCTTGCTTCCGCCCTTGGTGCGAAGTTGGACTGAAGATATGGATTTACGGTACTGTTCACAGCGGGGATCCCGCTGTGGATCACCGGCGTCTCGGCCAGCACTATGTTCTGCGGGATGGTTTCTTCACTCGGAATCAGGCTGAATATGCTGCGGAAGGAAACCGGCATCAGAAGGCGCAGCGCGACAAGCCCCCATAATACAAGACGGATCCATTTGGGCGCTTTTGCCAGAAGAAGCCGGGAGAGAAGAACCGCGAGAATCAGAAAACCGGCGGAAATACTCATATTCATGAGTTTGATCAGAATATTACCTTCCAGAAGCGCATTCATCGTCTGCCTCCTTTCGCATGCGGTCGATCATCGCCTGAAGCTCATCGATCTCGTCACTTTTCAGCTTTGTGCGCCGCGTAAATGCCGTCACAAAGGCGGGAAGCGAGCCGCCGAATTTTTTCTCGACAAGCTCGTCGATTTCTGCCTGCTGCACGTCATCCTGTGAAACCAGGGAGCGGACAACAGACTGCTCGTTTACAAGGATACCGCGTTCCGACAGGCGCTTGATTACCGTATAGGTGGTCGTAGGCTTCCAGCCGAGCGCTTCCTCGGCGCGGCGCACAAGCGCAGCACTTTTTACGGGCTCCATTTCCCAGAGAAGCAGGCAGAAGCGGTATTCGGACTCAAAAACTTTCGGGGTGGGATTCATGAACGGCCTCCTATACTCTAACGGATTAGAGCTTCTGTCTTCACTCTAACACATTAGAGTGAAGCTGTCAAGCAGATTATTTGAAAAGAACCACGTTACGATCTGCTGCTCACCTGGAAGCCGGCTGTACATTTGAATCCATCGCTTGCCTTTTATGCTGAACTATAGTATAATGCTATAGATTATAGCCTTATGAAAGGTGGGCGGGAGTCCGATTCCGCGGGAAAGAGGATGCAGTTGAAGAACCAGAAAACCGGCACCGGGGCAAAAGCAGTATACAATACACTGATGACAGCGGCACTTTTCACGCTGATCCTGTGTGCGTCCGTGTCGTTGATTATCTATACGACGCCCCTTTACTATATGATGGTGAAGCTGCTGAAGGTTCCGGAAAGCACCGGGATCAGTTTTGAAGTCTGCAAACGAAACTACGACACGCTGATTTATTACAACTGCTTCTGGGGGCCGAAAAAGCTCGTGTTCCCGGATTTTATCATGTCGGAGCACGGCGAGATTCATTTTATGGAAGTAAAGCGGATCTTCGTTTTTATGCAGTACGCGGCGATCGGAAGTCTCGTGTTGGTGCTTCTCGGACACTTCCTGTATGGAAAGAAGCGGCGGATCTACGGCTTCCTTCCGGCAACGATTTTCCTTGCCTGTACCGTAGTACTTGTGGTCGGAGCGGGGCTTCTTTTCAGTTGGGACAAGACCTTCATCCTGATGCACAGGATCCTGTTTACAAATGACTACTGGATTTTTGACCCGGCAAAGGACCCGGTGATCAATATTCTTCCGGATACGGTCTTTCTTGCGGCCGGCGCGGGGATCATCGTCCTGATGATTCTGGGGCTTCTCATATCCGGACTTCTGTGGCGGAAGCATCAAAAGGAGGCGAAATGAACCGGATTTTCTACCTGATCGGGAAAAGTTCGACGGGAAAGGACACAATTCTTTCCGCGCTTCTTCATGATCCGGCGCTGGGTCTTTCGGAAATTGTGCAGTATACGACGCGGCCGATCCGGGACGGCGAAGAAGAAGGCCGGGAATACCATTTTATAACGATGGAAGAGTCGCTTCGGCTCCGGGATCAGGGAAAAGTTGTCGAGGAGCGTGTATATCAGACGGTGCACGGTCCCTGGAAATATATGTTTGTCGATGACGGACAGCTTGAGTGCGGAACCGGCGATTTTATCGCAGTCGGAACGGTGGAATCCTATGTGAAAGTCCGTGATTATTTCGGGGACGGCGTGGTTGTCCCGATCTATATCTATGTGGAAACCGGTGAGCGGCTGCAGCGGGCGCTGAACCGTGAGCGGATTCACGATAATCCGAAATATGCGGAAATGTGCCGCCGTTTTCTTGCAGACGAGCAGGATTTTTCAGATGAAAAGCTCCGGGCGGCGGGGCTCATCGATGATGGGGGGCAGTACCGGAACGGTTTTGAAAATGTGACGCTTTTTGACACGATTCAGTCTGTCCGGGCATTTGTACTCCGGTGTCAGGAAAAAACATGAGTACCGGTATCAGAGAAGAACTTCTGCAGATAGCAGAAAGCGGGAAAATCGCACAGGCATACCTTTTGGAGAGCACGGATCAGACGGCGCTTCTTCTGGCCGCCCGGGCATTTGCTGAAGCGCTTGGTGCCTCAGCTGCCGATACCATTCTGACGGAGTAGGAAAAACCAAACCTGATCAGTGTGTCGGATGTGCGGAGTGCGCTTGTCGCATCTGTAAGCATCCGCCCTTATGACAGCCCTTATAAGGTTTATATTGTGCAGCATGCGGAGCTGATGAATCCGCAGGCGCAGAATGCCCTTTTAAAGACACTGGAAGAGCCGCCGGGATACGTTGTGATCCTGCTTCTTGCCGCCAATGCGAAAGTCTTCCTGCCGACGATCCTCTCACGCTGTGTGAAGCTTTCCGCGCCGGAGGATGCGGCCGGAAGTACGGAGGATTCTCCGGAGGCGGAGGAAGCCCGGAGGCTTGCGGATGCGTTTTTCCGGGAAAGCACCGGGCTTACGACAGAGCGGGAACTGTATTACACGACGGAACTGTCAAAAAAGAAACTGTATTACACACAGATTCTGGACCGTTTCCTTCTGTGGTACCGGGACATCCTGCTGGCAAAGACCGCGGGAGCTGCGGATCTTTCGGCACTTTCAAGGGAGACCGGGACCATCCGCACGCTCTCCGAAAAAATGCAGTATGAGGGCATCCGGCAGTGCATTGAACTGGTGCATGAAACCCGGAAGCGGCTGGATTCGAACGTCAATACGGAAATCAGTCTGGAGATGCTGATCCTCGCACAGAAAAAGGCCATGAAACGGCCGTAACAGATAATAAGGACAGCGCAGCAAGAATACAGAACGAGGTAGATTTATGGTTACTGTAATCGGAGTAAAATTCCGACATCAGGTGAAATGTTATTATTTTGACCCACGGGGCGAAGTGCTTCGCCGCGGGGATTCCGTAATTGTGGAAACATCACAGGGGATCGAATGTGCCACCGTCGTAATTCCGAACACGGAAATCGAGGAAGATCAGGTTGTCGGAGAACTGCGGCCGATTATGCGGATTGCAGATGAGGACGATTTTGACCAGCTGAAACTGAACCGGAAGAATGAACATGACGCGGTTCGTATCTGCCGGCAGAAAATTGCAGACCACGATCTGCAGATGAAACTGATCCGGGCGGAGTATGCGTTCGACCGGACCAAACTGACCTTTTATTTTACGGCGGACGGACGGGTGGATTTCCGGGAACTTGTGAAGGATCTTGCGAGCATTTTCCGCACGCGGATTGAGCTTCGGCAGGTCGGCGTTCGCGATGAAACAAAGCTTTTAGGCGGTATCGGTATCTGCGGGCGCGAGCTCTGCTGCGCAACCTGGCTTTCGGATTTCGTGCCGGTCTCGATCAAGATGGCAAAGGAGCAGAATCTGTCCCTGAATTCTGCCAAGATTTCGGGTATCTGCGGACGCCTGATGTGCTGTTTGAAAAACGAAGAAGACACCTATGAGTATCTGAACGCGCAGCTGCCGTCAGTGAATTCACATGTGCGGACACCGGACGGAAATACGGGCGTGGTATCCGCAGTGGATGTCCTTCGGCAGAAAGTCTCGGTGGTCTTGTCGGACGGAGCCAATGACGATCGTGAAGTCCGGGAGTATCCGGTAGACGAGCTGAAATTTACGCCAAAAAAACGCGACAGAAAGGTCGCGGAAGGAGAAGAACAGAACGATTCGGAAGACCCGGCGGCATCAGAGAAACCCGAAGAAGCGGCAGAGAAGTCCGGGAAGAACGAACGCGAAAAGAACGGCAGGCCGAATCGCGGCCAAGACAACCGGGACCGCCGGAACCGCGGACCGTGGCAGGATCGAAAGTCTGACAAAAAGAAGGACCGCCGGAAGGACCAGGGCAATGATACTCCGTGAACATGAGCGGATCGATGATTTGATGAGGCGTGGCTATCGGATCATTCAGAACGAGACAAAGTTCTGCTTTGGGATCGATACCGCGCTTCTTGCCTGGTTTGCAGAGGTGAAACCCGGGGAAAAGGTGATGGACCTGTGTTCCGGGTCCGGTGTTGTCCCGATCCTGATGGATGCACGGAACGCCTGCGGGGACTATACGGGACTGGAAATCCAGGAAGATATGGCGGAAATGGCACAGCGTTCGGCAGAACTGAACAGCGCATCAGACCACATCCGCTTTGTTGCCGGCGATGTGAAGGAAGCTTCGTCCCTCTTTCCGAAAGGAAGCTTCGACGTCGTAACGGTCAATCCGCCCTATATGAAGCACAATGTCGGGCTGAAAAACCCGGACCAGAGCATTGCGATCGCACGCCACGAGATTCTGCTGGAGCTTTCGGACGTCCTTCGGGAAGCGGCGAAGCTTTTACGGCCTGCCGGACGTTTCTATATGATTCACCGGCCCGGAAGGCTTCCAGAAATCCTGCAGCTGATGCAGGAATACCGCCTGCAGCCGGAGCGCATGATCATGGTTCACCCGAACAAGGAGCGGGAAGCGACAATGGTGCTGATCTCCGGAATCCGCGGCGGACGAAACGCACTTTTAGTGGAATCGCCGGTCATGGTGCATGAAACGCCGGGGGTTTATACGGACAAGGTGCGGGAAATTTATTATAATGACGGGAGGCACTGACGCATGCCCGGAAAACTGTACTTATGCGCGACGCCGATCGGAAATCTGCAGGATATGACGCCGCGCTGCATCGAAATTCTGAAAAGCGTGGACCTGATCGCGGCCGAAGATACGAGAAACAGCATTAAGCTGCTGAATCATTTCGAAATCCGCACGCCGATGACATCCTATCATGAATACAACCGCTATGACAAGGCGGAGGAGCTCACGGAAAAAATCCTCGCCGGGGCGAATGTGGCCTGTATTACGGATGCCGGAACCCCCGGGATCTCCGATCCGGGAGAGATTCTGGCCCAAAAGTGTATCGAAGCCGGCATCGAAGTCAGTTCCGTGCCCGGTGCCTGCGCCTGCATTTCGGCGCTGATTGTGTCCGGGCTTCCGACCCGCCGCTTTCGCTTTGAAGGCTTCCTGCCGGAGGAGAAAAAAGAGCGGTGCGCGATCCTCGAAAACCTGAAAAACGACACGGCGACACTGATATTTTACGAAGCGCCGCACCATCTTGTGAAGACGCTGCAGGATCTTTTTGATATGCTCGGAGACCGGAAAATCGCGCTCTGCAAAGAGCTGACAAAGCGATATGAGAATGTGTACCGCACGGTCCTTTCAGAGGCGGCAGAGCATTTTGAGAAAGAGGACCTCCGGGGCGAGTATGTACTGGTGGTGGCGGGCAGAACGCAGGAAGAACTGAAAAAGGAAGCGGAAGAAGCTTTCCGGGAGCTTCCGATTGAGGAGCATCTCGAGCGGTATCTTGCGGAAGGACTGAATCGGATGGAGGCCATGAAGCGTGTCGCGAAAGACCGCGGGCTTTCCAAGCGTGAAATTTACAAGTCACTGAATTGTCACAATTAATCATTATAATACGTGCTCAGGGCCGAAAAAGCCTGTTTTCCGTATGCGTTTTTTGCGCTGCCGGAAGGCAGGATTCTTTTGGCAATTTAGGGGAGAGAAAAAGGTTTAGAAGAAATGAATATATTTGACTGGCTGAATGTAACACTTATGCTGATATTCGCGGCTTGCTGCTGTTATCAGTTCCTGTATATACCGATTTCCTGGTGGAAAAAGCCGAAGATGCACAAAGAAACCCAACTGCATCACTATGCAGTGCTGGTTGCGGCACGGAATGAGGCGCCGGTGATTGAAGAACTGATCCGTTCGATCCGGCAGCAGGATTATCCGTCGGAGCTTGTGGATATCTATGTGATGGCAGACAACTGCACAGACGATACGGCTGCGATTGCCGAACAGGCCGGCGCAACGGTTTACAGGCGTTTTAATCACAATCAGATCGGAAAAGGCTATGTACTGCACGATCTCTATGAGAAAATGAAGGAAGAGGGACGTTTTTCCGAGTACGACGGCTTCTTTGTTTTCGATGCGGACAATGTGCTCCGGAAGAATTATATCAGTGAAATGAACCGCAGTTTTTCGGACGGATACCCGGTGGTTACCGGTTACCGCAATTCCAAGAACTTCGGAGACAGCTGGGTTTCCTCAGGCATTGCGCTCTGGTTCCTCAGGGAATCGCGTTACCTGAATTATTCCCGGCATCTCATCGGCTCTTCCGCTGCAATCGGCGGCACGGGCTTCCTTGCGGCACGTGAACTGATTGAACGCTATGATGGCTGGAATTTCTTCACGCTGACCGAGGATCTGGAATTTACATCCCGCGTTGTCACCGATGGATACCGGATCGCTTTCTGCCGGGAGGCAGAACTCTATGACGAGCAGCCGATTGATCTTCGTACTTCGTGGCGGCAGCGGATGAGATGGACGCGCGGATATCTGCAGACGATGCGGAAATACGGAAAAGCGCTCTTTTTGGGTGTGTTCCGCAAGGATTCGCCGCAGCGTTTTGCCTGCTATGATCTTTTGATGAACACAATTCCTCCGATTGTGCTCGGCGTGGTAGGTCTGTTCCTTAATGTGGGGAAATTCTTCTTCGTGATGGGACAGGGTGCGGCGCCGGATGAACTGGTTCTGCCGATTCTGCAGGCCATCGGTTCCGGATATCTGATGATGTTTCTGATGGGTGCGCTGACCGTGATCAGTGAATGGAAGCACATTCATGCAGCGACAGGAAAGAAGCTCCTCTATATGCTGACCTTCCCGCTGTTCATGTTCACCTTCATGCCGATTTCGATCCAGGCGCTGTTCTGCAAGGTACAGTGGAAACCGATCCGGCATACGAGGGCACTTTCCCGGGCGGCAATTGAAGGGAAATAAAAACTGCCTGATCAGCCTCCCGTACCGCGGCTCGACATGTCGATTCCGGTGAGGTCGCAGAACAGGATCAGCGAGAACAGGACTGTGGCAAGCAAAAGGGCAGGATACAGGATCAGCCCCAGAATGCGCAGAATCGGTTTTTCGGACCGAAGAAGCGGCAGGAAGCGCCAGATACCTTTGTAATTGAACCAGATCAGGACGGTTCCGACGCTGGGAACAAAGGCAAAAATATACTCAAGCAGTCTGCCGGCAGTTGTATTCATGGCATATCCGCCGGCATAGGTCAGAAACAGAATGACACCGTAACCGATGGCGGCAAGCAGCATTTTCCACCAGACACCGGTCCGAAAGCCGGGCGGAAGGAAACTGCGCCAGCCCGTAACATGTACGGCCGACGGCGCCGGGAAGTTCCCGGTGAGTCGGCCTTTTTTTGTGCCGAGCACGGTCAGATCCGCCTTCAGTTCAAGGACAGTCTGGTAACGGTCCGTGGGATCGAGACGGGTACATTTGTCGGCAATCCCGGCAAGCGGCCCCGGCACGGCTTTCGGATCGAGCGTACCGGTTGTAAGTTCCGTAATCAGCATGCCGATCGCATAAATATCCGTCGCGGGAGAGGAAGTCCCGAAACCGTACTGCTCCGGCGCCGCATAGCCGACGGTTCCGAAGAGCTCGGTGTCGCGGCTTTTTTCGGGGGTTGCGATCTTGGCTGCGTTGAAATCGACCAGCTTAATCACACCGTCAGAGGAAAGAAGCAGGTTTTCCGGCTTGATGTCCCGATGGACGATCGGCGGATGTTCGCTGTGGAAAGGAATCAGGATATCGACAAGCGTCCGGATGATCGGAAGCGCTTCTGTTATCGGCAGGACACCGCGTTCGTCCAGAAGATCCCGGACACTTCTGCCGGAGTAATACTCTTCAATGACGATCAGTTCGTCTCCTTCCTGCAGCAGTTCCACAATCTTCGGAACATTCGGCGGATTCTTGCGGCGGATGAAATCGAAAACGGCGCGGTCATAGACGGACAGGGTCTTTTTCACGTAAAGCTGCCCGGTAGCGGTGTTTTTGACAAGCTGTACATTCTCTTTTTCACCGAAATCAGACAGCGCTTCATAGAAGGAGAGAATATAATCGTTTTCGGAAATCATCTCAAAAATCCTTGCAATATGTGAAGAAAAATGATATCTATACTATAACACAGCTCCAGTGAAAAGTAAACGGCCGCACGAGCCGTGCCAGGAGGCAGTATGAGAGAAGAAAGCACCGGAAGACTGATGGATCTTTTGAAACGGATCGATGTCACAGAGGTCGAAAATTTCCGGAAAAAGCATGCACTCCGTGAGAACGAGGGCTTTCCGGCTTTCATAGACGAAAAGATCCGGGAGAAAAAGATCCTCAGAAAAGAACTGATCCGGCAGGCAGATTTCCCGGAGAAATACGGCTACAAGCTGCTGTCCGGGGAAAGCCATACGACCGAACGAGACTATATCCTGCGTTTCTGTTTCGCACTCGGCCTGAACCTTCGGGATACACAGCGCGCCCTGAAGCTTTACGGTATGCGGGAACTGTATGCCAAGGATCCCCGGGACATTGTCCTGATCGTCGCCGTAAACAAGAAAATCCGTTCTGTCGATCAGGTCAATGAGCTGCTGAAGGAAAACAGACAGGAACTTCTTCGGGAGAGCAGGAGATAAAAACCGGATTTTTCACGTCAGGGTTTGTCAGATCATGAAACACTCCTATCATATCACATATTTTTCGCACAGATTCCCGTAAATTACGGGACTACGATCCCTTATATAAGAATAAAATAGATATTGGCCCGGGCAGAGCTGTCCGGGAGATTTTGTCTTATCAGAGGGAGGGATAGAAATGCTTGTAAAAATGATCTGCCCGCGGTGCGGAGCCAGTCTTGAAATTGATGACCAGCAGGAAATTATGGGCTGCAAATACTGCGGTTATCAGCAGGCAAACCTGAAGGAGCGCGTAGAAATAACCCACATCATCGACAGGAGCAATGACCCGAATCTGTATATTTCATATAATACAACAGATCCGAATGTGCAGATGGTGACACGGATTGTTTCGACTGGACAGAAAAACACCTATATCAACGGCCAGAGTATGAGTTTTCACCTGCCGACGGGGCAGCATGAAATTGTTCTGAAGATTGGCAAGAAAAACTATAACAGGACAATTGTCATACCGGAAAACAATCAGCCGGTCCGGATCAGCGCAAGCTTTTCCGGAAGAGCCAATATCGGGATTGATCAGCCGAATTATCAAGCGGTGGACCAGAATGGAAAAACCATTACGGTTAAAGTTTCCTCCGGTTCTGATTCCGGAAAGAAAAAGAATTCCGGGCTGGGAATTACGGCGTTCATTCTTTCACTGACGATGTTTCTGTCTCCTGTTGCAATCGCGCTCGGCTTTCTGGACATCTTTCTGTCAAAGAAAAAAGAATCGGATGAGTACAAACATGGTCTGGCAATAGCAGCAATGATTATTGGGGTTATTATGACCTTTGCATTGATTGCCTCCTGCGTTTCGTCCTGTAATGATAAAATCGATATGAAACAGCAGCAAAAGGAACAAAGCCGTGAGGAAGAAACAAAAAACGAGGCACTCACCTCCAGAATGAGTGAGTATCGCTGGCCGCGCGGCAGTCTGGCCGAAAAAGTACCGCAGCCGAAGTCGAATATTGGCGTGGTGGACAGACAGAGTTCCGAAGAATTCATCGTATATGTAGGAGAGATGAGCACAGAGGACTTTAATCAATATATTGATCAGGTGTATGAAGCAGGTTTTTCTGTGAATTATTCTCAGAGTGAAACACGGTACGAGGCTGAAAATGCAGACGGTGATCAGGTATTGCTGAGTTATGAGGGGGATGATATTGTTCTGATCCATGCCTGGGGAAGCAACGAAGATACAGGGGCAAATACGTCCGCTGTTTCTTCGGGAACAACTGGCGGGCAGGAAACGGATGCTCATACAGAAGAGAAAACAATTGATGAAGGCACTGACTCCGAAACGGATGTATCGGCTGAAGACGAGCCAATACAGGAAACAGAGACAGGAGAAGATGCTGTCCGGGAAGAACAGACCGGAATCAATCCGGAACTTAAAGAGTTTGTCGACAGTTACGAGGCATTTGTTGACGAGTATGTAGAATTTATGGAAAACTATGATAGTTCGGACGCACAGATGCTTGCGGACTATACTGAAATGCTGACAAAATTAGCGGTATTTGAGTTTAAGTCAAACAGGTATAATGAATCAGAAGAAGAGATGTCTGAAGCAGATGCAGAATATTACAGTGCCGCGATGATGAGAATTTCCAACAAGCTTCTTTCTATAGCCCAATAACAAAATAGACCACAGAAAAACAGACAAATCTGTTGACAAAAGGAGAGGCAAAGAATAAGATAGTTTTATTCTAAATATCACGGAGGCATTATGAAAAGAAGAATTGGATTGTTCGTCAGCTGCATTCTTTTTGCGGCAGCTCTTATGCTCATATCCTGCGGGACGGCGGATACAGGGAAGAGCAGACAGACGATACAGAGGGATCGATCTGAGGCAAGAACGGATGCGATCTCAAGTGCGAAAACAAAGCAGGCAGATGATAAAGAAGATAGTAAGGAATTGACAGAAGCGGTTTCTGATTCACAGAAGGACGCTGAATCTGAACTGGAAGCTTCTATTCGGGAGTCTCTTGAAGCCTCAGCAGAAGCTTCTATTCAGGAATCGGTCAAAGCATCGATAGAGAGCTCAATTGAGGAATCCATTGAAGCCTCCATAGAAGTGTCAGTTCAGGAATCTGTTGAGGCATCCATTGAAGAATCTCTTGCGGAATCAGTCCAGGAATCGATCGAGGCAAGTAAGGAGGCGTCCATAGCGGAGTCCGTCGAAGCCTCTGCAGCAGCAGAATCATCCAGGGAAGCTTCCATTGCGGCATCGGAAGCAGAAGCGGCATCAATAGCAGCATCAGAAGCAGAGGCGGCGTCAATAGCGGCACGGGAAGCGGAAGAGGCATCAAGAGCAGCGTCAGAAGCAGAGGCTGCCTCCATTGCTGCCAGACAATCGGAAGAGGCTTCCATTGCAGCATCGGAAGCGGAAGCCGCATCAATCGCTGCCAGGCAGGCAGAAGCCGTACAGCAGACTGCAGCACCAAGTGTCACATATATCGGAAACAGCAACACCGGGAAATTTCACTACCCGGGATGCGGCAGCGTAAACCAGATGGCAGATCATAATAAGGTGTATTTTTACGGTTCACGTGACGAGCCGATCGGAGCAGGTTATGTGCCCTGTAAAAAGTGCAATCCCTAAAAAACAGTGCCGGATTGATTATAAAGATAACAGAAAGCCCTCGTCGATCTGACGAGGGCTTTCTATCGGGCGATTTCCGCTCCGTTGTCAGGCGTCTGCCGGATTTGAACCGGCGATCAGGGTGTTGCAGACCCACGCCTTACCACTTGGCTAAGACGCCATGCTGTGACAACAGTGATATTCTACTACAGAACAGCGGATTTTGCAAGCGGTTTTTATAACTTAAGATTTCGCGAAAAGAAAGCTGCGATTTCAGGAAAAATCACCTTTCAGAAGCACTGCCCTGCAGGGGGCACCGTCGGCGCCGCTGAGGTTCAGCGGCGCAGCGTTCAACAGGTAAACGCCTGACGGCACCTCTTGGAGGCGGATTCCTTCGAGGAGCACAACCTGCGCACCCAGCAGGATCCGGTGGACTTCCATCGGTGCGTTTTCAGGCCCGACGGTCTGGGATTCGTTCCCGAACAGTCTGATCCCTGCTTTCGCGAACACTTCCGCACCTTCTTTTGTAAGAACGGCCTTTCCCCTGATCAGGAGCCGTTCCGCGGCCGGGGAGAATACTGCTTTCGCAGCCCGAAGGATCTTTTCTGCATCCCGGCCGGTAATTTCTCCTTCGTGATCCGCCACATAAGCCGGTCCGATGAAGTGGTCCAGACTGATCCGGTCGATCGTCTTTCCGTCATGATAAAAATGGTAGGGCGCGTCCACATGTGTTCCGTTATGAGCGCACATGCGGAAGGCAGTCAGATTGTACAGCGCGCCTTCCTTCATGTCGGACAGTGTCTCCCGTTGGGGTGCCGGGTCTCCCGGATACACTTCACAGCCGAATACTTCCTGAGAAATGTCATAGATTTTCATATGGATCGCTCTCTCTGTCAGAAAATGTTCCCCTGCTCTTCATTGCCGAAGCCGAAGAATTTGAAAGCGATCTGGATATCGCGTTCCCATACGCGCCATTCGTGGCGGCCGGGTCCTTCGTGATATTCATAGGGGAGACCGATTTCGTCCGCATGCTTCAAAAAAGTCTGCATGTTCTGATAGCCGCCGTCTTCGGTGCCGATCGCGAACATGAAGCGCGGCAGATCTGCGCCGTCCGCAACCATCTGGTCCAGTTTTCGCCAGGTATTGGAAATGGAATTCAGATATTCTTCGACGGAATCATAGCGGTGCATCTGGTTGTACTGACGGACAGACATACCGGCAAGCTCGGAGGGTTTTTTCTGGAAGAGCTCTTTTAGCGTTTCCTTTTGGGCGTCCAGATTTCTCGGGCAGGAGGAAAGCACGGCTGCCGCAGCGAATTTTTCGGGGAAATTCAGGGCGAATTTCATGGTTCCGCCGCCGCCCATGGAGAGACCGGCAATGAAATTGTCCCTGCGCTCTCTGGAAGCCGGAAGCCAGTTGTAAACAAGGGGCATCAGTTCTTCGGTGACATAGCGGGTAGAATCGTATCCAAGCGTAAATGCCGGCCAGGCTTCGTAATCCGCATTGCCGACGCCCATCATAACGACGATGCAGTCATGCTCGCAGGCGTAGGTCTCGATGTTGGATTTGCGGATCCAGTCGCTGTAGCCGCCGAAGGTTCCATGCAGAAGCCAGAGGACCGGATATTTCTTTCCGTTCCCGTAAAACTCTTCCGGCGTCTCACTCCGCTTCTTATCCGGCATTACGATGTAAACATCCTCATTGTGGCCGGTAAACTGCGATTCAAAATCAAGATGAAAAAGTGCCATAACAGATCTCCTTTCCTTAGATGTAAGCTGATGTTTGAATGGGGTTCTGGTTCGATACCTGTATTTTAGCATAACGGGAGAGCAGTGTAAAGGCAGGATATCATCTGAAATTGGCGCCTGGAGCGGAAGACGGGTTTTTCCAGACTGCTTAAGGATTCTTGACATTTCCGGCCTCGTATGCTAAAATTCCAATAGTTGTCCGGCGGATTCTCCCAAAAAGCACATTCAGTGCCCGGGAATCGTGTCAGACAGGACGAAAAGCTTTTAGTAATCAGGAGAGAAAACCATGGAGAGAATCAAAACCCTTGAGACCCGTGATCTCTGCGAATCCGCGAAAAAGGGCGGATGCGGCGAGTGCCAGACTTCCTGCCAGTCTGCCTGCAAGACCAGCTGCGGCGTGGCAAACCAGACCTGCGAGAACGAGGACAAGTAAGAGAAATGCGTCTAACGTGAGGGCATATCCGGCTCTCACAGGATATACCGCCCCGGCTTTCCCGTACAGTGAATTCCTGTGTGGAAGCGGGGCGGTGTTTTCTGCCTGTATCAGGGCAGAAGAGGCAGCGGCGCGGGCATTTCTGAGGCCGGCGACACATGATCAGGAGGGGAAAATGGTTCACCAGTATCAGCTGAACGGATACAATATTGTGCTGGACACCTGTTCCGGCTCGATCCACGTTGTGGACGAGGTGGCATATGATATTATTGCCCTGTTTCCCAGGAAACCGGCTGATGAAATCGTTTCATTGATGCTTGAGAAATACCAGAACCGGGAAGATGTGACAGAGGAGGAGCTCGAGCTCTGTATTTCGGATGTGGAAGAGCTGAAGAAACAGGGGAAACTGTATTCGCCGGACACTTTTTCCGAAATCGCCGGGACATTCAAGCAACGTTCAGGCGATGTCGTAAAGGCCTTGTGTCTCCATGTTGCGCACACCTGTAATCTGAACTGCGCCTATTGTTTTGCCTCGCAGGGCCGTTTTCATGGTGAGCGGGCGCTGATGAGCTTTGAAGTGGGCAAACAGGCACTGGATTTTTTAGTGGAGCATTCGGGAACGCGCCGGAATCTGGAAGTGGACTTTTTCGGCGGAGAACCGCTGATGAATTTTGAAGTGGTGAAGCAGCTCACGGCTTACGCCCGGAGCATCGAAAAGGAGAAGAACAAGAATTTCCGCTTCACACTTACCACAAACGGAATGCTGATTGACGACGAGGTGATCGATTTCTGCAACCGGGAGATGTCGAATGTCGTGCTTTCACTGGACGGTCGGAAGGAGACGCATGACCGGCTCCGGGTGGACTACGCGGGACACGGGAGCTATGACCGGATTGTGCCGAAATTCCAGAAGCTGGTCGCGGCGCGCGAAGGGAAAAACTACTATATGCGAGGGACCTTTACGCATGCTAACCCGGATTTTACGAAAGATCTTTTCCATATGGCGGATCTCGGCTTTACCGAGCTTTCCATGGAGCCGGTGGTCTGCGCACCGGATGATCCCGCGGCGCTGACACCGGAGGATATCGAAATCGTCAAGGAGCAGTACGAAATTCTCGCGAAGGATATGCTGCGGCGTCAGAAGGAAGGCCATCCGCTGACTTTCTATCACTATATGCTGGACCTTACGGGCGGCCCCTGCATTTACAAGCGGATTTCAGGCTGCGGTTCGGGTACAGAATATATGGCTGTCACGCCCTGGGGAGATCTGTATCCCTGTCATCAGTTTGTCGGAGAGGAACAGTACAGGCTCGGCGATGTATGGCATGGCGTGACGAATACCGCGCTTCGCGAAGAATTCCGTTCCTGCAACGCCTATGCGCGGCCGGAATGCGCAGATTGCTGGGCAAAATTCTACTGCTCCGGCGGCTGTGCGGCAAATGCATATCACGCGTCAGGCTCGATCACCGGTATCTACGAACCCGGCTGTGAACTGTTCCGGAAGCGTATCGAGTGTGCCATCATGATGAAAGCCGCGGAAGCGGAAGATCCGGAGCTTCGGAAAAACGCAAAGTTCCTGCCGGCGCAGTACATGGGCTGCGGAAATGCGGATGAAGAAGATTGTGAATTCTGCGGGGAATGCTGAGGACACAAAGAGTTCACAAAAAGAATTGGCACTCACTATTGACAAGTGCTAACAACGGTGGTATAACGTTTGCAGAACAAAGGAACAGAGAAGACCAAAAGGACTGAAGGTTCCGATGATCCAAACACTCCGTCCCCTTGCTCAAAGCAGTGACGATCGCGGGAGAACGAATTCTTTCGCAGAGGGTCGCAATAATGAGTAAAGGAGGATATGACTTATGTTACTGCCCAGTATTTTTGGTGAGGATTTGTTTGACGACTGGTTCGGATTCCCGGAAATCCGGGATATGGACCGTATGGAGCGGAAGCTCTACGGACGGCATGCGGACCGGATGATGAAAATGGATGTCCACGAACTCGAGGACCATTACGAGGTGGATATCGACCTGCCGGGATTTAAGAAAGACGAGATTACGCTGGAACTGCAGGACGGTTATCTGACTGTTCAGGCGGCGAAAGGCCTGGATCAGGACAGCAATGACAAGAGAGGCAAACTGATCCGCCAGGAGCGTTACGCCGGCGCGATGCAGCGAAGCTTTTATGTCGGGGAGCAGCTTCGGGAAGAGGAGATCAAGGCTTCTTTCGCACATGGCGTGCTGACGTTGCAGATACCAAAACAGGATCAGCCGAAGATCCCGGAGAAGAAAACCATACAGATTGAGGGATAATGACATGAAGAGGCCGCGGCAGAAAATGCCGCGGCCGTTTTTTTGTTTATGCGCGCATCTGCGGGAAAGGCCGGAGGCCGGTCACCGCATCGTCTGCAGTGATGCGCTGTTCGTCATTGTCAAGATCGATCAGGACATATTTGTCATTGCCCATGCCGAGCTCTTTCATATAGGAAAGCTGGCGGAGTCCGTGACGGCTCACCATCCGCTCCACCATTGCCCGGTGGTCTTCTTCTTTCATCGCGAAAATGATGTCAACACAGGCCTGATCGATGGCCAGAATGTCGAGAGAAGCCAGGATACCGACGTTCGGGGTCACGACCGGCTCAGCGGCGATGCCTTCGCAGTCGCAGGAGACGGACATGTTACGCATGACGTTGATGTAGGAAACATTCTTGCCGAAGTAGTCGATCGTCGCCTTCGTGGATTCGGTGATCTTCTCCATCAGCTCTGCCTCAAGGGAACCCCACTGTTCGCCGTCTTTTCCGTGGATCATGCCCTTGCCGATCCGGCCGTCTGCGCACCCGATACCGATATTCTTGTTGGAACCGCCGAAGCCACCCTGTACATGGCCTTTGAAATGGGTCAGCACGAGGAGTGAATCATAATCGGTCATGTGGTCACCGACGGACATTTCGGTAAACCATTTGCCGCCCTTCACGGGAAGCATCTTCGTGCCGTCTTCGTCCATGATGTCGACCGGGCAGAAGGTCCAGCCATTGACCTTCAGGGTTTCTCTGTGCTGTGCGGTCGTGTAGCGATCTCCTTCATAATAGGTGTTGGTTTCGAGAATTGTCGCGTCCGGAAGTTTTTTCCCGAGGAATTCCTTTACCCAGGATGACGGGATAATATTCGGACCGTGAGGCTCGCCGGTATGAAGCTTCACACCGACCTTGCCGGTAATCTGCGCGTTTATTTTCTCGTAAACTTTCATAATTCCTTCAGGAGAAAGGTCACGGGTAAAATAAACAATGGATTCGTTGCCGGATCTTTGTGCGTAGGGGACGTACTTCCTGCCGTCCTTTTCATAGTCAGTCATTCTGACAACCTCCTTCATGATTTGTTTATTTCGTCATCCGGGAATATTTTGTCGGATGGTCGGTCCGGAATTTACTTCGGGTTTTCCACCTCCGTTTCTTTCGGCTTTTTATATTCTGTTTCTCCGAGTTCATGCACCTGAAGTCCATTCAGCACGAGGCCCGCAAAAAGGAAGCAGAAGGGTGTGACCATCGGCTGAGAGGGGACAAAGAAAGACTGCAGAATATAGACTACAAGCGCCAGCAGAAACGGCAGCGTGTCCGGTTCGGGATTACGGAAAGCACGGACCAGAATTATGCCGAATCCCGCGAAGAGGCCCGTTGTTCCGAGTATGCCGACTGTCAGAAGATACTGCAGGAAGCAGTTATGTGCGCTGTCAAAAATCTGTCCGGTTACCTGCGTCATTTCGTTTCCGAGTTTTTCGACAAGCAGTGCCTTGAGAGTATCCGGGCCGTAACCGGTCAACTTTTTCACGAAAGGTGCTTCTGCAAAAATCTTAAGAAGCCGGGTCCAGATATAACCCCGGTTATTTGCAAACGAATCTCCGAAGGTCAGGGCGTTCTCGGGAAGGACACCGTTGTTGGAAAGGATAAGCAGGACCAGCACCGCAAGGACGCACAGGCCGAGGAAAGAGAGCCAGGAAATCAGGAATATTTTACTGACGCCTTCCCGTTCCGGTTGCGTGAACCTGTCGAGAAGGATACATAGAAGCACGAGAAGCACGATAAAAACAGCGGCCGCGATCAGAAAATACGGCTGAATCAGCAGGTTTACGACCCCTTCCGGCGCCATATGAACAGGATAGAATTCAAAAATCAGGCGAGCTGCGCCTAAGGCTGGCACAAACGGCGCCAAAGCGATGGGAAGACGAAGGAGTGCTTTTCGATCCTTACGCAGCAGGACCGGAGAGAGCAGTACACCGGCCGCAAAAGCCAGAATACCGCCGTCGCTGTTCGTGAGGATCAACATCAGGTACAGGAGAAACAGCACCGGGAGAATATAGCGCTCCCGGGAAAGGCAATAATAGCCGCAGCCAAGGATGCACATCAGGCTGATGTATTCCGAAAAGAAATTGACATAGCCAATTGTTGAGAGATAGCGACCCCGAAGTGCTTCGGGGACGGCGGAAACCAGTCCGAAAATGTCCAGATCAAGGAAATTCAGCATCCCGATGGCAGAGACCAGAACCGCCCCGATCAGGAAAGGAAGGTGGAGCTTCCGCGCCTCCAGTTTGGGTGTCATAACTGGGATGACCAGGCAGAAAATACAGCTGATCAGGAAGGGAAACCCGATGTAGCGACTGTTCTTTCCGGTAAAGGCCAGATTCCGGTAGGGAGAGAACATAGCCGAGAGAAAGGAGCAGAGCATAAAGAAGGAGAAAAAGAGGAAAACGGGCGTCGAAAGCTTTTTCCCGACGTCAGCCAGATTGAAGCTGAGCACTGCAAGAACCAGCACCACTACGAAAAAAACCATCGTCAGAATCATAAAAAACAGACTTTTGCTTATCTGGATGTTGTAATAGTAGTTGGTTATAAACAAAGGAAAAATCACAGCAAAAAGGACAATGTAAAAAACTGTAAAGTTGTTTTCCTCAAATAGTTTTCTCATAATGCACCTTTATTGAAAGTATTTCGATGTCCCCATTATAAACGAAGAGAAGGCGTCCGTCAAGGGTACGAAAGCCGACAGAAAACGAACGGAAAAATCTCCGCGAAAATGGGAAAATTTCTTGTAAAACAAAGGAAATCGATGTATGATAGTGACAGATGAAAAAGGGTGCTGTTATAAGACTTTCAGCAGGATGTATGGGCAAGAGTGATGCGAATTCCGGGAGTAATTAGTACGGTACGATAACGGAGCACCTGAATCGAATTGATCTCGGAAGGAAAAACAGGACATGAAGAAAAAACTGGTATTGGCGATCAGCTTCCGTGGATACCGGAAACCACATTATCCGGGCGGATATCAGTGCAGCGGATCATGGCGGCGCGGCCGGTGAATACAACACAACCATCAAAATGTACAACAACGACGGAACCGTCACAAGCTACGATTTCAAGGTCAATGTTGGTAATTTCTCAAATGAGCTCGCAGTGACACATATTGATGTCGGGTTCGGCGATGCGACACTTCTGGAGTCGCGCGGACAGTATCTTCTTGTGGACTGCGCCGAGTCGGATTCCGTATATAATGTGATCCAGCTCCTTCGGGAGAAAGGTTCCGGAGCGGTACCGGTGCTTCTGACACACCAGCATTCCGATCATGCGGGCGGGCTTGCGCCGCTGATCGATGCGGGACTTGTCAGTGCGGTGTATGTGGATCTTGCGGGGCATTCGGATGTTTATATCGACGGGCGCAAGGTGGAAGAGAACCTGAATTACGCCCGTGCAAGAGGCATCCCGGTTGTGGATGCCCGGAGTCAGCGGGTATTCCAGTTCGGAACGGCTACCGCGGAAATCATCGGGCCGAATACTGCTTTCGGTTTTACGACAACAGGCGCGACCAACAACCAGAGCCTGTGGATTAAAGTGACCGGCGGCGGGAAGAGTTACCTCTTGGCAGGTGATGCGGAAATGCCGGCCGAGCGGGCGATGGTCAACGTCGGCGTGAATATCAATGTGGATTTCCTGAAAGTCAGTCATCACGGCTCCCGAACCTCTACCTGCAATGAATTCATCCGTGCAGCAAGTCCGGTACAGGCTTTTGTCAGTGACAACCGTTTCAACGCATCTGCAACTGCGCCGGGCATTCAGCGTCTTTCTGCCGCCGGCGTTCCGGTATATCACACACAGCAGGTCGGCACAATTCTCAACCGGATCACGGACGGAAGCAACCTGATTGTCGGTATGCAGAGCACGAATTCCGCGCAGTCTTCGGCACCGGCTCTTTCACGTTATGTTTATAACGGGGTGGATTATACAAATGAATTCGATCCGGTCTATTATTCGAATCGCTATGCGGACCTGAAGGCGGCATTCGGAGACAACGAAGCGCTTCTTTTACAGCACTGGGTACAGTTCGGCAAGCGCGAAGGCAGAAAGGCGAACTGATCCGAACAGAGAACCGAAATGAAAAAACACCTTCCGTCTGGAAGGTGTTTTTCATACAGAGGTCCTTTTTATCATTCGGCAGGTTCCGTTTCCGGGACGGTTACCTCCATCGGGCCGATGTCCGAGAGGTCAAAGTCGCGGGAGGTCAGAAGTGACAGATCCGCGTCCGGCTCTGCGACGAGGCGGCGCGACTGGTTGAGGATCGCTTCCTCAATCTTGTTGCGGACAAGACGGCCGTTTCCGGCGGTTGCGGAACGCGTGGCCTGTACGAAATTGAAGTAGGTGAGGAGCGAAATCTCCGCGCCTTCGTCAATCTTATAGCCCTTGGATTTCGCGGTGATTTTCGCAATATCCAGAAGCTCCTGCCCGGTGTAGTCCGGGAATTCGATGACGTTCGGGAAACGGCTCTCGAGACCGGAGTTTGCGGTTAAAAACTCCTGCATTTCCTTGCTGTAGCCGGCGAGGATTACGATCAGGTTGTCCCGGTTGTCTTCAATGCCCTTGACCAGGGTATCGATGGCCTCAAGGCCGAAGGAGTCGTCCTTGCCGCGGTACAGAGAGTAGGCTTCGTCGATGAAAAGCACACCGCCGATTGCAGACTGCAGTACCTGGTTTGTCAGTGGAGCAGTGTGGCCGACATAGCGGCCGACAAGGTCCGCACGGGAGACTTCGACGAGCTGGCCGCCTGTCAGGACTCCGATGGCCTTCAGGTAACGGCTGATGATCCGGGCGATCGTCGTTTTGCCGGTACCCGGAGAGCCGGTGAAGATCATATGCTTCGAGACTTCGCTGACTTTGAGCCCTTCTTCGCGGCGCTTCTTCTGGACGGCATAGTATTCTTCGAGGCTGAAAATGTATTCCTTGATCTTCTTAAGTCCGACGATATCCGCCATCTCAGCCTTGACCTTTTCCAGTTCACCCTGATAGCCGCCTGGAAGACTCGCAAGAAGATCCACCGAATCAGAGCCGATTTTGGCGATTACGCGGCCTGACTCAACCGCAAGTTCCAGATCCGCATCCTTTTTATAGCTGCCCTGGAGGCGCAGGTTTGCGAGGCTTCTTTCGAGGCTGTCGTAGAAGCGCAGAATCCCGGTGAGCCCGGCGCCGCGTTCCGCATACTGCAGGCTGTTGTCGAGGAAGGCGGAAACCGCACCGCTGAGCCTGAAGCCGAACTGTGTTTCGGCTTTTTCCTTGAGCAGTTTGAGGCGGACCTTGGAGGCCTTTTTCAGGCTTTCTTCATCAAGTTTCTGCGTTTCACAGATATCGCCGAGCGCATTGACAAAGGGTGCGCCGAGCGTTCCGGCGAGCTTGTCGACGCCTTTCGTGCTGATGAAGATAAGGTATTTGCCGCGCGCCGAGAAGGAGCTGACCGCCTCGGAGGCAAAGGAAGTATTGACGTTGACGAGCTGTCCTTTCTGCAGGATGTAGCGTTCTGACAGCATGCAGCGGCCTTCCGTGACAAGCTGGATCAGGTAAGTCAGGTAGGAAATGTGGCAGGCGTCGAAGTTTTCGAACAGAATCACCTGGGAGCGGTTCTGAAGCGCCATATAAAGATCCTGCAGGAAGACTTTGTCATTTCCGGAGTTCGGGTAGAGTGCAAGATCGACGATCGTGATGTCCGGGCTTGTGAGAATACGGCGTCCGCTCATCTTTTCGACCATGATCCGAAGCGCGGTATGCTTGCCGCTGTCTTCCGGACCGGTCACATAGATACTGTTTTTCGGGAAGCCGTCCTTCTCGGGCATGACAAAGGGACGTTTGAAGGCGATGGTGAGTGCTTTCAGGAAGTCTTCCTGGCCGAAGATCTCTTCCCCGACTTCTGCGGCAAGCCCGTCAAAGGCGCTGAGGTCTACCGGTTCCGGTGCGGGTTCCGCAGCGGCGGTGTTTTCCTGGGCCGTTCCGTGCATCAGCCCGAAATCCGAAAAGACGCTTGCGTAGGCTGACTGAGCCGGATCCACCTGTCCGCCGGACAGGTTCTGGACCGCCTTTGCATTCTCAATATTCATCTGCTGCAGCGCGCCGAAATCCTTCAGCAGGTTTTCATTCAGGTTGGAAATCTCCTTCTGAAGATCCATGTTGTAGCTCGCGTCGCGGCCGGTTACGATCCGAAGGTTCTCTAAAAGTGTCCCGCCGAATTTGTTCATGCGTTTGCGGGCTTTGTCGATGTCATCTGCCGTGTAGAAGCTGGGCTTTTTGCCGGACTGGGAATTGCCCATCAGATCGTCAAAAGTACTCATGATTCTCCTCTTTGTCAATAAATCGGGAACTTCTCACAGAGCTCCTGTACGCCCTGCGAAACATGCTCTTTATTTCCTTCAAAATCTTCCACAACATCCGCAATCCAGTTTCCGATCAGCTTCATTTCGGGTTCTTTGAAGCCGCGGGTCGTGACGGCGGGAGTTCCGAGCCGGACACCGGAGGTCACGAAGGGGCTTTCCGGGTCGTTCGGGATCGCATTTTTGTTGGCGGTGATGTGCACCTCATCCAGACGCTGTTCCAGCTCCTTGCCGGTGATGCCGGTATTGACGAGCTTTAAAAGCATCAGGTGGTTGTCGGTGCCGCCGGATACAAGCTCCAGTCCGCGTGAAAGCAGGGTGTCTGCAAGGACAGACGCATTTTTCACGATCTGGTGCGAATATTCCTTAAACTCAGGCTGCAATGCTTCGCCGAGGGCGACGGCTTTCGCAGCAATGATGTGCATCAGGGGACCGCCCTGTGTGCCGGGGAAAACCGCCTTGTCGATGGCTTTCTTGTATTCTTTCCGGCAGAGGATCAGGCCGCCGCGGGGACCGCGGAGTGTCTTATGGGTGGTGGTCGTCACGATATCCGCATAGGGTACCGGAGACGGATGGTCGCCGCCTGCGACAAGACCTGCGATGTGAGCCATATCAACCATGAGATAGGCCCCGACCTTGTCTGCAATTTCACGGCAGCGCGCGAAATCAATGATCCGGGAGTATGCACTCGCGCCGACAACGATCATCTTCGGCCGGCATTCGAGCGCCTTCTTTTCCATCTCGTCATAGTCTATGCGCTCGGTCACGGCATTGACGCCGTAAGGTACGACATTGAAATACTTACCGGAAATGTTTACGGGCGAACCGTGGGAAAGGTGTCCGCCTTCCGCAAGATTCATGCCCATGACCGTGTCACCGGGCTCAAGAAGCGCGAAAAACGCGGCTAAATTCGCGTTTGCGCCGCTGTGCGGCTGAACATTCGCATGCTCTGCGCCAAAGAGCTCTTTGGCCCTTTTTCGTGCAATATCTTCCACGATATCCACGTACTGGCAGCCGCCGTAGTAGCGCTTTCTGGGAAGTCCTTCCGCGTATTTGTTGGTCAGAACAGATCCTGCGGCGAGAAGCACGGCACGGCTGACGATATTTTCGCTCGCAATGAGCTCAATATTCTGCCGCTGACGTGAAAGCTCCAGCCCGCAGGCCTCTGCGATTTCGGGGTCGTAATCCTGCAGTTCTTCAAAAAAGTTCATTCGGTTCTCCTCTGTGGTTGATTTCTCCTCTCTGTCCGGCCGCAGAAACCATATTTCATCAGCTGTACAGATGCTATTATTGTAATATATCTGCCAGGAAAAGACAAGACGGAATTCCGCACGAAAAAAAAGCCGGAAAAGGGAATTTCCTTGACAGGAAGACTGTCATGAGATAGGATAAGGGCAGTTTCAGCAGGAAGTGAGGTGCATATGTCCAATACCAGACTGGAGAATATTCTGAAATATACCGCGATCGCAACCGGGGGCATCGGCCTTACGGGCTTTGCGGCGCTGAAGACGCACCGGCTGATCAAGGAGGCCGTGTTCTGCCGCGATGAGCCGAAAGAAGTCATCCGGGTACGGAACCGGATCCACGATAAGGCGCTTCGGGAAAGCGCTGTCGAGCGGGATCGCGAAAAGTCCGGCGAGGAGCTTCAGAAACAGGATCTTAAAACCGTGGAATGCATCGCCCGGGACGGCGCGGTGCTGATCGGACACTATATGAAGCATCCGGACCCGAAACGGCTCATCATTGCCTTTCATGGCTGGCGTGCGGACTGGCACCGGGACTTCTCGCCGATCTGGACTTTCTGGCAGGAAGCGTGCAGCGTGATTTTTGTCGAGCAGCGTGCGAACGGCGAGTCCGGCGGCGAATACCTCGGCTACGGAACGCTGGAGCGGTTTGACGCGGTTTCATGGATTGAGCGCGCAAAGGAACTGACGGACTGGGAGAAGCGGAAAAAAGAGACGGGAAAAGGACTTCCCCTGTATCTTGCCGGCGTCTCGATGGGTGCAGCGACCGTACTTCTGGCATCCGGGCTCTCGCTTCCGGAAGGCGTTTCGGGGATCCTCGCAGACTGCGGTTTTACCTCGATGGAAGCGATCTGGGATACCGTGATGAAGAACAAATTCAAACTGCCGGCACCGGTTCGCGCAGCGGAGCTTCGGTACCTCAGGCACTGCATCCGGAAAACCGGTGGGCAGCTCTGCTCGACGCTGGATGCGATGGATGTCTGCCGGACGCCGGTGTTTTTCACACACGGGGCGGAGGATCGTTTTGTGCCGGTTTCGATGACGCAGGAAAATTATGAGCGCTGCAAAGCGCCGAAAAAGCTTTATATCGGGCCGGATGCAGGGCATGGACAGTGCTATTACTTCAATCCGGAGGCGTATCGGAAAGAACAGGAAGAATTCTTCCGGGAGTGCGAGGCATAAGGAGGGAAGCATGCGGATTTTGATTGCCGAAGACGAAGTCGCAACAGCGAAAGCGCTGAAGATCCTTCTGGAAAAGGCGAAAAACTCGGTGGATATCGTATACAACGGGACAGATGCCTGGGATTATATTCAGGCGGGCAGTTATGAAGTGATTGTCCTCGATATCATGATGCCGGGCATGAGCGGTCTGGAGGTGCTTTCTCTGATCCGGAAAAACCATATCGCAACGCCGGTTTTAATGCTGACTGCGAAAGCAGAATTGGAGGACCGGGTGGCAGGGCTTGAACTCGGGGCGGATGACTACCTCGCGAAACCTTTTGCGACAAGCGAACTGATCGCCCGCATCAAGGCGCTGGGGCGCCGCAGCGAAAACTATTCCGATTCCCTGCAGACCGCGGGAAACCTTGTGCTGGACGCGAACCGCTATGAAATGCGCGTCGGGGATTCGGCGGTCAAACTGACGAATAAAGAATACCAGCTCATGGAGCTCTTTGTCCTGCATCCGGGTTATGTGTTTTCCACGGAGCACCTGATGGACAAGATCTGGGGCTATGAGTCTGATTCCGAAATCGACGTCGTCTGGACGCACATCGGCTATGTCCGGAAAAAACTCCGCAGCATCGGCGCGAACGTGGAAATCCGGACGATCCGCGGCGCCGGCTATGCGCTGGAGGTGGTCTGATGCTTCAGAAGATGCGCTGGCGTTTCATTTTCGCCGCAATGCTCGCTTTTTTCGCCGTGATTTCATTGATTGCGGTTCTGGTCAATATCGTGAATACTATTTCTGTTACGAAACGGATTGATCAGTCGGTCGAATCGATTCTCAGTATGGAAGCGCGCGCTCCGGGAGAATGGACGCCGGAAAAAGGAGGAAGAGCCGAGCCGCCGAAGGATATGCCGAAAGAGGATCTCCCGGGAGACGGCGGGTTTCTGAATATGCCGGATCCGGAATCCAGTTATATGCTGCGTTTCTTTGTCGTTCGCTTTGATGGGAATGCGGAAGCGGAATCGGTTTCGACAGATTATGTGGCTTCGGTCGGCGAATCTGACGCCCTGGAATACGCCCAAAGCGTGCTGAACAGCAAAAAGGAACGCGGTTATTTCAAGGGGTACCGCTACGGGAAGAAAAATACCGACACAGGAACGGTGATCGTTTTTCTGAATGCCGGAAGGGAAATCTCGGAAATGCGGTCGCTGTTATTCATGACCCTGACTATTTCCGGAGGAAGCCTTGTGCTGGTCTTTGTACTGGTGGTGCTGTTTGCCGGAAAAGCAATCAAACCGATTGCGGATAATATCGAACGGCAGAAACAGTTCATCACGGACGCAAGCCATGAGCTGAAGACCCCGCTGACCTCGATTTCAGCAAGCGTCGACGTGCTCACGATGGAGCACGGAGAGGATGAATGGACGGAGAACATCAAAAGCCAGACCGGAAGGATGTCCCGGCTGGTCAGTGAGCTCGTGACCCTGTCACGTCTGGACGAGGAAATCCCCCTGCCGAATAAGGAGCATTTCTCCCTGAGCGATGCTGCCTGGGAAATCGCGGATGTGTTTTCTGCGCAGGCCAAAGCCCGCGGGAAGAAGTTCTCGGTGAATATCGAAGACAATCTGTCGTTTTTCGGTGATAAAACCGCGATCCAGCAGCTGATGTCCGTGCTTCTTGACAACGCGATCCGCTACTCTGATTCCAAAGGAGAGATCCGCTTCGATGTCACGAAGAAACGAAACAAAACCCTGATCGAGGTATTCAATACCTGTCAGTACGAAAAAGCACCGGACACAAGCCGCCTGTTTGACCGCTTCTACCGGCCGGACAGTTCCCGGAACACCGAAACCGGCGGGACCGGCGTCGGGCTCGCCATCGCAAAGGCAGTTACGGAAGCACACGGCGGCTCGATCAAAGCCAGCTGCCCGAGCGGCAAAACCATGACGATCCGGGCGGCATTCTGAACCCGGAAAAGCTGAAGATTCATAAAAAGACAAAAGGACGCTGACGATATGCCGGTGTCTTTTTTGATTGGGAAAAAATTTAGGACTTCAACTTCATTTCAGGTTGGGAACATAAAATTATCAATATCAGACTGAAGGGAGGGCAAGAATGGAGCAGGAAAAGCTTTACCGGCATGAACTGAAATTTGAGATTCCCTATGCGGACTATGCCGCGATGCGAAGACGGCTTGCGAAAATCATGCGAAGTGATCCGCACACGGATGATACTGGTCATTACCGGATCCGAAGCATTTATTTCGACAAAAGCGACGACAAGGCGCTTCGGGAAAAATCGACGGAATCGGAAAGCGCGAGAAGTTCCGGATCCGGTACTATAATGACGAGTTTTCCTTTATCACGCTGAAAAAGAAGATGAAAATCGACAGTCTCTGCCTGAAATACGACGCGCGGATCACAGAGGAAGAGTGCAGGAAGATTCTGAATTGTGATCTTTCGTTCATGAAGGAACATCCGGAGCCGCTTCTTCGGGAACTCTACGCCAAGATGCAGTGTCAGCGATTAAAACCCCGCGTGCTGGTTTCATACCTTCGGGAGCCCTACATCTATCCGGCCGGAAATGTCCGGGTCACTTTTGACTCCGAGATCCGGACGAGCTTGTATCGGCAGGAGTTCCTGACGGAAAAGGTTTATGATATCAGCGCGGCGGATACGCCGGAGACCATGATTTTAGAGGTAAAATACGACGCATTTCTGCCGAAAATCATACAGGACCTGATTCAGGTGCCCGGCATCCGGCAGCAGGCATTTTCAGAATACGGCGCAGCCCGCCGGTTTGGTTGATGAAAGAGGAGGAAAAACCAATGAATTTCAGCGACATTTTCAAATCCAGTTTCCTGGAGAATGTTACAGAGTTTTCGGCGGTCGACTGCCTGATCGGGATGGCTTTCGCCCTCGCGCTCGGCCTGTTTATTTTCTTCATTTATAAGAAGACCTTTACGGGGGTCATGTACTCAACCGGCTTTGCGATGTCCCTTGTGGGGCTGTCTTTAGTGACGACACTCGTGATCATGGCGGTCACCTCGAATGTGGTGCTGTCACTCGGTATGGTCGGCGCACTGTCTATTGTGCGTTTTCGTTCGGCGATCAAGGAGCCGATGGAAATTGTTTTCCTGTTCTGGGCGCTTGCGGTCGGCATCGTAATCGGCGCAGGCATGATTCGAAACCGCAGCGGCAGGAACAACTCCGAGCCGAGGGTAATCGAATTTCTCCTGAGGAGACCTGGAACCGTCTCCTCAGGAGAAATGTGATCTCGCAGGCGAGTATAAAAAGAGGCAGGCCCGAAGGCCTGCCTTCAAACCATCTCTTTTCAGAGATTATTTCTTGATGCTTGCGACATAAGCGTCAAGCTGCTTCTGGTATTCGGAACGAAGCTTCTCGATGCCGGCAGTCTTCATGTTCGCTTCGAACTCTTCGAGGCCGCCGTCAATGCCGTTGTTGTTGAGGCCGAGCTCAAGAGGCATCCAGTACTGGGTCATAACGTTGGAAACGTTGGAAACCTCAGTGTCAAGACCTTCGGTATTGAGAACGAATCCGGAATACTGCTCCCAGGTCTTGTCCTTCGCGATCTGCTCTTCCCACTTTTTGTGCCAATCATGCCAGGTCTGCGGAGTGCCGACGGTGTCACGATAGATTCCGGTGGAACGGGCTGCCCACATGCCGGACTGGCCGTAGTTGTCGGGATCAAGCATTGTGACTTCACCCTTGTCATTCAGCGTGTAGGTGGTGTCCTTGATACCATAGTAGAACGCATCAAACGCTTCCTGATCGGTGGTGATCAGATCCCACAGAGCAAGTGCACGCTCGGGGTTCTTGGACGTGGACGGAATCGCCATGGAGTCCTGGGTCCACGGAAGGTGAGCTGCATACTTGTTGAAATCGTAGAAATCCCACTGGAAATCAGTTACGCCGTTGTTGGAGTCGGTCTGCTGTCCGGAGTAGGTATCAATGTTGTGAACGGTCAGGAATGCTTTGCCCTTTTTCAGCTTGTCCTGCTCGGTGTCGGAAAGAACGGACTTCGAGAAGAAGCCTTTCTCGTTCCAGCGTGCCATCATCTCCAGGAATTCCTTAATCGTGGGCTCTTCGTAGAGGGTGATGATCTTCGGATTTTCTTCGGTCGGATCGAACCAAAGGCCCGAACCTCTGTCAACGTAGAAGTAGCCGAGGCTTCTCATGTACATGTCGTCCCACTCGGAACCGTTGTTGCCAAGGTTCAGCGGAAGGACTTCCGGATGTACCTGAAGAGCGATTTCGCAGTACTTCTCAACGTCGTCGAAGTTCTTCAGCTGCTTGCCTTCAAGTTCGGTGCCTTTCAGGATGTCGGTACGCCAGGTCGGGCCATAGCCCATGTAGGTTGCCATCAGGGTCGGTACGCAGTAAATGTGTCCGTTGACGGAAGCCTGCATCTTGGCTTCGTCGGTTGCCTTTCCGTAGTTTACGGGAGCGTAGGTCGGCCAAAGATCATCGAGTTCCTTGAAAGCGCCGCGCTGTGCAAGGTCTGCGAAGTGAAGCCAGCCTGCGGTGTAGATCATGTCGATGTTCTCACCGGATGTCAGCTTCAGGTTGTAGGTGTTGGCATAATCAGACCAGGAAATCCAGTTGACCTTCAGGGTGCAGTTCAGTTTTTCCTTGAAGATCTTGTTCATGTTCTCGTCTACGATGTCCTGTCCTGCCGGACGGTTGGAGATGAAATACATAACAAGTTCAACTTCCTTCGAGGTGTCGAGTTTGCCATCGGACTTTCCGCCGTCGCCGCCGGTGCTGGAGCCGCCGCCGGAGCCTGTGCATCCGACGAGGCCGATAATCATGGCCAGCGCGAGAAGAAGTGCCAAAACTTTTTTCATTTTTTCCTCCTTTTAATGATGAAAAAGTTGTTATATTTCGAGTCGGTTAACCTTTAACGGAACCGATCGTAATACCAGCTACGAAATACTTCTGGACAAAGGGATAAACAATCAGGATCGGGCCGGTTGCAACCACAGCCATCGCCATCTTGAGGGAGTTGCTGGGAACGTCCGTCACGACGAGGCCTGCCTGGGCTGCGATACGGGCCATCGCTTCCGATTTCTGCAGCAGGTTGTAAAGCATGTACTGCAGCGGGAACTTGTCCGGGTTGTTGATGTAGAGCATTGCGTTATACCAGTTGTTCCAGTACGCCAGAGCGAGGAACAGACCGATCGTGGCAAGGCCCGGCTTCAGAAGCGGCAGGATGATCGAGAAGAAAATCTTGTACTCGCCCGCGCCGTCGATCTTGGCCGATTCGATCAGCGCCGTCGGAATGCCGACGACAAAGGTCCTCATGATCAGCATGTTGAAAACGCTGAACATGCCGGGGAGAATGACTGCCCAGAGGCTGTCGTTCAGGTGCAGGTAACGGACGAAGAAGATGTAGGTACATACCATTCCGCCGTTGAACAGTGTTGTGAAGTAGAAGAAGAAGGAGAACTGGTTCCTGTACTTGAAATCTTTTCTTCCGAGAACGTACGCTGTAGCGGCCGTTACCATCAGTCCGAGGAAAGTGCCCAGGATCGTGACGTAAATCGAAACGCCGTAAGCTTTGATAATCGTGCTCGGAGTCTTGAAGATCAGGTTGTATGCTTCCGTGGAGAATTCTACCGGATAGATATTGAATCCGTGGAAGGTGATATACTTCTCAGCTGTGAACGAGCCGGAGATCATGATCAAAAACGGAACCAGGCAGATGATAGCCATCGCGCCGACGATCGTATAAGCGATAACGTAGAATATCGTGGACGAGGGACTGTTTTTAATCTTGGTTGCGCCTTCAACGCCAGTTGTATTTGCTGCCATGTGACGTACCCCCTTCCCTTAGAATAATGCGTAGTCCGCGTCGATCCGCTTCACGATCGCGTTGACGAGGATGATTACGACGAAGCAGACCACCGACTGGTACAGGGCGGCTGCCGTTGTCATGCCGATGTTCGCGTTCGTCATCAGGGAACGGAATACGTAGGTGTCGATAACGTCGGTTACGTCAAAGAGCTGGCCGTTGTTGCCGACGATCTGGTAGAACATCTCGAAATCGCCCCGGAGGATTCGGCCGACCTGCAGAAGAAGCATCGTGATGACGGTCGGGCGGATACAGGGGAGCATAATGTGACGGATCCGCTGAAAAATGTTCGCGCCGTCAATTGCGGCTGCTTCGTAGATCTCCTGGTCGACGCCGGTGATGGCGGCGATGTAGATAACCGAGTTATAGCCGGACCATTTCCAGGCGTTGAATGCGCAGATCAGGAAAGGCCAGATTCCCGGAACTGCGTATATATTGTATGGTTCGGCGCCGGCCGCCTTTCTCAGGTTGTTCAGAAGGCCGGTCTCGTAGTTGAAGATCGCGAACACGAAAATACCGACAAGAACCCAGGAAATGAAGTAGGGCAGGAAGATCAGGGACTGGGTGACTTTTTTGTAGTATTTCGCGCGGATTTCCGTGATGAAGATCGACAGAAGGATCGCGATCGCCTGCGAAGTGACGAGGTTCAGCAGGTTGTACAGGATGGTGTTCTTGGTGATCTGCCAGCCTTTGCCGGATGCAAAGAGGAAGCGGAAGTTTTCAATTCCGTTGAATTTGGAACCGAAAATGCCTTTTCCGTAGTTGAAGTTCTTGAATGCCAGAATCAAGCCGACCATCGGGATGTAGGACAGGACAACGGTCAGGATGAACGCAGGCGCAAGCATGGAAAACAGCGCCTTGTTCTTTTTAAACTCCTGTCCGAAGTTTCTCAGGTATTTCACTGAAGCATCTCCTCCTTTCTCTGATTAGGATTGTCCGTTCGGTTTTGTCAGAAAACGGCCCCGATCTTTTGGAAAACCGTATTGATGGAGCCATTTGTGAACAATTGATGAACAAAGTATAGCATATTATTTCCGGAGAATATATCATTATTCTTTTTCCTATAGACAAATTCTCAGATGTTTGGTAAAATATATGATAATAATCCTGTCAGAGGGGACAGATTCGTGAAAATGACGAAAGAAATCCCGATGAAACGGCAGGATCAACAAGAAAGAATCGTCTGATTTGGAGGAAATCACGTATGGCATTATCCTTATCACGGCTTTTGAGACTGATTTCCCGGGAGCTTCACACAGTCATTCGTGTCTTTGGAATGGACGGACATCTCCGGGAAATGATAACAGAAGATATCGAAATGGCAAAAGCGGAAATTCTTGTTGTTCCGTTTCCGGCACCGCACCGCACTGAATTCGGCCCGCTTCCGGCGCTGTTTCATATCAACAGTCAGTTCTTTTTCGCCGTAAACCATATCGGACAGGAGACAATCGTGACAGGACCGCTTGAGAGCGTGGTCGAATTTGAGTGCGCAAAAGAGCTCCAGGTGGAGATGGCTCCGGAAATTATTGAGGAGATCAGCCTGGAGCTCAGACCGGTTCCGCTTGGAAGATGCATTAATCTTCTCAGGCTGATGCCGGGGCTTGCAGCAGAAGACGGGGAGAAAGATTCGCCGATTCCGTCGCTCCGGGACATCCTGGAATACAACGAAATCCGTCATCTTCTGAAGACGGAGGCCCTGTCCGCGGCGACAAATGACGTCTTCAGCATTCTCGAAAACGGTGCATGGCACAACCCCTATGATGAAGAAGTGCGGGAGATGGCGGCCGTGGAACAGGGAGACCCGGAACTCCTCCGGAATATCCTTCAGGAAAGCTACCGGGGAGACGTAGGCTTCCTTGCCGACAATGCGCTGCGGCACAGTAAGAATTTAGCAATTGTGATTATTACAATTGCCTCCCGGGCGGCGATCCGGGGCGGTGTACCGTATGAAGTGGCCTTTTCGATGTCAGATCAGTTTATTGCGCAGATCGAACAGGCAAAAACCTCTGCGGAAGCCAACAATCTTGCAAGAACAGCGGAATTTCTGTATGCGCGGACTGCCCGGGATTACCGTTCTGCACGAAAGCCGGCGCTCCGAAGCGGAGAAAATGAGCATGTGGAGCGCTGCAAGAACTATATTTTCCAGCATCTTCACGGAAAGATCCGCGTGTCGGAAATATCCGAGCATCTTGCCCTGAACGCCAACTATCTTTCTACCATATTTAGAAAATTCGAAGGGGTGACGATCGGAGAATATATCCTGAGGCAAAAGCTGGTTCTGGTCAAAAACATGCTGATTTATTCGGATTACAGTTTTCTGGAAATTACAAACTATTTCGGTTTCGCTTCGCAGAGTTACCTCGGGAAGAAATTCAAAGAGGAAACCGGCATGACGCTTCGTGAGTACCGGATTCGTTTCCGGGTTCGGGAATTTGTGGAGAAACCGGAGGGGGCCGGGTCATAAAGGCTTGTGTATTTTCAGAAGAAGTGATATAGTTTTAGAAAAGAGTAAGAACAGGCGGCGGGGATCGGCGCCGTTAAGAAAAACAAATGAAGGAGGCAGCTATGCTCTACAAACACTTTACCAATGCGAATGTAGATGTGTCGGCGCTCGCGATCGGCACCTGGGGGACCGGGGAGCTCGAGAGCTACGGCTATGTCGAGAAGGAAGACGGAAAGGTCACGACGAAGGGGATTATGAAAGCCCGCGACAAGGCGATTGAAGCCATTCAGGCCGGTCTTCAGGGCGGCGTGAATCTGATTGATACCGCACCCTGCTACGGCTGGGGCGCTTCGGAGCGCGTAGTCGGCGAAGCGATTCAGGATTTCGACCGCGACAAGGTGCTGATTTCGACCAAGTTCTCCCTGGTACCGGACATGTCAAAGCCTGCAACCCGTACCGGAGGCGGCGGTTCCTACAAGAATATTATGCGGGAAGTGGCGGCGTCGCTGCGGCTGCTTCGGACTGACTATATCGATTTTTATATCCAGCATTATCCGGATCCGTTTACCGATGTCGCAGAGACGATGTCGGCCCTGAACGTGCTGAAAAAGCGCGGCGTGATCCGTTATATCGGCCTTTCGAATCACAATAAGGAGCAGATCGAAGCAGCCATGGAATGGGCACAGATCGACATCATCCAGCCGCCTTTCTCTATGGTCGACCGCGAGATGGAAGAGCTGATGCGCTGGGCAAAATCCAAAGGAATCGACAGCATGACCTACGGGTCTCTCGGTTCCGGCCTTCTCACAGGCGCGATCCGCGAAAAGCCCGAATGGAATCCGCATGATATCCGCGGCGGTTTCTACCGCAATCTGTATAAGGAAGAGAATTTTGAGAAATTCCTGAAGCTTCTCACGGTGATGGATAATATCGCCGACAAGCACGGCTGCCCGGTTGCGCAGGTTGCGATCAACTGGACCGGTGAGCAGGATTTCGTCGGCACCGCGCTCTGCGGCGTCGCAAACCGCGAGCAGGCAGAGGAGAATGTGAAGGCCTTCGACTGGAGACTCAGCGAAGAGGAGAAGGGGGCTTTGGACCGGGTGCTTCTGGATCTCGGCATCGGCGATATCAAGCTCTTCGGGAGGTAAGTCGCGGAACTCGCCTGCGGGATGGGGCTGCCCCTTCGGTGACGGTTCCAGGTCACCTCAGGAGCAGCACGATAACCCTCGGCTCGAGACTGTGACGGCCGCGAATCCGGAACTCGCCTGCGGGATTGTGCTGCCCCTTCGGTGACGGTTCCAGGTCACCTCAGGAGCAGCCCCATAACCCTCGGCTCGAGACTGTGTCGGCTGTAAATTCGATACTCGCCTGCGGGATTCAGTTCACGGGGGATTTGCAGCCGGAATAGAGCTGGCGGATTTCGGGATGGCCGACAAGAAGCAGCCGGGTCATCAGGACCGGATTGAGAAGGGGGCGCAGAAGGTGCTCCCGGGAGCTGAGGATCCGGATGTAGTCCGGATGCATGGAAACGGTCTTCGGCAGTGTGAACAGAAGGTTCATGCCGGTCGTGAGGGATCCCTGCTCCAGGAGGAGCTTTTCCCTGGGGAATCCACAGCGGTGCAGATAATGTGCCATCACCTGTGCCTCGGACTTTCTGGAAATCCATGGCTTAACGCCGCCCGACAGGATTACAAGATCCGAAGGGCGGCGTTTTTCAAGCCGCAGAAGATGCCGGAGGCGGGCCTCGCCTTCCGGATCGAGCCTCCCGCCCGGCTCAAGCTGATGCCCGAGAACAATAGTGATCGTCATTTCTGCAGCATTTCCCGGACTTCGCGAATGCTCAGGTTCTTTTCGCGCGCGATCCGGGCAACATCCTCAAATTCATATTTCTCTACTTTGGTGCCGTAGCCCTCGGAACGCTTCACGCGAACCGGACCGAAAGCGGTATCGACGGTCTCCTGCTGCCTTTTCAGGATGTAGCGGCTGCAGGGGACTTCGCGGATGCCGATGGTTGTCGTATATTTGAAGATCGCGGCCGCCATTTCCTGCTTCTTTGCAGGGTCGGCGAGTACCCGGATCAGGGTTCCCGGGCGGTTTTTCTTCATGTTGACCGGGATCGTGAATACTTCGAAGGCACCGGCATCAAAGAGCCGCTCCATCGCAAATCCGATCTCTTCCGCCGTCATATCGTCGACATTGCAGTTCAGTTCCACAACCTTGTCACCAAGGTCGGAGGATTCGCCGAGCATCACACGGACGCAGTTCGCGGCCGGAAAATCTTTCTTCCCCATGCCGTAACCGGTTTTTTCGACCCGCATCACGGGCATATCCCCGAATTCTGTTCCGAAATACCGGAGCAGTGCGGCGCCTGTCGGCGTACACAGCTCGCCCATGATCTTTCCACCGTAAATCGGCAGGCCCTGCAGAATATAGGCTGTCGCAGGCGCCGGGACAGGCAGAATGCCGTGCGCGCAGCGTACCTGGCCCGCGCCGACATGGATCGGGGAAATGACTACTTTGTCGGGAGCAAGTGTTTCCATCGCAAGGCAGACTGCCGTCACATCGGCGATCGCATCCATCGTGCCGACTTCATGGAAATGGATTTCCGTGACAGGCTGGTTGTGCGCATGCGATTCCGCCTCCGCAATCAGCAGATAGACGGCTTTTGCATCTTCCTTCACCTTCGGGGAGACATTCAGCGAATCGATGACAGCGGTGATATCCGCCATGCTGCTGTGGTGGTGATGATGTTCATGGTCATGATGATGTTCATGGTCGTGCTCGTGATGGTGCTCATGGTCATGTTCATGGTCGTGATGATGTTCGTGTTCATGCTCATGATGCGTGTGATCATCACCGGCTTCTTCCTCTTCTCCGTTGATCTTCACACTGATATGAGTACCTGTGATTCCGCATTTTACGGAAGCGGTTTTTTCGTAGGAAACACCGGGAATTCCGATGGTATTGAGCTGCTGCAGAAATGCATCCGAATCGGGCATCAGCTCCAGAAGAGCAGCTGTCAGCATATCTCCGGCAGCGCCCATATTGCATTCGATGTACAAAGTTTTCATGTCGACGAGACCTCCTGTGATGATGTAATGCGGCCCGGGTTATGTCCGGGCATTGATGTGTGGTTTTGCTCCTTCATGAAACTTAAAAGCCGCCTGCAGGCAGCAGAATTCTCTAAATAACAGATTCATTTCGACGGGGCTTGAGCCGCCGGAGCACAATCGTTACGACAAGGCCGATCAGGATACCGCAGCATTCTCCTGCGAAGAGAAGGATCGGGAGATAGCGGAAAATTCCAGTCCCGCCCATGAGAAGCGCTGCAACAAGAATCTGCCCCAGCGAATGGAGCGCGCCGCCCGCGCCGCTTGTGCCGATCACGGAAAATCGGCCGGTTTTTTTGAGCAGGTACATGCAAAAAAGACTGAAAACCGCTCCGCCTGCCGCATAAAGCATGCTGATGGGGGTTCCGAACAGGAGGCCGACCACAGCGACACGGATCAGAGAAACAAGAAGCGCCCGCAAAACCCCGAAGCGGTACAGCACAAAGACAATTACGATATTGCAGAGACCGATTTTGATGCCCGGAACCGGAAGCGGCAGCGGAATGCGGTACTCGACATAGCCCATAACGATCGCGAGCGCAGTGAGAAGCCCTAAAAGGGCGATTTTTGCAGCAGGCGAATCGGTATGGAACAAGCCGCGTTCCGTGCGCGCTGTATTTTCAGGGGAAGAAAGCTTCTTTTGCATCGGCTTACTCCGCGACGGCGTCGGGAATGCCGCCTGTACCATCCTTGATCCGAAGCACCAGCCGGTGCGGAAGGCAGATAATGGTGCCGCCGCGCCGATCGATGGCGAGGCTTCTTGTACAGGAGCGGTCTGGACAGTCGGCTTCGACGATCCGGACCTTTCCGCCTTCAATCCGGCAGAGATTATAGTTCCCGGATTCCCGCGAGCCGATCAGGATATCCCGGTCCTCTGTGAGCGGGAAGACGCCCAGTACCTGGCCGTCCTGTGTGATTTCCAGCATGGGCTCGCGAATCCGCGTGTCTTTCCACAGGAAAAACCCGAAAAGCAGGACAGAAAAAAGCCCGATTCCAAGAAGCAGCCACAGATCTGCACGGCGGAACGTGGATTTCCGCCTGCTTTTCGATTCTTTTTCTTCAGGGACAGAAGAGCGGGTCATGGCAGGATTCCTCGGTCAGGGTTCTATATGGAGCTTTGTGCCTTCCGAAACGCCCTGTTCCTCGCCGGTTTCGGAATCAAACAGTGTGAGCGTTCCGTCCGATCCGGTATACAGAACATGGACCTGATAGCCTTTTTCGAGAATCAGCTCCTCGGATTTGTCTTTTCCCAAAAGCATGCAGACGGTTGAAAGCGTATCGGCAAGCGCATCGTCCGTGCCGATTACCGTTGCCTGTGAAATGCCGGAATGCACGGGCATCCCGTCTTTCGGCGAGAGAATGTGGTGATAGAAAATACCGCTTTCGTTGAAGCAGCGTTCATAGACGCCGGAACTGATTACGCAGCCTTTCGGCATTTCGACCGTTGCGATAAGTTCGCCGCGATTGCCGAAGGGCTTCTGGATTCCGACCTGCCAGAGCGTTCCGTCCGGCTTCTGTCCGAAAACGTCGATGTTTCCCCCGAGATTCAGGATTGCGCCGTCAACATCGTCCCGGCTCATCAGGTAATCCCGAAGAGAAGCGGAAATGCAGCCTTTTGCAATGGCCCCGAGGTCGATCAGGGTATTGCGGTTGGAGAGCCGGAGCGTGTTTCCGTCGAGCTTTACATAGTCCGAACCGACGCGCAGCACTTCCTCTGCCAACAGGTACATATCGGGAAGCTTCCCTCTTCCGGTGCGGAAGTCCCAGAGATCGGAAACAGGCAGCATCGTGATGTCGAACATCCCGTTTGTATCCTGATATGCTTCAAGCCCGAGCGAAATGGCGTCCCGCAGTTCATCGGAAACCGTGAATTCGGCGGTACCGGTGCGGGATGCGGGATCGTAATCGCCGCCTGCGCCTTCCCGCTTATTGATGCGGTACAGCTCGGACCCGGAATTCTGTGCAGAGAACACCTGCTCCAGGTCACGGCAGCGCGCAAAGCATACCGCGAGCGCCGCATCCGCACCCTCACCGTATATGGTCAGCGTGACAGAGGTGTCGAAAAATGTTTTTGTATCGGAAGCGACGCCAGGCGTCTTCTCTTCTTTGCAGCCGAAGAGAAACAGCAGCCCGACAAGGCAGATACATGAAATGATCCGGACACGGCGATTCAACTCGAAACCTCCTTCTGGTACAGTTACCAATAGTTTAATGCATTCGCCGGAAAATAGCAAGCAAAACCATCCGGATTGTCCGGAAAAAAACAGTCCGGACAAGTTGAATGTCCGGCTGATTTGTGATAGGATAGCATCAGCACAGAAAAGACACCGCTCCGGATCCGGCAATGTTGGGTTTCTGCGCGGAGTTCAGAGCGGCAAAGACGTGCGAAGATGTGCTTTGAATCGATGTGACCGGTTTTTGGTGTTTCCGGTACTGCCACTGTAACATGATCTTCGGGCGCAGACAAGAGGCGAACCGGAAAAACAAAGAGTTTTTCGCGAACTTAATTTGAAATGATACACGGAACGCGTGACTGAAGGGCGGTTTTTACACAAATCGTGCGCAGAATCCGAAAAGACGAAAGGCAGAAAGAAAAATGGCAAAAAGAATCCTCGTAATTGACGGACAGGGCGGAAATATCGGCCGCCAGCTTGTAAAACTGATCACAGAGCGTTTTCCGGAAGCAGAGCTTCTTGCGGTCGGGACAAACAGCATCGCGACCGAGAACATGCTGAAAGCCGGGGCGAAATCCGCAGCGACCGGCGAGAACGCGGTGCTGGTTTCCAGCCGCCGAGCGGACGTCATTATCGGCCCGATCGGAATCGTGATTGCGGATGCTTTGATGGGCGAAGTCACGCCGAAGATGTCGGCGGCGGTCGGCGCAGCGGATGCAGTTCGGATCCTGATCCCGATGAACCGCTGCGATACGCTGATTGCCGGCGCGAACGACAGTCTCGGAAATTATCTCTCGGACGCAATGGAAAAACTGAAGGAGGTACTGTGAACTTGGACGGACAGAACATAAGCGGCATCACAGGCGAAGCGCGCCTGAAACAGTTTTTCACAGAACATCCGAAATGCGCACTGGCTTTTTCCGGCGGCGTGGATTCCGCTTATCTTCTCTATGCGGCGAAAAAAGCCGGCGCAGAAGTACGGGCTTATTATGTAAAAGCGGCTTTCCAGCCCGAATTTGAATTTCAGGACGCCATCCGGCTCGCGGAAGAAATCGGCGCGGATATGAAAGTCCTTCATGTCGATGTACTTTCGGATGATACGGTCCGGAAAAACCCGAAAGACCGCTGTTATTACTGTAAAAAACAGATCTTCGGAAACATTCTCGCCGCGGCAAAGGCGGACGGCTTCATCGTCATCCTGGACGGGACCAACGCAAGCGATGATGCCTCAGACAGGCCCGGGATGAAGGCCCTTTTGGAAATGCAGGTCCTTTCTCCTCTGCGGCTCTCGGGACTCACCAAGGCCGACATTCGTGCACTTTCAAAAAAAGCCGGGCTTTTCACCTGGAATAAACCGGCTTATGCCTGCCTTGCGACGCGGATTCCGACGGGCGAGGAGATTACCGAAGAGAAGCTCCTCGCAACAGAGCGCTCTGAAGAATTCCTGATGAAGCGCGGCTTTACGGACTTTCGGGTGCGGGAGTTTCAGGGAACGGCGAAGCTGCAGCTTCGCGAGGAGCAGATCCCGAAACTTCTGGAAAACAGGGAAGAGATTCTGACCGAACTCAGGAAATATTACACCGCTGTCACACTGGATCTGGAGGTAAGACCATGAAGAATGACATCAGGACAACATTGGAGGAACTGCGTGACGGCGCGATTTCCGTTGACGAAGCGCTCCTTGCGATCAAAAAGAAGCCGTTTGAAGACATCGGATTCGCAAAGGTGGATCTCCATCGCGGAATCCGTCAGGGTGCAGCGGAAGTGATCTACGGCGCCGGGAAAACGGCGGAGCAGATGATTGCGATTACGAAAGTCATGCTTGATAACGGGGTGAAAACGATCCTTGTTACGCGCCTCGATTCGGATAAGGCGGAAGTACTGAAGCAGCACTTTGAGATGGAATACCGCGCGGATGCCCGGATCGGGATCGTCGGGGAATTTCCGGAGCCGACCGGTATCGGAACGATTGTCGTTGCGACCGGCGGCACTTCGGATATCCCGGTCGCGGAAGAAGCGGCGCTGACTGCAGAAGCGCATGGAAATAAGGTGGTCCGGCTTTATGATGTCGGCGTTGCAGGACTGCACCGGACCCTTTCCCATATGGATGAGATTATGTCCGCGACTGTCATTATCGCGATTGCGGGAATGGAAGGCGCTCTGGCTTCCGTGATCGGCGGGCTTGCGGACTGCCCGGTTATTGCGGTGCCGACAAGCGTCGGCTACGGGGCTTCTTTCCACGGCCTCTCGGCGCTTCTGTCGATGCTGAATTCCTGTGCATCGGGCGTTTCGGTTGTCAATATCGACAATGGATTCGGAGCCGGGTACCTTGCCAGCATGATCAACCATATCCATTAAGGCGGGCCGTGGATAGTACAGAATATTGAGGGATCAATTATCAGGAATATAAATTTGAGGAGGAAAAAGTTATGCCGCAGGATCCAAGGTTTATGAACCGTCTGATTCCGTCAGACGAAACGGTTGCAGAGGGAATGAAGACGCTGTATGCGGATCGTTCCGAGAGCTACGGCGTGCGTTATGCCCATGACGTGGTGTACGCGCACCGGAGCGGAGTCGACCTGCATCTGCAGATGCTCTATCCGGGACTGCTGTTCCCGAATATTCCGTCGGGACTGTTCCGCCGCGAGATTGAGGAAATGATGAAAAAAATGCCGAACCGGCCGCAGCGTCCGCCGATGCCGGATCCGTCCGAACTTCCGGAGAGCAAGTATATTCCGATTCCGGACGTCAGCGGGAAGACACAGAAACGTTTCCCCTGTGTGATTTTCATCAAGGGCTCCGGCTGGGGCAAGCAGAACTGCTATGTGGAGCTCCCGATGTTTATTGACATCGCACGTGCCGGCTTTGTCGTGGCTGCGGTGGAATACCGGCCTGCGAGCCTCGAACCCTTCCCGGGCTTTGTCTCGGATGTAAAGGCAGCGATCCGTTTCCTGCGTGCGAACTGCGATGATTTCGACATCGACCCGAACCGGATTGCCATCCTCGGCGATTCTTCCGGCGGGCACACCTCGCTGATGATCGGCTCTACCGGCTGGATGCGGGATTACGATGACGGCGACTACCCCGATGTTTCCAGCGAAGTGCAGGCCTGCGTCGCCTGGTACGGCGTCTCGGATTTCTCCCGCTTCACGCAGGAAGGCGAGAAGGATTACCGGCCCTTCCTCCTCCCGATGATCATGGGCAAAGAAGCCGCTGCCCGTCCCGACGCTGTCGACCTGATCAGTCCCATCAGCTACATCCGCGAGGAGAATGAGTACCCGCCCTTCCTCCTGATGCATGGCGACCGCGATGTGACGGTTCCCTTCGAGCAGAGTGTCATTATGTACAACAAGCTCCGTGAATGCGGCAAGCATGTGGAATTCTACAAGGTTCAGGGGGCGAATCACGGCCAGTACTTCTGGACCAAAGAGGTGATTCAGGCCACCATTGACTTCCTCCGGGCTTATGTCTGAACTCGCCTGCGGGATCATGTCTCCCCCTCGGTCAACGTTCCAGGCGACCTCGGGAGAGACATGATAACCCTCGGCTCGGAGTTGTCGCCGGCCGTATCACGGAACTCGCCTGCGGGATCATGTCTCCCCCTCGGTCAACGTTCCAGGCGACCTCGGGAGAGACACGATAACCCTCGGCTCGGAGTTGTCGCCGGCCGTATCACGGAACTCGCCTGCGGGATCATGTCTCCCCCTCGGTCAACGTTCCAGGCGACCTCGGGAGAGACATGATAACCCTCGGCTCGAGGTTGCCGCCGGCCGCAGCACGGAACTCGCCTGCGGGAGCAGGAGCAAGGTTTACAGATGAAGAAGTATCATACCATCACAATTCCGCCCGCCTATGACGGGCGGATGCTTCTGAAATACCTGAAGAATGAGCTGGCCTTCTCGCAGACGAAGATCAGCTCTGTGAAGTATGATCCGGAGGGGCTTCTTCTGAACGGGGAGCGGGTGACGGTCCGGGCATTGCTTCATACGGGCGATCTGCTGGAGGTGCTTCTTACCGATTCCCGGATGCGTGAAAACCGCCTGATTCCGAATGAAATTCCGCTGGAGATCCTGTATGAGGATGACAGCCTGATTGCGGTGAATAAGCCTTCGGGGATGGTCTGCCATCCCGCGAAAGGGCACCTCACGGATTCTTTGGCGAGTGCGCTTCGGGCCTATTTTGACCGGACGGATCCGGAGGCGCAGGTTCACCTCGTGGGCAGGCTGGACAAGGAAACCTCCGGGATTGTGCTCTGTGCGAAAAATGCAGTCGCGGCGGCGATCCTGATGCGGGACGGGAATGCGGAGAAGGTTTACACTGCAGCAGCTTCCGGATACTTTACGGAAAAGGAGGGCACAATTGCGCTTCCGATGCGCTATGTGCGGGATGACGAGGGAATTCTCCGCGTAGAGGAAGGGGAGGAGAAAACGGCAGAGACTGTTTATCGGGTGTTGTCGGAAGGCGAGGATTTCTCGGTCCTTCGGGTGCAGATCGCAACCGGCCGCATGCATCAGATCCGCTTTCATATGGCTGCAGCCGGTCATCCGCTTCTCGGAGACAGGCTGTACGGAAAAGAAGTGCAGCGGATCGGACGCACAGCGCTGCATGCCGGGACGCTGCGCTTTATTCACCCCTTCACAAAGGAAGAAATTCTTCTTGAAGCAGAGCTTCCCGCAGACATGCGGAACCTGATCCCATAAATTTTTTGAAAATTCTGAAAAAGATTCATTTTTGTTGGACATTTGATGGACAGCACCTGTTATCATCGGTTCATCAAAAGAAATAAACACGAAGGAGATACAGAAAAATGCCGGGTATTTACGGAGACAATGCACCACAGAACGTCAATGGATCGGATGTAGAAAGACAGCTTGGCCTTTATCTTCGGAACAGAAGAGCCAATAAAGCAGTCATGCTCGGAGAAATTTTTACCTGGCGGGCAGCCTGGTATATGATGACCGGACGGAACCTGCCGAACGACGGAAACCAGCCGGTGAATTACGAAAAGCTTGCCAATATCGCGCAGCAGCTGAAGACACACGGATCGATGGAGTATGCCAAAATGGCATGGCTGAATACGACGCCTGCTCCGCGCCCGCAGGAACTGAATTATGACGTGTTTCTGTCGAATGTCTGGGATCAGATCAGCCTTGCGCCTTATATGGGCGTGAATTACGACGGCCACCGGGACGGACTGAGGGCACAGGTTCAGAACCGCAGGGGCTTAAGCTGTGTGGAATACCAGGCCGATGCCGCAAGAAACGCCGACAACCGGGAAAACAGAAGGTATCACTACAGCGATAAATCCACCTATGAATATGAAGCGCCGGAGAACATGTGGCGTGAGTACACTGCGATTTCCGCCTGTCTTCAGGGCCGCGGCAATGAGCCTCTGGATGAGCAGAAGATTGCGGAAACAAAGGAAAACGCAGTCGATTACCTCGTGATGAAAAACCGGCAGACCGTCGAAAAGCTGCAGAACAGGGAGTACCTGAAAGTTCGCGAAGAATATAAAAAGACGCTGAATTCCTTCACGTTCGACTCGCCTGACGATCTTCGGGCGGCGCAGCGGGATTCCCGGCTGTTATATGAGCGGATGAATGCGCATGGCAGTACCCCGCTGTCGGAGAGCCCCGAATGGAAGCGGGTCGTTCACGATCTTCAGGGCTTCCGCGAAGCCGCAACGCCGGAGGAAGCCGCACAGTACAGCGCAGACCTTCTGGTCGCCGCCGAGAAGTTCACGAAGGGCAGGAAGAGCCTGTACGCAAGTGAGGAAGAGCAGCGTTTGGTGCGCGAGACGCTTTCGGCCATTGCGGTCGCGATTCCGGACGCCGTAAACAATCCGAGCGTAAAGCCTCTGATCAACCGTTTTAATTCGGTGCGCAAGGCGCGGTTCCAGAAAAAGGTCAGGCTGCGCGATTATCATCGTCCCTGCTCGGTTGACCGCTATCAGAATCTTCCTCAGCAGACACGCGGCAAAAAAACACAGCCGGTGAAGTCAGACCGCGAAATGCAGGAAGAGCTGTATACGGAAGTCTATCCTGTCACGGGAGAAGTGCCGAAGGCGCGCCCCGTGCAGCAGCAGAACGGACAAAGGCCGCAGCATGAGGATCAGCCGGTGCCGATGAATCTTGTTCAGCCGAAGCCGGAAGAGTTGTATCCCCAGGATGTGGACGTTGCGCCGATGGATGCGGACAATGAAATCCAGGCTTTCATGTACGGCGAAGAACAGCCGGACCTTGCGAAGGATCACGAAGAAATGTCCGCGAAACCGATCAAACTTGCGAAAGCTTATGAAGATGCAGGGGATGTGATGAACCTGCTCAAGACGCTTCCCGACGAGACGCTGGCCGGTTTCGACAAGGATTTTTATGCGGCTCAGCTTGCAAAGGTGCTTGCGCTTGCAGCAACAAAACCCTATTCCGACGCGCCGGATATGATCGACAAAAACGCGCTGAAGGTCAATGCCGAGAACCTGAAAAACGATCCGGTCGTACAGGAGATCGCGAAAGACCTTGCAGAGAAAAAAGGAAGACGGGACGATTTCAGGAACTGCATCAAGGCCTGTGAGAATCAGACGCAGAAAGATAAAAAAGTCCGCTTTGTCGAATACTGCGACAGCGCGTACGAATACTATCAGCAGAAGATGAAAAAGGCCGGAAACGAAAAAGAAGAAGATATGAAGGTTCCTCAGGACAAGAAACCGTCAATTAAGGCGGAGCCGGAAAAGAAGCCTTCGGTGAAGCCGAAGGAAGACCCGAAGGCCGAGGACCAGAAGGAAGAGAAAAAGGAAGAAAAGCAGGAGGAGAGAGACTCCGACATCAGCGTTTCCTATGTCTCCCAGGACCGCTACACGCAGGTCAGCATGTAAAAACAAATACACAGACAGAATACGGGGACAGGTGAGCGGCTCACCTGTCCCCGCTGTTTCAAAACGCTTTTCAGTCGAACAGTTCTGCTGCTTCCTGCAGCGTCTCGATAATGGAGATGTGCTGCGGGCAGTGTTCCTCGCACTGGCCGCACTGCAGGCAGTCGGAAGCTTTTCCGCCGTCGCGGGTTGCGCGCTCGTAGCGTTCCTTCGCGCCGTCCTGATTTCCGTAGACCTTCAGGAAATTCATTGCGGCGAAAATCCCCGGGATGTTGATTGACATCGGGCAGCCGTCCACACAGTATTTGCAGGCGGTGCAGGGGATGGTCGGTACTGCGTTGATGATCTCCACGGCTTTTTTGATGGTTTCCTGCTCCAGATCAGAAAGCGGTTCGAAGTTCTCCATATAGCCGGTGTTGTCATTCATCTGGTCTTCATTGGACATGCCGGAAAGCACTGTAATGATGCCCGGAAGGCTTGCGACGAAGCGGATTGCCCAGCTTGCGATCGACTTTTCGGGCTGTACGGACTTGAACAGGTCCTGTACTTCCTTCGTCATGGTCGTAAGGGATCCGCCCTTGACCGGCTCCATGACGACGATCGGTTTGTTGTATTTGCGGGCCGTTTCATAGCATTTGCGGCTCTGGACACCTTCGTCATCCCAGTCCTTGTAATTGATCTGGAGCTGAACGAATTCCGCTTCCGGATGTTTTTTCAGGATGTCTTCGAGCGCTTCCGCTGAGTCATGGAAGGAGAAGCCGATGTGCTTTGCCTTTCCGGCGGCCTTCCATTCCTGCATGAACTTCCAGGCATCGATGTCCTCTGCCTTCTTTGCGGATTCGGCATTCAGCGCGTGCAGAAGATAGAAATCGAAGTATTCCAGTCCGGCGCGGTCCAGGGATTCCTGCGCAAGTCCTGCAAGATCTTCGTATTTTTCCGCATTCCACAGGGGAAGCTTCGATGCACAGACGAAAGAATCACGCGGAAAACGCTCCACGACGCACTGCCGCAGCGCGTCTTCGGACTTGCCGCCGTCATATACATACGCCGTATCAAAATAGGTGAAACCCTTCGCCATGAAGGTATCCGCCATTTTCTTGACCTGCTCGATGTCCTCGTCACTGCCGATTTTCGGAAGCCGCATCAGACCGAAGCCGAGTTTTTTGATGTCTTCTCCGAGATATTTTTCTGCCATTGGTTGTTTCCCTCCTCATTTCGTATCACGAATTCAGTCTTTTTTCCGGATCCGCACGGATTTTATCCAATTATATCAGATGCGAAGAGAATAGTACAGTGAAAAAAATAAGGAATTTTTCCGTATTTGTTGGACATCTGTTGGACAGGGGATGGTATCATGGCAGACAGAACAAGTTGAAACGCTGTGAAGCAGAAGCAGAATATAGCAGGAAGCGACAGAAAGGAAGCAGAAAAATGCCGAAAAATGAAAAAGAGCTGAGACAGAAATCGGATCCCAACCAGAAGGAAATCTCTATCGATGAAATGAATGCGCGTCTGGACAGGATTCTCGGACAGAACAATCCGAACCAGCAACCGAAGCCGAAAAAGACCGCGAAGAAGGATCAGCCGTCCGTAAAGGTCGGAACCCGGCTTCAGGAGATTCAGCTGCAATCCATCACCATGATGAAGCAGCTGCAGTATGCGATGGAGCAGGGAAACGAGAAGCGCGTTCGGGAGTTGACGGAAAAGGCCGATAAGCTGACGGCCGAATACGGTGCGCTCCTCGGTTACGCGATGACTCCGGACGGCAAAGTGAACAAGAACAAACTGAATGATACCCTTACCGAGGATACCATTGCGAAGCAGACCGCAAAGGCGGAGCAGAACCCGATCTTCCAGTGGATGAAAGCCGGAACCAGTGCGCCTCAGGCGATCAAAAATATGAACAATATCGGAAACCTGAACGAAGAGCAGTTCGCGAAGGAAACGGCGAGCGCATATGCCAACGACCAGGCCAACCATCAGGAGCAGGTGGATGCCCGGGTTGACGAGATCCTGAAGGGTATGGGCTTTGACCCCGCAAAGCTCCGCGCGGAAAGCGCGGCGGCGCAGGCAAAGCCGCTGAATCTTCCCCGCGATCCCCAGCCGAATCCGAACGGTCCGGCGCCTCTCCAGAGACTGTAAGCCGAAAAAAACAGAAAATGATCCTGAGGATGGACCGAAGCGGCGCTTTTCATTTGCAAAAGCGCCGCTTTCGTGCTATGATGAGAGTACTTGCACGGGGAAGAACCCGAGGAGTCGATGGAGGGCGCTATGAAAACACTTTGCGTCGCGCTGATGCAGCTGATGCCGTCAGAAAAACAGGACAATAATCTTCGGATCGGACTCGCCTCCGTGAAGCGAGCCCGGGCCATGGGCGCGGACATCGCGCTGTTCCCGGAGATGTGGAACTGCGGCTACCGGATCCCGGAGGATCCGGAGGAACTGAACGCCCTTGCCGTGACCGAAGAAAGTGACTTTATCGAAGCTTTCCGGAACATCTCCCGGTTTTCGGGAATCGCGGTCGGGATCACCTTCCTCGAAAAGACGGAGGGAAAGCCGAAAAACACGATCATCCTGTATGACAGAGAAGGAAATAAGGTCTACAAATATTCGAAAGTCCATACCTGCGACTTTGCGGACGAAGCAAGGCTTCAGTCCGGAGAGGAATTTGTTGTCCGGGAGCTTCCGACAGCGCAGGGCCCGGTAAAGGTGGGCTCCATGATCTGCTTTGACCGGGAATTCCCGGAAAGCGCACGGATTCTCGGGCTCATGGGCGCGGAACTTGTGCTGATGCCGAACGCCTGCCCGATGGAGCAGAACCGGATCGCGGCGCTTCGCGCGGACGCCTACCGCAATAAGATTGGTATCGCCTGCTGCAATTACCCCTACGGACACCCGGACTGCAACGGACACTCGATCGCGTTTGACGGAATCGCATGGCGGAATGAAGAACCCGGGTCCCGGGATATGAAGGTCCTGGAGGCCGGAGAACAGCCGGGAATCTATCTGGTTTCCTTCCCGATCGACGAGATGCGCGAATACCGGGAGAGAGAAGTGATGGGGGAGAGATACCGGAAACCGGAGAAATATAAGGTGTTGACGGACTGACGGGATCCCCCGGCTGCGGCCGGTCGGGATGACACGGAATATGTCATGTCGAGCGAAGAGAAAACAACACACAGAAACGAGAGAATAATCATGCTGGACCATACAATTACAGAAAAAATCAATCAGGCCATCCTCGATGCGGGCAGCATCATCCTGAATGCGGACCGCAGCACCGAGACCGTGGAGGAAAAAACAGGGCACGCGAATTTTGTGACTTCCTATGACAAGACCGTGCAGGAAATGCTTGAGAAGCGGCTTCTTGACATCCTACCGGAGGCGGTTTTTGTCGGCGAGGAAGAAAATGTGCATGCGCAGATCAAAGAAGGCTACAGCTTCATCGTCGATCCGATCGATGGGACGACGAATTTCATCCGCGACATGCACTGTTCGACGGTTTCCATCGGCCTTCTTCTGGACGCCGAACCCGTGTATGCGGCGATTTACAATCCATATCTTGACGAACTCTATACGGCGGAGAAGGGACAGGGCGCTTATCTCAACGGACAGCCGATCCATGTGTCCGAAAAACCGCTATCGGAGAGCATCATCCTCTTTGGAACCTCGCCCTATTATCCGGAACTTGCGAAAAAAAGCTTCGAGCTTTTAATAAATTTATTCAACAGAGCATTAGATGTCCGGCGCTTCGGGAGTGCGGCTTATGATCTCTGTATGGTGGCGGCGGGAAGAGCGGAACTCTTCTTTGAAATGCAGCTGTCGCCCTGGGATTATGCGGCCGGCGCTCTGATCGTGAAGGAAGCCGGGGGAACGGCGACGCAGCTTAACGGTGAGCCGCTGTCCTACGGACACCCCTGCTCTGTGCTCGCGAGAGGAGGGCAAAATGAAACAATTTGACATTTTCGGAATCGAGTCGGGCTGTCTGGATCTCAATGTATGTATCGACGAAATGCCGGAACTGAACCGGGGCACGCGGGTATCCGACCTGTCCTGGCAGGGCGGCGGGCCGGTCTCATCGGGCATGGTCGCGGCTGCGCGCCTTGGCGCAAAATGCACGCTCAGCGGAACGGTCGGATCGGACAGTTACGGCCGGATGCAGTACAATGACTTTGTGCGCCACGGCATCAATCTCTCCAATTTCATCATCCGGGAAGGCAAAACCACTTCGCTGGACGTTGTTCTTGCAGAGAAAAAATCCATGACACGAACCTTCCTGTTCAAGGTCGGCGACGTGGAGATGATGACAGAAGACGAAGTGGACTGGGACCTTCTGCTGCAGTCGAAGCTCCTGTTCATTTCTGGCTGGCGGGGCATGGCGCTTCAGGCGGCCAAAGTGGCCAGAGAGAATGGAATTGAGGTCCTGATTGACGCCGGCGGATTCTTTGACGGAATTTATGACGTTATCCCGCTGATCGACTATTTCATCGCATCGGAATTCTGCTTTGACGGGATGTTCCCCGGCGCGAAGGAGAAGGGCCTTCAGAACCTGGAGGAAGAGTGCCGGAAGATTCGCAAGATGGGTCCGAAGGCGGTGCTGTTCACCTTCGGTGAGCGCGGCCTGATCGGGCTGGACGACGATGGCTTCTTCACGCTTCCTGCTTTCAAGGTGGATGTTGTCGATACGGTCGGTGCGGGTGATATCTTCCACGGCGCTTTTGCGGCGATGGTCACCAAGGGCAAATCCGTCCGCGACTGCGCTTTGTATGCGAGCGCGACATCGGCAATCAAGTGCACGCGGATCGGCGGCCGTGCCGGCATCCCGACGATGGATGTGCTGGAGAAATTCCTTGCGACCGGCGAGATTGATTATTCGGAAATCGACAAACGGGTGGAGTTCTACCGGAAGGGGAACGAAAACCTGGTATAACGATACAGAACGGGGAGAAAATGATCAGGGTCAGACTTTTCAGGGAAGCGGATCTTCCAGAAGTCCGGGAAATGAATCCGGACATGGCGGAGGAAATCTGCGATTTTTCCGAACTGATCCCGGAGAGCATTGTTGCAGCGGAAGAAGAGGACCGGTTTCTCGGCGCGGCATATCTTGCGAAAACGTCGAGTTTTATGAGGCCGGAACTTGGCGACGGAAGATGCTTTGTGCGCGGCAGGTTCCGGGCGGTACCGGGAGACGCGTTGGAAATCGAAGCCTCGGAAGCGCTTCTTCACGCACTCCAGGAAAGCGTCCGGAAGCTGCAGGATCAGGATCCAGAGCACCGGGTCATTCTCCAGATATTCCGGGATGCGAAGGAGCTTCTGTTCACAGAGTTTATGATGGACTGCGGTTTCTTCCCGCAGCATATGATGCTGGCAATGGAGCGGGATCTCAGCCTTCCGTTGGAAGGGTTGGCGGAACTTCCTGAGGGTTTCTGTCTTACCCGGCACGCTGATCCGGACGAGTTCTCCTATTTTGAGAAGCACTCCGCACTTTCTTCGGAAGCCTTCGGCGGCATGCCGGACAGCATCGAGGAGCTTCGGTTCCAGATCCGTCACGGGACGATCGTATGGGCAGTCACGGAAGGAGAGAAGCTGATTGCTTCCATGGCAACTGCGAAAATCAATGCGGAAACGACAGCAACCGAGAGGATTTTCTGCCGGAAGGAATATCAGAGGCGCGGGATTACAACCACGATGATGTCGGCTGTGCTTCGGGAACTCGCAGAACAGGGCTATCAACGTGCCCGGCTGACCCTGTTTTCCGATAACCTGCCGGCCTGGAACCTCTACCGGAAGCTCGGCTACGAGCTGACGGAAACTATGATGGAATATCACTATGAAACAAACCCCGAACGGCGGGGATACTGATTCACCCGGAGCACTTTGGCTCAGGGTACAAACGGGAAGGAAACGTTCTATGCTCCTATTCTTTATCCGTCACGGCGATCCGATCTACGATCCGGACAAACTGACCCCCTTGGGACAGCGGCAGGCGGAAGCCGTCGGAAAGCGGCTCGCCCGCTACGGGCTCGATGAAATCTACGTTTCCAGTTCGACCCGGGCAATCGAAACATCCATCCCGACCCGGGAAATGCTGAAAATGGATGCGACGATTCTGGACTGGACGAATGAATCGCATGCCTGGGCGCAGCTGTCGCTTCCGACGGAAGACGGACACCGGACCTGGTGCTTTATGAGGCCGGATATCCGGGAGCTGTTTACAACAAAAGAGATCAGGGCGCTCGGCGAAAAGTGGTATACGCACCCCGACCTTCAGGATACGAAGATTCCGGAGGGGTATCTTCGGATTAAGAATTACACAAGGGAATTTCTCACCTCCCAGGGCTACATCTGGGATGAAGAGAAGGGTTGTTATCAGAACGAGGAACCAAACGACAAGCGGATTGCGCTTTTTGCCCACCACGGCTTCGGGATGACCTTCCTGTCGTCGGTGCTGGACGTCCCCTATCCGGAGATGTGCCTGAAATTCAACCTCTGCCATTCGGGGCTGACCGTGATTGAGTTCCGTTCTGAAAATGGTTCTGTAATCCCGCAGGTGCTGACGCTTTCAAACGACGGGCACCTTTTCCTGGAAGGCCTGCCGACCAGGTACAACAATCATCTGTATTTCTGAACCGGACAGCCGCAGAGCTGGCAGCGGAAAACCGCAGAAAAAAGGAACGGAGAAGTGAAAAAAATTCTCGAAAAACACGGGATTTTCTATGGCTGGGCAATTGTGATCTACGCACTTGTGATCATGGCGGTCTGCTTTGGAATCGCGCATAACTGCTTTACCCTGTATATTATTCCGGTGACGGAACACTTCGGCTGGCAGCGGAAATCCTTCAGTATCGGACTGACGCTGATGTATATTATGCAGATGGCGGGATCGGTCCTGACGGGGCGGATTTACCGGCGCATCCCGGTTCTTCGGATCATGAAGATCGCGGTGCTGATTGAGCCGGCCGCTTATTTCCTGCTGTCTTTTGCGGGGAATCTCCCGGTTTTCTACCTGCTGTTTATTATCATCGGCGCCTGCTGCCCCTTCCTGTGTTTCCAGGCCTTCACGGTCATCATCTCGAACTGGTTTGAAGAGAAACGCGGGCTTGCGACCGGAATTGCTTTTATGGGATCAGGCTTAGGCGGCATGATTTTCAATGCGCTCGGCGGCGTGCTGATTGAAAACCTCGGTTTCGCGGCGGTCTATCGGATTTATGCGGTCATCATTGCGGCGGTTGCGGTTCCGATGGTGTACCTGCTGATCCGGGAGAAGCCGGCAGACTGTTCCCTGCTTCCCTATGGTGAACGTCCCGGAACAGACGGAAAATTCTTTCACGAAGTAATCTATGGTGCTTCCTGGGGCGAGGCGCTTCGTTCCAAAGAATTGTACCTTTTACTGTTTTCCGCGCTTGCGATCGGCTTTTCCACGAGCGTTCTGAGTACGAGCATTGTGACGAACGTTTCGGACAGCGGGTACCTTCCGACCTATGCCGCGATGGTAAATGCGGTATATCTCGGCGGTGTCAGTTTAGGAAAAATCATCCTCGGCGGGATGTTTGACCGCTTTGGGATGAAAAAAGCGCTTCTGATTGCGCTTCTGATGCAGATGATCGGCCTTTCGGGCATGTATTTTGCGAATCTTCAGCCGATGCATATCCTTTTAGTGCTTGGGGCTTCCATCGGCTGCGCGTCGGGGACAGTTGCCTTCCCGCTGATGACGCAGGCAGTGTTCGGAAACCGGGACTATACCGCGCTTGCGGGACTGATGATGGCGCTCGGAAACCTCGGCGGCTGCATCGCACCCTTTTTCGGGAATGCGGTCTTTGATGCGGCGGGAAGCTACCGGATCGCCTATATTGCCGCAGCTGTCATTACCGTTCTGACCCTTGTGACTTCACTGATTGTGAAAACCATTCCAAAACCGGAGGCATCGGATGCTGTTTCATGAAATCGAACCGGCTGTTTTCCATAACGAATATGTAAACTGTTTCGCAGAAGAAAAGGATTTCTTCCTCGGATACCGGGGATCTCTGGTACTTGCGGGAGAGCAGGACGGGAGGATTGTGCTTCCGACAGTCGGGGAGGCGCTGACAGCTTATGAAAAAAGATCGGATTCTTCGCCGAAAGTCCCGGAACTTTCGGAATTCCGTTATCTGTTCTCGATCGACAGCCGGCGCTTTTTCACGCTGACGGACCGGGAGGCAGAGCCTTTCGGACCGTATACCTTTCAGACCATGCGGTATCTTCGCGTCGTGAAACCGATGGACCTTGCGTATGCGGCGGCAGTCGGCGCACAGATTCATGAGTGGTACCGGCGGCGCCGTTTCTGCGGCAGCTGCGGTCATGCGCTCGAACATGCTGAGAACGAACGCATGATGCGCTGCCCCGTCTGCGGGGAAATGTATTATCCGGTGATCAGCCCGAGCGTGATTATCGCCGTGCGGAACGGGGAGAAAATACTGCTGACCAAATACGCGCCGACGCATTTTCCTCAGTCGACGCATAACGCAAAAGCGACGTATGCTCTGGTCGCGGGCTATATCGAAATCGGCGAGACACCCGAACAGTGTGTTGCGCGCGAAGTGATGGAGGAAGTCGGACTCCGGGTGAAGAACATCACCGCATGGAAGAACCAGCCCTGGCCCTTCTCGTCGACGCTTCTTCTTGGCTATTACTGCGATCTTGAGGGGCCGGATCAGATCACCCTGCAGGAGGATGAACTTTCCGTCGCAGAATGGGTGCGAAGAGAAGATATGCCAGACCGTTCCAGAGACATCAGCCTCACGAGCAACATGATGGAGGCCTTCCGCCTCGGCCGGGATCCCCGGACATAAATCAGTTCTTAAAAAACGTGAAAATATATAAGGAGGCATTCAAGTTGGACAAAAGGACACGCGTTTTAAACGCAATGAACAAGCTGCCGGTGGATCATGTGCCCTGCGGGTTCTGGTTCCATTTCAGCGGCAGAGAGGCACACGGCGAGGAGTGCGTGCAGGCGCATCTTCGCTATTACCGGGAGACGGACCTGGATTTTCTGAAGGTAATGTGCGACGGCTTCTTCTCCTACCCGCTCTCTCAGGACGTGAAAACAGCGGAGGACTGGTGGAAGCTTACGCCCCTTGGAAAAGATCACCCCTACATAAAGGACCAGGTCTGGCGCGCAAAGCGCATCGTGGAGGAAATCGGGCAGGAACGCTGCGTTTTCTACAATGTTTTTGCGCCTTTCTCATCGATCCGTTTTGCGACGGACGATGACTTTGTGATGGAGAGCCTTCGGGAGAATCCGAACGCGGTGCTGCATGCTTTGGATGTGATCGCGCAGGACCACGCGCTGCTGTCGGAACTTTTAATCAGGGAAGCCGGCTGCGACGGCATTTACTTCCCGGTACAGGGCGGCGAATGGAACCGCTTCACCCCGGAGGAGTATCACAAATACGTTTCTCCCTCGGAACTCTATGTCCTGGAGCATGCAAACCGTTTCTCCAGAAACAACATCCTGCACTGCTGCGGCTGGGCAGGCGACAAGAACAACCTCACGCTCTGGAAGGATTACCCGGTCAAGGTCGTGAACTGGGCAGTCCATGTGGAGGAAGTCAGCCTGGAGGAGGGCCGGGTACTGTTCGGAAACAAGGCTTCTCTCGGCGGCTTCAAGACACTCTGGGACGAAAAGCACGAGGAAGGAATTCTGTATCACGGCACAAAGGAAGAACTGCAGCAATACACGAAAGATCTGATCCTCGACCACGGAAAGATCGGGCTCATGCTCGGCGGCGACTGCACGATCAGCACGAAGCTTCCCTGGGAGCGCCTGAAATGGGTTGTCGAGGCGGCAAGAAACATCTGAGGAGGACATCATGACTTACTTATTTATCGGCGGAACCGGAAACATCAGCAAATACATTACGAAAAAGCTTCTTGAGCGCGGCGACACGGTTTATCTTGTGAACCGCGGCAACCGGAATGACGGTCTTACAGGCGATGTACGCTATATCACGGCGGACATCAATACCGATGAGGGGGCTGAGGCCGTCCGCGAATACATTCAGGACATGCAGTTTGATGCGGTTGCGGATTTCATCGTTTTCACGGCGGCTCAGGCGGAACGGGACTTCAATCTGTTCAACGGCAAAACGAAACAGTACCTGACTTTCTCGTCAGCCTCTGTGTACCAGACCCCGCTCGTAAGCCCCTGGATCACGGAAGCGACGCCCTTAAAGAATCCGCTGTGGCTCTATTCAAGAAATAAGATCGAGGTCGAGGAATTCTTCACGAAGAAATACCGCGAATGCGACTTTCCGATCACGATGATCCGGCCGAGCCACACCTACGGCGAAACCTATCTGCCGCTTGCGGTGGACGGAAAGAACGGTTGGAGCGTGGTGAAGCGGATGCTCGAGGGGAAACCCGTGATTATTCCCGGTGACGGCACTTCGCTGTGGGTGCTGACGCACAGCTCGGATTTTGCGAAAGGCTTTGTCGGGCTTCTTGGGAACATTCACGCGATCGGCGAGACTTACCATATCACGACCGATGAACTGGTAACCTGGAACCAGGTCTATCAGGTTGTCGCGGATACGCTCGGCGTCATGGCGAATTTCGTCCATGTCAGCTCGGAATTCCTGGCAGAAACGCGTCCGAACGGCGGCCTTTTAGGGAGTCTTCTCGGCGACAAGTCGAACTCGGTAATCTTCGACAACAGCAAACTGAAACGTGTCGTCCCGGACTATCTGTGCACAAAGCGCATGGACCAGGGCATTGCGGAATCGGTGCGCTACATGATGAACCACCCGGAGACGCAGATTGAGGATCCGGATTTCGACGAATACTGCGACAAACTGATTGCCGCGCTTCAGCGTGCGAAGGCGGAAATCCTCGCATAAACATTGCCGTCCGGGTCTTTTCGAACCCGGATGGCTGTGGTTGATTCAGTAAGGAATTGTATGATCAGAAAAAGAATCCTATCCCTTCTCATAGTACTGATTCTCCTGCTTCCGGCGCTTTCTGCCTGCCGGAAAACACCCGGAAGCGATGAGACGGCACAGACCGCATCGCTGCAGGAAGAGACGGCGGAACAAAAGACCGACCTGGAAACGACAGAAGAGACTTCTTCGTCGCCTTCGGATGCGACAGAAACCGGCAGCGAGACTTCGGAGGCTTCGGTTTCGGAGGAAAGCGCGGCAAATCAGGACGCCTGTACTGTGGTCCTTTCTCAGTATGCAAACCTCTTCATTGTCACATCGGAGCAGGGCGCAAATTTCCGGGAGGCGCCGAATACGGATGCCCGGATTCTCGGCTTTCTGCCCCGAAACAGCGGCGGGGAGCTGCTTGACACGGAAGGGGAGTGGCTTCATGTCCGTTCCTCCTGCGTCGAAGGCTATCTCTATGCACCGCTGGCCGCAACCGGAGAGGAGGCCCAAAGCCTTGCGCCTTCCGCAGCGCTCCATTTCGCACGGGTTACGGCCGAAGCCGCCAATATCCGCGATGCAGCTTCGCTCGAATCCGGTGTGATCGGATCGGCGATGCTGGGGGAACAGCTGGAAGTTGTCGGAGAAGAAGGGGACTTTTTCATCGTATCGTGGAACGGCACAAACGCGTATCTCAGTAAGACCGTCTGCGCAGAGGAGTATCTTCTGCGGGAGGCGGAGATCTTACCGGAGGATCAGACGGAAGAAGCATCCGAATCGGAAGACGAATCAGATGTTTCCGATACCCCGCAGGAGACGCAGCCGCCGAAGACCGATCAGGTTTATGAGGCGGCCATGAATTCCGGTTCCGCACCGCAGGCTGTGATTCCGGGATCGAACGGACTCACGGTCTGTATCGACGCCGGTCATCAGCAGGCGGGCATGCCGGAGCAGGAGCCGAACGGACCGGGCGCTTCTGTCATGAAAGCGAAGCTTACGACCGGCACTTCGGGCTGCGCAACCGGGATTCCGGAATATCAGACAACGCTTGCGGTTGCGCTGCAGCTGCAGAACGAGCTTGTGGCGCGCGGCTATTCGGTTGTTATGATCCGTACGACAAACGACTGTCCGGTCTCGAATGCGGAACGCGCTGTGATTGCGAATGAATACGGCTCGAGCTGTTTTATTCGCATCCACTGCAACAGCGTGACCGATCCGAATGTGACCGGCGTCATCAGTTATGCGCCGGCGCCGGGGAATCCCTATATGGATGCCGGAAATGTGCAGAACAGCATTAATTTTTCGACGATTGTGACCGCGAAAACCGCGGAAGCAACCGGTGCACAGAACCGGGGCGTCATTCAGGACAATTCGATGACGGGCATCAACTGGTGCAAGGTTCCCGTAACGATCATCGAAATGGGCTTCAGCTCCAATCCGACCGAGGATCAGCTGATGAATGATCCTTCGTATCAGGCGCTTTTAGTACAGGGGATGGCAAACGGTATCGACGGGTATTTCGGGAGGTAGCAACTTGGGTCTTTTCAGAAGCAAAACAACCGTTCATGTGATGGGAAACCGTTCCTCGGATTCCGGGGCGGACGGACGGTACCGGAAACAGGCGAAGGAGAACCGGAGACGCGAAAAAGAAAAGCTGAAAAGTCTGGTGCTTGAGCCGCATTCGACGGCGGAACTTCGGGGCTATATAGAGGCGAAATACAGCGTCACGGAACTTCCGCGTGATGACGACCGCTACAAACTTGCCTATCTCGGGATCAAGGCGCATCTCGTGTTCCGGGATTCGCCGGAGCTTCTTACAACGCCGGAAATGGCGGAACCGAACCATCCGCCGCATTCAGAGGATGATCCGGACTACCGGGCCTATGACGAAAACCGGGAGCAGAGGTATCAGGAAGCCCTGCACCTCACAAAGGAGCAGTTTCCGATGCACCTGCATGTCTACAACATCCCGATCAGCCAGGGCTCACTTCCGGTCGCATGGCTTGAAGTCTACGTCGAGACTGACCATGAGTATCTTGCCTTCAAGGTGGTTGAGCTGGAATATTCGGAGCACTATTCGATTGACCGGACGCGGGAGGATATTATCCGTTTCTTTGGGGCGTCTTCGGAGGATCAGAAAGCCGGAAACGAGCGCTACCAGCAGTATGTGAACGCGGTGTAAAACAATATCGCAGGATACAGAGACAGGGCCGTCGTCCCACTCCATTCGGAGTCTGACGACGGCCCTGTCCCCGTGTATATGTTGCTGCTTTCGGCAACTTACTTGATTGGCTCGAAATCCGCCGCGCCGTGTTTGCAGAGCGGGCAGATGAAATCTTCCGGAAGGTTCTCGCCCTCGTAAATGTATCCGCAGACCTTGCAGACCCAGCCTTTCTTGCCTTCGGTCTGGGGCTTCGGCTTAACATTTGCCTGATAGTAGGTGTAGGTCATCGTGTCCTTGTTGCTGATCACGCGGGCTTCGGTGATGGTGCAGAGGAACATGCCGTGCGAGCCGAGATCGACGTAATTCTGGACTTCAAGGGACATGAAGGCGTTGATGTACTTCCCGAGGAAGATCAGGCCGTTGTCCGAACGGAGCACTTCCTGGCCGGCGAACTTGTCGACTGTGCGGCCGGAGCGGAAGCCGAAATCCTCAAAGACCTTGAACGGTGCTTCGACAGAGAGGCAGTTCACGTTCATCTTGCCGGTCTTCTGGATAATGTGGTGAGAGTAGTTCTGCTTCTGGATGCAGACCGCGACCATGTTCGGCGTCGATGCGACCTGGGAAACGGTATTGACAATCAGGCCGTTGTCTTTCGTGCCGTCGTTTGAAGTGACGACATAGAGACCGTAGCCGATCTTGAAGAGCGCCGTGAGATCGTTCTTGTTGGCCGTCTCGCTGTTAGCCTGTTCATAGTCATGGCAGAGCTCGGAAGCCAGCGCTTCAAGTTCATTTTTGTTGTCGTCATTCAGCGCGGACTTGATCTTCACGTTGTTTTCGGTGAAGGTCAGGTTCTTGCAGCCCGAAAGCAGTTCTTTCATTACTTTCATGGCAGTCGGTGCCCAGGAACCGTTCTCGATGAAGCCGACCGTACGCTTCTGGAAATTCCGCTCCGTCAGATGCTCGATAAATTCACGCATGAAGGGGAAAATGTCCGCGTTGTAGGTCGTGGTCGCCAGAACAAGCTTTCCGTAACGGAAGGCGTCTTCGACTGCCTCCGCCATATCGGTCCGCGCCAGATCGTGCAGCTCGACCTTGGGACAGCCCTTTCGTTTCAGGAGATCCGCAAGCTTCAGGACCGCTTCTTTTGTATGGCCGTAGACACTGGTGTAGGCGATTACAATGCCGTCGGATTCCACCTCGTAGGAAGACCAGGTGTTGTAGAGGTCCAGATAGTAGCCGAGGTTTTTGTCAAGAATGGGGCCGTGCAGCGGGCAGATTTTCTGGATATCCAGCCCGGCGGCCTTTTTCAGGACGTTCTGTACCTGCTGGCCGTATTTGCCGACGATGCCGATGTAGTAGCGGCGGGCTTCACAGGCCCAGTCCTCTTCGACATCCAGAGCGCCGAACTTGCCGAAGCCGTCGGCGGAGAAGAGCACCTTGTCGAAAGCGTCATAGGTCATCATGACTTCCGGCCAGTGCACCATCGGCGCTGCGACAAAGTGCAGGACGTGACGTCCGAGGGGCAGTTCGTCGCCGTCTTTTATGATCAGGCGGCGGTCTTCGTATTCCTTGCCGAAGAAATTCTTCATCATCGGGAAGGATTTTGCATTGCTGACGATCACCATTTCCGGATAAAGCTCCATCGCCTTTGCGATGTTGGCGGAGTGATCGGGCTCCATGTGCTGGACAATCAGGTAATCGGGCTTTTTGCCGTCCAGCGCCTTTCCGAGGTTGTCAAGCCATTCATGGGTAAAATTCTGGTCAACTGTATCCATGACGGCGGTTTTGTAGTCTTTAATTACATAGGAATTGTAAGCCATTCCGTTCGGTACGTCATACTGGCCCTCGAACAGGTCGATTTTGTGGTCATTGACGCCGATGTAGAGAATGTCGTTGGTGATTTTCATAGGAGCACCTCATAAGAAAATTTTGATACTGCAGGCTTATTTCGTTCGAATCCGCAGTTGTTTTATTACCAACAGTATAGTATAATCAAGGCAGATTCGTCAAGGGAATTAGGGATTATTTAGGGAGGGACAGTGATGAAAAATTTTTTGAAAAGAACAGCAGTGTTTCTTGCAGCAGTACTGCCGATGCTTTTTGCGACTTCGGCCTATGCGGATATTGCGTACGACCCGATTGATATGGTCCGATACGCGATCGGTCCGCTGCTTCTGTTTCTCCTGATTGCGGTCGTGGTACTTTCCATTATTGCGGGAATTGTGCTCCTGATCGTATTCAGCGTCAGGAAAAAGAAAAGAAGAGCTGCGGAAGCGGAGAAGGAAAACTGAATTTCGGAGGAATTTTGCAATGAAAAGTATAAAAAGAGCAGGTATGGCGCTAATTACCGTACTGTCAGCTTTTCTTGCGGCCGTTCCGGCTTTTGCGGATCATATCCGGCCGGATCCCGTAGAGACCGTAAAAGATACGCTTTCGGAGTATCTGCCGGTCATTGTGTTTTCGGTTCTCGGGCTGGCGCTCGCTACCGGCGTGGTGCTTCTGATCGTGTTTACGGTACGAAAAAAGAATGCGGCAAAAAAGCCGGAGGAGGATTCAAAATGAGCAGGAAAAAGGGATTTCTGATGACAGTGTTTGCGGCAGCGATCCTGCTGCTTTCGAGCATGCCGGCCTTTGCGGATGCGGTCGCACCGGGACCTGTGGAGATGCTGAAGTACAGAATCGAGGAGTACTTCCCGATCATCCTGATTGCGGTGCTCGTGCTTGCGGCAGTGACTGCCCTTGTGGTGATCCTCGTCATCAGGAAGAAGAAAAGGAAATAACGATTCACTCAGGTTTTGGAGGGATATCATGAAAGAAAAAATGAAACGGGTATGGATTCTGCTTTCAGCTGCTTTGCTGTCGTTTTCCGCTGCGGTTCCGGCCTTTGCGGATGAGATTTACGAGCCGCCGAACTACGAGAAATCCTACAATATTGTCTCCTATTTTCTGCTGTTTGCGTACATTATCGTCGGGCTGATGATCGTGACGGGCATCGTGCTTCTGATTGTGTTCAGCGTGCGGCGCAGGAAACGGAAAAAAGCCGCTCAGCAGGCTGATCAGAAAAAGGGGAATGAATGAGTGGTTTCACTGCTGATTCCCTGTGGTTTCCGGGGATGGCGCTTTTTGAAAGTCCCGTGGCGGCGGTACTCATACTGGTTCTTGTGGTGCTGGGGATCCTTTTCGGAACCGGTTTTATTCTCGGGAAGATCGAAAAGGGCCGGAAGAAAGATGATTCCGTGACGAAAGAATCCGAAGAAGAATCACAACAGAACGGGGAAAAATAAAAAGATGTATACCTTCAGTTACTCTCTGATGCATTTTCTGGAGGACGGTCTCTGCGCGTTCGCGATGTATACAGTCTTCCTGCATAAGCCGGATGCCTATCTGTACATCCTGATTTATAATTTCTGTGCCTTTGCGCTTCAGATGCCCCTCGGGGCGCTTCTCGACCTTCTGCGGGAAAAGCAGAAAGACAGCAAGGGCCGTTTCAAAATTGTTCCGCTGTCCGCGATTACAGCGGTTTCAGGGGTCTTTGTGACCTTTTTCGGCGCGCTTCTGCACCCAATCGTCCTGGGTCTCGGAAACGCGCTTTTCCATGTCGGCGGGGGCCTCGGGACGATCGATGAGGACCGCGAGAAAAAACTTCGCGGACAGGCACTCGGCATCTTTGTCGCACCCGGCGCGATGGGGCTGTTCCTTGGTACGGTGATCGGAAAAATCACGCCGGAAGACAAATACGGCCTCGGCCTCCTGACAATCCTGTTTGCTTTTATGATTGCGACGATGATCCTGTATGCAGCGCTGTTTTTGTCAGAACGGAAGCGGCTTGCGAAGAAAACAGTGACGCCGCAGATTGAGAAGGAACAGCCTGCCCGTCCCTTTACGGGCCTGGCTTTTGCGGCTTCCCTCCTGTGCTTCTTCGTTGTCGTCCTACGCTCTCATGTCGGGATGTCAATCGGCTTTTCCTGGAAGCAGGGCGTCGGGATCGGCGTGCTTGCGACGGCAATGGTGGTCGGCGGCAAGATGCTCGGCGGAATTCTGTCAGCGCATATCGGGCGGAAGATCACAGTCATCGGATCGCTTCTTTTGTCTGCTGTTTTCTACCTGTTCTCAGGCAATATTGTCTGCGGACTTCTTGCGCTGCTGTTCTTCAACATGACGATGCCGATCACATTGCAGCTTCTTGTGGACCGCTTCCCGCATCTTGCAGGATTCAGCTTCGGCCTTCTGACATTTGCGCTTTTTCTGGGCTTTCTTCCGACCTGGTTCCGGCTGCAGAACCCGGGTTCCGGCGCGGTCTGGGGAATGGTTTTCAGCCTGATTTCGCTGGTACTGCTTTTCGGCTCAGTGCTTCTTTTGAATAAAGAAGAGGAAAAGGCAGAGGCCTGAACGGGAGGGCGCGATGCAGATTGATCCGGCGGTTCTGGCAATCCTGAAAGGCTTCGGCATTTCACTCGGGCTGACGCTCCTCCTGGAGCTGTTTGTCGCCTTCCTGATGAAAATCCGCGGATGGGCGGAGTTTCTGATTGTGGCGCTTGTGAATATCCTGACCAATCCCGTTGTGGTACTGCTCGTCTATTTTACGATGTACCGGTTCCCGGCGTACCGCTGGCCGGTGGAGATTGCGCTGGAAATTCTGGTTATCCCGGTCGAAGGCCTTCTGTACCGTGCGGCGAAAAAAAGCGGCTTTTCTTTTCCGAAGCCCTTCCTGCTGGCGCTTATCTGCAACCTGAGTTCCTATAGTTTCGGACTCGTCTTGACTGCAGTCCGGGCTGCAGTCCGATAAATCCGGAGTGAATCATCCAAAAAGACAGACCAGAGAGAGAGAGGAGACAGCTGATGAAAAAATGGATTCTTCCGGCAGCAGTGATGATTCTTCTGATTCCGCTGTGCGTGAGGAGCGCATATGCGGACCTGATCAGCATCCCGCTTGCGGATCAGTTTTATGAAAGCCATGCGGAAGACTGCGTTTACGAAGACCGGTATTATACAGTCGTCGCAGAGGATGGGGCAATCGGTGCTGAAAGCCCGGAGAACCTTCGGGAGGTTATGCGTATTCAGCCCGGAACAGAGATTTATATTTCCTATGTTTATGAGACAAAGAAAGGCCTTCGGTACGGCCTGTACGAGGAGCTTTTTGACGAATCCGGTGAATATCTGCCGGAATCGGAGCAGAAAAGCGGATGGTTTCTGATGGATACGCTGTTTGAGAGCTACGGCGGGGAACGCTTTGCGGAAGAGTACGGGTCCGAGATCCGGGAGGAATTCTGGGCCCTGTCTCAGGAACAGATGGAGAACCTGAAGGGAAAATCCGTCTGGTACTATGCCTATCCGGGCGGGGACGGAATCCGGGAGGCGAAATTCCAGGAAAAAACATTTACCGGAAGGGAACATAGCGGCCTGTATACCGATCCCTATCAGAACACCTGGGCATTTATGGGCACGATGAGGGTCCGGGCCGGAAAAAAGGAAGCGGTCTGGATCCTTCTGGACGATCCGGCAAAGACGCCGGAGGAGCTGTACCAGAAGAACCGCTTCCAGCCGGATACCCGGACATGGCCGAAAGGCATACAGAACCCGGTGATCCCATCCGCTGTAAGCGAGTGGAAGATCGCAGCGCTCTGCGTCGGGATTCCGCTGGCGGTTTCTGTGGTGGGAATGGGCCTGTTTTTCCTGTATGTCAGCAGGAAAAACCGAAAAAAGAAAAGCAGTCGGAAATAAGAACGATTTTGCGTGAACGGAGGATTGATCATGAATTTACCGCATTACCATGAAGACCTGAAAAAACTTCACGTCGGCACAATGCCCCGGCGTTCCTACTATGTGCCGGCCTCATCATCGGAGATTGCGCAGTACCCGCGGGAAGGCTCGGATCGGGCAGTGTTTTTGTCGGGCGACTGGGCATTCTCCTATCATGAGAACGACCGGACGCTTCCCGAAGGCTTTTATGAGCGGGACTTTGACTTCGGCCGCTTCGACGTCCTGCCGGTGCCGGGATGCTGGCAGATTTACGGCTACGGGCGGAACAATTACACGAACGTCCGCTACCCGATTCCCTTTGATCCGCCTTATGTGCCTGAGGACAATCCCTGCGGCATCTACATCCGCGAATTCGAGCTTGACGATGACCGCTTCGAGAAGCATCTCGTCTTTGAAGGGGTTGATTCCTGCTATTATGTCTGGGTGAACGGACAGTTTATCGGCTACAGTCAGGTCTCGCACAGTCCCACGGAATTCGACATCACGAAAGCGGTGCAGCCCGGTCCGAACCGGCTCGCGGTGCTCGTGTACCAGTGGTCGGACGGGACCTACCTTGAAGACCAGGACAAGCTTCGGATGAACGGTATTTTCCGGGACGTTTACATTCTGCTTCGGCCGGCAAACCGGATCGAGGATTTCTTCCTGCATCAAAGTTTCAATAAAAGCTTCTCCCGTGCGGAGCTTTTAGTTGACATGAAGGTCAGGGGCAATGTCAAAGTCACAGCCCGGCTGTATGACGCGGACGGAGAGGAAATCGCTTCCGCAGAGGGCAAAAATCCGGTTCTGAAGGTGCAGAACCCGGTGCTTTGGAACGCGGAGAATCCGTATCTCTATACGCTGGTCCTGAAGGGCGGCAATGAAGTCATTGCGAAAAAGGTCGGTTTCAGGAAGATCGAAGTTGACGGCGATATCGTGAAACTGAACGGGCAGCCGATCAAATTTAAGGGCGTGAACCGTCACGATTCAAGTCCGGAAAACGGCTACGCGGTGACCTATGAAGAGATCGTCCGGGACATTACGATGATCAAGGCCCATAACTTCAATGCCGTTAGGACGAGCCATTATCCGAACTCCACGCTGCTTCTGGAACTCTGTGACGAGATCGGCCTCTATGTGATTGACGAGACGGATCTTGAGATTCACGGCGGCGTCGAACTCTATGGCGGCAGCTATACCTCCAGCTACAACATCCTCGCGGACAATCCGGATTTTGCGGACGCGATTTTCGACCGTGTGGAAGCGAATGTGGAGCGGGACAAGAATGTCACTTCCGTTCTGATCTGGTCCCTTGGAAACGAGGCAGGCTATGGCAGAAACTTTGAACTTGCGGGACATTTTGTGAAAGACCGGGATCCGTCGCGTCTCTGCCATTATGAGGGTTCGATTCACGGCGGCTGGGCAATTGATCCAGAGAACCCGATCACCTTTGAATACAAACGGTACAAAAGAGAAGTGGATGTACTGGATTTCACCGCGCTGGATCTGTACTCCCGGATGTATCCTTCGCTGGAAGAATTGGAGGACTACGCAAAGAACGGCATCGAAGCAAAGCATATGCAGCAGATGGCCAAAATCAACGGCGGCTTCCCAAAGAATGTTCCGATGATTCTCTGTGAATATACCCATGCGATGGGCAACGGCCCCGGCGATCCCGAGGATTACTGGCAGATTATTTACCGCTATCCGCGGCTCTGCGGCGCCTTTGTCTGGGAATGGTGCGATCACAGCGTCTATATGGGCAAAACCCCGGACGGCCGTGACAAGTACTACTACGGCGGCGACTGGGGCGATGTGCACAATGACGGGAACTTCTGTATGGACGGTCTGGTCTATCCGGACCGCACCCCGCACACGGGGCTTCTGGAGCTCAAAAATGTGCTTCGTCCGGTGCGTCTTGTGTCCGGGAAGGGACAGAAGTTTACCTTTAAAAACATGCTCGACTTCACGGATCTTGCGGGAAATATCGGGATTGCCTATGAAATCCGCCGTGACGGCGAGACAATCGGCGAAGGCATTTTCGCGGATCTTTCCTGCAAACCCCAGAAGACGGTCAGCGTGACGGTTCCTGAGGAAATTCCTTCGGATTTCCGGGTAAGCGTGCTGTTCCGCTATCTGAATCTTCGCACGGATACGCCGGACTACCTGCCGGATGAGCTGGGCTTTGACCAGTACCTGGTCCCGGTCATGACGGTGGATGTGGATATCGAGAGCGAAAAGGCGCCGAAATGCACGGATCACGGCGATCTTCTCGTGATTGAAGGCAGCTGTTTCCGTTACGAATACGACAAAACGAAAGCCGCATTCACGAAGCTTGTGAACAGCAATGTCAGCTACCTGAATGCCCCGATGGCCCTCAATATCTGGCGCGCGCCGACCGACAATGACCGCGCGCAGCGAATGGAGTGGGAGAAGGCAGGCTACGACCGCATGACGATCCGTTCCTACAGCACGAAGGTATCGTACGAAGACGGGCTTCTCGTCCTGACCGCGAAGTTCGGTGCAGCGGCAATCTTCCTCCAGAAATTCCTGGATCTGACTGCGCGCTATGAGATCTCCGACACCGGTGAAATCCGCCTTGACATCCGCGGGAAGAAGCTTCCTTCGCTGCCCTTCCTGCCGCGTTTCGGCGTCCGGCTCTTCCTCCCGAATGATTTCGAACAGGTCGAATACGTCGGCTACGGGCCTTACGAGAGCTATATTGACAAACGACGCGCAAGCTTTAAGGACACCTTCATGGATACCGTCTCCGAGATGCATGAGGACTACCTGAAACCCCAGGAAAACGGTTCACACTGGGGCTGCGAGGAGCTTGTCCTGACGAACGCATCCGGCGCAAAGCTGCATGTGTTCGGTGACAGCTTCTCCTTTAACGCCTCTCATTACACGGAAGAGGAGCTGACCGCGAAAAAGCACAATTTCGAACTGGATCGGAGCGGATTTACCGTGCTCTGTCTGGACGGCGAGATGTGCGGCATCGGCTCGAATTCCTGCGGACCGGTTCTGCAGGAGAAGTACCGCACGAGCTGTGAGCCGAAGCTCTCGGTCGTGCTGGCATTTGAATAAAAATGACAGAAAATAGCTGCAGTTATTCCGCTGATTTTGCGGTTTATTGCCGGAGCCGCCGGTGATATGGTAGAATCGGAAGGAGGGTATCTGTCATGAAAAAAGAGATGAAAACTGCAGAAATTATTTCTGTAAAAGACGCAAGTTTTGTGAATCCGCTCGGAACCGTCCTGTCCGGTGTAACCCGTTCCGGTGCGCCACTGAATCTGGCCGGTTCGGGAGAACGGTGGAAAGTACTGTTCCGCTGTGAGGATGACAGTCTGTTTGAAGCAACGATCGGCGGGCTCCACAGAAAAGTGTCCTATGTAGCCGGTTCGAAAGGAATCCTGACCGTAAAAGGAAACGATCTGGTGTCCTGGGAGCCATTCCAGGGCGGAGAGAATTCGGAAGAGTCGCTTCGTGCAGTGCGGAAGAAAAAGAGGATGATAAAGTTCGCGGCGATCGGCGTCGCAGCACTGCTCCTTCTGGCTGCAGCGGTACAGCTTCTTGTATACTTTGGATCCCGGGAGCGCGTGACACGCGTGCTGGAATCGGAGGACGGAAGCCGGGTAGAGGTGACCGTCAATAAAGACCGGAGGATGCAGGTTCGGACGCAGGGCACGCATTTCATTGTCATCAGCTTCCGAAACGTGCTTTATCGGGTGGAGATTCCGACTATAATCGAAGGCAATCTGGAACGGCAGGAAAAACAGAGGCAGGCGGAGGCTCCGGGCAGCGGTGTGCTCGACGATGAGACCCTTCACGGGTTAAAGGACGGAATCGACGGGCAGATCTTTCAGGTGATTTCTCCGGCGCCGGAGAAGATCCTGATCGGGCAGGTTTATCCGGGCATGTGCCCGGTCCGGATCAGCGCAGAAGGAGACAAAGCGAATATCTCCGCGCTCCTCCGCAAAGTCAGCTTTAAGCAACTCCCCTGACCGCAGGCGGTTCCCACTCAGACGCAGGGGCTTTCGACCCGGACGCGGCTTTCCAGAAGGCAGATATCCGTTTCCCGGGCTAAAGCTCCGGCATTTCGATTTTCTACGAGGGGATCTGACAGCGCAGCCTCTTTCCCGCACCCTGACGGGCACGTGAAGAGTCTGCTCCATCAGACCCCTCTTGAAGTTCCGGGTCCCTTCGGCAACTCAGAAAAACGAAACCGCGCAAGCATTTGCTCTGACGGCAAAGTGCTTGTGCGGCTTTCGTTTTTTCAGCCGAATCCCGGAACTTCAGAAAATCAGAAATC
>JAFYGJ010000043.1:0-1861 GCA_017543275.1 Lachnospiraceae bacterium | reverse complement strand
TTCGGCAGGCGAACAAGCGGGTATTTCGACCTTCGGCATCTCGATGGAACCAAAGTACATGCATCAGCTTCCTGGAAACAACTCAAGCTGCTATCCAGGGACAATACAATATTAACAGAAAGGAGACCCGCGTGAAACGCGAGGCGGTTCTCCTCTCATGACTAAAGTCACGAGTGTCCGAACCGCTACATCTGGAATGAATATTCAGGAAATTGACCGGATCCTTTCGGAGACACCTATGCAGTACCTGCAGGCAAAGCTTTCGGAGTTTTCGTCGGACGAACGGACGGGCGTAAAGAAGCTCCTGCAGAAATACCAGAAAAAACATGATGATTATGTGCGGGAACTGGAACGCATCGACCGGATGATGCTCTATGAACGCAAATATGCGGATTACGGTATTATCTGCGGAATTGACGAGGCCGGGAGGGGACCTCTCGCGGGTCCCGTGTGCGCGGCTGCGGTGATCCTGCCGAAGGACCATCCGAGTCTCTATGTGAATGATTCGAAGCAGCTTTCTCCGAAGAAGCGCGAGGAACTGTATGATGTCATTGTCCGGGATGCGGTCAGCTTCGGCGTTTCGCTGAGCTCTGAGAAGGTTATCGACGAGATCAACATTCTGCAGGCGACCTATCGCGCGATGCGGGAAGCTGTGCGTGCGCTGGATCCGCAGCCGGATCTCACGCTGAATGACGCTGTGACGATTCCGGAGCTTGCGATCCGGCAGGTTCCGATTATCAAAGGAGATGCCAAGTCTGCCTCGATCGCCGCGGCCTCAATCCTTGCGAAAGTGACGAGGGACCGGCTGATGGTGGAATACGACCGGCTCTATCCGGAATACGGATTTGCGGAGCACAAGGGATACGGTTCGCAGAAACACATCGAAGCGCTGAAGAAATACGGCCCCTGTCCGATCCATCGGGAGACATTTATCAGAGGAATTCTGGCATGAATAAAAGAGAAAAGGGAAGCCGCTATGAAGATCAGGCGGCTTCTTTCTGCAGAGAGAAGGGCATGACGGTACTTGAGCAGAATTACCGCCGGAAGACCGGGGAAATCGACCTGATTCTCCGGGACAGGGGTGTGCTGGTCTTTGCGGAAGTCAAGTTCCGCTTGCGTACCCGGAACGGTTTTCCCGAAGAGGCGGTGACAGCAGGCAAGCAGCAGCGCATTTACCGGACAGCGCAGTGGTATCTTATGGAGCACAGCCTTCCGGAAAATACACCCTGCAGATTTGATGTGATCAGCATTCTGGATTCGGAAATTACACATATTGAGAACGCTTTCGGCGGATTCTGAAGGATTGAAGCGGGGAGGAACCCATGATTTCAGACAAAGGCATTACCATAAAGCGCGCGACGGGCGCAAAGGATCATCTGACTTTTCACGACGGAGATGTGCCGTATTTCAGCATTCCGCTGTTTGATGAACTGGGCGTAAAAAACGGCTTCTCGACGAAGTTCGGCGGGGTCAGCCACGGCTTTTATGCCGAAATGAACCTCGGTATGCTCAAGGAGCCGGAAGAGATCGGCCGGGAAAACTACAGACGCATGCTCAGAACGCTTCATATGAGCGAAAAAAGGCCTGTTTTAAGCTGGCAGACGCATACGACGAATATCCGTCGGGTTACGGATCCGGACGCCGGAAAAGGGCCTTTTCGCGCAAGAGACTACAGGGATGTCGACGGGCTTGTGACGGATCTTAAGGATACGCCGCTCGTGACGCTGTTTGCAGACTGTGTTCCGCTGTATTTCTATGACCCTGTGAATCAGGCGATCGGTCTTTCCCATGCCGGCTGGCGCGGAACTGTCGGAAGGATGGCGGAGAAGACAATTCAGCGCATGCACCTCGAATTCAATAC
>JAFYGJ010000042.1:0-1603 GCA_017543275.1 Lachnospiraceae bacterium | reverse complement strand
TGCACCTCCGAATATTATAATGTCCTATGTAGGATGTTTAAATTCTAACCACTTCCGCCGCGTTTGTAAAGAGTTTTTCTCATGGAAGATAAGATTTCGTCGCTTTGCCCATTTTGAATGCCGAAAAATGTGCAAATTCACGAAAACTCCCGATTTTCCGTACCGTCGGGAGACTCGAACCCCCTTCCGAAAGAAGAGAAAAGGCTTGACAGTCCGCAGTGTCAGCAAGTATTATGATACGGTATCCTAAAAAACTCGTAACAGAAGAACAGGCAGGCGCGATATGGACAGCAACGAACTCGAATTTCCGGTGATCCGCAACACTTCGGTGGTGGATTCCGTAAAAGACTGGATTACCGACCAGATGATCAAGGGCAATCTGCGCCCGGGCAGCAAGCTTCCCACAGAGGCGGAACTGAGCCAGCGGCTTGGCGTGGGACGCAACAGCGTCCGCGAGGCCATCAAGCAGATGGAGGCCTACGGCGTCCTCTATATCAAACGGGCGGAGGGAACCTTCGTCGCAGAGCAGTTTGACCCGAAAATGCTCTCGCCCATCTTCTACAGCATTATTCTGCAGAATGCGAGCTGGCAGGACTTTGTCGATCTGCGCCGGGCCATCGATATCGGGACGCTCTATGTCCTGATCGGCCTGGGACCGAAAAAAGAAGAACTCGGACGCCTCAGTGCCGCGCTGCAGAATCTCGAAAAAGCCGTCAGTGCCAAAAAGCTGGATGTACAGAAGATTACGGAGGCGGACTGCATCTTCCACAACGAGATCATCAGCCTCACGAAAAACCCGCAGCTGAAGACGCTGTCGGAATATATCAACCGGATTACGGTCCCCAGCCGGGAGAAGACCACCGGGATCGTCATCGCAAACGGAGAGATCGACAAGTATGTTCATCTGCACCGGGAACTCTATCAGATTGTCTGCGATAGAAATCGGGAGGCAATTGAGCAGGCCGTACTGAACCACTACGTGTTCTGGGAGAAGACCAATCAGGTATGATTTGGTAAATATGCTCAAAAAACAGACCTGAATATTGTCAAAAGACACAATTTACTTTTCTTCGTTATAGTGTTAACATGAAGTAAAGTCCTATGTAGGATGTTTACGGGGCGATGAGCTTCCTTTTAGAACAGCCTGCTGTGGAAATCGGAATTCTCTGGAATAAAAGATAACGAGGTGTCAGAAATGAAAGTCGGATTGATTTATACCAGCACCACACCCGAACTGATCGCCGATGTCGAGCGCGAAGTGAAAAAGCAGCTGGGTGAGGATGTGGAGATGTTCTCCCTGCAGGATCCGAGCATTCTCGCTGATGTCCGCGCAGCGGGCTATGTGACCGCGGCTCCCGCCGCCCGTCTGATCGGCATGTATATGAAGGCCGTGGAAGAGGGCGTGGACGCGATGCTGAACCTCTGCTCTTCCGTGGGTGAAGTGGCGGACTGTGCACAGGATGCGGCGAAGTATCTCGGCGTTCCCATTGTGCGCGTGGATGAAGAGATGTGCCGCGAGGCCGTCCGGCTCGGAAAGCGCGTCGGCGTCATGGCGACCCTTCCGACGACCCTGACCCCGACCAAGAACACGGTTGCCCGTGTG
>JAFYGJ010000041.1:0-37415 GCA_017543275.1 Lachnospiraceae bacterium | reverse complement strand
GATTTCTGATTTTCTGAAGTTCCGGGATTCGGCTGAAAAAACGAAAGCCGCACAAGCACTTTGCCGTCAGAGCAAATGCTTGCGCGGTTTCGTTTTTCTGAGTTGCCGAAGGGACCCGGAACTTCAAGAGGGGTCTGATGGGGCAGACTCTTCACGTGCCCGTCAGGGTGCGGGAAAGAGGCTGCGCTGTCAGATCCCTCGTAGAAAATCGAAATGCCGGAGCTTTAGCCCGGGAAGCGGATATCTGCCCTCCCCAAAGCCGCGTCCGGGTTGCCGGAACCACCCACGGCCCCTGCGTCCGGGTCTGCCTGACAGAAAGCCGCGTCCGGGAAGGGCGTCAGGCCTCAGTTGAGGCCGGTGGTTCCGAAGCCGCCGCGGTCGGTGTCGCTTAAGTGTTCGCGGACGACGAATTCAACGGGGGGCTGGTGTTTCTGGATCCGGAACTGGCAGATGCGGTCGTTTGTGTGGACTATCGTGTCGCGGAGGGCGATCGCCGGGAAAAACCACTCGTCGTTGTCGCCGCAGTAAGTTTCGTCGACGATGCCGAAGCTGTTGGCCTGGATAATGCCGTAGTTGCGGTAAAGGGAACTGCGGGAAACGACATAGGCTTCGTAGCCTTCGGGGAGGCGGACTGCGATGCCTAAGGGAATCAGGCGGAATTCGCCGGCCTTCATTTCGATGTCCGCGGCGGCCCGAAGGTCAATCCAGTCTGACTTGCCGTCGATGTAGCGCAGAGGTTCTATTTTGTCGGATAAATATCTGATTTCAATTTCCATAAGAAGTACCGTTATAGGATCACCGGCGCGGCAGTTTCGCCGCGGCAGCCTGAGCGACATGGAATGCGAGGACGGAGGTCGTCACGGAACCGACACCGCCCGGGACCGGCGTCACAAGGGATGCATGCGGCATGGACTCGGGGTCGCAGTCTCCGCAGAGATTCCCTTCGGAATCCATATTGATGCCGACATCAAAAACCGCGGCGCCTTCCTTCACATAAGTTCCGTCTATCATCTTCGCGCGGCCGATTGCGGTAATCAGCACATCCGCCTCCCGGCAGACCGAAGGCAGATCCTTTGTGCGGCTGTGGCAGACCGTAACCGTCGCATTCCGCTCAAGGAGCATCATCGCAAGCGGCTTCCCGACCACCATTGAGCGGCCGATCACGACGGCATGTTTTCCCTGAAGATCGATTCCGGCCTGATCCATCATCCGGATGACAGCCTCGGGCGTGCAGGGATAAACCGTCTCCCTGCCCTCGAACAGCTTCAGGCGGTTTTCGGGCGACGCACAGTCCATATCCTTTGCGGGATCCAGCACGGAAAAAAGCCGGGCAGCGCTGATCGTTTTCGGAAGCGGCTGCAGCACCAGAATCCCGTCGACAGACTCATCCGAATTCAAGGCTTCAAATTCCGAAAAGAAAATCTCCGGTTCCGTATCTGCGGGATAAACCCGTGATTCACAGTCGATCGCGCACTTCTCCATGCGCTTCTTTGCACCGTTCTCATAGGAAATATCACTGCTGTCCGCTCCGAAACGGATGATCACAAGCTTTGGCGGACGCATAAGAGACACTGCTATGTCACGTGCCCGCTTTGTCAGTTCCTTCGCCGTTTCCGCGCCCCGAAGTCTCTCCATCAGCCGATCCTCCCTTTCACAACATCCATCGTTTCCCGATACAGTACATCCGCGCGCTGAAGATAGGCCTCATAGCGCTCCGAAAGCCTTGTGCGGCGCTCCGGTTCCTTCATGGACCTGAGATTGATCCGCACATTCATTTCGGCGCCGGTTACTGCCGTCTGCAGGAAGGAAGCCGCAACACCTGCATCGGAAATCGCAAGCTTTGAGCCGATCCGCGCGAGCGCCAGCAGCGATTCGAAAGCACCGAGCGCGGTTTCCATCACGGAAAGCGGGACCAGCACCGCATCGTACAGTGCATTTTCCATATATGCGGAACGGATCTGTTTTTCCTCCTCCGTTTCCTTCGGCATCGCATAGCCGCGGGAAAGCGGGAGGAAGGCCTCCTCATCCTTGTCCGCAAGCCGCAGGAAAACATCCCGGAGTGTTTCAAGATGCTGATTCAGCCGGATTACTTCCTCTTCCACCGCGGCGTAGCGCTTTTTGCCGATCGTCAGGCTTGCGACCATCATACCCAGCGAAACACCAAAAGCCCCCGCCAGGGCGGACGCGCCGCCTCCGCCGGGGACCGGGCTTTTCGAAGAAAGATCCAGGAGAAATTCTTCAATAATCTGATCTCTTGTCATGTTGGTAAACCCTCTGTTTCCTCAGAAATCTGCTGCCGTTTTTCTGCGTTCGTACTGCGTATTGATTTTGCAGTAGATCCGGATATAGACTGCGATCGCGCCGGTTGCGATAAAGTAGAACCAGGTTGTCGCATCACTGAACCAGGTCGTGAAGAACGAAAGCGCCATGTAGAAAGCGATCTGTGCATAAAGCAGCATGCCGACCGCCGTTTTCCTGCGGAAAGAAACGTCCGTTATAAGCGATGAAACCGCACCGACCAGCAGGCCGAAGAACAGGGTTCCCGGGACGCCGAAATCCCCGTATGCATGATACAGGACCGTCAGCGTCGTCAGTTCCGGAATCGTGGTGTACTGCTCGAGTGCCATGAGTTCCTGGACCTTCGGAAGGAATTTCAGGCCCGTCAGCGCAAAGAAGGGGAAAGCCTGCCGGATGCCATAGCTGAAACGCTGCAGGTTGACCGTGAGAAGGTTCAGGTTCTCATAATTATTGACAATGTACATGTACGGATACTGAATCGAAAGCGGCGTTTCGGGATTGTGGAAACGGAAAATACTTTCCAGATATCCTTCCGGATAATTCTTGTAGCGCATCAGGATGATAAAGACCCCTACAACCAGACAGCCGAACACCATGGTTCCCGCAAGAATAACAGGCTTCGGAATTCTCTCCTGAATCAGCAGGAAGCAAAGCACCGGAAGCGCCAGTGTCAGGAGCATCTGCATCTTCGAAAGGATCATAAAAGGCACAATCAGCGCAATCCCGTTGCACAGGACGAGAATCAGCCAGCCCCATTTGGCAGGCTTCCCGAGGGACAGGAAATACACCGTCAGCGGCGGCACCAGCACCAGTGAAACCACGAAATAATGCAGTCCCGTGACATGGAACATCGAGTAGGCCGCATAGGACCAGTCCAGGAAAATCGGAATCCGGAAATGCAGGATAAAGCACTCCAGGATGAATGCCAGAAGCGCAACGGTTGTCAGGATCAGGATCGCACTGAAAACCGCCCGTAAAAAGACCGGGTTCCGGCGGTTCTTCCGGATGCTCTCCTCCGGTTTTTTCTTCGGCGCCTTCTTTTTCAGAAGCCAGGACATGCCGTCGAAACCGCCCATAAAGAGGAAATAGAATCCGCCGACCGAGAACCACATGGCGGCGCTCCAGGGCGACTGCAGCTCCGAAAGCTTCAGGGATGAAAGGCCGATGCCGAAAAGCCAGGACAGGGAAAGAAGCAGCCGCAGGTCTATGATATTTGCGTCTTCGAGATAGACCAGTACGACTTCCATGATCAGAAGAAGAAGGAACAGGACAAAAGACGGCCATCCGCCGCCGTACCCTGAAAGCACCGCGGCCAGAACAAACAGCAGGATTCCTGCCGGATATCGTAAGCTCAGAAAAATCGTTCTCTTCAAGAACAGAACGCTCCTTATCAAAAAACAGTCATCTACCGGAAAAGGACCCCGGTTTATCCGGGGTCCTTCACATTAACGATTGGGTTTCTTCAGGAAATCCGGAATCTTAATGGTCTGCTCGTCTCTTCTCGGACGCTGTGAATAAGAACTGAAATCCGGAAGCTTGAGTCCCTCTTCTTCCGGCGCCTTCTGCGGCTCCGGAGCCTTCGGACGCTGGCCGCCCAGAAGGTTGGGGAAGTTCGGGGATTTGTCTTTCTTCTCGGGAACGCGGTCCGGTGCCTTCGATACGGCATCCTTGACGCCGGTCGCAATGACGGTAATCGTCACTTCGTCCGCGGCGGTTTCACGGTAAGCGGTACCGAAGATAATATTCGCGTTGGGGTCTGCCATCTCGCGGACATATTCGACTGCGTCGTTGGCCTCGATCAGGCTGACATCGCCGGAAATGTTGACAAGAACGTGGCTTGCGCCGTCGATGGTTGTCTCTAAAAGCGGGCTCGAAATCGCCTGACGCATCGCTTCCTGGCACTTGTCGTCGCCGGTAGCGGTACCGATGCCGATATGGGCCATGCCCTTGTCGCGCATAACGGTCTGCACATCCGCAAAGTCCATATTGATTTCGCCGGGCTCGTTGATGAGGTCGGTAATGCCGCGTACGGCCTGCTGGAGAACCTGGTCCGCCAGCTTCAGCGCATCGGGCATGCTCGTTCTGCGGTCTACGATCTGCAGCAACTTGTCGTTGGGGATGACGATCAGCGTATCAACGACTTCTTTCAGCTTCGCAATGCCTTCTTCGGCGTTGTTGGAACGCGCCTTGCCTTCAAAGGTGAAAGGACGGGTCACGACACCGACGGTCAGAATGCCCATATCATGGGAAAGCTTCGCGACAACAGGCGCAGCGCCGGTTCCGGTTCCGCCGCCCATACCGCAGGTAATGAACACCATATCCGCACCCTTCAGAAGATCCGAAAGGTCATCCGCATTCTCTTCCGCAGCCTTTTCGCCGACTGTGGGATTGCCGCCCGCGCCGAGTCCTTTGGTGAGCTTTTCACCGATCTGAAGCACAGTCGCCGCCTTGCACAGAAGAAGCGCCTGCTTATCGGAGTTCACTCCGACAAATTCCACACCGTTGAGGTTCTCTTCAACCATCCGGTTTACGGCATTATTGCCTGCGCCGCCGACACCGACTACCACAATCCTTGCGCCGCTGTTCACGTCATCCATTTTTATCTCTAACAAGGTACCTTCCTCCTTACTGTCACAGGACTGCGAAATCGTTTTTCGCGGTTCCCAAAATCATCAGCACCCGATAATCGAACACATAATAGAAATATACACGATAAAGGGGTCAAAAGTCAATACATCTGTAAAATTTCTTTGAAAACTTTTTCGGAATTCAGGGGACTAACCATGCTTTTACGGAGACACCTCAAAAGTGAAGCCGTCTGTTTTGTTTTCCCCGTCATAATCCTCCAGATGCAGCGTTCCGTGAAGCCTCGTAAAGGCCGGAATCTGGTTCCGGAGCTCCTGAAGCTTCTCCCGAAGCCAATCATCCGTGCCAAGACAGACTGTCACCTCACCGATCTGCAGGCAGAAACCGCCGTCCCGGATAAACAGCTCGTCGCTTTCGATTTCATACTCCTGAAGGAGCTTTACGACCCGGAGAAGCTGTGTATAGGTTTCCGGCTGGTCCGTCAGCGCCGGCAGAAGCGGTTCCTCCGAAAGCGCGGAAATTCCGGCGATCAGGGACAGATGTTCCGGAACTTCCGGCTCCTTTTTCAGCACTTCGCCGTCTTCCGTAACGACCAGTACGCCGTCACCGTTTTTCATGCCGATCACAAAGGCCGCTTCCTTCTCCGTCACCCGAATTTCGCAGTCCCGAAGGCCGGTCAGTACGACTTTGCTTTCAGAAAAGGCCGGCGGGCGCGAGCGGCCGAGGATGTTTTTCAGGATCGCGCGTGAAAGGATCCGCGATTTCTCCGTCGGGAAGTACCAGTCAAGGACCGGCTCTTCTTCTGCCCATCTGGTCCCGGAAATTACAATATTCTCGACGGATATCAGGGAACTTCCGATCAGGACGCCGGCAAAAAGCACCAAAAGGAGCAGCACCGTCGTGATCAGGATATCCCCCAGAATCTCGCGGGGCGAGCGCTTTTTCTTCGGCGGATGCGCGCGTTTTTTCGGAGCTGCGTAAGATTTTTCCGAAGCGCCGTATTCCTCCCGGTCATCCCCATATGAGTCCTCATCGTAACCGTCATCATCCGGTTCCTCATCATCGTCAAAATCCTCCGGGAACGGGATCTCCGGAAACTCTTCATCGGGCAGATCTTCCCCCCGTTCAAAGCGTTCCCGCTCCTCCCTGCGCCGTCGAAGAAGCGCCGTCAGATCAACGACGTTCTCCGGCGATCCCTTGGATCTTTTTCGGTTGTCCTCACGGTCGTTCGGCATAGTTATTTCAGATGATTGACAAGATCCTTGAAAATGTCTCCGCGCTGTTCATAGTTGTCAAACATGCCCCAGCTTGCACAGGCCGGCGACAGCAGCACCGCCTCGCCGGGCTCCGCATGTTCTCTTGCGATCCGGACGGCTTCCTCCATGCTTTCCGCGAATACAATCGCGCCGAAACCGTGTTTTTTCGCACATTCGGCAATCTTCTCCCGGGTCTGGCCCATGAGAATCAGCAGCTTGATCTTATCCCCGAATTCCTCGATCCACTCGTCGTATTCGGAGCCTTTGTCATAGCCGCCGCCGATTAAAACGGTTTTTCCGGTCATCGCACGGATGCCCTGGATTGCCGCGTCGGGATTCGTTCCCTTGGAGTCGTTGTAATAACGGACCCCCTCAAATTCCCGCGTAAACTCGATGCGGTGCGGAACCGCTTTGAAATTCCGGACGACCCGGAGAATCAGCTCCTCCGGAACGCCCATTGCTTCCGTAACCGCAATCGCAGCCAGGATATTTTCATAGTTGCAGCGGCCGACAAGATTCACATCATTCGTCCGAAGCAGCACTTCTTTTTTACCGTTTTCAGCGCGGTACATGGTATCGCCCTGAAGGAAATAACCGTCCAAAAGCTCCGAAAGGCCGGAGAACCACCGGACCTTCGGCGTGAGTCCGCTCTCCCCGAATGCGCGGAGCCTTGCATCCTCATAATTCAGGACAATCACATCCTCCGGACCCGCATTTTCGATAATGCGTTCCTTGACTTCGGTGTAGCATTCCATCGTATGGTGACGGTTCAGATGGTCCGGCGTGATATTGAGAATCGCCGAAACATGCGGCCGGAAGGTCTCGATCGACTCAAGCTGGAAAGAAGAAAGCTCAATCGTCGTCACGGAATCCGCAGCCGTCCGGAGCACTTCCTCCGCATAGGGGAGTCCGATGTTTCCGGTCGTAAATGCCCGGTCTGCTCCGAGGTATTCGCGCATAATATCGCCGACGAGCGTGGTCGTCGTCGTTTTGCCGTTCGTACCGGTGATGCCGATCACCGTACCCTTTTCATAACGCCAGGCAAGCTCGATCTCGGAGATGATCCGGATGCCCGCATCCTGAAGCTTCACGGCAAAAGGCACCTCTAAAGAGATGCCGGGACTGATGACGCAGGTATCGATATCGGAAATGATCTCATCCGGAAGATCCCCGAGAATTACCGGGATATCCAAAGTATCCGCTCCGCCGGAAAATCCCCGGAGCTGTTCCCGGACTGCGATCGGATCCTTTTTTTCGGATCCGTCGTAGAGAATCACTTCGTTTCCTGATTTAATTAAAAGACCAGCAGCCTGCATCCCGGAAAGCCCGAGACCGGCCACGAGAACCGGTTTATCCATTTCAAATACAATTCCTTACTGTTTCAGCATTGATCTTACATCGCAACCCACGAAACAAAGCCGAGGATCACGGTCACTATCGCGAAAAGCGCGACGATCTGGGTCTCCGAGAAGCCGGACAGTTCAAAATGGTGGTGAATCGGCGCCATTTTGAAGATCCGCTTTCCGTGCGTCAGCTTGAAATAGCCGACCTGCAGGATCACTGACAATACTTCCACTACATAGATGAGGCCGACCAGGATGATGAACCAGCCCATCCGAAGCTGCAGTGCGGTGCCTGCGACAAAACCGCCGATCGCAAGCGACCCGGTGTCTCCCATGAACATTTTCGCGGGGTAGGCATTCACGAGAAGGAAGCCCATCAGTGCACCCATGAAGATGCCGGAAAGCATGCTCATGCCCGCGTGTTCAAAATGAATCGCCGCAAGGAAGAAAAACATTGCAACAACGATGGTCACAGTCGAACAGAGGCCGTCGAGGCCGTCCGTGAAATTTGTCCCGTTGTCGGTTCCGAGCACGCAGACAAAGACGAAGGGAATGTAGAGCCAGCCCATGTTCCACTCTTTCCCGCCGGTGAAGGGAATAATTACCGAACTTCCGATCGCGGGATTCAGGTAGCAGTACACGGCAAAACCGCCGGTCAGAAGAATCTGGCACAGCAGCTTCTGCCAGGGTTTGAAGCCTTCGGAATGCTTCCGCACGACCTTGATATAGTCGTCGATAAAGCCGATCAGGCCGAAGCCGACCGTGAGAAGAAGCGTCGGCAGCATCTCCGGATACAGGAAGGAAAAGCCGCCGCCAGTCACGATCACCGCGATCAGGAAGGCAATTCCGCCCATTGTCGGCGTTCCCTGCTTTTTCAGGTGCTCGGGGTTTCCCTCTTCCCGGACCTGCTGACCGAATTTCAGCTTCCGGAGCACCGGAATGAACAGCGGACACAGCACCGCGCTCAGCGCGAATGAAACGATCATTCCGATAAAAAATACTGTCTTCATCTTTTCCCCTGTCTCTTTTTCTCCGATTCCGGCAGAAAGAACCGGCACCGGAGAGGTATTATACTCTATTTTCCCGAAGGGATCAAGCGCTTTTCGCCTAATCTTCTTCCGCAGAAACCGAACCGTCATTCGGCATGTAGTCTTCCTCTTCTTCGGGCTGTTCCGGAAGATCGGGCAGTGCATCTGCCTCAAGCCAGACAATCGTGCCGTCCGGATCCTCAATGAAGCTCTCGCCCCTTGCGCTGTCCAGCTCTGCCGAAGAATTCCGAAGCTGCGACCAGTCATACTGATAGGGGCCTTCCTCCGATTCCGGATAGATGCCGAAATAATTATAGAGGCCTTCAAAGACATCGTGCGCCACTTCCTGCGCCGGCCGGCTCATTGACTGGTCCTCGACATCCGGTTCATCCACCGTCACATAGACGAGGAATTTGGGATTGTTGATCGGCACCGCACCGATAAAGGAAACGACATATTTCCCGGTTCCGCGCGGCAGCTTCTCCGATGCGCCGGTCTTGCCGCCCATGACATAGCCCTCGGTCTGCGCATAAACCGCGGTACCGAAAGTGGTGACATAGCGCATGCACTCCTGCATGTAATCACTGGTGTCTCTCGAGATCGTGCGGCGCACGAGAATCGGATCGATCTTCTTTACGACGTTTCCGCTGCTGTCCACAATCTCCTTCACGATATGCGGCTGATAATAGTATCCGCCGTTTACAAGCGAGCTGTAAGCTGATGCGAGCTGGAGCATCGTCACATTGAAGCCCTGTCCGAAGGAACAGGTGGAAATCTCAATGTCGCCGAGTCCTTCCTCATAATAGATCAGGCCGCTGGTATCCGCTTCACCCGGTAGATCAACGCCGGTCTTCTGTCCGAGATTGAAAAGTTCCTGGTATCGGCTGAAGGTTTCTGCCCCGATCTTCTGACCGATCTGGACAAAGCAGACATTGCAGGAACGTCCCAGCGCTTCCATCGGCGTAAGCGACCCGCAGGTGGAATCCATATGGCAGTGGATGCGGTAGTTGCCGACGGCGATATCACCGGTCCAGTCCTCGTAAATGTCGTCCCGGTGGATAATACCTTCTTCGATTCCGGTCGCAAGCGTCAGGGATTTTGCGGTCGAACCGGGTTCATAAGCGCCGCTGATGCAGTAATTCAGCTGAACCTGCTGGATCAGCGCCTGGATCTGCTCCTCATGGCTCATTTCGTTCAGGACACTCATTTTGCCCTTGAAAGCCTCCCGGAGAAGGAAGGTCTCAGCAGGATTTGCGAGTTCCTCTTCCGTAAACTGCTGAAGAATCGATTCGGTCGGATTGTTCAGGTCAAAGGAGGTATTGCTCTCCATCGCGAGGATCTCCCCGTTGTTCGGATCCATCACGAGCACATTGACACGGTTCGCGCCGGTCTCTTCCATGAATTTGTCGATGGCATCCCGACAGGCAGCGGCGACATTCGGGTCAAGGCTTGTCACAATGCTGTTGCCGTCTGTCGCCGGAATGACTTCGGTTTCGACACCGCCCTCCTCGTTGATGTAGGTGTATTTCCGGCCGGCCGTTCCGTGAAGCGCGTCCTCATAACTCACTTCAAGACCCAGGATGCCGTTCCCGGTGTCCCGCGTCGTATAGCCGATCACTTTCGAGAGAAGCGATCCCAGAGGATACTCCCGCCGGTACTCTTCTTCAAACCAGATGCCCGCAATTTTCGCCCGGATGCGGTCGTCTTCATGCGTGCTGTTATATTCTTTCTTCTCTTTGTTGAATTCCTCGGTCAGTGTCTCGTAATAGTCCACCTGTTCCTGCGAAAGAATGGTTTCCCTGAGATGCTCTGTTCCGTCCTCGTCCGTTACCTTCGATTTGAAACGGACATAGGTCACCTTCGTCTCCGGATCATCCCCGAACGCATCCGCAAGTTCCAGTTCCGACAGTGAGAAAGCCTTCGCCGCGATTTCCACCGACTTTTTAAAGGAGCCCGGGAAAGTTTTCTCCGTTGCGTAAAGGACCTTCGGGTCGAGGATCAGCCGGTAAACCTTATAGGTTGAGGCCAGAATCGTACCGTTTGCGCCGTAAATATTGCCGGGCTGCGACGGAATCGAGACCGTTGTACCGGTCGCCTGCGCGAGCGCCTTGTGCTGGTATTCATTGCCGCGCTTAACGGTCAGGATGATTGCCCAGGCGATACACAAAATAAGCAAAAGACCGATCACCATAAAAAGGATGGCCAGTCTTTTGCCTGTCGGGATTTTCTTCTTTTTCTGCCTGTGCTTAGGACTCATCTCGGAATATCTCCGTATTTATGAACAAATTCGACGGATGGTTCTTCGTAATGCACAACCTGCTGCTTCATTGGAATCGTCATCCCGAGTTCCTCGGTTGCAACCCGGTAAACCGTATCATAATCGATGCTGCTGTTTTTCAGGTTCCTGAGAATTGCACTTTCATGCTGCGTGGTCTGAATCTGGTACTCCAGGCGCTCGATATCGTTTTTCATCGACTGCTGGGAAGAAAGGCATACCAAAAATAAGCTGACGGACGCGATGAATACCGCCAGTGCGGCGCCGACTGAGAGCATCTGAACCTTGCTGAACTCATTCGCGGCGCGCCGTTTCTCACGGACCCGGACTTCAATCTCCTGCCGCGCCTTTTTAACCTGCTCTCTCTTCTCACGGCGAAGCTCCCGCTCCGGGATTTCGGGAAGCGCGCGCGCTGCCGAACCGGACTGGTAAACTGTACCGTACATGCGATTTCCACTGACCGTTGCCATACTCAGACTCTGCTTTCTCTATCTATTCTATGCCGCGCTCAAATACGCGAAGCTTCGCGGAATGCGCGCGCGGGTTTTCCGACAGTTCCTGTTCCGAAGCCGTCACCGGCTTCTTTGTAATGACCTTTCCTTTGCTTTTCCGTCCGCATACACAGACCGGAAAATCCGGCGGACAGATGCAGGGGTTCTCCGCTGTCCGGAAACACTGCTTGACGATCCGGTCCTCCAGCGAATGAAAAGTTATGATGGCGATGCGTCCGCCGGGGGCGAGCGCATCGACCATCTCGGAAAGGGAGTTCTGTAACACCAGAAGCTCCTGATTCAGCTCAATCCGGAGCGCCTGGAAGGTACGTTTGGCGGGATGACCGCCTTTCTCTCGTATTTTCGCGGGAATCGCCCGCTTGATGCATTCCACCAGCTGAAAAGTCGTGGTGACGGGCTCCTGTTCCCTCATGATTACAATGTGCTTTGCGATGTTTTTCGCGAACGGCTCTTCACCGTAGTCCCGGATCACCCGGTACAGTTCCTGCTCGGAATACTGATTGACGATATCCGCCGCGGTCATCTCCTGACGCTGGTCCATCCGCATATCAAGCGGCGCGTCCTCCCGGTAGGAAAAGCCCCGGGACATGTCGTCGAACTGATGGGAAGAAACACCGAGATCCAGAAGAATGCCGTCTAATTTTTCGATGCCGAGAACCGAAAGAATCTCACGGAAGTCTCCGTAATTCCCTCTGACGATTACCGCCCTGTCGGAGAATTCCGAAAGCCGTTCCCTCGCCGAATCAATCGCTTCCTGGTCGCGGTCAATCCCGATCAGTTTTCCGCCCTCTGTGAGGCGCTTCAGGATTTCACAGGAATGTCCGCCGCCGCCGAGCGTTCCGTCGAGATAAATGCCGTCCGGCCGGATATTCAAAAGCTCTACGGTCTCCGATAGGAGAACGGATTTATGCGAAAAGGCTGTCATCACAGCTGCAGGCCCGAAAGGTCTGTCACAATGTCATTGACGTCAATGCCTTCGTTATAGCGTTCCCAGGTCTCGCTGTCCCAGATCTCCACGTGGTCATTCACGCCGATCAGCATTGCTTCCCGGGTGAGGCCCGCATAGTCCCGCAGGTTTCCGGGGATCAGGATCCGTCCCTGCTTATCCACTTCGATCGTCTGGCTGTTGCCGAAGTAGAACCGCCGCAGCCGGCGCGCAGGTTCACTGGAAATCTTGGGGAGCGTCTCGATTTTCTCGATGAAATTTTCCCAGCCGTCATTCGGATAAATGGCCAGGCAGTGGTCGAGGCTCTTGGTGATTACGAAGCTGTCGCCTAAGTGTTCGCGCAGTTTGGCAGGGACGATCAGGCGTCCCTTCGTATCGAGCGAATGACTGTAGGTACCGAGCAGCATTTCTTCGTAATCCTTTCCGGGAAATCCGCCACTTTGTGACACTATCCCCCACATTTCCTGTCAGGTGTTTATATAATAGTGCATTTTCATGATAAATGCAAGCGGTTTTTTCATTATTTTTCTATATTTTTCATCTGGTGGGGGAAAGTGGAGTAAAATCTCCCGCTTCTGTGCTATTGAAGAAAACCCTTCCTTGTGTTATAATGCACGCTGAAACAGCGCGGGAGCCGGGAACCCCGGTTTTACGTGCATTCCGGGAGAAAACAGACCTATGAAACTTGGAATTATCGGACTGCCGAATGTCGGCAAAAGTACTCTATTCAATTCCCTGACAAAAGCCGGCGCGGATGCGCAGAACTACCCTTTCTGCACGATAGACCCGAATATCGGCGTCGTCGCGGTGCCGGACGAGCGGCTTGAAAAACTTGCGGCACTTTACAACTCTGCCAAAATCACGCCGGCCGTGATCGAATTCGTTGATATCGCGGGCCTTGTCAAGGGCGCGAGCAAGGGCGAAGGCCTCGGAAACCAGTTCCTCGCGAACATCCGCGAAGTGGACGCGATTGTCCATGTTGTGCGCTGCTTCTCCGACCCGAACGTGGTCCATGTAGACGGCTCCGTCGATCCGAAGCGAGACATCGAAACGATTACGCTGGAACTGATCTTTGCAGACCTTGAAGTGCTTGAAAAGCGCCTGATGAAGGCGAAACGCCCCGGCGACAAGAGCGTGCTTTCCGAAGCCGCGGTGCTGAACGCCCTGAAAGAACACCTTGAAAGCGGTCAGTGCGTCAAAACCTATGAGCCGCAGTCCGAGGAGGAAGCGGACTTCATTCACTCGCTGAATCTTCTTACGGACAAACCGGTCATCTATGCGGCAAATGTATCCGAGGAGGATCTCTCCGACGACGGCGAAAGCAGCCCCTATGTGCAGGCAGTCCGGGAATACGCCAAAACGGACGGTTCCGGCGTCTTTGTCGTTTCCGCCCAGATCGAGGAGGAAATCTCCGAGCTTGACGACGACGAAAAGATGATGTTTTTGGAGGACCTCGGCGTCTCGGAATCCGGTCTCGACAAGCTGATCCGTGCAAGCTATACGCTTCTCGGGCTCATGAGCTTCTTAACAGCCGGCGAGAAGGAAACCCGCGCCTGGACTATTAAGATCGGCACGAAAGCGCCGCAGGCAGCCGGCAAAATCCACTCCGATTTCGAGCGCGGATTCATCAAGGCGGAAGTCGTGAATTACCAGGATCTTCTTTCGTGCGGATCCACAGCCGCGGCAAGGGAAAAAGGCCTCGTGCGGATGGAGGGCAAGGACTACGTGATGCAGGACGGAGACGTGGTGGTTTTCAGGTTTAACGTATGATTTGTTACAGAATTGTTACTCACATGTTATGAACAAAAGATATTGTGTTTTGATAGCCTTCGTGGTACAATATCAAGTGATTATGATGAGGTGTTTATGATCGATAAGAATGAGCTTTTATCTGACCCGGACGGAATTTCGGTTACCCTGGATTTAGAGAACGGCAGCGTTGAATGCAGTGTCGTGACCGTGTTCACCGCACAGGGAAAAGACTACATCGCGCTGCTTCCCGAAACCGGGCCCGATGCGGATTCCGGCAGCGTTTATCTGTACCGCTACAGTGTGGATGATGCGGGTGAACCGGTGCTCGGCTATATAGACGATGATGAGGAATATGAAACCGCATCAGACGCTTTTGACGAGTATCTGGACAGCGCGGAATTCGATGAGCTTGTTACCGAGGATGATATCGATCCGGACACTGATTTTTCCTGAAGCACAGAACGCTATTTCATAAAAGAGGAGCTGTTATGAAGAACATTTTCAGATTTGCCGCAGCTTTTGTACTGACTGCCCTGCTTTCCGCAGGGCTTTCGGCGACTGCATTCGGCACCCAGGACACAAACGGACACCTGAACCTCACAGAGGGCACCATCGGCGACGGCATTTCGATGCGCGGAGAGTCGCTTACGGGCAGACTTCCAGACGAAGTCAAGCCGGAAATCTACAAGCCGATGGAAACCCTGATGGATTCGGAAGTCCGGATGAAATCCGACAAGAATCCCGAACACGTCTGGGGCACCACAATTCCGAGTCTCGGCGTTCACTGGAACAAGCAGACGATCGAAGATACGATCAACGCGTCGATCGTGCCGGGCGGACGTCTTCTGGACCGCTATAAATTCGCCGCCGACCGCCGTGCGAACCCGGTGGATCTTGACTACGGCCTCGAGATCGATGAAGCGAAGATTCTGAATACTTTTACGGAAAAACTTCAGGCCTGGGACTGCGAGCCGATCGAGGCTACCTATACCGCCCGCGTCGGTACGCCGACCGAGTGGACACAGATGGGGTCTTCCCGTCAGGTCATCGTTACACCCGGTCAGACCGGTTATTCCTATGATTTCAAGAACTGTGTTCATGAGATGGTGGAGAACATCAAGGCCGTGAACATTGCAGATACCGATGTGATCGAGCTGACACCGGATGTCACAGAAACCGTGCCTTACATGACTACCGAGCGTGCGGAGGGCATGTCTGTTATCGGCTACTGCTCCACCGAGTATTCAATCCCGAGAACCCAGCAGCTGATCAACCGCGAGCAGAACCTAAAGATGGGCATCATCCATATGGATGGTCGCACATTTAATGTCGGCGAGGAGATTTCGGCGCTGAACCTCTACGGCGACGTCAATGATCCGAACAACGGCTATGCCCGCGCCGGTACCTATACGACAGCGGGACACGGCGATGAAATGGGCGGCGGTCTTTGCCAGGTCACAACCACCCTTTACAATGCTGTACTGGAAGCAGAACTGAATGTATCCTACCGGCATCAGCATTCCTACATGATCAGTTATGTAGAGCCTGGTCTTGTTGCCATGGTCTATCCGCAGGGCGGTTCCGATTTCAGATTCATCAACGATTCGTCCGATGTCATCAAGTTGGAAGGCGCCATTGACCTCGTGAACCAGTGGATTCATATCTGGATTATCGGTCATGAAGATCACGCACCCGGTCACAAGGTCGAGTACATCTCGGTAGTCGAAGGCATCAATAAGGCCCCGGTCAACTGTGTCGATGATCCTTCTCTTCCTCTTGGCTGGCCAAAATGGGGTGAGCGCAAATTCTACGCGACTGCAGATGCGCAGCACGGTGTCAACGCACATGTAATCAAGCGGGTCTATGAGGACGGCGTTCTGGTTTCCGAAACCAACCTGCACGGAACCGATATCTATAAACCGATGACCGGTGAAGTACATGTTGCGCCGGATGTCAGGGTGGATACGATTGTCATCAACAGTCTAAAGGACTATTATACAACCCTTGATACCACCTTCCTGGACGGTACGAGTATCGGCAGCAACCCGGTATTCTGGTCTATTGAAGAACGTGATGCCTTTGATGCCCGGATGACCGCACTTTTAGCGGAAAAAGGTTATGAATGGCCGAAGCGCGGCAACTGGGAATACAAGGAAGGCGAAGACGAAACCACCGCTGCCGAGGACGAAAGCCCGTCGGAAGGCGAGGGCGGAGAAGGCGGAGAAGGCGGAGAAGGCGGAGAAACACCCGCGCCGGAAGAAACACCCGCGCCGGAAGAAACTCCCGCTCCGGAAACTCCGGCTGAGGAAGCACCCGCCGAATAAATCAGCCTGATTCAGTCTGAAACTGAAAAGGCTCTATCTCAAAAAAACAGGAACTGCGGCTTCGGATCTGCCGCAGTTACTGTTTTTTTAGTTTTAGAAAAAATCCTTTCCCGTGAAACCTTAGCGGTCCAATTGACGTACTATATATAAGCAGACAATGAAAGAGGTTCCGTCATGAAAAAGCTTTTCAGATTTGCCGCAGCATTGATCTTTACCGCCCTGCTCTTCGCAGGCTTCTCTTCGCCGGTCTTCGGCACCGGTTCTGCCGCTGAACGCCTGAATCTTCAGGAGGGCACGATCGGAAACGGCGTCAGTCTTCGCGGTGTGTCCCTCACGGACGCGCTTCCTGAAGAAGCCAGGGCAGAGATCTATACACCGATGGAAGCCCTGATGGACTGCGAGGTCCGGATAGTGTCCGATAAGAATTCCTCACATGTCTGGGGAACGACGGTTCCCGAACTCGGAATCCGCTGGGATAAAAGCACGATCGAAAATACGCTCAATGCCGCTGTAGTCCCTCACGCCCGTCTGATCGAGCGCTATAAGTTTGCGGCCGACCGCCGGGCAAATCCGGTCAATCTGGACTACGGCATCGAAATCGACGAAGCCGCAATCCTGAAGACCTTCCGGGAAACGCTCGCCCCCTGGAACACCGAGCCAGTCAACGCCGATTTTACTGCACGTGTCGGCAGCGTAACCGATTGGTCGCAGATCGGATCGTCCCGGCAGGTCATTGTTACCCCGGGTGCCAACGGCTATTCTTACGATTTTACAGACTGTGTCCATCAGTTTGTCGAGAATATCAAAGCCGTCAATATCGATGATGTGGACGGCGATCTGATCGTTCTCAAACCGGATGTGATGGAAATAGAGCCTGCCATTACAACAGAGCGCGCTGAATCGATGTCGGTCATCGGCTACTGTACGACGGAGTACGCGACTCCGGGAAACGATGAAATCAAGCAGAATCGCGAAAACAACCTCATCGTGGGCATTCAGAACCTGGATGGTAATATTTTCGATGTCGGAACGCGTATTTCTGTTCTGGAACTATACGGAAATGTCATGGATCCGGAAAACGGTTATAAAAAGGCCGGCACCTATTCCAGAGCCGGACATGAGCTGGAAATGGGCGGCGGCCTATGCCAGGTCACCACGACACTCTATAATGCGATTCTGGAGGCGGAACTGAATGTCTATTACCGCCACCAACACTCTTATATGATCAGTTATGTGGAACCCGGCCTTGACGCCATGGTCTACCCTCAGGGCGGGGCTGATTTTATCTTTGACAATGACTCTTCAGACATCATCAAGATCGAAGGAGCGGTGGATCTTCACGACCAGTGGATTCATATCTGGATCCTCGGCCACGAGGATCACGCACCCGGGCACCGGGTGGAATATGAATCTGTCGTGGAGGGCTATAATAAGGCAAATGTGACCTGTATTGACGATCCTTCTCTTCCTCTCGGCTGGAGCGGGAGGAAATTCTGGGCAGAAACGGATGCGCAGCACGGCGTCAATGCGCACGTGATTAAGCGGGTTTATGAAGATGATGTGATGGTAGAGGAAAAGAATCTGCACGGAACAGATATTTACAAGGCAATGGACGGCATCATTCACTGCGCTCCGGATGTGCGGGTGGATACCATTTTCATTCCCAGCCTGAAAGACTATTACACCACGCTCGATACGGTCTTCCTGGACGGCACCAGTATTGGCAGCAACCCGGTATTCTGGTCGATTGAAGAGCGCGATGCCTTCGATGCCCGGATGACCGCACTTCTTGCAGAAAAAGGTTATGTGTGGCCGAGGCGCGGCAACTGGGAATATAAGGAAGGCGAAGACGAAACCACCGCTGCTCCGGAAGACGAAACCTCGGCTGAAGGCGAAGGCGGTGAAACACCTGCACCGGAAGAAGGCGGCGGTGAAACTCCTGCACCGGAAACTCCTGCCGAAGAAGCACCGCCTGCTGAATAAAACGGTTACAAGCCTGATTCAGTCCGGACTGAACAGGTCCCATACAGAAAACAATTCGCCCCGGAGACTGAAATGTTCTCCGGGGCGAATTGTTTTCTGATATTTCGTATCTGCTCTATTCTTTCCTGTAAATACTGAATGCACCGACTGTGCTGATCTTCTCAAATCCCTTGAAACTCCTGTCCAGATCTCCTCTCCTCGTCACTACATATCTCCCGCCGATCTTCGAGAAGTCAGCCGGGTTCAGTTTCACGCTGAGTACGTCTCTGGCCTCCCCGACCGAGAATTCAGTTTCTCCGTCCGTGAGGACCAGATTGATATGCGCATAGCGGTTGTAGGCCGGAAGGGATTTACCCTCCGGGTCTATTATCTCCCACCGCTCGAGCGCCGGATAGATATTGACGCTTGTAATTGTCGGCGCCCCGGAAATGATCGGAAGACTGGCAAGGAAGACATCATTCTCCCCGGTCGTTTCCACAGCCCATTTCCCATCCGGGTCTTCTGAAACAATCCGGCCGATTTCCTGTACGAGTTCCAGATCATACACATTCTGCAGGCCGCGCGCCAGCGGATTGACTGTCCCGCCAATAAAGAACATGATCACGCCGGCGAGAATGACCGCTGAAAGCCCTCTCCTGCTGCGCTTCTGCGGGTCCCGAACCGCATGAAGGAAGAAGCAGAGATACAGGATGGCCGCTGCAAATGCGATCACGGTCAGGATACAAAGCGCGATCCATTTTCCCCCGAGTTCTTCGGCCCACTGCCCCTGCGGCATCAGGACCGCAATCCAGACAGAGAAGATCAGGAAGACCGGAATGCCGAATATCAGCGCTTCTTTTTTCGTAAAGCATTCTTTCCGAAGCTGACCCGCAGCATAGAGGAGCAGCACGAGATCCGCAAAACCGATCACCTGCACAACGCGGTAAGCGGAAAACTTGCCCAAAAACAGAAGCTTTGAAATCGGAAGCCCCGCCGGGACAAAGAGCAGGAAAAAGATGACCGCAAGAAGCACATTCATTCCGATGCAAAGAAAATCCGCTTTCTTCCGCCGAATCATCAGGGCAATCGACAGCAGGAAGCCCAAAGGCGCCAGGCTGAAAACATGTGCGCGGTCGCATATGAGCGCTGTCGCACGGAGCGGCGAAAGCGCGTCCAGGCCGTAGTTATAATACAGGGAAAGCGTTTCGGGCATGACGGTTCCGGGTTCCGCCTTTCCGGGGTATTCGGTATTCAGGATCGCATGAAGCGTATCCCCGGACTTTTTCAGCACATACAGGACCCCCGCTCCCATGAAGAGAACGCCACCGAGTAAGAACAGCCATGGTACGAGTTTTTTCAGATATGCCCGGTCTTTCCAGAGAACCCACAGAAGCAGCACAAAGAAACACCAGCCAAGCGGAATCTGCCAGGCGGGATAGGTCGTGAAAATATAGCCGCCGCCTAAGATCGCGATGCCTAAGGCGCAGAGTGTCCGCACCCAAGCCTGTTCTTTTCCAAACAGCAGGTGCAGGAGTACGATGAACAGCTGTCCATAGAGCAGCATTTCCACAAGGCCGTTGATCGCAAACCACCACTGCACGACCGGCGACAGCACCAGCATCAGCGTGTAAATCGCTGCAATCTTTTTGTCCCGATCCGTAAGAAGCAGGCCGAATTCATAGGATACGAGCGCGAGGCCCAAAAGCCGGCCGCACCACCAGAAGGAATATCCGAACTCCTTAGGAAGCAGCAGGAATCCCCAGTGGAAAGGCCGGAATAAAACCGCCGCATCCCGGACCGGCGCTCCGTATTCCAGGAAAACGTCCGTCGTACAGCCGCGGACAATCTCCGAAAAATAGGAAAACGGCGCGCTTCCCTGATACTGGGAAAGCATGATCGGTGTCAGAACCGACCATTCGTCGGTACGGACCGCACGGACGGTTCCGAAAAGCACGCCGGGAATGTCCACTCCGCCCCGAAGAATCTGCCAGTACATGCCCGAAGACGATCCGTGCAGTTTCAGGGACACCAGAATCCCGAAAAGTATAATGGCCACAGGATACCGGTACTTTTCGAGGAAGGAAAACACTTCCCGGCCGAACAGATGCAGCAGAAGGTCCGTCACCAGACCGAACAGCGCCGCCCCCATAAAGAACAGCAGGAAATGTCTCTTCAGCATATCCCACGCGTGTTCAAAAATCGGCCGGAAGGTTCCGGGTGTCAGATACTTCAGATTCGTCATGAGAAGAAGGGCGGCAAGAAATACCGCCCCCAGAAAGATCGATTCCAGAAGGAACAGCCCGATCTGTTTTCCTTTGATCTTTTCCCGGAAATTCTTCATTTGATGCATTCCACTCCTTACCACGGAATCTCTCTGCCCTTCGCGTCCCGAAGAAGAAGGTTCCGCTCGTCTTCGCGGGTTTTGTCCGCGTCATTGTCAAAATACCGGTCTCTTGTGAAATATACATAAGCGCTCTTTGCCGCAAGCTCCGGCGGATACTCGCCCGTCAGGGGATCAAACAGCCGGAATGTGAAGCCCCGTTCGATAAGGCCGTTCTTCGTAATCGTCAGGATGTTGTGAAGCGCTGCCTTGGCCATATTGTGTCCGAATCCCCGCGTTTCTTCCGACAGGCTGATCGAGGAGGCTTTGGAACTCAGGAAACAGATCCGCTTCTTCCCGACCATGTAGTAGAAACAGCGGTCCAGAAGATCCAACGGCTCGCAGACATTTTTAATATAACTCTGAAGTCCCGCCTCCGCGGAAATCCCTTCGCCGATCGCTTTGTCATCGCCCGGCGCGGTGTAATCCGTCGTATCGATGAAATACTCGATATTGACGCCGGTTTCTTCGGTGATCTCAAATCCGTTTTCCTTGAAAATCTCTGCAAGCGCCTTTGCAAAATCACTCTGAAGTGATGTAAAAAATACTTTATTCATGCCGCTCCCTCCAATCAGAATGATAATTCACGTCCGAGATAGTCCGTGAGGACCAGCCGGTCTTCGTCCATCCGGTCCTCTAAAATCTGCCGTACCGCTTCCTTCGCCGAGTCCGCCGGGTCCACGATAGCGCCCTTTGCAAGGCTGCCGTCTGGCATCTGCCGCTTCATCCAGCCAGGCTGGTAAAGGCGGAAGGTAAAACCTTCCGGACGCAGCGTATTGTAAATCATCCGGACGCCTAAATTCAGCGCAGTTTTGGTCATGCCGTAACGGAAAGAACCGGTTCTTCGCATCAGGCGGACAGAAGAAATTTCCGAAGAGGTGAAGAACAGGCGCTTCATTTCACCCTTCCGAAGGAGCGGCAAAAGCGCATCCACAAGAAGCGGCGCTGCATAGGAATTGGTCATGAAGAACTGGTTCATCAGTTCCGCATCAAAGCCTCGGTTGCCGTCGATGACATCGGTCGGCCGTTCCGAAGGCACGCCCATGATCGCAGCGTTTGAAACCAGAAGGTCCAGTTTCCCGGCAGTGCGTTCCAGTTCAGCCGCCACGGCCTTGATGTGTTCCGGATTCTGCACATCCAGTTCCAGAATGCTCAGTGCCGGATACTCCTTCTGTAAATCTTCCAGAAGCGTGTAGCTGCTGTTGAATTTGCCCGCGAAGACACGGAATCCTTCCTGCAGAAGCCTTTTCGCGATCGCGAATCCCAGGCCGCGGTCCGCGCCGGTTACCAGCGCAATTCTTTCTGTACTCATGATGCCCTTCTTTCTGTCAGTTCCTGCTGACTGGTTTATAATTGAGACGCAGCCGCCCGCCGCGCCATCTGCTCCTGTTCGCGTTTTCCGACCTGTGCGATGTCCGGATTGAAATAATCCAGATAGGACATGTTCGGGTTATAATAGGGGTCGTAATAATCCACAAGAATCTTCCACTTGTCGCTGATCCGCGAAGCCTCGCCGCTGAAACGGAGGAATTTCGCCGGCGTATTCTCCGCGCCGCGGGATTTCGACTCGTAGTGGTACAGCTGTGCTTCTGCATCGTAGACGATCAGGTAACCTTTCTCCCGGACCTTGAGGCAGAAATCAACATCGTTAAAAGCCACTTCAAAGCCCTCGTCCAGGCCGCCGACTGAATCATAGACGCTGCGCTTCACCATCAGGCAGGCAGCGGTCACAGCCGAGACATCGTGCGTCGTGATTGAGCGGCACATATAGCCAGGCTTTCCTTTGGGGAAGCCCTTGAACATGTGATCCGCAAGTCCGCCCGCTCCGGTCAGCACACCCGCGTGCTGCACCGTATTGTCCGCGTACAGAAGACGCGCGCCGACCATGCCGACTTCATCGCGCTCCAGGTACCAGATCATGTTCTCGAAAAGATCCGGGCTGATCACTTCCGTGTCGTTGTTCAGAAGAAGGATCAGCTCGCCATGCGACGCTTGTACGCCGAAATTGTTGATCCGCGAGTAGTTGAAGCTGCCTTCGTAGTGAAGGAGCACAATATTCGGATATTGCTTCTGCACTTCTCCGTAATAGGCAAACGTCTCCTCTTCCGTACTGTTGTTCTCGACAATGACAATCTCGAGGTTTTTGTAGCTGCATTTGTTCTGCAGGGATTCGATACAGGGCCGCAGGAAATCGATATGGTCCTTGTTGGGGATAATGACCGACACCAGCGGATTTGTACGGATCGTGAGACGGTTTTTATACCAGCCCGCGATGTCGGATTTCTCCGCTTCCGCCGAAAGACCCCGCCGAAGGAAAGTCTCATTCAGCGCCTTTGCGCCGTTATCCTGCGCATAGTCCTTTTTCTCGCCTTTCTTCGCGGTTGACCCGCCGGCCGATCGCCAGTGATACAGGACTTTCCGGACATGTTCGATCCGATCCGTCTTCTCCAGTGCCCGAAGCACGAGATCATAGTCCTGCGCCCCATCAAATTCTTTCCGGAAACCGGAAAGCTCCACCATCAGATTTTTCCTGAGCATCAGCATGTGGCAGATGTAGTTGTTGTGGTACAGCATATCCGGGTTATAATCCGGCTTGAAATTCGGATAGTAATAGTAATCCGTCTGATCCCGCATCTTGTCCTCATCACAGTAGAGGATGTCGGTGTCAGGCTTTTCATTCAGAAGCTTTACGTACTCGAAAAGCGCATCCGGCTCGATCGTGTCGTCATGGTCCAGCATTGCGATGAATTCGCCCTTCGCCATCCGGAGGGCTGCATTCGTATTCTCCGAAATCCCAAGGTTTTCCGCGAGGTTTTCGACCCGGATCCGCGGATCAAGGGCGGTATATTCCGCGAGGACGGTATTTACTTTCTGATCCGAAGGATCTGCGTTCACGATGCAGAGTTCGAAATTCTGATAGGACTGCTTCAGGACCGAACTCAGCATTTCCCGGAGGTACCGCTCCTTTGTGCGGTAAACCGGCGTCAGGATGCTGATCAGGGGCTCCCGGGAAAAATGCTGCTTCCTCTGTTCCGAAAGCTCAGTCGGCGTAATCCGTACATGATGGAACCAGTAGGTGTAGGTATGGTAGTCCCTTCTCAGGTAATGATCCACTTTTCTTCGGAACTGCAAAAGATCCGCGCGGAACTTCTTGTAGCGGCGGATCGCGGGGATCAGCGGAACCGACATCTTCTTCTCGATCCGGTCCAGCACCTTCTCCCCGTCGCGCTCTTCGACGACAATGCGGTACATGCGCTTTTTCACATCCGGAATTCTGAGAAAATACCCGTAATCATACTTCGTCGGATCGCCGTGATAGGCGTAGCCGACATCCGGACGCCTGCCGCGGGTCACCTCTGCCGGGACTTCCCTGTTTCCGAGAAACACATGGAATTCTGTCGGATAATCCGCCGTCTCGCCGGAGGTCCAGCCTACAAGGTTCAGGCAGTTGTCTTTTTCAAAAAACTCGTCGATAAAAAAATACATGGATTCTCAAATGCTCCGTTTGTTTCAGGAGAAATAGGGATCTGCGGAAAGCAGACGGTCCAGCCGAAGCGGCAGGCGGTGGTAGTTTTCGCCGAGGAAGTCCCCGAGAAGCGCCGCGAGCATCCTGAACAGGATGGCCGGAACATTCCAGAAAGCGCCTGCCTTCAGACTGCGCTTCATCGTCCTTCGCGCGTGTTTTATGATCCCGTTACTCATCTTCAGCGCCGTATTCTTCCAGCTGAGCCCGAAAGAAGTATAGTACAGTTTCAGCGCCGCGCCGTAAAGGAAGGCTTCCCTGAAGCAGCGGACAAAGGACATCCCGGGCGCATAATCGACCGCCGCATCCTTTGCCTTCGCAATCTTCTTTCCATCGTACAGAAGATGCGCGTTCAGCTCGTATTCCGGCCGGGAAAGCCCCGAAGGCTCGATGAAATAATCCCGGACGTCCGCGACGCGGAGCATGCAGGCTGCCATCGGCATCATGAAAACCTCCGGTCCGAGTTCATAGAAATCCCCGAGCGAAAAGTTCTCCTTTTCCGTCAGCCACGCTGCGTCCATCGCCTTATTCAGGCTGCGCGCGGATTTCTCCGCGTACATGCAGGCATAAACTGCGGAGAGATCCGGGTCTTCCAGAAGGCATCTGATCAGCATTTCGCTGAAATGCTCCGATGCGGGAACTGCCCGGCTGTCAAGAATCAGGAGGTATTCCGAAGCCGCCCCCCGAATAGCTTCCGTAAGCAGGCTTCCAGGTCCATACCCGCCGTCTCTCTCAGTTTCCGGACATATATTTACCGTGTGCGGCGGAAGATGCTGCATAAGAAGGGCGTTCCGGATCGCTTCCGGAGCGGCACCCTTACTGTTGACGATCACCGCTGCTTCATAGCTGTTCTGCATGTATGATCTCCGTATTATTTTTTTCATGATGCTGCTTAATAGCACTCCTGATCTTTACACAAAAATGGAAAACCCGAACAAATACCAGCCCATCTGCAGCAAAACAAAAGTCATCATAATCGTGTTCTTTTCAAACGGGCTTTTTTCCGATAAAACGGAAATGGAAAAACGCTTTGATTTCAAAAAAGGAATAAGAGGCAGAAGTCCGTAAAAATATCTTCCCTGGACACCGTCTATGTACCCTTTGTTTCCAAGTGAATTGTAACTGACGTACAGCGCCGCCTCTGTGGCAAGGATCGTCAGGAATATGATCAGTGCGATTACAAATCGATGAATACTCTTCATTTCCCGGTCGGCACCGGCAAAGAAAAGAAGGAGGAGGCCCGCGGTTCCGAAAACAATACCTGCCGATTCGGATGCATAGAAGCTCCTGCCGCCGAAAAGGCGCATATTATCAGCAAAGTATGACCAGATGGTCTGAAAAAAACTTGCCAGACTCTGGGCTAAAAAGTACGGCAGATGCGTCATCATATACTTCAGCTGCTCCATGCCGTTTACATTTTCCATCCGCGGTTCATGATACTGGCTGCTGATAAATATGAACCACACTGCCGCGGCCAAAACTGACATCAGAGCGAGCAGACCAATCCACAGCCATCTTCTCTTCAGCGTAAAGTTTTCTTTCGGAATGATAAAGAGTAAAAGCCCCAACAGGATGTAGGGATACTTCAGCGGCACAAGCAGCAGCAGGAATACGGAAAACAATATGAAATCCCGCCTGAAAGTCTTCCCGGAAACATACATCCTAAGAAAAAGCGCAATCAGAATCAGGATCAGGCCATATACCACGCCATCCTGCGTATAATGAGCTGCGACAAAAACAGCTCCCGGCAGGCAGGAAACAATGATAACAGCATTTTTAGCCTGTTTGCATTCCCCGGGGAGCAGTTTCAGCGCGGTCAGAACAAGTAAAGCATATCCGATTGCATTGAAAATGCGTCCCGCAAGAAACACCATTCCGATCGGTAGCCGGATGATTCGTGCAATCCCCATGCCTGCCGCACAGAAAATATAACCGTAGAAAGGATATGTAGGCTGCGCGTATCCGTTCTCAAGCGCTTCTACAAACAGGGTGTTCTGAGACCATTTACCGGAAAACAGCGGCGAATACCATCGGTCCATAAAATGGTCCCGAAGCAGCACATAGCTTTCCGAAACCCTGTAGTTATAAGATTCATAGCGAAACATCTTCCCGTCCAGTGTCGCGACGGTTTTGAAAAAATGAGCCTGTTCGTCAAAGCCGTTTAATACAGGGCTCAGCACTGCAATGAGAATTCCAAACAATATAACAAACAGGAACACGTACAGATCCGTGTAAGGCTCTTTTCGGAAACGGAACAGATTAAACAAAACCAGCATGACAACGAGAAGAAGCACGCCGAAAACCAGCATCTGCAAAGCAGATAGGGATTCACTTACCACCTCGGGAATCCCGGATGTCATCCCAGGCATAAGCAGAATTGCATACTCCAGAAGGAAGAGAACGATTACTGCTGTCACAAAAAGGATACTTTTTTTATCAAAAATCTTTCTCATTCTTATGTTCTTTCACCCTCATCAGCCCCCGCTCTGTTCCTGCTTTTCCTCCTGTTTCACAAATAATTAGACTCTTCTGAGCCGCTGTACCAGCCTTTCCGCTCCACACAGAATCGTAAGGATTTCTGTCAGAAATACCAGAAGATATCCTGCCGAGAGATAGTTTGCCACGAGGGTTTCACAGGAAGCAATCTCGTTATATGATACACCGGTCAGAAATACGATTTCCGAAAGAAGAAGCGCTGTCGTCACCAGGCATTTTGCGGCAAGTTCTGATTCGTTTTTCTTTCTTCCCCGGATCATTTCAACCCACAAAAAGACAAATCCCGCCGCAGAGGCTGCCGCCAATAAGATGTATAGATATCTGAACAGAGCGGAAAGAAGATTCATACAGAAATAAGCTTTATGATAGGATGCTATCTCGGCTTCCGGCTTAATTTCTTTGCTGTACAAGCCCGCCGCAGTCATTTCTTCAAACATCGCATTGGACTCCGCTGACCCGATCATACTGTCTGTCTGATCGATCGAGAGATCCTGATACCTGAGAAGAATACCAAAGCCGCGCATCATTGTACCCGGGAGGCGCTTCATATATATTCCGGACGAATGGGAGCGAGAAGCGCCATTGGCGTTTTCCTCTTCATCTGAAGGCTTCCCGATTCATGCGCGCTGTTCAGTTCTTCTGCGATTTTCCCATAGAATTCCTGGCTCTTCTGCAGGGATGAATGATATCCCGACCGCTGAGCCGCTTCGCGAAATGCCCAGAAAAACCATCCGCCTTCAATTTCCCCATCGCCCGGATGGCGGTCGGCGCTGTCCCACTGGTCCCAGATTTCCATAAAAGCGTCAGAAAGCTCATTCAAGGAGGGACTGTAGGTATAAAGCTTCAGGAGTTTGGCTTTCGGCACCGTGACATTATCCGGCAATTCTTCTTCGGTATCGGCCGCATACACGGCTTTCATTGCGTCGGAAAAAGCCCCCTCGGAGAGTTCATTTACAATTCCGACGCCATAAACGCTTTGATTTTTCAGCGCGATGATCCGGTGGACTGCGCCTGTCAGAAGAAACGGCATGATCAGAAGCAGCACCCACAATACCAGCGCAGCTTTTTTCACTGCCCCTTTATGATCTTTTACAAAGCCGATTCCAATCAATACAGCCATTACGAGAAGGAATACTATCAGAAACGGCAGGACTCACGCGGAATCCTCTCTGGTAAAACGGAGCAGCATGTAGCCGACTGCCATAAGAAGCATCCAGGGGAGACTTCGAACAGGGCCTTTCCGGTATCTTGCAAAACATCCGAAAGCACCTACAAAAATCAGGAGCACTTCCGTCATTGTTATACTGTTTCTGTAAACCCGAAGGAATATATATTTATTGCTGAAAGCGGGATTCAGAAGCAGCAGTCCGAAAAGCAGCAGAAACAGAATCCTGTTTTTGAGAAAAGGGTATAAAGCGATCGAAAACAGCAGGGACGCGAGGATCCATGAGGCCATCACCCATATGTGGATACTGATCCCTGTTCCGGCAGAGACACACAGAAGAAGCGGATACATAATGCCCTTGGTCAGTATCACTTCATTGTATTGTCCCAGCCAGCTGCCATGATAGAGGTTCCAGCCGTTCAGAACCATCAAGGCGTCATCCTGTTTTGCGGGGACAAATCCCCAGATCGGAAGTTTCGCGGCAATAATCAGCCTGGACACCGCTCCAAACAGCACTAAAACCGCTAGAACAATGACTGTGATTCTTTCCGCAGTCTGCTTTGTTTTCATGATCTTATCCCCATCAGATCCCGCTCAAATTCCTGCTTTTCCTTCTGCCTCAGGCTCGACAGGATAATCCCGGAGAAAAAGCTGATCAGACCCGCGAGGAAGACGAATCCGCAGACAATCAGCGTCGGGAAGCGCGGAACGAGGCCGGTTTTTGCAAACTCGATAAAGACGGGAATCGCAAAACCCACCGCGAGTGCGAAAAGGATGGCTGCGATAATCCCGAAAAATCCGAAGGGATGGTAGTTTTTATAGAGTCGTGCAATCGTCCGGAGCACCTTGAATCCGTCGCTGTAGGTATTCAGTTTTGATACGCTTCCGGCCTGCCGGTCGCGGTAGTCCACGATTACGTTTTCGACCTGCATATTCTTGTCGATCGCGTGAATGCTCATCTCCGTCTCGATCTCGAAGCCTTTTGAAAGCACCGGGAATGTTTTGATAAAACGATAGCCGAAAGCCCGGTATCCGGTCATGATATCCTTGATCTCGCCGTGGAACAGGAGGTTAATGAGGAAGCGCACCATCGAATTCCCGAGGTTATGGAAAGGCCGCTTGTTTTCCGTGAAATAGGTGGAGGACAGCCGGTCGCCGACTACCATATCGGCGTTGTGCGTCAGCACCCGGTCCGTCATTTCCCGCGCATATTCCGCGGGATAAGTATCATCGCCATCCGTAATCAGGTAACACGCCGCATCGATCTCGTAGAACATGCGCCGCATGACGTTGCCCTTGCCCTGCAGGTACTCATAACGCACCACTGCCCCGGCGCGCTCGGCAATCTCTGCCGTCCCATCCGTGGAATTATTGTCGTACACATAGATTACCGCTTCCGGAAGCGCCGCGCGAAAGTCCTTCACGACCTTCTCGATGCTCGCTGCTTCATTGTAGCAGGGAATCAGTACTGCGATTTTATCCATAGTTTATCAATCCTCCTCAGGATCTTTTCTGATCTGTCTCTTGCGTTTTTTGATTGTCTCATCAACCCACGTTTTTACAACTGTAAAGGCCATCCCTAACATCAGAAGATCCGCTGACATATAGAAAGGAACCGCCTGACCTCCATAGAACCACCACTGATTAAGCGGTTGATCACCCATAAAGACACAGAACCAAGAGACAGCAAACTGTAAAAGTGTGGCTGTCAGAAACAGTCCTGCGGCAATAAGCAGGCTGGCACCGGTCAAGAATGTCTGCTTTCTTCTGACGGTCATTATGATCCAATAAGCAAGAAGGAAAAGAAACGCGGCCTTTCCTCCGAAAAAGATCGGACCTGCAATCCGGCGATAAATACCTGTCATGAAATTATTCAGCCGGATCATTCTGTGCCCGATGATCCGGGCAGGATCATTTTCGATATATTCATCAGGATAAATAGCATAAGAGCCGGTCATACTCTCTACGCTTCTGATATAGTGAACCCCACCCGTACTTTCAGCAGGGAATTCTGCTGCCTGTTCAGAATAGTACAGAACATTTGCCAGCATACAGTCTGTAACAAGTTCAGGAATTTCCTTGATGTTTTGTACAGTAATTCCTCTGCTGGAGAAAGATAAAAACAATGCTTTCCGTTTTTTCAATCTGCCTGTATCAAAGGCTTCGTTCAGCTCTTTATATGCTTTTTCCCAGAACTCTTCTGCTCCCGCCGCAGTACTGTAGATACCGGCGTACATTGCCCCTTCCCGCAATGCCCAGACATAAAAATCACCATTACATTCTCCGTCCATATTCCAGGCACTTGAATACTTCTCATATCCTCTCAGCAATTCCGGAGCAATAGAACTCAATGTCGGACTCTCACGAATCATCATGTCATATTTTTTTCTGGATACCCAAACTGTCCGTTCATCCGAGTCATCGTCAGGACACTCTGCAGAAATAAAAAGATTAGTAGTTTTCTCAAATGCCCCCTGTGTTCGATCGTTTCTTATGAATACACCAAAAGTATGATAATTAAGCAGTGAAATAGTTAAATTACCGGCTGCCAGCATGATCCATGGAATGATCAGAAACACACAGGCTTTATATATCATCCGTTTATTCTCCTGTTTTTTCAGGATTAGGCGAATTACCGTGAGTATTGCAGCCGCAATCGGCAGTGGAAGCAGCCAGATTCCGTCTTCTCTCAAATTCATCACAAACCATAGATCGAAGCCCAGTATCAGACTCGTAAAAACTGAAAGCACCTTTCTTTTTTCAATATTCAAAAACAGATAGATACTGCATGCTGCGCATAAGAGTGCAGCAGGTGCAGCAACTGAATTCCGATATAGTCGTTGGAATGATGATAATGAGGATGTAACCGGCGCAAACAGCAGGAGAACATACATCAAGGCGAGAATCACTCTGTTCCGGACAATATCCTTCAAACTGAATGTCATAAGTCCATCAGCGAAAATCCAGAACAGTGCTGTCAGAACAGTATAAGGAATCCTGCTGAAGCAGGAGAACAGGATATACAGCGGAAAAGCCGTTCCTTTTGTCAAAGTGTTTTCTGTATACTCACCCAACCATTCAAACTGAAGCATTGCTGCGGAATGTTTCATCAACAGCTGATCGTCCTGAACTGCATAGACAATATAAACAGGTGTGCCGACAGCCAACCAGATCCGGATAACCGACACAAAGACTAGAAAAATCAGAAAAGCTGCATTCTTTCGAAAGGAATCTCTGTTTCTCCTATTTCCTGTTTCTTTCATCTGATACTCCTCTGTAACTCCTGTCAGCATTCAACAATTATACTATTGCAGCAGATAGACTCTGTACCCTTCTATTTCGCCTGCAATCTCAAACCCCTCATTCTGAAGAAGACTCGAATCAGCCGGAGCCAGTACATATTGAACTCCCAGTGTTTTCAGCTCTTCCGATGTCATGGTAACCCGGAAATAGTCGTCATTCAGAAGTTCAAACTCAGCCTGTCCCTCTGCCTTCAGCCGCAGTGAGATATGGGCATAGCGATTGTAGATTTCTTCGTATGTGCCTTCCGGATCCAGCGTTTTCCATTTCTGTACATCCGGATAAATATTCGTGGCGTTCAGGCAGCGTGCCCCCGCAAGTGCAGGGAAATTCGTTATCTGATAATCGCCTTCAACTGCCCAGAGTCCTTCCTGATCCGAATTGATATTCCGGATCATCAGAAGAGCCGGAATCTGTGTGACATCCGAAATGCCGCGGCGGACCGGATTCACAAGACCGCCTGCCATCAGGGAAAGCGCAAGAACCGCTGCCGTAAGCCAGACCATCAGCTTTTTTCTGCCGGAAGAAAGTACCAATATCGACATCATCACGGCAAAAGCCGCAGCGGTCAGGAAAAACAGCGGCCTGATCGAGAAAACGCTGCCGTTCAGGTAATGCTGCGTCGAAAAGTAATGCCAGCAGGAAACGGCTGCCGCACAGAGGACACCGACTGCAATACCCACAGCAAGCCCGTAGGGCTTCTCCGTCAGGGAAAGTGTACGCATCAGAATCATGAGGTTGATCAGGCTGAGTATCGGAATCAGCCTGCCGCCTGTCGTAAAACGAAGGAGTGTCACTGTATTCAGCCAGTCCGGCGTTTCCTTCACGCTCCACAGAGACAGGAGGAGGCTCAGAATCAGCAGGATCACAAGTCCGCTGTCCTTTTTCTTCTGCCGGAACAGGATCAGGATGGCGAGGACCTGCGGCAGCGGCGTAAAGCTCAGTACCTGCGCCGCTGTATTGACTGACAGTTCATCTGCCGCAATCAGTCCTTCCACCGGATACCAGACCGAAGCGAGGTACTGGGAAACGTTGACGCGGAAAGTCCATCCGCCGGTTCCGATCCGTTTCCCCGGATAAGCCGAATGCAGCATCCGCAGAATGAAATCGCCCGATTTCAGGAAAACGGAAACCAGAATCCCGAGCGTCGCGAGCACCAGGACACCGGCGGCCAGCAGGTCTTTCCAGCTGAATCTCCTGATCTTTCCGCGGTTTTTCAGAATCACCCACACGAAAAGCGCCAGGATCAGATAACCGAGCGGAATCATCCAGGCGGGGTAAATCGTCAGGATAAAAGCGCCTGCACAGAGGCAGATGCCGAGGACACACGCTGTCCTTTTTACGAAGTTCTCTTCTTTCAGGTACCGGTCGAAAAGGAGAATGGAAAGCTCTGCAGCGATCAGCATTTCCACAAGTCCGTTGATGGAAAACCACCACTGGACAAAGGGGGAAAGGCTGAGAAGCAGCGCATACATCAGTGCATAGAGCCTGTTTTTTTCGGTGAGTATCAGCCCGAACTCCAGCGAAATCAGGAAAAGGGCCAGAAATCTTCCGCACCAGTACCACGAAAGCCCCTGTGCTGCCGGGAGGAACAGGTATCCCCAGAAAAACGGTCGAAAGACCGTTCCGACTGACCGGACCGGCTGTCCGTACAGCATGAACATATCCGTATCCGTTCCGCCGAATATCGGGCTGAAATACGAAAAGGCGCCGTTCGGGTTGACATATTGTGAAAGCGTCATCGGTGTAAACAGGGCCCATTCATCCGTACGGCCTGCCCGGCTTCTTCCTAAAAGCACACCCACATCCTCCGTCCCGAAATAGCGGTGCCAGTAACCGATGGAGGATCCGCTGATGCCGAGAATCACGAGAACGATAAACAGGGCAAGCGCAATCGGGTACCGGAAACGGAACAGAAACTCCCAGACCTTTTGGGGAAGCATCGTAAACCCAAACAGAATCCCGGAAAGGAGGATCGCGGCGATCAATTTCTGCGGGCGGTTGAAGACCCGCTGCAGAAGATCGGAAACGCCAGAAAAGCCGCTCATTCCCTTCACAAGGCTGACATAAATGACGCCTGCAAAAGCTGCTGCAAGACACAGCAGAATTTTGATGATAAAAAGCGGCAGACGGCGTTCCTTCATGGCAGCTGATAAAACCCTCTTTTCAGCGACAGGTTGTCATTGTAATACGGGTCGCGCTTCATGCGTTCCGGCCAGCGCTCCTTCAGAAGATCCATCTCCTTCTGCAGGCGCGCCTGCTTCTCCGCCGTATCCTCATAACCCCTGGATTTGGACTCGTAGTGGTACAGCACGGCATATGCGTCGTAGACAATGCGAAGGCCCTGCTCCTGCAGTCTCAGGCAGTAATCGACGTCGTTATAGGCAACGCTGAACTGTTCGTCCAGGCCCGAAAGGCTGCAGAAGAGGCTCTTTTTCGTCATCAGGCAGGCGCCGGTCACGGCGCTGACGTCGCAGGAAGTGATGAGCCGTCCCATATAGCCCGGATCTTTCTTCGGAACCCCGGCGTACATATGGATGACCCGGTCCTCCACGCCGACCGTAACGCCGGCATGCTGGATCGTATCGTCCGCATAGAGAAGCTTCGCTCCGGCGGCGCCGACATCCGGCATCATCGCGTAGAAAAGCAGGCTCTCGATAAAGTTTTCGGTAATTACTTCAGTGTCGTTATTCAGAAGAAGCAGGTATTCGCCGCGCGCTTCCTTTGCGCCGAAGTTATTGATTTTTGAATAGTTGAAGACGTCTGGATAATGAAGCACCCGGATCCGCGGATCCCGTTCCGACAGTTCCCGGTAGCAGCGGAAGGTTTCCTCTTCCGTGCTGTTGTTTTCGATGATCAGGATTTCAAAATTCTGATATGAGGCATTCTCCAGGATCGAGCCGACGCATGTTTCTAATTCTTCCCGGTGGTCCTTGTTGGGGATCAGGATTGAAACGAGCGGTGATTCCGAAAGATGCGGAATCGTGACATAGCGCCCCGGATGGTCTGAGTTCACAATCTCCGTATCGTATCCTTCGCGGATATAGGCTTCCTGTACGGCGCGGCGCCCGGCTTCGATTGCATAGCTTTTCGCCCCGAAATCAGCCGATGTGGAAGTCCTGGAAACCCGCCAGTTGTAGAGGATTTTCGGAATGTGAATGACCGGCCCATTGGTGTTTTCCGTGAGCCGCAGCACAAGGTCATAGTCCTGTGCGCCGTCAAAGCCCGGACGTTCGCCGCCGACCTTTCGCATGAGTCCGGTCTTTGCCATCAGAAGGTGGCAGATATAGTTGTCCGAATGCAGGCGCGCAGGGCTGAAGTCCGGTTTGAAATGCGGCATCAGGTGTCCGCCGGTTTCGTTGTCGATCTTGTCCTCGTCCGAATACAGGAGTTCGGAATCCGGAAATTCATTGATCTTTTGGACAAACTCATAAAGGGCGTTTGGTTCATACAGGTCATCCTGGTCAAGAAGCGCACACCACTCGCCTTCCGCCATCTCCAGACAGGCATTGGTGTTTCCGGCAATTCCGAGGTTTTTCGAAAGCTTCATCACCCGGATCCGCGGGTCCTTTTTCGACAGGGCTTCGAGCCTTTTCTGAAGATCCGGATCGTCCGGCGTCCCGTTCGCAAAGCAAAGCTCCCAGTTCGTATAGGACTGGGCTTTTACAGACCGCAGCATTGCGTCAAATTGGGCCTTCTCCGGCCTGTAGACTGGTACAAGGATGGAAATCCGCGGTTCATGGGAAAAGCGCTCTTTTCGCTGTTTTTTGAGCGCTGCGGGGGTGATTTTATGCTCGTCGTACCATTTCTGGTAATAGAAATCATCCGACTGCAGATCACCGTACTTTTTCTCGCGGAGGAAAGTGTCGCGGTCTTTGGATATGTACCAGCTTTTCAGGGAATAGCGGCTTCTGTAGATGCGGCGGATATCGATCAGTTCAGATGTGTCCGGGTCATCGCGCAGGCTGACTTTTAAGAGGACATTCTCCTTCGTATCGGTATAGGCGGTCAGGGAAAAAGCGAGTTCCTCCGTTCCGCCTTCCTGATAAAGATGAAGAAGGACATCCTGGCGCGCTTCGTATTCGACGGATGAAGGCACGGATTCGCCGTTCTTTTTCACGAGTTCCGCGAAAATGCTGCCCCTCTTTTCCTTGTCGGCCGCCCATCCGCGGACGTTGATCCGCCCATTCCGGTAAAAGACAAAATCGATACTGAAAATCATACGTCTGAATACTCCAAAAAATACGTGTCATTGCTTTACAAAATACCAAAAGCATTGTATCATATAGACTGAGTAAAGTCAAACTTCTCCCGGAAGTTTTCGGGGAAGGAACGAATGAGTTTGAAGAGGTGAAGCGATGGCAAAATATGTGATTCTGTACAATTCCCTGTCGGGAAACGGAAAAGGCCTGAAGGCCGCTGAAGAACTGAAGGCGAAACTTCAGGGTGATGAGGTCCGGTTCGACGATATTACGAAAATCACGGATTACGGCGCCTATTTCGAAAAGACGCCCGAAGATGAAATGATCGTGATCTGCGGCGGAGACGGAACACTCAACCATTTCATAAATGACTGTGATACAGATCATCTGCAAAGAGAGATTCTGTTCTATCCCGCCGGAACCGGCAATGATTTCATGAATGATGTCAGGGATAAAGTCGGAGAACCGCCTTTTGTCCTGAATCCTTATTTGAAAGATCTGCCGGAAGTAACCGTCAAAGGCAAAAAGTACAAGGTTATCAATGGCACCGCCTTTGGAATTCCCGGTTATTGCTGCGAAGAAGGCGATCGGATCCGCCAGGAGAAACCCGGCACGGAAGTTAATTATACTTCAATCGCGATCAAGGGACTTCTGTTCAAATTCAAGCCCGTCAATGCAACTGTGATTGTGGACGGCCTGAAACGCAGCTATAAGAAAGTCTGGCTTACCATGACTATGAACGGACGTTTCATCGGCGGCGGCATGAATGCGACGCCTGACCAGAAGCGGCTTGATCCGGAGCATAAATCTTCCACCCTGATCTTCTACGGCTCCGGCAAGCTCAAAACCCTGATGATTTTCCCGGGCATCTTCAAGGGCGAGCACGTGAAGCACACCGACTGTGTCGAAGTCCTTCAGGGTCATGACGTGATCGTCGAATTTGACAAGCCCTGCGCCCTGCAGGTCGACGGTGAAACCATCCTCGGCGTCACGAGCTACCATATGGTTTCGAAGAAATAAAATCGGTATACGAAAACGCATATGCATGAAAAAGCGGCGCCCTTTCGGACGCCGCTTCTCTTTGTTGCGAGATATTATTTATTTCATCTCTGCAATGGCTGCCTGAGCTGCTGCCAGTCTCGCGATCGGAACACGGAAGGGGGAGCATGACACATAGTTCAGACCGACTTTGTGGCAGAATTCCACGGTGGAAGGATCGCCGCCGTGCTCGCCGCAGATGCCGAGTTTGATGTCCGGACGGGTCTCGCGGCCGAGGGTTGCTGCCATCTTCACAAGCTTGCCGACGCCGACCTGGTCGAGCTTCGCAAACGGATCATTCTCATAGATCTTGGCATCATAGTAAGCGCCGAGGAACTTGCCTGCGTCGTCACGGCTGAAGCCGAAGGTCATCTGGGTCAGGTCGTTCGTGCCGAAGGAGAAGAATTCCGCTTCCTTCGCAATTTCGTCAGCGGTCAGGGCTGCTCTCGGGATCTCGATCATGGTGCCGACTTTGTAGTGCATGTCAACGCCGGCTGCTGCGATTTCCGCATCCGCGGTCTTCGCAACGAAGCCCTTGACATATTTCAGCTCTTTCAGTTCGCCTACGAGCGGGATCATGATTTCCGGAACCACATCCCAGTCGGGGTGCTTCTTCATGACGTTGATCGCTGCACGGATGACGGCGCGGGTCTGCATTTCGGCGATTTCAGGGAAGGTAACCGCAAGACGGCAGCCTCTGTGACCCATCATCGGGTTGAACTCATGCAGGCCGGCAATGATCGTCTTGATCTGCTCGACGGTCTTGCCCTGTGCCTCCGCAAGCGCTGCGATGTCTTCTTCGTCCGTCGGAACGAACTCATGAAGCGGCGGATCCAGGAAGCGGATCGTAACCGGGCAGCCTTCCATTGCTTCGTACAGGTCTTCGAAGTCCTGCTGCTGGTAAGGCATGATCTTTGCAAGAGCGGCTTCACGCGCTTCAACGGTGTCGGAGCAGATCATCTCACGGAATGCTGCGATACGCTCCGGCTCGAAGAACATGTGCTCGGTACGGCAGAGGCCGATGCCTTC
>JAFYGJ010000040.1:0-1518 GCA_017543275.1 Lachnospiraceae bacterium | reverse complement strand
GTCAAATGGGCTACCAGAAAGCGGTTCGCGGAAGGCATACCAAACGGTCATAAGGCGACCTTCGGGTACAGCTGGGACGGAGAAATGTTCCGCATAATCCCGGAGCAGGGAGAGATTGTGAAGCAGATTTTCGAACGCTATCTCGCCGGAGAATCAGGATACAGCATTGCCAAGGCACTGAAAAAGGACGGCATAGTTGGTCAGAGCGGCGGCCCGATGGCAGAGTCCACCATCAAGGATATCCTTTCAAATCCAGCCTATACCGGCACGATGGTGCTTCAGAAGAATTATTTTACAGAGAATCACGTGCGGAAAAAGAACCGAGGCGAGCTTCCGCAGTACGCAGTGGAAGGGATGTTTGAGCCGTTGGTATCGAAGGAAGACTTTGAGCGGGCGCAGATTATCCGACAGCGGCGGGCGGAGGCTTGCCCTAACACCAAAGCTGTGCCTACCAGATTTTCCGGCCTGATGAAGTGCGGAAACTGCGGATGCGGTATCAGCAGACGCACATCGGACGGCAAAAAGCGATGGGTCTGCAATACCCGAGAGCGGAAAGGAATGAAAGTCTGCGGGCTGCGCCCATTGTCGGAAGCAGAGCTTGAGGAAGCCGCTGAAACAGTCGGCGCGGAAGACGATGAGGCCTTCCGCAGACAGGTTAAGACAATACTCGTCTATGATGATCACATTGAGTTTATTCTTGAAAATGGGAAGGTGAAAACGTGGAAAAGAAAGTGACAACAATTCCAGCGACCTTAAACCGATTCACTTCGGCCTCGGTCGTAGCCGCCACGAAGCGGAAAGTTGCGGGGTACGCCCGCGTGTCAACGGATCTCGAAGAGCAGCAGTCCAGCTACGAAGCGCAGATGGACTACTACAAAAACTACATCACGAGCCGCAGCGATTGGGAGTTCGTGGATATGTACTCCGATGAGGGCATTACGGCGACCAGCACAAAGTTCCGCGCGGGCTTCAAGCGGATGGTGGAAGACGCCCTGGCGGGGAAAATCGACCTGATCATCACCAAGTCGATCAGCCGCTTTGCCCGGAACACGGTCGACTCCCTGACCACCATTCGTCAGCTGAAGGAAAACGGCGTCGAGGTTTATTTTGAAAAGGAGAATATCTGGACCTTCGACGCCAAAGGCGAATTGCTCATCACGATCATGAGCAGTCTCGCGCAGGAGGAAAGCCGGAGTATTTCGGAGAACACCACCTGGGGCAAGCGTAAGGCTTTCGCGGACGGAAAGGTCAGCGTCGCGTTCTCCCATTTCCTTGGCTACGACAAAGGCTTCGTCATCAACGAGGAAGAAGCCGTCACAGTGAGGATGATCTACAAATATTTCCTGATGGGCTATTCGATGAGCGCCATCAAGAAGGAACTGGAAAAGCGGGAGAGGCTAACGGCGACGGGCAACAAGCACTGGACGGTTTCCGCTATTGAGTCGGTTCTTACGAATGAGAAATACCGGGGTGATGCGCTGCTCCAGAAAACGTTCACAACAGATTTCCTTACCAAAG
>JAFYGJ010000005.1:0-3131 GCA_017543275.1 Lachnospiraceae bacterium | reverse complement strand
GATCGGTTAAGGTGGACATCCCGGACGTCGAGGCGTTTGTAATCTACACGGGGAGAAAGAAGATTGACTGTGATGAAATTTCTCTGAACAAAGAGTTTTTCGGCGGCGATCCCGCGAAACCGGAGTTTATGGCGCATATCATCCACGGGAACTATAGAGGCGGGATCATCGAAGAGTATATGGCCTTCTGCCGGATATGGGACGGGAAGGTTCTGACAGCGGCGACACCCGAGGAGAAACAGCGTGCCGTTGCCGAAACGATAGAAGAGTGCATTGAAAAAGGATACCTCGCAGGGTACCTGAACGCCCATCGAATGGAGGTGGAGAAGATCATGATTACGACGTTGAGTCCGGAATATATCAGAATGGCGGCGCAGAGGACGGAGCGGATTAAAGAGGATATTAGCCTCCTGAGATTCATGGAGATTCCCGAAGATCAGATTAAGGCGATTATCATCCGACGTTACGATCTCTCCGACACCTATGCTCAGAACTTCCTCGACGATGATTCCAAGCCGGAGGAATCCACGCCGGAAGCGGTGTAAATACAGCTCAGGGTTGCTTTTCCCCTTTCTCACACGGTTTTCGAATCGAAGTTCAAAAGCGTGAATCTCTTGTCGGAAGGAGGTTCCCATGAAACTTTTTTCCAAACCTAAAGGCGCACTGCAAAGCCCCGAGGCCGTTGCACGTTATATCCAGTCTCAGGGAACGGCGGAGGATCTATCCGACTACCTTGCCGTGCTCAACATGGAAAAGCGGTACTGCTTCGTTCCGCGGCGATATTTCATCCGGACCTTTTTCTTCTATGCCTTCACCCTGACGCTCATTACCTTTTTCTGCCACAGTGTTTTCTTCATCCCGATGATCCCCGCACATTTGTATATGTACCTTAAACTCCGCATCTTCTCGATGCAGTGCGCGTCGTTCAACCTGTCCGGGAAAAAGCTCATGATCCCCTTGGCGGTGTGGTATGTTCTCAGCTTTCTGCTTACCCGCTTCCTCTGGGGACGGATCGAAAACATACTTCCATAGACGAGCGGATACCGTCTCATAACGTATCACCGAATGGGAGGCAGTCATATGACCGAACGCATCCTGATCCCGTCGATCTTCTGTGGCGGGGAAAAAAACATCGCGTCAACGGAGACGCTCGACAGCCTCCGTTTCCCTCTCCCGGACGTTTCTTCCTGGCTGACCGACGATCCCGGGGAGATTACGGCGCGGCAGGAGGTCTTCCGTGATCTTTTGAACGATCCACTGCTTGAGGAGACATTTGTCGACGCAAAGACAAAACTCAACGCTCTCGCCGATCTGATGCGCAAAGCAGGCGGATTCCTTCCGAAGGACAGCGAAACCGCCCTGTACGCGCTGCGGGAACTCTCCATCTTTACCGATGCCGTGACCGGGCTTGCGATGGGGGGAAACGTCCGCTCCGAACGGCTTGGAGCGTTTTTCAACGCGGTGAAGGCCATCGCCCATGACCCTGATTTCATCGCACTTCGAGATTGGCTCAATACATTGGCGGATTCGCTTCGGAACATCCGATCACTGACAATCGGCGTCAACCTTGACGCACAGCTTTCCGCAACAGAAGCCGGAATCGTCTCGATCAATTCCAAGCCCTTCATGGCGGGCAATTTCGTAGAGCGCGGGCTGCGGAAGGAAGCGGTAAGTGATGGATATTCCCTCCTCGGCGTCATCGGCATCCGCGAGAGCGGAACCTTTCTCGGACCGGACAAGCTCGCCATCGATCGCGCTTTTTATTCGGCAATGAACGAGATCGTCCGCGGATCACTGCGAAACCTGCATCGCCGGATCATGTCGGACTGCGCGGAAGTCATGCGTTCCCTGATTGAGCGTGCGGAGGAGATCGGACATCTGCTCTCCTGTACGGCCCTGCTCCACCGGATGAAGGAAGCGAAGCTCCCGATGACGTTTCCTGAAGCTGGGAAGTCAACAAAGCTCCTGCAGTTGTACTGTGTCACACTTGCGGACAAGCTTCCGGTGACCAGGATCGTGCCAAGTGACGTGCAGATAACGGACGAAAAACGGATTTTCATCCTGACCGGTCCGAATGCCGGAGGGAAAACAGTCTACTGTACCGCGCTCGGTATCGCGCAGCTCCTGTACCAGCTCGGACTGCCGGTTCCCGCCCGTTCCGCCGTCATGCGCACCTTTTCGCGGATTGCGGTCCACTTCACGCGAGACGTATCGGGATCGACCGAAAGCCGACTGGCGAATGAAGCTGCCCGGCTGAGGGAAGCACTCGACGGAGCGAACTCGGACACGCTGCTCCTGCTTGACGAGACCTTTTCAAGCACCAGCGCATTCGACGCCCTGTATCTTGCAGAAGCCTTGATCGACTGGCTTCTTTCCGCTGGATGCCGGACGCTCTACTCGACGCACCTGCATGAGCTTACGTCAAAATATGGAGGCGGTGCGGTTCCGGGGGTCGGTTGTCTGTCGGCAAAGGTAGAAGACGGGCGACGGACTTATGAGATCGTCCCGCACACCAACGAAGATCCATCGACCAGCCTGGCGAAGGACATCGCTGTGGAAAACGGGTTGGGGTTTTTATTCGAAGACAGGCAGGAGGGGGGAGACTAACACTTCCTACTATCAAGCGTGTAGTGGACTTTCAAGCTATTGCCCATAGTGGGCGTACAAGGAATAATCCCCGGAAGCCGCAGGGTTTTCGGGGATTTTCAGATTCAGGTAACCTGTTTATCAGTCGATAATCAATTCCGCCAATACGGCTTCCTCCGCCTGCGCCTTGCACAGATTCATCTGCGCCACCCATTCCAGCGGATTTGCCGCTTTCAGAGACTCGTCGATGCCGTTCCGCGCGGCGATCTGCGGGATCATGAGTTCCAGCCTGTCATGCACAGCATCCTCAATCTCCGCACAGTGATCGTAAAGCCTTTCGGACAGCACCAGTTCCGCAAACAGGGCGGGCCGATGTTCTTCAAGGTATGCCTTGCGAAGTCTGCCGTAGTGACCGATCCGCCGCTGATCCCGGAGTTCAAGGTCCGGGATCAGGTAGTCCCCGCACTGCTTATACTTGATTTCCATACATGACCTCCTTCATGTCTGCCTTGGAGCGATCTGCGGTTCCGGCCTTGCCGTCATGG
>JAFYGJ010000039.1:0-14999 GCA_017543275.1 Lachnospiraceae bacterium | reverse complement strand
GTCAGATAACCTGGAACATATATCCAACCCTGAACCGTTAAGGAAGCTCTTAAGGCGGCTTGCTCATGAACAGCGTGTACTGTCCCGAAAAACAAGGGGCAGCCACCGTTATGAGAAGCAACGGATTAAGGTAGCTGAACTCCATCAGAGGATCAGGGACTTCCGAAACGACTTCCTGCAGAAGCTGTCAACGGATCTTATCAGGAAGTACAGTATCATCGGTATCGAGGATCTTGATGTAAAGCATCTTCTCCGGGAAGGCGATACGGATACAGCAAGACGGATCTCGGATGCCGGGTGGAACAGTTTTGTATCCATGCTTCAGTACAAGGCGGACTGGTACAAAAGGAAACTAGTCAAAGTGGGAAGATACTTCCCGTCAAGCCAGATCTGTCATGACTGCGGATATCAGTTTCCGGATGTAAAGACAAAGCGTCTTATAACATGGACCTGTCCCAAGTGCGGGAAGGTGCATCAGCGGGATGAGAACGCAAGCCTCAACATAAGAGATGAAGCGCTTCGGATACTGGCAGGAGTATCGGTGTAACACAGTCAGCCAATCATAACCAGTAGGGCCGGGACGGTCCGAAGTCATGCGCGTGGAGGGCAGGAACCGTCCGGTGAAGCGCGAAACATCCCGGATATGCTGCATGGGAAATCAGCTTACGGAGACGGGCCCGAGACCGGAATCCCCCTCCTCTAAGCGCAGCGTAGGTGGGGGTAGTTCAACATTGATCAGAATTGAATGATATCGGATTATGTTTCAGCGGAGAAGGAGCAATCTTTCTCCGCTTTTTACGTAAATACATAGTGATAACAACGCTGTTATTTTATGCACTTTTCTGTGAAGATACGAACGGAAGTTCTTGATTTTACAGCCGGGTTCGGCTATAATAATTTTAACTATATCTATTCCGCTTCTCTGGAGGATAACCGGGTGAAAAAAATAAAGTCAACTGTTCGACAGGCGCTGCTTTTTGCTGGGATGATTTTGATCATTACGGCGTTTTCAGCGACTGTTTCTGCTGATCAGACACGGACACTCAGCCGTGCCGAAGCAGAGAAGCTGGACGGCAGTATATGGATGTCCGGAATTGCAGATGATACAGAACTCTCAAAACTGAATATCCCCGGCACAGAGAACTCAGGAATGAAGGTCGTATCCAGTGCCTATCAGGGAAATACAGTTTATCCTTCCGAAACGACAGAGCCGGCACAGGAAGGGACGGTTTTAGAGCAGCTTTCAATGGGCGTCCGGATCCTCCAGATCGGACTCACCGCTGAAGGCGATGATGTCTGGGATCCGGCAGGAGAGAAGTATGAAGGAAAGGCGCTGTATGTCTGTGTCGGTGCCGGATCGTATTTGTTCTACGGAATGAACGATCAGGATACAGAAAAGACAGATGACGATACAGTTCTGACTTTCAGCGAGCTTATTGCTGACAGTGTAATGAAGTTTCTGGATGACAACAAAGATGAAACGGTGATTTTACTGCTTCGTCCGGAAGGATCAACGCAGGATGAAACAATCAAACGCCTCAACGATTTCTTTGCCGGACTCGCAGGACGTGTTAATTCAGAAATTCTTTACACGGAAAATGGTGCTTATCAATACGAGAAACTCCCTGCATTATCTGCTTGCCGCGGCAAAATCGTGATTCTGTCCGGGTTCGCAGATGCAGATGGCAAAAATACACTCGACTATGGGATGTTGTGCGATCCGGAAAAGGACGAGCTTTTTTCAAAAACTGACGAAGGCTTTGTGCTTTCGGAGAAGCTTAAGACTGCGGATGCTAAAAATCTGTGGCTTTCCAATTTCCCTGTTTATTATGAGGTGAAATTCTCAACCGGAAACGGCTCAAAAGTCGCTTCACAGTCAGTAAAAGACGGCAGCACTGCAGCAAAGCCTTCAGATCCGACGAGGGCAGACTACAGCTTCGACGGCTGGTATACGGATGAAGCATGCAAAAATGCCTATGATTTCTCAAAGCCTATAACGGATAACCTGACGCTTTATGCGAAGTGGGTCCAGAACCGCGTTGTCCGGTTCTATCTGAATTATTCTTCCAGTCAGCTGACACCACAGCAGGTGAAGCCAGGATCGGTAGCCACCGAGCCTGAAACACCGGTACGGGACGGATATACCTTTGACGGCTGGTATAAAGAAAAAGAATGTCAAAATAAATACGATTTCAGCACCCCCGTCAACCAGGATCTCAATCTGTATGCGGCCTGGACCTGTACCTTCACATTTGAACCAAACGGCGGAACGATGTCAGTTCCGCTGCAGCAGGAAATCCGGACCGGCAACAGAGCTACGGAGCCTTCAGCTCCGAAAAAGACGGGCCTGACCTTTGCGGGCTGGTACAGCAATTCTTCTCTTACTTTGCCGTACAATTTCACAACGACAGTGACGAAAGCCACGACCGTATATGCCAAATGGACTGCACTTGTGACCTTTGGCTCCAACGGCGGTACCGGGACGATGAATCCGGTTACCGTGAACGAAGGCCAGCAGTATTCGCTTCCGACCTGTTATTTCACACCACCCAGAGGACATAAGTTTGACGGCTGGGATCTCGGACCGGCCGGCACGAAGATTGAGATTACGGGGCCGGTTTCCCTGCAGGCGCAGTGGAAGGAAGTCGGCGGCAATTCGACGAGCTATACCGGCAACTATAACGTGACCTTCTATACAAACGGCGGATCTTCGATTCCTTCTCAGTCGATTCCGTACGGACAGGCAGTGACCCGGCCGGCAGATCCGGTGCGCCAGGGCTATGAATTTGACAACTGGTACACAGACGGCACCTATTCGACAGTCTATGATTTCCAGTCACCGGTGACGACGAGCCTCACGCTCTATGCGAGGTGGCTGTCAAGTGAGTATTACACGATCAGTTTTGATGCAAACGGCGGATCCGGATGGATGGAAAGCGTCCGCGTGGACCGCGGATCGTCCTATGTGCTTCCCGGATGCAATTTCACAGCGCCGGCCGGCAAGCGCTTTGTCCGCTGGAACTTCGGCCCTGCCGGAGAGTCCATGAATGTGAATTCGGACATGATTCTTGTCGCGCAGTGGGGAGCAGTTCAGGATGAAACGCCTGCAGTGATCTATCATTATACGGTGCGCTTTGATACGGGCGGCGGTTCGGAAGTCCCGGAACAGACCGTAGAATCGGGGAACTGCGCGGTCCGGCCGGAGAATCCGACGAGACGGGGCTTCATTTTCGACGGCTGGTATTCCGACATCGCCCGGAAAGTCCCGTATGATTTCCTGGAGGAAGTCTCATCCGACATGACGCTGTACTGCGGATGGATTTCCGGCGTCCTGACCGGAGAGATCAGCTACAGGATTACAAACGGCGAAGACCAGCAGTACGAAAAGGGCAGCGACAAGAATGTGATCATTGTTGTGAAGCGCAGCTGGGACGACGACTCCTGTTATACGCATTTTACCAACGTCGTTCTGGATAACCGGGTCCTGTCACGGTACCGCGATTACACGGCGGCTTCCGGCAGTACGATCATTACTTTTGACAGGAGCTTCCTGGACGGAACGGAAAACGGCCTTCACACTGTGCGGATTGTTTTCAATGACGGAAGCGTTGAAACAACGCTTCGGATCGGCGGCGAAGATCAGGAGACGACCACTTCCACAGAGCCGCAGTCACATGAAGAGGATTCGCCGGTAACGGGCGATCCGTCCGCAGAGGATATGCCGATGTGGGTGTCGCTTCTGGTGCTCTCGGCCTGCGCGGCGATCTGCCTCATGATTGTCCTCTATATGAAGAAGGCAGCGGCAAAACAGGCGGAGAAGAAAGGGGGAAAGAATGAGTTCTGAGAAAAAGAGTAATAAGCCGTTACTGATTATCTTGCTCGTACTGGCTGTGCTTGGTCTCGCGGCTGAGTTTGTGTTCAAGTTTATCTACGTGAACACGATGGTTGACAAAACGATGGACCGCGTATTCCAGATTACAATGCGTCAGGTTGCACAGGGATTTCTCACGGAATCACAGCCAATCTATGCTTTTTGGACCATGAAGGTTCCGATCATGCGCCTGATGCCGGGAAGCCCGTTCATGGGGTATCTCAGGTGGCTTCCGTATCTGGTGCTTCTTGCGGTTCCGGTTCTCTGCGTATTCATGAAGAAACGGGGAATCCTGCTTCTTGTGAGCGGTGTGTTTTCACTTGTTGAGGGGATTCTGATGTCGATCGTTATCCTTTCGATGAACCAGCCGATGTACAATCTGGTGCAGGTGTTTCCGTTCCTCATTGAGGGCGTTCTGGTACTGCTTCTGGCGATATCGCTTTTGTCCGGGAAGAGAGGCTTCGTCATATTGATGGGGATTGTCTGCATTCTCTTTGCGATCGATTCGCCGGTGATTACGGCAGTGTTCTCCGGCATGAACGCGACTTTCTTCCGGAATGGGGCAGGGCAGGTCTTCTCGTCCTATCTGTTCACCAGGCTGAGGAACATGCATTATTCTCTGGCGGTCTCATCCTGGCCGGTTTATAAGTTCTTTGTATTTGTCATGTATGGCGTTCTTGCTTTCTTCACGGCAGGATCTCTGAAAAAGAAAGCGGAAGAATAAATCCGGCAGGACCGGAGGGGTATGGAAAGGCGGTTTTTATGGAACAGGAGAATCAGAAGCAGCAGAAAAAGAATCTGTGGTTTTATCCTTTGGGCACAGTCGGCCGGGATATGATCTACAGCCTGTTTACGAATTTTATTCTGCTCTTTATCCTTTACACGAAGCAATTGACGAATGCGCAGCTCGGCGCGGTCACGGCAATCATGATCGCCGCGCGTGTTTTTGATGCGATCAACGACCCGATCATGGGCAACATCATTGAGCGGACCCGGACAAAGTGGGGCAAATTCAAACCCTGGCTTTTAGTCGGTATCCTGACGACCTGTATTGTGGTGTATCTTGCGTTCAATACGAGCCTCACGGGCTGGAGCTTCATCGTCTTCTTCGGCGTGATCTACTTCGCATACAGCATCACCTATACAATGCATGACATTTCCTACTGGGGAATGGTTGCGGCATTAAGCTCTGACGGAAACATGCGGAACACCTTCACCTCCCGCGCAACGCTTTTTGCCGGCGTAGGCGGAACGCTCGCTTCCATGCTGGTGCCGATCTTTACGACCGGACAGTATGCGATCGGCGGAAATGCGCAGTATGCCTACGGAAAGATTGCACTTGTGATCTGTATCCTGACGCCGCTCTTCATGCTCTTTACGCTTTTCGGCGTCCGGGAAAGAAGAGATGATATGAAGACGGCTGCTCCGAAGGTCAGCTTCAAAAAAATCATCAAAACGATTACGAAAAATGACCAGCTGGTGTGGATGATCCTGATCTTCCTGCTGCAGCAGCTCGGCAACAACTTCGTGCTTGCCGGCGTCGGCTCCACCTACGTTTACTTCACCTATGGCTATGAAGGCGGACTGTACTCGCTGTTCTCGACGATCGGCGTGGCGGCGACGGCCCTTCTGATGCTGTTCTATCCGATGCTTTCCCGGAAGTTCAAACGGAAACAGCTGATGACCTACATGGTGATCGGTGCGCTTTTCGGGTTCGCGCTGCAGCTTCTGTCTGGCATCGCGTTCTCCGGCAATATGGCCGGCTTCTGGATGCTGACGATCGGCTACATGCTTTCGAACCTCGGTCTCTACTCGATGTACCTGATCATGATGATCTCGATCATCAATACAGTCGAATACAACGAGTACAAGAACGGCGAGCGTGACGAGGCGATCATCACTTCGATGCGTCCCTTCCTGACCAAGATGGCAAGCGCAATCGTCGTCGGCCTGACTTATCTGACCTATATGATTTTCCGCGTTACGGAATACACCAACCAGATTTCCGAACTGGAACAGCAGGCAAATACCGGTGTGATTACGTCAGAAGCGAAAAACGCCGCAGTTGATGAAGTGCTGGAATTAGCGACGCATGGCCAGTCTGTCGGCATGCTGCTCTTCATGGTCTTCCTGCCGATGATCTTCATGCTCCTCGCGTTCTTCCTCTACAAGAAATTCTACAAGCTTGACGAGGATGAATACGACCGCATCTGCAAGGAGATAGAGGCGCGGAAGTAAGACTGTGTATATTTCATCCGACATAAAAACAGCCTTCCCAAAAGGGAAGGCTGTTTTTATGTCCGGTATTCTGTTACAGCAGCAGTTCGGCAATCTGGACGGCGTTTGTGGCGGCGCCTTTCCGGATCTGGTCGCCGCAGCAGAAGAGCGTCAGGCCGCGGCTGTCAGTCAGGTCTTCGCGGATGCGGCCGACGTAGACGAGATCCTGGTCGGAGGTCACGAGGGGCATCGGGAAGACTTTGTTCTGCAGGTCATCGAAAAGACGGCATCCGGGTGCTTTCGAGATGATGTCGCGGGCTTCCGCGACGGAAATCTTTTCCTGGGTGCGGACCGTGACCGAAATGCTGTGGCTGCGGACGACCGGAACGCGGACGCAGGTGCAGGTACAGCGCATTTCCGGAAGGTGCATGATCTTGCGTCCTTCCTTCTGCATCTTCATTTCCTCGGTGGTGTAAAGACCGTCCGTGGGAGAGCCGATGTAGGGGATCACGTTGTACGCAAGCTGGTAGGGGAAAACCTTCGGCTCATAGCTTTCACCGGCACGGATGGCTTCCACTTCGCCGTCGAGTTCAATCGGTCCGCCGGCGCCTGCGCCGGAAGCGGCCTGGTAGGTAGATGCGATCATCGTCTCGATCGGAGAGATTGCATTTAAGGGGTTCACGGCAACCAGCGTGATAATCGTCGAGCAGTTCGGGTTCGCGATAATGCCGCGGTGGTTTTTGACGTCCTCGGGATTGATTTCCGGAACGACAAGCGGTACATGGTCGTCATAGCGGAAAGCGCTGGAATTGTCTACAAAAACCGCGCCTGCGTGATTGATATAGGGGCGCATTTCCTGTGCAAGCGCATTCTGTACAGCACCGAGAACGATATCCATGCCCGAGAAAGAGTCGTGGGTTGCTTCCTCGACAACAACTTCTTCACCGTGGAAAAGAACCTTTTTGCCTTTGGAACGGGCACTTGCAAGGAGGCGAAGCTGTCCGACCGGGAAATTGCGCTCCTCCAGAATCTTAATCATTTCACTGCCGACGGCACCCGTAGCGCCTAAAATGGCAATATTCACATTTTTCATGGGATCTTGTCCTTTCTTTTTCGAAAATCAGTGGATAAAGCGTTCATACAGCGTCCGGACGGCCGTTTCGTAATCGCGCTCCTTCATACCGATGATAATATTCAGTTCTTCCGGGCCCTGGGATATCATCCGGATATTGACGCCGGATTCACCAAGTGCCGCGAAAATGCGGCCCGAGGAACCGGTGCGGAAGACCATTTTTCTGCCGACGACTGCGACAATCGCAATGTTCTCGCTGACATGGATGTGGTCGGGTTCGATTTCCTTCTGAAGCTCCGCAAGACATGCGTAGCGGCAGGGCTCAAACTGTTTGTTTTCAATGACGACGGAATAGCAGTCGACCCCGCTCGGAGCATAGGCAATCGAGATGCTGAACCGTTCGAAAATCTCGAGGATTCTCCGAAGAGATCCGACCTCCGAGGACATGCCGTTTTTCGTAATCGTTACGATATTAAAACCCTTTCGACCGGCAATGCCGGTAATCAGGCTGCCCTCTGTCGGCGCATCATCCTCGAAGGAATCCTGGATGATCGTGCCCGGGTTGGAGGGATCGTTCGTGTTCCGGATATTGAGCGGAATATTTTTCTCGCGGACCGGGAAGATCGTTGCTTCATGCAGCACCTGCGCGCCGATGTAGCTGAGTTCCCGAAGCTCCGAATAGGTGATCCGGCTGATCGTCCGGGCATTTTTCACTATGCGCGGGTCCGCCATCAGGATACCCGAAACATCCGTCCAGTTCTCGTAAACATCAGCATCAAGCGCTGCTGCCGCAAGCGCGCCGGTGATATCCGAACCGCCGCGGTCCATCAGCTTGATGTGGCCGTCGGGCATGACGCCGTAGAATCCGGGAATGACTGCGCTCCGGCCGGCTGCCGCACGGGAGAGCGCGGTGTAGGTGGCTTCCTGGTCAATGGTGCCGTCAAATTTGAATTTGACCCAGAGCTCGGAATCGATAAAATCAAAGCCCAGAAAAGCCGCCAAAAGTTTCGCGCTGAAGTATTCGCCGCGGCTCACGAGCCGGTCTTCTGTGATGCCTGTCTTCATCTCGGCAAAAAGCGCATCAAAGTCATCCTCAAGGGGAAGATCGATCTGAAGCTCGTCGCGGATCTTGAGATAACGCGTCCGGATCGTCTCGAAAATCGAATCGCAGGGAACGCCGTATTTCAGGTGCGCGTGGCAGAGATACAGAAGATCGGTGATTTTATAGTCGTTGCTGTCCCGTTTTCCGGCCGCGGAAACCACGATGATCCGGCGCGCGGGATCAGAAAAAATGATACCGCGGATCCTGGTGTAATGCGCGGCGTCCGCCATGGACGAACCGCCGAATTTTGCTACTTTCAGCATGAATAATCCCTTTCAGAGAATGGTTTTATGATAGAATTCCCGCCATAAAGAGGGCAGGATTTTTTTCTTTCAGTTCATGGTACAGCCGGAACGCTTCCGATACGGAAAGCGGGGCCGTTATGACGGCATTTCCGATCCTTTCCAAAATAAGGTCTTCCGGGAGAATATCTGACTCTGTGCGGAAATACCAGGAAAGTGTCAGCGCCTCGTTGTCAATCGTGGCCGGTTCAGAAGCGTCTGTATAGAAGCTTCCGACGCCCGAAATGATATCGAGAAGGTCGAGAACCACGTTCTTTGCGGTCGGATAGCGGCCGGCGCCCTGACCGTAGAAGCTGAGTTCGCCGGAATGATCCGCATAAAGTGTCACAAGATTCATGTTTTCGGGAACTGCAGCAAGAAGCAGATCCTTCGGGACGAAGAAAGGCGCAGCACAGGCAGATAATCCGGCATCTGTTTTCTCGGAAAATGCCGCAAGTTTCAGGACACAGTTCTTTGCCCGGGCGTTTTTCAGATCCTCCGGAATGACGAAGCGGATGCCGGCGGTCGGAATCTTCATCTCATCGACGAAGCAGTCGTATGCGACGCTCGCGGAGATCGCCAGTTTCCGGCGCACATCATCGCCGTCGATATCGGCAGAAGGATTCTTTTCTGCATAGCCAAGACGCTGCGCCTCCGAAAGGGCCTCCGAGAAAGCGCTGCCGCAAAGGTCCATCTGTGTCAGGATATAGTTTGTCGTGCCGTTCATGATGCCGCCGATTTTTGTGATCCGGTCGCCCTGCTTTTCGCGGCTGAGGTTCACAAGCCAGGGGATTCCTCCGCCGACTGCAGCAGTGCAGCGGAACGCAACATGATGCTCGATGGAGAGTGTGAGAAGCTCGCGGTAATACGCGGCGACGACGGCTTTATTGGCCGTAACGACATTTTTGCCGGCTTTCATAGCGCGGGAAATGTATTCCCATGCCGGATGAATTCCGCCCATGACCTCGACGACTGTATCAATCTCGGGATCATTCAGGATATCGTCTGCGTCAAATGTGTGTCTGCTGATGATTTCGTCGTCCGTTTCCAGCGCACAGACCCGGACAATCTCGATTTCCGGGATTTCTTTTGCAATTCTGTCTACGCCGACGCCGATGGTCCCGTGACCCAAAAGGGCTGCCTTCATCCGATCCACCTCCAGATATAGATAGTGAACATTATATAACAAGGAATCCTGTTTCACAATTGACTAATTGCACGAAGAAATTGGTAAAATGCCTGAAAAATTGGGCGAGACTTCGAAAACTGGGGCTTGCACATATGTAGATGATTCATTATAATATTGTATGGTTATCAATTTATCTTCATGGGAGATCAGTATGCGTTACAGAAGTACCAGAAGCAATTCAGACAGCCTTTCGGCGCGGGAAGCCGTTTTGAAAGGCATTGCGCCGGACGGCGGCCTTTTTGTGCCGGATCAGATGGATTTTTCCGCTTTCCCCTGGGAAACGCTCATGGAGCTTTCCACAGAAGAGATGGCAGAACGGGTTCTGGCATTTTTCCTTTCGGATTTTGAAGATATTCCCGATATCGTTTCACGTTCCTATACAGACAAGTTTGACGATCCGGAGATTACGCCGCTGAAAAAAGTCGGCGGACGTTTCGTGCTGGAACTGTTCCACGGCCCGACGGCAGCCTTCAAGGATGTCGCGCTTTCCGCGCTTCCGGTCCTGATGTCCGAGGCAAGAAAGCAGCTCGGGAAGAAGGAGCGGATCCTGATCCTGACCGCTACATCGGGAGACACCGGAAAGGCTGCGATGGAGGGCTTCAAAGATGTTCCCGGAACCGGGATCATTGTGTTCTATCCCTACGGCGGCGTGAGTCCGGTGCAGCAGCTTCAGATGTCGACGGCGGACGGCAGAAATGTCCGTTCGGTCGCGGTGCGCGGCAATTTCGACGACACGCAGACAGGCGTGAAGAAAATATTCTCCGCCCTGACGGAAACGCTTGCTTCGGAGAACCAGACAACGCTTTCTTCCGCAAATTCCATCAATATCGGACGCCTTGTTCCGCAGATTGTCTATTATTTCAGGGCCTATGCGGCGCTGCTTCGGTCCGGTGAGATTTCTCTGGGGGATCCGGTGGATTACACGGTTCCAACCGGCAATTTCGGCGATATTTTAGCAGGCTACTATGCCAAAAAACTGGGACTTCCCGTCGGGAAGCTGATCCTTTCTTCCAACCAGAACAACGTGCTCCGCGACTTCGTCAATACCGGTATCTATGACAAGAACCGTCCCTTCTACCGGACCAATTCTCCTTCAATGGACATCCTCGTTTCAAGCAATCTGGAGCGGCTTCTCTACGACCTTTCGGACGGAGACTGCGAAATGGTGCGCGGACTCATGGAAAGCCTCAATGCGACGGGGCGTTTTGAGATTCCCGGAAAAATGCTTGGCAAACTGCAGGAGAGCTTTGCTTCCTATGATACGAACGAAGAGGAAACTGTCCGGACGATCCGGGAGGTTTACGAAAAGTACGGTTATCTGATTGACACGCATACGGCTGTTGCCTGGGCTGCCGCCGACTGCTATACTGAAAACACCGGCTCTGTCCGTCCGAACGTGGTGCTTTCCACGGCAAGCGCCTATAAATTCCCGGATGCGGTCCGCGAAGCTCTGAATCTTCCGGAAGTCTCGGATGCATTTGCCGTGATTCCGATGATCCGGGATCTGACAGGGGCTGAGGTTCCGAAGAATCTGGTGGATCTTGATAAGCGGACTGTCCGTTTCTCTGATGTGATCGCGATCGATGAAATGCCCGCCTATGTCAAGGCGGCCGTGGATTCCGGCGAACTGTACAGGTGACCGGGATGAAACGAATCGGGTTGGTGGTAGCCGTCGAAATCGACGCGGTGCTTCAGCGTTACGGTGAGCCTCTTCAGTCAGAGCGCTTCGGAAGCTTTGAACTTCGCGTATACAGCAGCGGCAGAAATGAACTCTATGTCATGCATTCCGGTGTCGGAGAGATTGCGGCAGCTGCGGCAACCCAGCTTCTGATCACAGTATGCAAAGTGGATCTCGTCGTCAATTTCGGCGTCGTCGGCGGACTGACGGAGGATATGGCGAAGAGTAAATCCTGTATCGTGGAAAAGGTTGTACACGCGGATTATGATGCAGAGGCGATCGACGGGACAAAGCGCGGGCAGTATCTGGAGCTTCCGGACGAATTCATTCCGACGGATGCAAAGCTTTTCGCGGCGGCACGGCAGATTGCGCCGGATCTTCGGCCTGTGATCTGTGCCTCTGCGGATAAATTTATTGCGGATCCTGTGAAGAAGCGGGAACTTCATCAGCTCTTCGGGGCGGATATCTGTGAAATGGAAGCGGCCGGCATTGCGCTGACCTGTTACCGGAACCGGATCCCCTGCCTGATGATCAAAACGGTCAGCGACGGCATCACGGGCGGCGCAGAAGAATATCTGTCCGAAGTGGCGCATACCTCGGCGCTCTGCCTTGAGATCGCGCAGAAGATCATGGAGGAGGCACTATGAAACAGGTGATCGGAACGATACTTGCCGCGTTCGGGCGCGTCATGATCGGAATTCTCGTGATTCTCGTGCTGATCGGCGTGCTGCAGCAGACCAGATTCGGACTCCGGATCGGTTTCGGCTACGCGGTCGTCGTATCGGGAAGCATGGAGCCGAACATCCACGTCAATGATGTACTCGTTTTCCAGAAACACAAACAGGAAGCCTACCATCCGGGAGACGTCGTGCTGTATATCCGCGGGGAAGGGACGACCGACGAAATGCTGATCAGTCACCGTATTGTCAGCATCGACGGCGATACGGTCATCACGAAAGGCGATGCGAACATGTCCGAAGACCCGCCGATCAGTTTCAGCCAGATCGTCGGCCGGGTGGCGCTTCGGATTCCGTTTATCGGCCGGGCAGTGCGGCTGATGCGCACAAAAATCGGCCTTTCGGTTGCGGTCCTTCTTGTCGCGGCGCTGATCTTTTTAAGCATTTTCCTGCCGAAGGTCCGGAAGCAGAAACCGGTTAAAACCGTGATGGGCGAGCAGAAAATAAAATACTGAATCCGCCTTGAAAAGTCGAACTGTAAGCTTGACAGCTTAAAAAAAATATATTATAATACGGGAATCTGTTATAACCGATTCCGGAAAGGTGGTAATATGCCAAAAAGAAAAGCAGATAAGAATTTGACAGATCTGGAGAAAGAGCAGCGCCGGAGGATGAAGGCCTACGAGCAGATGATCCTTAACAACCAGTACAAGAAAGAGCATTATGAGCGCATTACGCTCTTAGTAAGAAAGGGAGAGAAGCAGGGACTTGTCGATGCGGCAAGAGCCGAGGGCAAGAGCCTTTCCTCTTATATTCTGAGTTTCCTTCCGAAGAAGGAGGAGGAAGAATAACCTTTTTGGGGGTGAATATAGAAAACTGATGATTCTGAACCGAAATTCAGGACAAAACCGCATACAGAAGCCTGAAAGAGCGTCTTACCGAAAAACGGTAAGGCGCTCTTTTTGTATGTGTTTTTGCAAATAAATGTGTAAAGGAGAAAACCAAATGCGAAGTAGGAAACGGATTCTTCGTCGGGGGATCGCCGGACTTCTGGCAGCACTGATTGTATGGATGGCGCTGCCGGATTTCACAGCTTCCGCCGATCAGGAAGAGAGCAGTTTCGATCCGGTCACAGAAACCCGGGTCGAAGAAGAATCTGTATTGCCGGAAGATTCGGCAGAGACAGAGACGGAGGCAGAAACAGAGGGAGAAGCAGAAACGGAAGCAGAATCCTCGGAAGAAACGGAGGCAGAGGCGGAAACAGAAAGCTCTGAAGAAGCAGAATCCCCCGAAGAAACGGAGGCAGAACCGGAAGAAGAAACCTCCGAAGAAACAGAAACCGCCGAAGAGCCGGAAACCGCTGAGAACCTGTTCGGCGCCATTTCGGACGATTCGCTTGTCAGTATGGATGAGCTGAATTCAATTGATTTTACTTCCTGCCGCCTGATTCTGGCCTGGGAGGAAGAAAACATTCCCGACCCGGAGCACATCATCGCGTCCTATGAAGGCGTTCACATTCTGCAGTATGAAGACGCGGAAACGGCGGCATATGCGTTCAGCTATTACTATGGAAAAGCGTATTTCACCGATGTGGACAGCGTGATCATGGCTGCAGACGGCGGGGACGGCGAAGAAGCGTCTTCCGGTATGGACGGGGAGAACAATCCTCTTCGGGAGCTTCAGGAAGCGCTTGACGAAAACCATACGGTATATTCAGACAGAATCATTGCCCTGATCGATACAGGTGTAAACGGTTACGAGGATCACCTGGTCGAATCGGTCTCAATGATCGGAGACGATCTCACGGATGGCAGCGGGCACGGCACGGCGATGGCAGGCTTCATTGTCAGAGAAAACCCGTACGTGAAAATCCTTTCGATCAAGGCGCTCCGGAACGACGGCAGCGGTGACATCTCGGCAGTGTATGCGGCAATCCGTTATGCGATCGACAAAGGCGTATCGGTCATCAATCTGTCCATTTCGGCGGCAAAGAAGCTGGACAGTGCGTCCATCGTATCCATCATCAATGAAGCGGCCGCGGCAGGAATTACAGTAGTCGGCGCGGCAGGAAACAACGGCGCGGATGCGGCCTTCTTCATCCCCGGCTCCATTCCGGGTGCTGTGATCATCGGCGCGGCGAATGATCAGGGTGAGCGGCTTGAGGCGAGTAACTACGGTTCGACCGTTGATTACAACGTGGTCGCGGAAGCGACATCCATCGCGGCGGCGAAATACACAGGCTATATGAGCCTGCACGGATCCGGCGAACCGGATTACAGGCTGATCTTCCCGACGGACTATGTGAAGCCGGAAGAAGAGCCGGAAATCACCGCTCCGGAAGTGGTCATTGAAGATACAGCGCTCTTCCGGTACTTCAGCGATCATGTCAGAAGAGACCTTTCGGCTGTGAACAGGGAAGACCTGGTCGATACGATCACGCACAAGCTGACCTTTGTCAGCGACCGGATCTGGAAGGATACGAACGGCGACGGTGTTACAGACCTTTTTGATATCTACTACAATGGTTCGGATGACTATCTGACAGAATCCTACACGAAGAACACTTACGCAGGTTTCTACAACCTCGATGATGCGAGTCCTTATCTTGTCGCGTATCTGCCGATGGAGTCCGAAAGGGAATACGTCTTCCGGTCTTTTGACCTGACGGTCGAGAACAACGACGGACAGGTGATTAAGGATGAATACTATGTTTTTGACCCTGCATCGAACCTGCTCTATGTCAGTAAGGCATGGTTCGAAATCCCGTGGGAGAACGGCATCATCGGATCCCTGCGGTCGCAGAGCGTATACACTTTCTCTGAAGGAACCATTACAGACCTGACGAAGAAAGTCCACATCAAGGCGGAGTTTTCGGTCGATGACGGCTATGAAGCGCCCGAAGACGCTGAACT
>JAFYGJ010000038.1:0-23619 GCA_017543275.1 Lachnospiraceae bacterium | reverse complement strand
GGAGGCATTGGAAGCCCGCTACGAGCGTGTGGAAGTCTGTGCGGGAGATACGCTCTGGAGCATCTCCGAGGAGTATGCGAAATCCTATCACTGCGAGACGCGGGAGTACATCCAGGAACTGAAACGGATCAACCGGCTGCAGTCCGACCGGATCAACGAAGGAATGTCGCTGATTGTGGTTACCTACGGCAGATAAAGAGCGGAACCGAAAAAGGAGAAGAGATTTCATGTCAGATGTATATGAATACTGTCCCCAGTTTGAGAATAAGCGCTGGCTGCTGCGCCTGGTCCGTCAGGAGGATGCGGCGGATCTTTTAGCTGTTTACAGCGATAAGAATGCGCTTCCTTTTTTTAACAGCGATAACTGTGACGGCGATAATTTCTATTATCCGACCCTGGAGCGGATGCAGAAAGCGATTGATTTCTGGGAGTATTCTTATCAGTATAAGTGGTTTGTCCGCCTGGCGATTATCGATAAAAACGCCGGAAAAGCTGTGGGAACCATCGAACTGTTCCACAGGCTTTCGGAAGACGACTTCAACCATGTCGGCCTGATCCGGATCGATCTCGGCAGTGCTTACGAGAAGGCTGAAGTGATCAGCGAAATTCTAGCCCTGATCATTCCGCCGGCCTATGATCTGTTTGACTGTACGGAAATCATTTCCAAAGTGCCTGTGTATGCAATTGAGCGGCAGAAAGCATACACAGAATACGATTTTGTCAAATCCGATTCCTTCCTGGTCGGCTCAGACGATCATTTTGCCTACAAAGATTACTGGATTGTCAGAAAATGATACAGGAGACTGGCTGATGAATAATTCGGTAAAATCTGCCTGCAGGATTCGGCCTGTGACGGAAGATGACCTTGATGAAGTCATCCGGACCTGGCCTTCATCTCACCGCCCGGTTTCTTCGGAAGAAGCGCGGGCGGCGATTTCCAATATGCGGCATAACTATACGAAGAATACCAGAGGCTGTATCCGGCATCTCTGCCTTGCAGTATGCACGGAGGACGATCCCAAGACGATCATGGGGTGGTGCGGCCTGGACGGAAGCAGGAGCCATACAGAACCGGAAATCTTTATTCTGCTGGAGGAAGCCTATCGGAGTCGAGGGTATGGAACACAGTGCGTCAGGGAGCTTCTGCGGATGGCGGTTCAGGATTATTCCCTTCAGCGTGTACACGGAGGCTGTGCGAAAGATAATATCGCCTCCGCACGGGCGATGGAAAAAGGCGGCATGAAGCAGTACGGCACAGAAGAAAACGGCGATCCCTTATTCCGGTTCTGCTCGGATTCTGAACCAGAGAACGAAAATAAGTAAGGAAACAGGTGTTTATGTTATGAAATACAGCTACAGAGAAATGCCGGAAGCCATGAAAGGAACCTTTGGAGATTTCTCCAGGTCTTTTGGCTTTTCCTGGAAGGAATTTGTCATGACAGTGCCTTCACCAATGTTCCTGGTGACGACATACAAATCCAACGGACTTCCCAATGCGTGTATGCAGTCCTGGGCGACTTTTACAAGCGCAAACCGCGGAAACGGTTTCTATGCAATTCTGGCCAGTGTGAACAAAGGCGGACACCTGTATCAGAGCCTGCAGAAAGAGAAGGGGGCAGTCCTCAACTTCATGTCTTCGGAGTACCATTCTGCATGCATGGCCACGATTCAGAACAACCAGTTCGATGCGGATGAAATCACAGCTTCCGGACTCACCGCAGAACCTGCTCTGTGGATTAATGCGCCGATGGTCCGCGAATGCTTTATGAACTTGGAATGTGAATATCTCTGGGAGAAAGAAATCGTCCCAGGCGATGATCATGTGATGATTTGCCTGGAAGTGGTCGGCGTTCACATTTCGGAAGACCATCTGGCAGAAAAAACCGGCGACAAAGGGATTCTCTACAATGTTCATTACGCTGTCAATCCTGAGAATGTCGGCAGAACTGCTCATGATTATGCAGCTGTGCTGCAGAAGAAGATTGACGTCGGAGAGTACTGATACACAAAGGTTTTAGCGGATTTTCTTACAGAGTTCTGTAGGCATTTATTCGCGAAACTCAAGTTTAACGAAGTTATGACCCCTGATTACAAGGAAGTAATCAGGGGTCGGGCTTTTTATGATCAGGTGCCATGACATTCGTTAAACTTGTGGGTTGTCTCGTCTGACAAGGCGGCCGGAACTTTTATCTCAATATTCGGGTATATTCCGAAAATATAAAAAAACGCTACAATCGTTTTTCAAGTTCTTCCAGCATATTTCCGTCCCATAATAATATGTTAAACGCTTCTGCAAGTTTCGCTGCGCCGGTTGTGAAACGCTCATTCGTAAGGACAACGCCGATCATGCAGTGATAAAAATCACGTCCCGCGTAAATCTCCTGTACGGCTTTTGTTCCGACTGGATGATTGTAGCGCTTGCACTGGAACGCGTACGTGAGTCCGTCTTTTTCCGCAAAGATATCCACACCGAAATCAGCCGTCGCAGGCGTCATTTCGATCTCAGTAAAACCGTTTGCCTGAAGAAGCTTTGCACAGTATGCTTCAAACTCAGTTCCTTCCATTTCTGCGTACAGATCTTCGGGCTCGTGATTTCTGCGGCGTTTTCGTGTAATGACGAGTATCAATACTGCGAGGAACAGCAGAAAAACGATTACAGCGATCAGGATCAGTAAGTAGAAATTATTGTTTATGTATTCGTTAAACCTATTCATGGGAAATTCTCCGGTTTTTGTCGGTTTTTCTTGATTTTATTATACTATACTCTTTTATTTTTGCAAGTTCTATGTTATAATAGTTGCGTTTAACGAATAGTTATGGGACGTTTCAACGATATGAAAGACCAGCTTCTCTTAAAATACCTTCGAAAATGCATTCAGGAATATGATCTGATTCAGGATAGCGACCGGATCGCGGTCGGTATTTCCGGCGGCAAGGATTCGATGCTGCTTCTCACGGGTTTATCGATGCTTCAGAAGTTCTATCCGAAGCATTTTGAGCTTGTGGCAATCACCGTGGATCCCGGATTTTCGGCAGACTACTCTCCTATCGCTTCTTATATCGAAAAGCTTGGGATCCCTTATTTGATTGAGAAAACAGATATCGCTGAAATCGTTTTTGATTACCGCAAAGAGGATCATCCCTGCTCACTGTGTTCTCAAATGCGACGTGCAGCGCTCACAGCGGCCGCAGAACGTGAAAATTGCGGCAAATTAGCGCTTGGACACCACAAAGACGATTATCTGTCCACCCTGATGCTTTCGCTGGTCTATGAGGGCAGATTTTACACCTACGCACCCCGTACGGAATACGAGGACCGTAAGATCAGCATTATCCGTCCGCTCCTTTACGTTCCGGAAGGTGCCGTAGAGGGCTATATCCGGGAGCATGAGATTCCGACCGTGAAAAACCCCTGTCCTGCAGATAAACAGACGAAACGTGAGGAAATGAACCGACTTCTTCGGGAACTGCAGGCTCGCTATCCGGAAATTAAAGATCGCCTGATGCATGCGGTCATGACTTCGGATATTCCAGACTGGCGGGACCTCAGAAAACCCTGAATACTGAAAAAACAAACTCACAGAACTGATATCGAAAACCTGAAAGGATACAGAAATGCCTGAACAGAGCTACCACAAGCAGGAAGACCTGAAAAACACAAAAAAGCTGCGCGAAATGACTTCTGATCTGCCGCCTTATGTGCGGGATTTCTTCCGTGGAATTGAGCCACAGACCAGTTCCAGAACCAGGATTGCTTACGCTTATGACCTGCGGGTCTTCTTCAACTATCTTCACGACAACAACAGTGAATTCGGCAAAAAGGACCTGAAGGAAATCTCTCTTTCCGATCTCGAATCGCTGCAGCCGATGGATATTGAAGAATATCTGGATTATGTGAAAATTTATTCCGCAAAATCCGGCATGGAGAATTCCAACGGACTCACGGCAATCAAGAGAAAGCTTGCCTCGCTCCGTTCCTTCTACAAATATTTCTATATGCGCGAAGCCATTACCTACAATCCGGTTGAACTTGTCGCTATGCCGAAACTTCACGAGAAAAATATCATCCGCCTCGATGCGGATGAAGTCGTTGAGCTTCTGGATCACGTGGAATCCGGCCAGCAGCTCACGAAAAAACAGCAGGATTTTCATGAAAAGACAAAGGTCCGGGACCTTGCAATTATGACGCTTCTTTTAGGCACCGGAATCCGCGTTTCGGAATGCGTCGGCCTGAACCTGTCGGATGTGGATTTCAAGAATTCCGGCATTTCGATCTACCGGAAAGGCGGGAAGGAATCGGTTGTTTATTTCGGCGATGAGGTGGAGGAAGCGCTTTTAGCCTATCTTGCAGAGCGAAAAACGATCACACCCTGCGACGGCCATGAAAATGCCTTTTTCCTCTCCTCCCAGAAAAAGCGGATCAATGTCCGAAGTGTGGAAAACCTCGTGAAAAAATACACTCGAACCGTCACGACCAGCAAGAACATTACGCCGCACAAGCTTCGCAGCACCTATGGCACCAGCCTGTACCGCGAAACCGGCGACATTTACCTCGTTGCGGATGTCCTGGGCCACTCAGATGTCAACACGACGCGGAAACATTACGCTGCCCAGGAGGATGAAAAACGAAGAAGTGCCAGGGACAAGGTACATCTGAGGAGGGACTAAGCCTTAAATGGCTGGTCTTCTATGCCGAAGAGTTCGCGAAGCCAGTTCAGGGCCAGCGTAACCCACAGCTTGGTGTTTTTCGCACAGGTGTAGCCGTCCATGGTGCCGGTCACAACAGAGTGCTCCATAAATACATGCACTTCGTAGGGAACCCCGGCAGCCTTCAGGCCATCTGCATATTGAAAAGTACTTTCCGGGACCTGCATTGTCGTCTTCCAGAGGAAAGCCGGCGGGGTGCGGTCATCGATCTTGTTGTCCGTGGTCAGGCTTCTGACGTCTGAGAATCGGCCGCTTTCGCCCAGTACATGAAGTTGAAAGCCCGGTATGTCCTTCGTCTTCTCGTACATGTCTTCAAATGTTGTCGGAAGATAGCCAAATACAGAAGCATCGGGACGGTTCCCGCCGAATGGCATGTCCTCATGCTGCAGTTCTTCATAATGCCACATGGTACAGAGTGCAGATGCCAGATGAGCACCTGCAGAAAAGCCCATGACAGTAATGCGGTTTGGATGGATATGGTACTCTTCCGCATGTTTCCGGATGAACCAGAGCGCTTCAGACGCATCGATCAGCGGTTTTGGAAATGCCGCTTCCTGATCGACACTGTAGCGAAGCACAAATGCAGCAAAGCCTTCACCCACAAAACGCAGTGCAGTCTGTTCACATTCGTTGGGCGAGTGAAATTTATAGGCACCGCCAGGAAGAATCAGCATGGCAGGCATCTCAAGCTGCTCGTGATGATGTGTTATGATCTCCGGAATATAGGCGTCCATCACAATATCAGGATGGAAAGCCACGGGGTGAAGCTCGTAAACTTTCATTGTATCATATACCTTTCCGGGCAGATATCCGCCGTATTCAGGCATCGGATTCTGCCCCGTTATTTTTGCTGCTGTTTCTGTTCTGCTGCCCGACGCTTTTCAAGTCCGCTGCGCCAGGAACCGCGGATGAGAAAGAAGAAACCTGCCGCAGCCCCGAGGCCGACGAAAAGTAAAAAACCGAGATCAGCAGTAAACCAGACACCGAACCTCACAAAAGGACCAAGCTTCAGATGAAATTTCTCATCCACTGCCTTGATGATCTTGCTGTTCGAGAGCCGTGTGTATTCCGTTTGGATACTTTCCTCCCGCTGCCGGAATTCTCTTGTGTAAACTGTCGAATAGTCAAATACTTTTTCCGTCCCGGGATCAAAGCAGTACAGACCAGCTTTTTCCGCGTGCAGGGTTACGGTTCCTTCGAGCCTTTTGCCGTCCACATAGGGGGCATAGGTTGCCGAATAGCTTCCGGTTACAGCGATCACGATCAGATCCAGCGCTTTAATATCCGCTTCTGTCAGCTGCTGCGAGGTACTGTGATTACCATTAATGTTTTTTGCGATAATTCGCGCATCGTCTTCGTTCAGCCGGATAATCAGGAAGTCTTCCGGTTCTGTAACAAAAGTTTCTTCAACTTCACAATCCTCGATATTCAGGAGTGAAGGATACAGGCCTGTCAGAAGCTCAAGATTGGAGACCGTTTCCGCCGAACTGTCCATGGACTGCTGGCGCGAGTTGCCAATATTGACAACTGCAGCAAACAGACACATCCAGCCGATCCAGGCCGCGATGATGATTCCAATCTTGGCAATCGTCTTCATCCGCGAACGCTTCAAAAGCAGGATGACCGGGACAGGAAAAAGGAAGCACCAACCCAGCACCCAGAGCCAGGTCCTGCGCCGCTTTTTCGGTGCAGAAGACGGATCGTTCGGGTTTTTAGGTGCTTCCTTTGTTCCCATTGGGTAACCTCCGAAGTATTTTTTACTATTATGATGTCAAAGATTCCGGAACAGAACTATTTCACATGTCATGCAGATTGTCCAGAAGTGATGCCATCCGGCTGACGCTGATCTCCGAAGGATCGTCGCCGGCATCCAGCACGGCGCAGGTCAGGCAGGAACCGAACAGCTCGCCAAGGACGCGCGTGTATTTGCCGTACTCTCCGAGGCCGAGGACAGCGATCGGGAAGTTCAGGTCTTCCGCAAGATCATGTGTTGTGAGGAGCAGGCGGTAGGCGTCGCGCTTTCGCTGCGGAATGACCGTCAGCCTTGCGATATCCACACCGAGTTTCTGCATATAGCGGACACGGTACTCCATTTCACCGATGCTTAAACTGAAGCCGGCAGTGTGATTGGAACCGATCATATAAATGTTTTTCTGCCGTGCATAGGCAATCATTTCCATTGCCATATATTCGGAAACACAGCACTCAATATCAATCAGGTCAATCAGGCGGCTGTCGATCGCGATCTTCAGGATATGCATGTATTCCGTATCCCGGAATGGAATTGTGCCGCCCTCTTCCTTTGTCCGGTAAGTAAAGAGAAACGCTTTGCTGCCGATGTTCATCCGGATTGTTTTCAACATTCGAATCAGCATCACATCATCCTGCACACCTTCGAAATAATCCGCACGCCATTCGATGATTTCGGCAGCGGAAAGAAAGGCCCGGTGCGCCTCGCTGATAATGCTGTTCTCGTCTTTTCCTGTGACTGTCACACAGATCTTGGGTTTCCCCTCACCGATGACAAGATCCCTGATCGTAATCATGAAACATCCTGCAGTTTCTGCGGAAATCTGTTTCCGCGCTTCTCTCTGCGTCCTCCTTTACTGTAGTTTTGATTCCAGCTTCTCCCGGATCGCATCCAGGAAGGGGTTCATTTTCAGTACTTTGATATCCGGAAGCGTCGACATCAGCGCCAGGTCTTTTGTCATGATGCCGGATTCCACGAGCTCCATCACGGACTCTTCCAGCTTGACGCCGAAATCCGTAAGTTCCGGGATATTGTCCAGCTCGCCGCGTTTTTTCAGTGCACCGGACCAGGCAAATATCGTTGCAATCGGATTCGTGCCCGGCTCCACGCCCTGCAGATACTGGTAATAATGACGCTGTACAGTTCCGTGTGCAGCTTCATATTCGTAAAAGCCTTCCGGCGAAACGAGGACACTTGTCATCATGGAAAGCGAACCGAAAGCCGTCGCGACCATATCGCTCATGACATCGCCGTCATAATTCTTGCAGGCCCAGATGAAGCCGCCTTCCGAACGGATCACACGCGCGACCGCATCGTCGATCAGCGTGTACATATAGGTGATGCCAAGCTCTTCGAATTTCTCTTTGTATTCTTTCTCGTAGATCTCCGCAAAGATATCCTTGAAATGATGATCATAGGTCTTGCTGATCGTATCCTTTGCGCCGAACCAGAGGTCCTGCTTCGTATCAACCGCAAAGCTGAAGCAGGAACGCGCGAACGATTCAATCGATGCATCGGTGTTGTGCATGCCCTGCATAATGCCGCCGCCCTTGAACTCGTGTACAGTGGCTTTCTTTACTTCTCCGTCGTCGGCGGTAAATATAAGCTCGCATTTGCCGGGTTTATCAGTCAGAAGTTCGACAGCTTTATAGATATCGCCGTAGGCATGACGCGCGATCGTGATCGGTTTTTTCCAGGTCCGTACATAGGGCTCGATGCCTTTTACCGTAATCGGTGCACGGAAAACAGTGCCGTCGAGGATCGCCCGGATCGTTGCATTGGGACTTTTCCACATCTCGGAGAGGTTGTATTCTTTGACACGAGCTGCGTTCGGCGTGATGGTTGCGCACTTGACAGCAACACCGTATTTCTTTGTCGCTTCAGCGGAATCGACCGTTACCTGGTCGCGTGTCTTTTCGCGGTATTCAAGGCCGAGATCATAATACTCGGTTTTAAGGTCGATAAAAGGTGTGAGAAGGCGGTCCTTGATCTCCTTCCACATAATACGGGTCATTTCATCGCCGTCCATCTCTACAAGCGGGGTTGTCATTCTGATCTTGTCCGTCATACTGGTCTCCTTTGATGCCAGGTTCATAATTCAGCCTGATTACAGGTGCATTCGGGAATGCACTCATGACCGGCTGTCAACCTGAGATTTTTATTATAACATATGTTCGAGAAAAGTGCAAGAGTGGGAATCAGAAGCTCAATTCAGTGCAAAAAACAGGCTGATATGGAGGAATGCTGCCCGAAATTCACACTTTTTGAGGATCGTTTATTCCGTTTTCTTCTCTTCCATCACAGTTGTTTCGAACATGCAGGACGAAAGCAGCTGTCCGGCAAATGCGATAAGCTTTATCATATCAGGCTCTTTGTACAGCTCATTCATTTGAGTAAACAGTTCTTCCGGGACATGGTGAAAATCTGCGGACAGGGCACGGGCAAATTCCTGAAGAAGCATTTCCTTTTCGGTAAGTGTCGGATGATCCGGATCCTCGGAGCGGCCGGAAAGCTTCGATGCGAAGTATTCCGCGCACATCGGACAGGACTGCTCTTTGCAGAATGTATAACCGAACACGGCAAGCTCATGTACGCTCAGGAACTGATACAGGCCTTTTTCCAGATTATACCAGCCCATATAGACAGCAAAGGTCTGCATATCGCGAAGCAGCACATATTTCATATCGTTCATCTGCCCGCCCTGATACAGACGGTGATAGCGGACGGCTTCCTTCTGCTGCTGGGTTAAGGGATACTGATTTGCGCGTTTATATCTCATGATGGATGATGTGTCCTTTCTTCTGACTGCAAAATCGGCAGGAGCATCTTCTCTCCTGCCGATTAAGTTTATACGAAGAAATGATGATTGTCAAGCTCTGACAAAAAGGACAAACCCGTCAGCTTTTGAACTGTCTTTTCAGGTATTCTGCCGAGAGCCGCAAAGACTGCAGCGGTGATTTGTCCGCCCAGTTTTTGTGGGACTCCAGGATCACGGCGCTGATGCCGTTCTCTTTTGCAAGCTGTGTCAAGGTATCAAGATCCATTGCACCGTATCCGAGCTCCATGCTGTCGTATTTCAGGATTGGTGTCATCTGCGGACCGGACACCCTGGCTCCGCGGTCGTTGATATGCCAGAGTTTCATCCGGGGCCCTAACTTTTTCATGAGGGCCGGTACATTCGCTCCGCCGTCTGTCATCCAGTAGCTGTCGAACTCGAAATTTACATATTCCGGATCGGTGTGTTCCAGAATGTAATCATATGCGGTGCAGCGGCTTTCATTTTTGAGACGCAGTAGTTCGCAGTTATGGTTATGGTACAGAAGCCGCACACCGCCTTCTTTCAGCCGCCTGCCGCAGCTGTTCAGATTCTCCGTAAGTGTTTTCACTGCAGCCGGATCACTGTAATCGAAACGGTACATGCCCGTAACAACAATGCTGCCGGTTCCGAATTCTTCTGCTTCCCTGATGATTTCTTCCGGATGATTGCGAATCATGCCCAGGTCTTCGTGAATGCTGACAACATGAAGTCTGGACGATTTTATCAGGGCCTTCCAGTCGAACTTCCCGCATGCGCCTGTCGGCATTCCGGCAAATTTCGTCAGCAGCCGGACAAGCATTCCGGTCGGGCGGATCATGAAGCCGTTCAGCTCAATCCCGTCATAACCTGCATCGCGGATCAGGCGAAGCGTTTCTTCCGCCTGCTTCTCATTCTTCAATACAGTTCCCAGCATAATCTGCTGTACCGCAGTTTCTATCATTCTTTTCCCCCACATCCCGCAGGCGATTTCAGGCTCAAATCACTCCTGCGCCTCCGCTTTTTTCTCGGCGATTTCAATCTGGATGCGCTCCATCTCCTCTTTTGTGAGCGAGAATTTCTTCATCGCAAAGAGTGTGCAGATCCAGCCGATGATCGGCAGGCCGCAGAACAGCGCAACGGTGATCAGGCGGATGCCCATCGTCAGTTCGTCAGATGCCATCGGGATTTTGGAACCGGTGTATCCGACGATACCGATCAACAGAGTCGCGAGCATCGGAGCCAGGGCGCTGATCAGCTTGTCAATGAAGGAGTAGACGGCACTGACAGTTGCCGGCAGGTACTGGCCTGAACGGTACAGTTCGTAGTCGACGATGTCCATGCGCATTGCATTGCCGGCGGTGCTGACAACCATCTTCAGTGCGTTGTTTCCGAGCATCAGCAGGAAGAACAGGATGAGCGGAATGCCGAAGGTCGAAGCGCTCTTGCCAGGGACAAAGAGCAGGAATGCTGCAAATGCGATGTTCCAGAAAATACAGAGCATGGACCAGCGGACCGTTACATGTTTGTTGCCCTGCTTTCCGGCGAGCTTCGCACCGAGGATCGCAAAGACGATCGACGGAAGCATTGCAATCAGGGAAACGATGGAGGAACCGACCATGCTGCCTAAAATGATGCTGTACAGGAGTACGGCAATGACGGACTGGGAGCCGACGGTCTGCGCAAGTTTGTCGGAGCTGGCGGCAACGATGTAGCGCTGCAGTTCCTTATTGTCTTTGAGAAGCCTGATCATATCCTTCATGGATACCTTGGTCTGCTTCGAAAGGCCTTCAAAATTCTCCGGTTTGTCATACTTTCTCAGACCGAAGAAAGCGCCGATATAAGCCAGGAAGGAAACGCCGATGACAATGTAGTTCGCCATGCGGAAAACATCCATTGTAAAGCTGTAGTCGGTCTGTCCGTTCTCCAGAAGGTACGGAGTGCCGTATCTCGGAAGGATTACGGTGGAGATCAGTGTGGAAATGATCATCGGAGCGAGGTACGAATAAATCGTCGACCAGACGCCGAGGGTCGGACGCTGCTTCGGATCATTCGTCAGGATATTGCCGGTCATGTTGCCGGTGCAGCTCGAGAAGGTGTAGCCGATGATGTAGAGCATGTAAACCAGAATGAAGGTGACGACGCCCCAGGGATTCGAGAAGGTCTCATCCGGACCGAAGCTGAAGCGGCCGCCGAGAATATTGCACATCAGGGTCGTCGCAGCGGCCATGAAAAACCAGCCGAGGAACAGGAAGAAACGCATCTTTCCATGCTTTGAATTGAACTTTTCAATGATCAGCGCGATAATCGGGTCGGTGATGCCGTCGAATACTCTGGAAAGCGTAATGAGAACGCCTGTGAGTCCGGTTGCGATCGCGAAGCCCAGGTTCCCGATATAGGCTGCATAGCCGAGAAGCACATAGAAAGACATCTGCATAATGCCGGTCATCTGTGAAAGCGCGATATGTCCGACTTTTGCTCTTCTGTAAGTCACATTTGTTTCAGCCATGATAGTTTCCTCCTGTTACATAGCCATGTTTTTTACATCGATCCGAATGCCGTCGTATTCCGCATAACCTTCCGATGCGGGATCGAGCGTGGTGGGAATCTGCGGGGTTACAAAATTGAAGACGAGTTTTGCCTTCGCTTCGCCGGTATGGGTACCGGTCATCTGCAGGTCCATGGTATAGACCGTCGTGCCCCGGGCGATCATGCCCGGCGTCAGACAGGATTCCGATCCGTTCAGGAAGCTTTCACCGTCGTCGGAGAAGTTTTCATAAGTCGTTTCGTACCTGGTCCGTTCGCCTTCCTTAGTCATCACCGTTACTGCGGATCCGCTGTGTTTTCCTGCAATCCGGATTTCCGGATATACTTTCGGGAAGCCGCTGAGGATGCCTTCCGTCGCGTAGGGAATGTTATTCGGAACCGGGACAATGTTCGGTATCTTTCCGGGGACATAATCCAAAAGTTCGGCAATCATTACTCTTCCTTCATCTCCGAGTGTCTTTCTCAGCCGTTCATTCCACATGGCCTTTTTGGAGCCCGGATGCCAGGAGATCGGCGAGTAATAGACGAAGCGGTCCTCGGGGTCATGCAGGTCCAGTCCCGTGTAATTCAGGTCGCTCATGGACTTTTCGATGTCGATCAGGGCCGGTCCGACATTTGCGCCTTCCGTGAAAGCCCTTGCGCCGGCGACCGCATACATGTAAACCATGTTGATTGCGCTGGACTTGGTCATCATATTGCCGCGGCGGGGGATCATGCCTAAAACCGCGCAGTTGGTTTTCGGAGAGAATCTCGTGGACATCGTGACGCCGAGCTTTTCATCCGGCGAGAACATCGTCGTCTCATCGTAGCAGGGTGTATTGGTGACCGTCAGCACTTCTTCGCTGTCCAGTGCCTGAACCATGGAAGCGCCGGATCCTCTGCCGGTTCCGACAAAGCTGAGCCCAAGGCCCCCGCGGATGAACTGTTTGACTTCACCGCCTCTCACGGGACCTTCCAGGAAACAGCCGGGATGTTCCGGATCTTCGTGAATCATACCGGAGCCGCTGACGCAGCGGATGTTGTCGAGTTCATAGCAGTCTGCGTCTCTTCTCAGCTTCGCAAGGTACACGCCGTGATTCATGCCGAGCGTTGACCAGGCAATGTACTCATTGTCGGGAGAAACTACATTCTCGGACCATACCATCCAGAGCCCCATGCTTTTCGTCAGCGCTTCCGGATAATGAATCGGAATCATTTCTGCGTGTTCCGTGTGATCGCAGTCGGGCGAACATTCGAGGATGTAATCGCCGATGTAGGCCCGCTTATTGTCCGTAAAGGGCATATAGCGGAATCCGTTCGACTGGTACAGGAGACGAAACTCGCCTTCCCAGACCGGATTGATGCCCGTGCCGTCATCGTTCAGGGTCATGATACGGAGGTAGTCTTTGGGATCGTCTTTGAGACGATAGGCACAGGCGACTCTCCCCGATGGGGTGTAGGTTGTAAACTGCGGATCAACGCCTTCCGGAAGCGGAAGCGCCCGCACGAGGACAGTTCCGAATTCTTCACTTTGGATCTTGCGCATTTTTCTCTCCTTTCGGGTCTTGACTTTTTGTTGGTACGAGTTTACAATACGAGAAGTAAATAGACAAGTGTTTATTATAAATAGTCAACAATTGTTGAGCATCGTGTTGTTTATATGTTTTTTATCATTTGAATTACAAGCTGGAAATGCTGAAGGATCTGTATGGATACCAGAATTGTCAAGACAAAAACGAAACTGATGCAGGCGCTTTCGGAACTGACGCAGGACCGGAGTATGGATGAGATTTCGGTTTCCGAACTATGCAAAAAGGCGGGCGTGAACCGCACCACCTTTTACAAATATTATCAGGTCCCTTCGGATGTCGGAAGGGAGTCTTTTGAACGGCATATGGAAGAATTGATGGAGAAGATGCACCGGACCAGCATCGGGGGACTTTACGATACGCTCCTCTTCTGCTGCCGGGAGTACCAGCGGAACTACCTGATCACGAAGCAGGTTTTTCCGGGCTTCAGCGTATCGGCTAAAATGATTCAGGATCTGTACCTGAGCCTCTGGCAGCCGGAACAGATCCGTGATATCGATAAACTGTATTATATAGCGGGCGGCACCGCAATGGTGATCCAGCAGTGGCTCGAATCGGAAACGGAAAAGAAGCCGGAAACCGTCGCCAGAAAGCTTGCACGCTTTATCCGGCCGATCCTGAAAGCATAAACTTACTTGATTCTGAAAGCTTTCTGGATGCTCTCTACGGTTCCGGCAACCAAAAGCCGCTGCCCTGCGCCCATCACGAGATTCGGATTGACATCTGTGACGATCCGCCCGTTGACGCGCATTCCGATAATGTTGAGGTGATACTGCCTGCGGATATCCAGATTCGCAATCGTATGTCCCACCCATTTTTTCGGAATTTCGATGTCGTAGATCGCACAGCTGTCGTCGATCTCGATGTAATCGAAAATCGAGTCATTGGCAAGCGCAATTGCAGACCACTCTGCAACCTGCTTTTCCGGATAGACAACTTCATCGGCGCCGTTGTTCAGCAGGAATTTCTCATGCACATCGGATGAGGCACGGGCAACGACACGTTTCGCGCCGAGCTGTTTCAAAAGATATACGGTTTCCAGCGAAGCCTGGAAGTCGTCTCCGATCGTGACGACGCACAGATCATAATCACTGACGCCGAGCGTCCGCATGAAGCCTTCATTTGTCGCGTCGCCGATCATGGCATTCGTGACGTATTTCAGGATATCCTGCACTTTCACTTCATCCGAATCAACAGCCATGACTTCCTGCTCAAGTTCCGAGAATTTCCGGGCCATTTTTTCACCGAAAAGACCGAGCCCGATGACCAGAATAGATTTCATATACACACCTCTTTAACCGATGCTGATATTTTCCTCCGGCAGTCTGCCGTAATTTCCCTTACTGTCCGATAATGCTGCGAAAATCAGCGTGAGGCCGCCGACGCGCCCCAAAAACATAAGTGCAGTCAGGATTCCGCGTGACACCAGTCCAAGTCCCGGCGTGATGCCGAGCGTGAGTCCTACCGTTGCGATTGCCGAAGCGGTTTCAAACAGGCAGTCCCGAAGCGGAAGACTTTCGATGCGGCTGATCACCATTGCAGAAATGACAAACAGCAGCAGGTACAGAATAAATATGGTTGCCGCTTTTGCAGCGGATTCATGGTCGATCCGCCGGTCAAATGCGGAAGGCTCCTTATGCTGTCTGAAAACCGACCAGGCCGTGATAAGAAGCACTGCAAATGTGTTGATTTTCATACCGCCGGCGGTGGATCCGGATGCGCCGCCGATCAGCATCAGCATGATCATGAGCGTCGTACCGGCGCCGGACATCTGTGAAAGGTCCGTCGTATTGAAGCCCGCGGTACGGGGCGCCACAGTCTGGAAGGCAGCCGCAAGAACCCGTTCCTTCATCGGCAGGTCCGAATATTCTGCGAAGAAGAAATAGATGAAAGGCAGCAGCAGAAGGAAAACGGAAAAGCTCAGGATGATCTTGCTCTGCATGCTGTAGCGTTTCAGATGATGGCGGTTGACGCGGACGTCGTCCCAGGTCTTGAAGCCGATTCCGCCGATCAGGATCAGCAGGATCAAAATGGTATTGACCAGAATGTTGCTGTGGAAAAAGGTAAGAGAAGAAAAGGCTTCCTTCACACCCATCAGGTCAAATCCGGCATTGCAGAAAGCAGAAATCGAGTGGAACAAAGCATAGATGATTCCCTTGAATACGCCGAATTCCCTGATAAATGCCGGGGCAAGAAGTGCCGCGCCGAGTACTTCGACTACAACGACGGTCCGGATAATGAATGAGGTCATTCGGACAATCCCGCCGACCTGGGATGCGGAAATGGACTCCTGCATCATACTCCGCTGCCCGAGTCCGATCCTCTTTTTCAGAAGCATGGAGAAAAGAAGCGACACCGTGATGACGCCGAGGCCTCCGATCTGGATCAGGATAATCAGGACTGCCTTTCCGAAAACCGACCAGTAGGTTGCGGTGTCCCGGACAATGAGTCCGGTGACGCAGGTCGCGGAAGTTGCGGTGAAAAGGGCATCCGCAAAGTTCGCTCCTGCCCTGTCCTTTGTCGCAAACGGCAGCATCAGAAGCCCGGTTCCGACAAGAATCAGCGCAAGGAAGCCGAGTATGATCACCTGAAAGGCGGATATTTTGAGTTTCCTGAGTTTCTTCATCCGTATTTTCCCGAATCAGTTTTTCCCTTTAAATCACAAAATCACAGGAGACGGAGCTTTCCCGTACTTCGTGCATGCGTTTTCTCACCGGCTGGTGCACCGGATGCGTCTGGTAAGCCTGAAACGATTCCATGCTGTCGAAAACTGTGACAAGGCCGAGGTCATAGGATCGATCCGAACCGAGGATGTCCGCGCCGGCCTCAAGGTCCAGCATTCCCTCAATCCTGCCCTTCATACCATAGAAGTTTTCCACAAGCTGCGGGATTTCGTCTTTGAATTCGTCCTTGATTTTGAAGAGTACGATGTGCCGAATCATGATGTCTCCTTAAAAAAGCTCCCGGAGAGTTCCCCGGGAGCCGGTGCTTTTGTTGTCTTACTTGTTCATTGCCTGCTGCACGGCAACAGCGACCGCAACGGTCATGCCGACCATCGGGTTGTTGCCGGCACCTAAAAAGCCCATCATCTCGACGTGCGCCGGAACAGAGGAAGATCCTGCGAATTGCGCATCGCTGTGCATACGGCCCATGGTATCGGTCATGCCATAGGAAGCGGGACCTGCCGCCATGTTGTCCGGATGAAGTGTACGGCCTGTGCCGCCGCCGGAAGCAACCGAGAAATACTTCTTGCCGGCTTCCCAGCGCTCTTTCTTGTAGGTACCTGCTACCGGATGCTGGAAACGGGTCGGGTTCGTGGAGTTGCCGGTAATGGAAACATCCGCGCCTTCATGCCACATGATCGCAACGCCTTCACGGACATCATCTGCGCCGTAGCAGTTGACCTTCGCACGGTCGCCCGTGGAATAAGCGGTCTTTTGGACGATTGTGAGCGCATGATCTTCCTTGACGTCTGCCGACAGATAGTCGTACTTGGTCTGTACATAGGTGAAGCCGTTGATGCGGCTGATGATCATCGCGGCATCCTTGCCGAGACCGTTCAGGATAACGCGCAGGGGTTTTTTACGAACCTTGTTGGCGTTCAGGGCAATCTTGATTGCGCCTTCCGCTGCAGCGAAGGACTCGTGGCCAGCGAGGAACGCAAAGCACTCGGTCTCTTCATCAAGGAGCATGGCGCCTAAGTTGCCGTGGCCGATACCGACCTGACGCTGGTCAGCGACAGAACCGGGGATGCAGAAAGCCTGGAGGCCGATGCCGATCCATCTGGCGGCTTCGGCAGCGCTTGCGGCGCCTTCCTTCATCGCAATCGCGGCGCCGAGCTCATAAGCCCATTTTACATTCTCAAAGCAGATGGGCTGGGTGCTCTCAACGATCGTATACGCATCGACGCCCATGCCGTTGGTGTATGCCTTGACTTCATCAAAATCCTTGAAGCCGTATTTGTCCAGAACGGGCTGCAGCTGAGGCATGCGCCCTTCGTAATTCTCAAATAAAGCCATATGCTGCGCCTCCCTTACTCTGTACGCGGATCAATCCACTTGACCGCGCCGTCTTCTTCTTTGAACCGGCCGTAGGTGCCGAGGTTCTTCTCGTATGCTTCGTTGGGGCTCATGCCCTTCTTGATCGCGTCCATCATCTTGCCGAGGCTCAGGAACTGATATCCGCAGACCTGGTCGTCCTTGTCGAGCGCCATCTTGACAACGTAGCCTTCTGTCATCTCAAGGTAACGGGTACCCTTTGCGCGGGTTCCGTACATCGTGCCGACCATCGAGCGAAGTCCCTTGCCGAGATCTTCAAGACCAGCGCCGATACGAAGACCGTCATCGGAGAAAGCGGACTGGGTGCGGCCGTAAACAACCTGCAGGAACAGTTCACGCATTGCGGTATTGATCGCGTCGCAGACAAGGTCCGTATTCAGTGCTTCAAGAATGGTTTTGCCGGGAAGGATTTCACTTGCCATGGCGGCCGAATGGGTCATGCCGGAGCAGCCGATCGTCTCAACGAGCGCTTCCTCGATAACGCCTTCCTTGATATTCAGGCTCAGCTTGCAGCCGCCCTGCTGAGGCGCGCACCAGCCGATGCCGTGTGTGTAGCCGGAGATGTCCTTAATCTCCTTTGCCTGAACCCATTTTCCTTCTTCGGGAATCGGTGCGGGACCGTGGTTCGGGCCTTTTGCAACACAGGTCATTTCTTCAACTTCTTTGGTGTATTGCATGTGACTCTGTTCCTCCTGTAAATTGGATTGTTTTTCTTGAATACAGCAGTAAATCCGCATTGCTGTTCATTCGTGATTCACATGGTTTATTATATATCAGAGGGGCGTGAATTGTCAACCGCTTAAACGAAAACACGGATTACTCCGCACTTCGTGCTCTCGTAATCGGGATATTCGGAACTCTCAGAGTACTTCGTACTCTTTCGTTCCTCATATCCGACGTTCGTCAAATAGAAATTCCCGGAAACACAAGTGCTTCCGGGAACTTCTATTTGACTCACTGTTTACGCTTACATCATTCCCATTCCGGCGCCGCCTCCTGCGGGCATGGCCGGTGCGGGCTCTTTGATGGTTGCGACAACGGATTCGGTTGTCAGGAGAGACGAAGCAACGCTGACTGCGTTCTGAAGAGCCGAACGGGTAACCTTCGCGGGATCCAGGATGCCGGCTTTGATCATGTCGACGTACTCGTCCTTGTAAGCGTCATAGCCGACACCTGCGGGCGCTTCCTGTACCTTGCTGATTACGACGTTGCCGTCTACGCCTGCGTTGTCTGCGATGAAATACAGCGGAGCCTCGAGGGCTTTCAGGACAATGCGGGCACCGGTCTTCTCATCGCCGTCCAGATCATCAACAACCGCCTGAACATCCTTCTTTGCAAGGATATAAGCGGTGCCGCCGCCTGCGACAATGCCTTCCTCGACAGCTGCACGGGTTGCATTCAGCGCGTCTTCCATACGCATCTTGGCTTCCTTCATCTCGGTCTCGGTAGCAGCGCCGACACGGATGACCGCAACACCGCCTGCTAACTTCGCCAGACGCTCCTGCAGTTTTTCCTTATCGAAATCGGAGGTCGTGACTTCGATCTGTGCGCGGATCGATGCGATCCGGTCGCTGATCTCCTTCTTGTCGCCCATGCCGTCGACGATGATCGTATTTTCCTTGGTCACCTTAACGGACTTCGCGCGGCCGAGCATCTGCATATTCGCATCCTTCAGCTCCAGGCCGAGTTCTTCGCTGATGACCTGGCCGCCGGTGAGGACTGCGATGTCCTTCAGCATTTCTTTTCTTCTGTCGCCGTAGCCCGGAGCCTTGACAGCAACGACGCTGAAGGTGCCGCGGAGCTTGTTGACGATCAGGGTTGTCAGGGCTTCGCCTTCCACATCCTCGGCGATGATCAGAAGTTTCGCGCCGCTCTGGACGATCTGCTCGAGAACCGGCAGGATATCCTGGATGTTGCTGATTTTCTTGTCAGTGATCAGGACGTACGGATCGTCGAGGGTCGCTTCCATCTTCTCCATGTCGGTGCACATATAAGCGGAAAGGTAACCGCGGTCGAACTGCATGCCTTCGACAAGGTCGAGTTCGGTCAGCATGGTCTTGGATTCTTCGATCGTGATAACACCGTCCTTAGAAACCTTTTCCATCGCATCGGCAACCATCTCGCCGACTTCGTCAGAGGAAGCGGAAATCGCCGCAACACGCGCGATCTGGTCACGTCCGGAAATCGGCTGGCTCTGTGCCGCAATGGATTCGACAGCCTTATCGGCTGCTTTCTTCATGCCCTTCCGCAGAACGATCGGGTTTGCGCCGGCTGCGAGGTTCTTCATGCCGGCATTGATCATTGCCTGTGCAAGAACGGTTGCGGTCGTGGTGCCGTCGCCGGCCACGTCGTTGGTCTTGGTCGCAACTTCCTTGACAAGCTGCGCACCCATGTTTTCAAAAATATCGTCAAGTTCGATGTCTTTTGCGATCGTAACGCCGTCGTTGGTGATGAGCGGAGTTCCGTAAGATTTGTCCAGAACCACGTTGCGGCCTTTCGGTCCAAGGGTGACACGAACGGTATCTGCAAGCTGATTGACGCCTGATTCAAGCGCTTTACGGGCATCTGCGCCGTATTTGATTTCCTTTGCCATGATAAATGCCTCCTGTTATTAATATAAGTTCAAAAGATGATTTCCGGAGCGCTTCGCACTCCGTGCTCCCACGCTCCTCCCACATTCCGCACTTTCGTGGAGATAAATCTTCACTTCGTGCTCCATGTGGGGCGGGTCAATAAGCCTTTCTTTTACCAGCTAGCAAACTTGCTGTGTAAGAAGGCTTTTGACCCTGATATCATTTTACAATTGCCAGAATGTCGTTCTGACGGACGATAATATACTCAGTGCCGTCTAATTTCGCCTTTGTGCCGGCGTACTGCGAATAGATGACCTTATCGCCGACTGCGACTTCCATCTTCACTTCCTTGCCGTCCACGGTTCCGCCGGGACCGACTTCGATGACTTCTGCCATCTGCGGCTTTTCCTGCGCCGAGCCGGGAAGAACGATGCCGGATTTGGTGGTTTCTTCTGCTTCAATCTGCTTCAGTACGACTCTGTCTCCCAAGGGAAATAACTTCATATCAAACCTCCTTATATTCACATCATCCGATGTCCTTTTTTGAGCTAATCAGCACTCAGAATGATTGAGTGCTAATCCCAACGAAGCATATCATACCACAGTTCGGAAAAAAGTCAAGCGCTTTTTCATATTTCACAGGAAGTTCAAAGATTATTTGACAATTTGAGTATTCTGTGTTACCTTAAAGAAGAACCGATCGAACACATGGACTTTTGATCTCTTCGCATTTTCTTCTCTGTCGAGAGTTTGATCCCCCTAAGGAGTTTTTATGAAAGAAAAATTACAGACCCTCCCCGTTTCGGAGCTTCGTGCAATTGCGGCCGAAAAAGGCATTGCGCAGATCTATTCCCTCCGGAAGGCGGAACTGATTGAGAAACTTGCGGCGCTGTATGAAGCCGAGCAGAATGCAGCGGAAAAGCCTGCTCCTGAGAAGTCTGCTCCGGAAAAACCTGCGGTGGAAAAACCTGCAGCAGAAAGACCTGCCCCGGAAAAACCGGCCGCGGAAGCCAAACAAGCGCTTCGTGTCCGCCGCCCGGCGCCCCGTTCCGAAGAATCCCGTCCGCAGCGGCAGGAACAGGAAAAAGAGGCCCGGTCCGACAATAACATGCTTCCGCCGAAGGGACTTCAGGATCTGGACAGCGGCGAAAAAGCAGCCGGAATCCTGGAGATTCTGCCGGATGGATACGGATTTATCCGATCAAACGGCTATCTCCCCGGAGAGGACGATGTCTATGTCGCGCCTTCCCAGATCAAGAAATTCAACATCAAAACCGGTGATTTCGTCGCAGGAAGCAAGCGGATCCGGGGTACCACCGAAAAGTTCTCCGCACTTCTTTTTGTCGAATCCATCAACGGCATGTCGGTATCGAATCATCTCAGGCTTACGGCATTTGAGAAGCTGACGCCGATCTTCCCGCACGAGCGGCTGCATCTGGAAACCCAGGGCGGCGAGCTTTCGATGCGGATTGTCGACCTCCTGTCTCCCATCGGCAAGGGCCAGCGCGGCATGATCGTCGCCCAGCCCAAAGTCGGCAAGACTACGCTTCTGAAACAGATTGCAAAAGCCATTCTGAAAAACCACCCCGACCTGCATATTATCATTCTGCTGATTGACGAACGACCCGAAGAAGTGACGGACATGCAGGAAACCGTTGTGGGCGACAATGTGGAAATCGTCTACTCGACTTTCGACGAACAGCCCGAACACCACAAGCGGGTTTCGGAAATGGTTATCGAGCGCGCAAAACGGCTCGTGGAAATGAAAAAGGACGTGATTATCCTGCTGGATTCGATCACGCGCCTGACTCGGGCCTACAACCTGACGGTGACGCCTTCCGGGCGGACCCTTTCCGGCGGTCTGGATCCGGCGGCGCTCTACATGCCCAAGCGCTTTTTCGGCGCCGCGCGCTGCATGCGGGAAGGCGGATCCCTGACGATCCTTGCGACTGCGCTTCAGGACACCGGCTCCCGGCTCGACGACGTCGTATACGAGGAATTCAAGGGCACCGGCAATATGGAACTTGTACTGAACCGGAAGCTTTCCGAGCGCAGGATCTTCCCCGCAATCGACATCCTGAAGTCCTCCACCCGCCGTGACGACCTCCTGCTTACGGAAGCCGAACAGAATGCAGTCGCAATCATCCGGAAAGTCACTTCAACTGCCCGCGCCGAAGAAGTCACCGAGCAGATTTTCGACCTCTTTGCTTCGACGAAATCCAACGCCGAGTTCATCGCGAAACTCCAGTATGTCAGGTTCGCGTATTAGAATTTTATTGATCAAACTGTCTCGAACAAAAAAGATCTCCGCAGAAGTCCGAAAACTTCTGCGGAGATCTTTTTTCAACTTACTCTTTGGTCCAGTAAGGCTTCTGGTCCGCGTGAGTGTAGGAACGAAGCTGGATCGAAAGATCCGCCATCAGGCTGTCATATTCAGCCTGGAGCTTCGGGGCATAAACCCCGGCTTCAGTCTTCTGTTCGTAAAGCGTTTTCAGCTTTTTGAAGTCTTCCTGCGCAGCATCCTTGTAATTGTTGGCCATGTTCATCTGAAGGGAAGCAATCAGATTATCGGTTTCAGCGTCCCTGCGCTTTCTGAAAAGTCCCATACGTTATCCTCCTTACATCTTATCCGGCGCCGAGAAGCCCAAAAGCTCAATACAATCCGACAGCACGCGCTCCGTCAGTGACAGGAGCTCAAGGTAAGCCTGTTTTTTCGCGGGATCCTCTTCCCGGAGGACCGGCGTATCGTGGTAGAAGCTGTTGAAGACATCCGACAGCTGGTAAATATAGGCACAGATCTTATGCGGCGCCAGTTCCGCCGAAGCCGCAGCCATCATATCTGAGAATCCGCAGAGCGCAAGAAGCAGGGCTTTCAGATTGCCGGAAGCATCTGAAAAGGCCGTAAAATCAAGTCCTTCGGAAAGGTTTGCCTCCGCTTTCCTCAGGATCGAGCGGATCCGGACGATTGTGTACAGGATATACGGCCCGGTATTTCCCTCAAAGGAGGCAAAGCGATCGATATCGAAATTGTAGTCTTTCGCGGCCTGGTTCGAAAGGTCGCCGTATTTGATTGCCGAAAGCCCGACCTGGCGGACGGTTTCTTCCGAAAGCTCCTCGTCCTGGTAGCGTTCGCGCATCTTCTCCCGGACCGCGTCGTAAATCTCCTGAAGCAGGTACTCAAGCCGCATCACGCCGCCGGTACGGGTCTTGAAGGGCTTTCCGTCCTTTCCGTTCATCGTGCCGTAGCCGATGTGGACAAGTTCTGTCTCCGGCTTCACAATCCCGGCTTTTTTCGCTACGCGGAAAACCTGTGTAAAATGCAGCTCCTGACGTTTGTCGGTCACATAAATCACTTCGTCGGGATCATAATCCCGCATCCGCATGATCAGCGTACCGAGGTCTGTCGTCTGGTACAGCGCGGCGCCGTCGGATTTCAGGATGATGCAGGGCGGAACTTCACGTTTGTCGCTTTCCTCTTTCACATCCACAATCAGCGCACCCTGGGAAAGGTATGCCAGGCCTTTTTCCTTCACTATCGAAACTACTTCCGGCACATAAGGTGCGGCGTCCGATTCGCCTTTCCAGAGGTCAAAATGCACATCCAGCTTGTCGTAAATCTTCC
>JAFYGJ010000037.1:0-47173 GCA_017543275.1 Lachnospiraceae bacterium | reverse complement strand
GGGTCGGAATCGAACCAACGACATAAGGATTTTCAGTCCTCCGCTCTACCAACTGAGCTACCGGGGCATAAGTCCGGATTTCCGGCTGAACTGCCGGCGACCGGGATCGAACCGGTACGAGTATCACTACTCACGGGATTTTAAGTCCCGGGCGTCTGCCAGTTCCGCCACGCCGGCTCAAATGCCGTCAGGAGAGAATGGGCGAAGGTGGATTCGAACCACCGAAGCAATTTGCAGCAGATTTACAGTCTGTCCCCTTTGGCCACTCGGGAATTCGCCCAAAATGTCCTGACGAAGAAAGATAATAACACATCCCGTCGGAAAATGCAAGCACTTTTTTATTTTTTTCAAACCACGCTCCGGCGGCTTTTTCACTTCCTTGAAAACAGGAATCCCTGTGACCTTTTGATCCGGTGGCGTTCACGAAACAGAGGGAGTGCCCTCTGCCCTTCTTCTGTCACCGGGCAGATCCAGCGGCCGGAGAAAAGATGCACCTGCATCAAACACACGCGGATCGGCTCATCCACATAGCAGCCCGCGAAAATCAGCAGGAAAGGCGCGTGCCAGAAGAACGCCAGCATAAGAAGAAGCGGAATGACGAGAAGATACATAAACGCAATCTCGAGGATCGTCCCCGTAGCCGCATCTCCCGCTGCCCGGTAGGTATCGTTGTGCAGCCAGTTCATCATGCGGATTACAATGACGATGGCGAAGATCAGCATCATGCCCTTCGCAATCTCCAGCGATTCGCCGGAAAGCCCGAAAGCCGTGAAAATCGGCGTCCGTAAAAGCACCACGAGAAGCGCGATGAAGGCGATAAAGGCTGCGCACATATACACGAGACGGATCGCGCGCGCATAAGCTTCTTCCAGTTCGCCCGCCCCGACAGACTTTCCGACAAGGATTGATGATGCCTGGGAGAAACCGACAAAGAAGCCGATATATAAGCCTTCCATTGTCCGGAAAACCGCAATCGCCGCGATCGCTTCTTCCGACTGACGCCCGAGGACAATGTTGATAATGGCAGTCGAGATGCCGATCGCAAGCTCATTCAGGAGGATCGGGAAGCATTTCCGGAAATATTCCCGGAAATGGACGCGGTCCCATGCAAAATGCGCCTTCAGCATAAAGAGGTAGCGGTATCCCCGCGCGCGTGCAATGATGAGAATGACTGCGAAATTCACGATATTCGCTGTCAGCGTTGCGATAGCAGCGCCGCGGATACCAAGCGCCGGTGCACCGAGATGCCCGCCGATCAGAAGGTAATTGAGGCTGACATTTGTCACAACGGAAACGATCGAAGCTACAAGCGGAATCTTCACGCGCTCCGTGGATCGAAGCAGGAGGCTTGCCGCCATCGAAAGTACGACAAAGGGATAGCCGAAGCCGGCGATCTGAAGATAAGGAATCCCAAGTTTCTGGATCGCAGTTTTGTCCGTGTAGAGTTTCATGACCGCCTGCGGGAATGCCGCCGCAAGCACACAGAAAATCACGCCGACAAGAAGCATGCAGGACAGTGTCAGCCCGAAGGAGCGGTTCAGTCCCCGTTCATCCCTCGCGCCCCAGTACTGCGCAAGGAACAGCCCGCCGCCGCCCATGAAGCCGAAATAGCAGGAACCCATGAGGGAACTGAACTGCCCGCAGAGTCCGACGGCGCCGACATACTTCTCCCCGAGCGTTCCGATCATCATCGTGTCAAGCATTGATCCGGTCGTCGTGAGAAGGTTCTGGAGCGCAACGGGAATCGCAATGACAGCGACAGCTTTGATAAACTCAGGCCAGTTGAATTTTGCAGTGTTGTTTTCATCATGTCCGTTCCGGTTTTTGCGCCGCAGGGTAACCCGGCGGCGCGGAAGGCCGGTATTCGATCATCCGGTCCTTCCGATAAGAAGTATAACATGATTCTTTAAGTTGTCAAAGCCTTTTGTCCGGGAAAGATGCTCAGATGACGATCACCGCCGCAAGGCTCGCAAGAAGGTTCGCGCACGCGCCCATCAGAAATTCACGGAAAGTGTGCCTTTTTGTGCGGACGGACGCCCAGAAACTCAGGCTCCAGAGCACGAGGCAGGGAAGCAGGCTTTTCGGACCGATCAGAAGGAAGCAGGCCAGCATCGGTCCGGATATGGAGCAGCTGTGGCCGCTTGCCCGGATTTTCAGCACTTTATTAAACAGAAGCAGCATGACAAGCGAAAACACATAGATCAGCGTGATCAGCCGGTACTGATCCGATCTTCCCGGGAGGAAGCCGTACAGAAAACTCAGAAGGTATCCGATCGTCGAAAACACAAAAGCAAGATTCCGCTGCCCCTCCCTGCCCTTTTTCCGAAACGCGGGAATGAAGAAGGCAACCGGGTAGGCAAGTACCGGGAAAAGCGCGATGCCAAGGACAGCCGCCGCAAAGTCCCAAGCGCTCCGGAAGGTTCCCGTCGGGAAGAAATACAGTGCCACAAAGAACAAAACCGCCATCACCGGCGGAATCATGATTTTCCGTATCAGAAGCGCAATGCGATCAAGGGCTTTTTCGATTGACATCTTGTTTCTCCTTTGTGTTATCTAATCTTCTATATTAGATTATCACGTTTCCGAGACAATGTCAAGCCGAAATCAGCACTTTCTTCTTGACTTTCTGACTAATAGTGATAAAATAAGTATCAGAACATCCTTACAGGAATGGGGAAATGAAATGAAATACGATAAGGAACTGATCGCGGGGAAACTTCGCCGCTGGGAAAAATACATGGATGAATACCGTCTCCCGGACTGGGACGATATTCCGAATTTCGGCCTGTACATGGAGCAGGTTGTCGTGCTTCTGTCCGAATACCTGGACTATCTTCCGCCGGAATTAAAAAAGGAGCAGTTCATCACTGCTGCCACAATCAATAACTATGTCCGCAAGGAAATCATGCCCGAGCCGATCAAAAAGCGCTACTACCGCCTGCATATTGCGTACCTCATCATCATCTGCACACTGAAGCAGAGTCTCAGCATCCAGACGCTTCAGACGGTAATTCCGATGGGACTTTCCGAAAAGGAACTCAAATCCCTCTACAACAATTTCGCCGAACGCCAGCGCGCGACAGCGATCTACTTTGTCGACCAGGTGCGTCTCGCGGCCGCGAATATCCTCGATCATGAGACCGATCCCAATAACGGGATTGCCGCAAAGGATACCTCGGACCTCATTATCGCCTCTGCGATCACGAGTTCCTTCACCAAGCTCCTTGCGGAAAAGCTGCTTCTTCTGAACGGGAAGACCGTTGAGGACGGCGGAGACATCCTCGTAAAGTCCAAGAAGCCCTGACGCCGGCAGCCCCCACGGAGCGGTAGACCGCATTAGTTTCACAGCCTAAATCTCCGCGCGTCGAAAGCCGGCTTTTGAAACTGATACGGCCTGCCACCGGGGAGCCTTCCGGCTGCGAGTCTCTGAACTTACAGCACATCTCTCGTTGCAATCATATCGACACCAGTTCCGGCGACATCTGCCTTTACAACGTCCCCGATATGAACCGGTGCGGAAATGACGATACCTTTGATATCCCGCACTACGTCGAAAATCTTCCCTTTCGGGATGTCCGATGCAGTCTTTACGGAAACCATCGCCATCCCGGATGAAGCGCCGGAAACCGGCAGGGAAGAAGTCACAATACGGGTCGGGTTCGTGACTTCCTTGCGGCCGTAGGCATCGCCTCTCGGGCAGGTGTTGCCGGTGACGGAAACGACTTCGCCCGCATCATTGAGGGTTACTGTCAGCGGACAGCCCATCGGGCAGTTGATACAGATCAGATTTCTCTCTTCCATCTTCAGACCTCCTCTACCCGGATCGAGATCCGTTTCGTCTCACCGTGTTTTTCAAACATAGCCTTTTTCAGCACCAGCTCTTCCATCTCGCCCGGCGCCATCACCTGGCGACGGCGGTGAATCACCCGTTCGTCGTCGAGATACAGGTCGACAAAACGGTTTTTCATCACCGATCCGACACGGAAACGGATTGTCACCGAATCGCCCATTTTCGCAGGATCCAGGGTTGCCGGAACCGTATAGCGCGGGCCGCCTGTAAACTCGAGCCTGATCTCATGCGAACGGTCTTCGACCAAATCTCCCCGGACATAAGCCGCTGCATTTCTTCCTGCCGCCGCCGCTTCCTCGGAAACATAGTCCACAAGATCGTGAACATGCAGCACATTTCCCGCTGCGAAAACGCCGGGGATCGAGGTCTCGAGGCTTTCATTCACAACCGGACCGTTCGTCACATTCGAAATCTCAACGCCAGCCTGGCGTGAAAGCTCATTCTCCGGCAGCAGTCCGCAGGAAAGAAGCAGCGTATCGCAGCTGTAGAACTCTTCCGTTCCGGGGATCGGTTTGTTCGTCGAATCCACTTCGGCGATCGTGACGCCGGTAACCCGGTCTTTCCCCTGAATATCCACAACCGTATGAGAAAGCTTCAGCGGGATTCCGAAATCGTCCAGGCACTGGACGATGTTCCGCTTCAGGCCGCCGCTGTAGGGCATCAGTTCCGCGACAACCTTGACTTTCGCGCCTTCGAGCGTCATCCGGCGCGCCATGATGAGTCCGATGTCGCCGGAACCGAGGATTACAACCTCGCGGCCGGGCATATAGCCCTCGATATTGACGAGCCGCTGCGCCGTACCCGCAGAATAAATGCCTGCAGGCCGGTAGCCCGGAATATTCAGCGCGCCGCGGGAACGCTCCCGGCAGCCCATCGCAAGCACCACCGCGCCTGCCTGAATCGTAAACATGCCGTCTTCCCGGTTCATCGCGGTCACGACTTTGTCCGGAGAAATGTCCATCACCATGGTATTCAGCCGGCAGGCAATTCCCCGCGCCGCTACCTGATCCTCATAGCGTTTCGCATATTCGGGACCGGTCAGCTCCTCCTTGAAGGTATGCAGGCCGAACCCGTTGTGAATGCACTGATTCAGGATTCCGCCGAGCATGCTGTCACGCTCCAGAATCAGAATGCTGCGCTCTCCCGCATCATAGGCCGCCGATGCTGCGGCAAGTCCGGCAGGGCCGCCGCCGACAATCACTATATTGACTTTTTCCATCTGTGCGTCCCTCCCTTTATTCGATGCTGTCCTTCACGATCCCGACGATAATCGGCGAATCCGGACCCTTTTTCGTAATCTCACTCAGGTCTTTTCCGAGCTCCCGCGCAAGGATTTCCATGACACGCGGCGAACAGAAACCGGCCTGACAGCGGCCCATTCCGGCACGTACCCGGCGCTTCACGCCGTCCAGAGTCGTTGCGCCGAGAGGCCTTCTGATCGCATCAAGGATTTCACCCTCGGAAACGCTCTCACAGCGGCAGATGATCTGTCCGTAGGCTGGTTCCTTTTCGATCAGCGCATTCCGCTCCGAAATCGAAAGCTCCGAAGCCTTCAGAATGCCCTTCCGCTCTCCGACAAATGCTTCGTTTTTCGAAAGATCCAGCCGCGCTGCGACCATATCGGAAACCGCTTCACCGATTGCGGGTGCAGAGGAAAGACCGGGGGACTCGATGCCGGCGCAGTCGAAGAATCCCGGGTGTTCCGGTACTTCGCCGATCACAAACTCGTGTCCGTCCTCATGTGCACGAAGGCCTGCAAAAGAGGTGATCGTCTGCCTTGTCGGCACGTTTTTCACCGCAAGCGCGGACTTTTCCATGACTTCCGCAAGGCCCGCAGCCGTCGTATTCACGCCCTCGGGATCGTCGATATCATTTGCCGTCGGTCCGACAAGGATGTTCTTATGCACCGTCGGTGTTACGAGAACGCCCTTCCCGAACTTCCCGGGAAGCTGGAAAATCGTGTGCGTCACATGGCCGTAAGCCGTGTGGTCAAGAAGCAGGTATTCGCCTTTTCTCGGGGTGATGTGAATCTTCCGATCCGACACCTGGTTGTGGAAAACATCCGCGTAAACGCCGGCTGCATTCACAACCGCCCGAGAAGTGAAACTGCCCTGGTCAGTCGCAACCGCGAAGCCGCCATCAGGGAGCGCTTCCACTTTTTCGACCTTCGTATTGAAGCGGAATTCTGCTCCGTTCACTGCTGCATTCTCCGCAAGCGCAATCGTCAGTTCAAAGGGACAGACAATCGCACCGGTCGGCGCCCACAGTGCCGCGACCGCATTGTCCGAAATGTTCGGCTCCATCTCAAGGAGTTCTTCCCGCTCCACGATCCGAAGATCACGCACACCGTTTGCAGCACCGTTTTCATACAGCGCCTGAAGGCGCGGCCGGTCCTCTTCTGAAAGGCAGACAACGAGAGACCCGCAGCGATCGTAGGAGAAATCCAACTCCCGGCTCAGATCTTCCATCATTTCCGAGCCCCGCACGTTGTACTTTGCCATGAGAGAGCCTTTTGCCGCGTCATAGCCTGCATGCACTATTGCGGAATTGGCCTTCGAAGTGCCTTCGCAGACGTCCGATTCCCGTTCCAGGACGAGTACTTTCGCCTGGTAGCGCGTAAGATACCGCGCGACGGCGGATCCGGTAACGCCGGCCCCGAATATAATTACATCATACTCCATCTTCATCCCTCTTATTCATCGTCTTTTGCCCAGGCTCTGGCGCGTTCGACTGCCCGGTGCCAGCCGTGAAGAATTGCATGCCGCTCCTGGTCTGTCATGGTCGGTGCAAAGGTCGCGCCGAATCTCCAGTTCTTCACGATATCATTCAGTGAATTATAATACCCGACCGCAAGGCCCGCAAGGTAAGCTGCACCCATCGCGGTGGTCTCAACACAGGCAGGACGGGTCACGGGCTGTCCGAGCATATCCGCCTGGAACTGCATCAGGAGGTCGTTCGCCGAGGCGCCGCCGTCCACCTTCATCGAGGTAATCGGCATCCCGGAATCCTTTTCCATCGCCTTCAGCACATCATAAGTCTGGAACGCGAGAGACTCCAGTGTCGCCCGGATGATGTGGTAGCGGTTGACGCCGCGGGTGAGTCCCACGATTGCGCCTCGTGCGTAAGGATCCCAGTACGGCGCTCCGAGCCCCGTAAAGGCCGGAACCACATAACAGCCGTTCGTATCCTGCACCTTGTTCGCAAAATACTCCGAATCTCCCGCGGACTCAATCACGCGAAGCTCGTCCCTGAGCCACTGGATCGCCGATCCTGCAACGAAAATCGAGCCTTCCAGAGCGTAGGTCACTTTTCCATCGAGGCCCCAGGCAATTGTTGTAAGAAGGCCGTTCTCCGAAAATACCGGCTTCTCTCCGGTCGTCATCAGAATAAAGCAGCCGGTGCCGTAGGTGTTTTTGACATTTCCCGGCGCGAAGCAGGTCTGTCCGAACAGCGCCGCCTGCTGGTCGCCCGCTGCTCCGGCAATCGGAATTGCTTTTCCGAACAGTTCCGGCTCGGTTTCGCCGTAGACGCAGGAACTCGGCCGGACTTCCGGAAGCATGCTCTCCGGAATATTAAGAAGCTGAAGGATTTCCTTGTCCCACTGAAGCTCCGTGATGTTGAAAAGCATGGTCCGGGAAGCGTTCGAGTAATCCGTGACATGCACTTTTCCGCCGGTCAGCCGGTAGATCAGCCAGGTCTCGACGGTTCCGAACATCAGATCCCCATGCTCTGCCCGTTCCCGCGCGCCTTCCACATGATCGAGCATCCACTTGATCTTGGTCGCGGAGAAATACGGGTCGATAATGAGACCGGTTTTCTTTCGGATCATATCGGTCAGCCCGTCCGCGATCATCTGATCGGTCATCGGCGCGGTTCTCCGGTCCTGCCACACGATCGCCCGGGAAATCGGTTCTCCCGTGTGCCGGTCCCAGATAATCGTGGTTTCACGCTGGTTTGTGATGCCGATCGCCGCGATGTCATCAGCCGTCGCCCCGACTTTGTTCAGCGCTTCGGCCGCGACCGAATACTGGGTCAGCCAGATTTCGTTCGCATCATGCTCGACAAGTCCCGGCTCCGGGAAATACTGGGTGAATTCCTTCTGGACAACGCTCTGGATCTGGCCTTTTTCATCAAACAGAATACAGCGGTTTGACGTCGTGCCGGAGTCGAGCGCCATGATGTATTTAGCCATCTTCCCCTCCTGAAAATCTTTTCTTTTCCATCGGAAAAGGGCCGGTGTTTCTGCCGGCCCGGGTAATCTTATTATTGTGCGGATGAAGTGTCATCCATGGTTGTATGGTTCAGCATTGCCATCAGGTACTTCAGGTCCGGATTGGCTTCGCAGGCCTCCGCAAGTTCCTGATCGACCTGGGTTTTCAGCTTCTGCACCGTTTCGGAGTTCTCCGTTTCAATGAGGCTCGCCTGCTGTGCCGCCGAAAGCGGACGGTCATAGATCACCAGGTCGTCTTCGGTGCGGATGACATAGAAATGGTTCAGCGCCGCAGCCCCTGTGGAAATCCCGCGGAAGTAAATATTATACTTCACATAGACGATGAAGCTATCCGAATCTGCGCCGGACATGATATAGGTCGTGAAATCGTCATAGCGGTCCACAAACTGCGCATTTGCATTCGCGTCTTCGCTCGTATAATCATGATCCGAGTCCACAAGCCGGTTCAGCTCTTCTAAGTTGTCATCCACCTTGGCCTGGTAATACAGCGCCATCAGCTCCGTCACCTTCATCAGGTCTACCGGCGCAATGGTCGGTTCCGTCGGTTCTTCGGAAGAAGTCTCCTGGGTGGATTCATCGGATGCGCTGCTGTCCTCTGTCGAAACTGCCCGGGTTTCCTCCGGGTCCGTTTCGTCCGGACTGGTACCACGCGTCTGCGCAAACAGCACGACGCCGAGAACTACCATGACAGCTAAGATTACAACAGTGATATATTTAAAATAGACACGGGCAAATCGATTCCTTTTCGGCATTCTCTGATAAAATCCTTTCCTCCTCCGAAAAGTGTTCCTGCGGCACAGCTTTTCGGATGCTCATACAAAGGTAATTTTACTACAGAACGCCTGCTTTGTCAATCTGGAACAAGTTCAATCAGGCCGCTTTCCCGCCGGTAAAGATACAGCGAATCTGTCAGGATATCCTCTCCCGGAACCGCTGTGCTGTTCACGCTTTTCAGGGATGATCGAAGGAATTCCTCGCCGATTCCGAGATCCGGTACCAGAATCATCTCGTGAAGGCTGGACGGCATCAAATAAAGGTCTGTTTCGTATTTCTCAGCAAGCGCCGCCAACTTGTCCGTATACAGGATGGCTGCCGCCCCGCAGTAGGCAGATTCATTTGAGAGCACATACAGATGGTCTGTGCTGCTGTCTTCCTCGCTGCAAAGAAGAGCCGCTTCTCGGAGCGTCCGAAGCGTATCCGGCATCAGGCGCGGCATGTTCTCCATCGCCCGGCTGTAAAGCTCCTCTTCTGTCACGCCCCATTTCTCAGCCATCTCCCGGCTGATTTCGGTCAGTCCCCAACCAGTTTCCGGGCCGGAGAACAGAATGCAGCAAGAGACAGCCATATCAAGAAATTCCCGGTATACAAGGTTTTTCAGGCGGTTCCGGTTCCGATCAAGGCTGATGAGCCGCACGATAATCGAGTCCCGGACATCCTCGTAACTCTCCACCCGGATTTTCTGTATTCTTTCCGGTACGGGTGTCTCAATCTGATGCAGAATCAGATCCGCAATCAGCCGGATCTCCCGGTCATCTTCCATCATCCGGTACAGGGGATCCATATAGATCACCTGGCAGGATTTTCCGTTCTCCGGACGCGAAATACAAGCCCCGGTGAGCGAGACTTCATTGTTTTTCCGGATATTTCTGTACTGTAAGCTGATTCCGTCCGGGAGTTTCTGATCGACGGCTGATTTGACATTCTGAAGAAAGTCTTCGAAAGTCATGGATTTGTCCCCCTTCTCAAGTATTCGGAAGAAGGGTGCATATAAATGGAAAAATGCGTCTGAGAGGAATCGAACCTCCGCACCCGGCTCCGGAGGCCGGTGCTCTATCCACTGAGCTACAGACGCAGACTGATCCGGGCTGAAAAACCTGCCGGCCTCCCGGCCCGGATAAAGCTATGAATTATTTGACGCGGGACAGATAGATTCCTTCGCGCGTATCGATCTTGATCACTTCGCCCTGATCCACGAAAAGCGGAACCTGGACAATTGCGCCGGTTTCCACGGTCGCGGGCTTCGTCGCACCGGTCTGGGTGTCGCCCTTGAAGCCGGGCTCGGTATCGATGATCTCAAGCTCCACGAAAGTGGGCGGCTCAACCGAGAACACGGATCCCTTGTAGGAGCAGACCTTGCAGACTTCGTTTTCCTTGACAAACTTCAGGGAATCCCCGACAATGTCCTTGCCGACCGGAAGCTGCTCGTAGGTCTCGTTGTCCATGAAATAATACAGATCGCCGTCGTTGTAGGAATAGGTCATATCATTGCGCTCAACAAAGGCATCTTCCAACTTTTCTGTCGGACGGAAGGTCTTCTCAACTACACCGCCGCTGATGACGTTTTTCAGTTTCGTGCGTACAAATGCAGCGCCTTTACCCGGCTTTACGTGCTGGAATTCAATGACCTGATATACGTTTCCTTCCAGTTCGAATGTATTACCGTTTCTGATTTCACCTGCCTGCATACTCAGTCCTCCTAACTTACTTGCATACGCTTCTTTCAAGCACTTGGCTATTGTATACTATTCTTTCTCATTTTTCAAGTCTTTTTTGGAAACCCGCTTGATTTTCCGCCCGAAAAGCATGATCTTTTCAATGACCCGTTTGAATTTGATATGGTCCGGTTCGCTCTCCGGATCCACGGGATCCACCATGATATGATGCATGCCGAGCCGGCGCGCGCCAAGCACATCCGTCAGAAGCTGGTCCCCGACAAAGAGGGTGTTCTGAAGGTTCGTCCCCAAAAGCCGCATGGCTTTCCGGTAGCTTTTCCTTCGGGGCTTTTCCGCATCCGTCAGATACAGCGAATCAACCACATCCGCGAAAGGCTTGACGCGGCTTTCCTGGTTATTGGATATCAGGCAGGTCCTGAAACCGATTGCCCGAAGCATGCTGAAAAAATCCGCAGTCTCCGCTGTGGCGGGCGCATCATGCGGCACGAGCGTGTTGTCGATATCGAAAATCACTGCCCGAAAGCCGCTTTCATATTCTGCTTCGAAGTCAATGTCCCGGATGCTGTCAGCCTGCCGTTCCGGAATAAAGAGATTGCCGAACATTATTTTTTCTTGAGTAATTTCATGATTTCTTCGCCGAAGGTTTCGACATCCTTGAATTCGCGGTTGACGCTCGCAAAACGAACGTAAGCCACTTCATCGAGCTCTTTCAGGCGGTCCATGATGATCTCGCTGATCATCGACACCGGGATTTCCTTCTCGCCGGTATTGAACAGCTGGTTCTCCAGATCGTCAAGAAGCCGCGACACCTGCTCCGCCGATACCGGCCGCTTGTGACAGGCAAGCATGATGCCCTTCTCTGCCTTGGTGCGGTCGTAAGCCTCGCGGGTCTCGTCCTTTTTGATCACCATCATCGGGAAGCGCTCCAGCCGCTCATAGGTCGTAAAACGCTTGCCGCATTTGCCGCACTCCCGGCGGCGGCGGATTGCGTTCTGCTCGTCCGCAGGCCTGGAATCGATTACCTTGGTATCATCATAGTTACAGAATGGACAGCGCATAATCAGATCTCCTTATGCTGATGTATAAATCATTGAAATGCTTTCTTTTCTGCGGGAATCGGAATCAGAAGGAGTGGCCTCCGCCGCCTCCGCTGTGGCCTCCGCCGCCTCCCCCGCCGGAGAAGCCGCCTCCGCCGCCTCCGCTTCTTCCGCCGGAGGAGGTCTGGACCGGATCGTAGCGCTTGGTCTGATGGGTAAAGACCGCAATGCCTTCGCTGCTTTCAAAGAACACTCTCGCGTTCTCGACCATTTCGCTCTGTGTCGGTGCGCGGAGTTTTGTCGCAGACCGGACGATAATGAAATTGATCAGGAAGGCGATAATCAGCGCCAGGAACCCGTTTGAAACGTATTTCATCGGCTGTGCGATCCTTCCGCCCTCCAAAAGCGTATTCATCTCGCGGAATGCTTCGGCTGCGCATTCATAGTATTCGCCGCGGGAAGCATACTTATAGGTATTGTCCGTAATGGTTTCCGCGCGGTTTGTTGTAATGATTTCGTAGAAGAAGTCCTGACAGTAAATATATATCTTCCGGTTGTCCATGTCAACCAGAAAAACGCCGCCGTCTGTCAGGCCGAAGGTGTTCTGGTAAAAGCTTTCCGCGTAGTCATCCGCTGTTCCCGGATTGCCTTTCTCCGGCACCGATGCGAAGGCAATATTGCCGTATTCGGTAATCGGTTCCATAACCTGAAGAAGCGCTGCTTCCTCCTCATCCGTGAGAAGGTCCGCATTATCCGAAATCACCATGCGTCCGCTGCCGTCAGCGGATGCACGGACCGGGAAGAAAAGTGCTGCCAGAATAAGTGTCAGGAGGGCAAGAACCGAACAGATCCGTTTCATCATCACTTGCCTCCTCTCTTCGCAAACTGCGGCAGGGGCCGCATCGTCTGGCGGTTGTGCTGGCGCACGATATCGTAAAACGACCAGACAATCAGCGCCATGATGGCTGTCGCAGCGATATAATAGTAAATATCCTGCACCGGGTTGATGATCCAGGTCACGAGTGCTCCGATAATACCGATGACCGGCTTCAGCATCGTCAGGATTTTCTCTTTCATCGGTGCCTTTGAGACCTCTGTTTTCCGTCTCGCATTTGATTTTCCCTTTTTATTGCCCGCTGCAACAATGATGGAGATCAGGAAAATGATGCCGAAAGCCAAAAGGCCCAGGAAGATGCCGCCGTCCAGGATCCAGGGGGCATATTCCAGAACAACAACGCCGACAATGATGAGGACAATGACAACCAGGGTAACGGAGAAAGTTTTAAATCCGCCGCCCTTCTTTTTCTCTTTCGGTTTCGCCGCTTTTTCGGCCTGCAGAACCTGCCCTGCCGCACGCGCTTCCGCGGCTTCCCGGGCGATCCGTTCCGCTTCCTCTTTCTTTCGGATAGACTGCAGCCCCCGGTCGTCGAGGTCATGCTCCCGCGTATAGGTCCGGTTCAGCTGTGCATTCACAATAATCATGCTGACAAGCGCAAGGAAAGCGGATACCAGCAGTGCCTTCACCGGCGTCAGCGTGAAGAAGAAGTTCAGAATGAGGAACAATGGAACCGCGACAATCAGCGACCCGATGAGATATTTCAGGAAGGAAACCGGCAGATCCGCCGCAACCTTTCCCGTCTGTCCGTTTACAACCGCATAGCTTACGCGCTTGTTGTTTCTGGAACGTATGGCTAAAAACCAGACCGGGAAGTAGCCCATCTTCTCGGGCCGCGGCTCCGGATCGAGCTGGTTTTTCAGCGTATTCTCGTTGATTGTATAGTTGTTGAAAACCGGATCCTGAAAGAGGTTGCTGCGGTAGTAGTTCTCCGCCGATCCCTTCGCGTCCGCCTCGTAGATGTTCTGGTCCACATCGCCGACATCCGCATAAAAGCCGGAAAGGTAGGCAGGCGTAAACTCCTTCGCACCGGTCACGTCAAACGGCGAAATGGCTTCCGACAGCGTATCATTGAAGGTGGATGCCGCATCGTACGACGCGCCCTCATAGCCCGCATGAACCATTTTGCTGAGATTGTAATGGTCGGTATAAACGTAGTCCCCTCTGCGGTGGCTCTTGGTTCCTTCCAGGGAAATATTCCGGTTCTTGGCAAATTCGTAGGTCCAGTACGGCATGTAGATTCCGCGGAACTTGTCGATTTCGCTCTCCTGTTTCATGCGGGAAGGCGCGAAGATTGCACCGCGGAGTTTCTTCCTGTAGGCTTCGGCGCAGTCCTCCTTCGTCTTGCTGAACGGAATGATGTAGGCCGGATACTTCTGCCGCATGAGGCGCGGCCGCAGTACGACAGAGTCTCCGCAGAAGCTGCAGAAGGTGCTTGCGGTTTCATCCGTCGCGACTATTTCCGCCCCGCAGTTCGGACAGCTGTAGAGAAGCGCATCGTAGGTCTTGACCTGATGCGTCAGATTCGGATTATAGGGATCCTGTTCCGCCTCTACATAATGCGGATAGCTGTCGGTGAAATTCGCGACATCCTCCGTCCGTCCGCAGTGCGGGCATTTGAGAAGCTGGGTGGCCGGGTCGAACTGAAGGCTCGATCCGCAGCCAAGGCATTTGATCATAGACTATCTCCTTCATATACTATGATCCCCCGGATTGCTTCGTACTGCGTACTCCCGCGATCCGGGCAAACATTCGCATTACATGTTTCCAAATTCTGACATCTTAAGCTTCGGGTTCCGGTCCTGAACCATGCCGACGGACCAGCTGTTGATAAACAGAAGAAGCGGGTTGTCATGAAGATCCGTGATGCGCTTCATATCAGAGGTGCCCTGGATCCTTGCGACGTCGATTTCATGCGGGTTCGTGATCCAGCGGATGTATTCGTAGGGAAGCTGCTCAAGGCCGATCTCCACATGGTATTCATTCTCGAGGCGGAATTTCAGCACGTCGAACTGCAGCACACCGACCGCGCCGACGATGATCTCTTCCATGCCGGCATTCATTTCCTTGAAAATCTGCACTGCGCCCTCTAATGCGATCTGCGTGATGCCCTTCGTAAACTGTTTCCGCTTCATCGTATCGACCTGGCGCACCCGGGCAAAATGATCCGGCGCGAAAGTCGGGATATGGCCGTATTCAAAGCGTTTTCCTGGCCCGAGGATCGTATCGCCGATGTGGAAAATGCCCGGGTCGAAAATGCCGATGATGTCGCCGGCATAGGCTTCCTCGACGATCTTCCGCTCCTCTGCCATCATCTGCTGGGGCTGTGTGAGCCGAAGGTTCCGTTCGCCCTGCATGTGATACACTTCCATTCCGGCCTCAAATTTGCCGGAAACGATGCGCATGAAGGCGATCCGGTCGCGGTGAGCCTTGTTCATATTGGCCTGGATCTTGAAGACAAAGGCCGAGAACTGGTCGTCATAAGGCGAGATCACGCCTTCGGAACTCTCGCGGGACAGCGGCTCGTAAGTCATCCGGAGGAAATGCTCCAAAAAGTTCTGCACGCCGAAATTCGTGAGCGCCGACCCGAAAAAGACCGGGCTCAGGAGTCCGTTTGTCACCCGCTCCTGGTCAAATTCGTCACAGGCGCCGTCCAGAAGTTCCAGATCCTCCGCTAACTTTTCAGATGCGGCGTCACCGATTACGGAAGCAGCTTCCTCCATCGGGACCTCTTCTGTCTCCAGCACATGCTGACCGCTCTGTGCGGCCGTAAACTTCGTGATCCGATTCGTTGTCCGGTCGTATACGCCCTGGAAGGATTTTCCGGAACCGATCGGCCAGGTGATCGGACAGGTCCGGATTCCGAGCACTGATTCGATCTCGTCCATCAGTTCAAAGGGATCGTTGATCTCCCGGTCCATCTTGTTGATGAAAGTAAAGATCGGGATGTGCCGCATCACGCAGACCTTGAAAAGCTTAATCGTCTGCGGCTCCACGCCCTTTGCGCCGTCGATCACCATGACCGCAGAGTCTGCCGCCATCAGTGTCCGGTAGGTGTCTTCCGAGAAGTCCTGGTGTCCCGGCGTATCGAGGATATTGATGCAGTAGCCTTCGTATTCGAACTGCAGGACGGAACTTGTAACCGAGATTCCTCTCTGCTTTTCGATCTCCATCCAGTCCGACACGGCATGTTTCGCGGTTTTTCTCGCCTTGACGGATCCCGCGGTATTGATTGCGCCGCCGTACAGAAGAAATTTCTCCGTCAGGGTCGTTTTGCCGGCGTCCGGGTGGCTGATGATCGCAAATGTCCGGCGGCGTTTGATTTCACTGTCGTATTTACCCATTCACAGCACCTTTTTCTTCAGGTTTTCAACGAGCTTTCCGATTGTTCCCTGTTCAAAGGGAATATCAAGCCCGACTTCCCGAAGCTCCTCCCGGTAGAATTTTTTTGCCGAGAGCCGGCACAGCGCAAGATAGGATTCCCAGGCGGCCTTGTAGTCCTCGTCCATTTTCACCTTGTACTGCATCGCGCAGACCGAGGCCAGCACATAATCGATGTAATAGAACGGCGCGCCGAAAATATGTCCCTGCCGCTGCCACCAGCCGCCTTCGCCGAAGAAGGGATCCCCGTCAAAGTCCATCTCCGGCCGGTATGCCTTCTCCAGTTCCTTCCAGACAGCCTTCCGCTCTGCCGGCGTCATCTCCGGTTTTGCGTAAACGATATGCTGGAACTCGTCGACCATGCAGCCATAGGGCAGGAAGGCGCAGGCGTCCTCAAAATGCATCGTCCGGTAGTCCGAAGCGCGTTCCCCGAAGAAGCGGTCCATGTAGTCATAGGTGAAGTACTCCATCGACATCGAATGGATTTCCGCGGTTTCCATCGTGATATCCATGTGTTCCGCGATTTCGTAATCCCGGACCAAAAAGCCCTGGAAAGCGTGTCCGCACTCATGCGTGATCACGTCGACATCGGCAGAAGTGCCGTTGAAATTCGCAAAGACAAAGGGAGATTTGTACTTCGGGATATAGGTCATGTAGCCGCCCTGTTCCTTGGTCGGACGCCCTAAAACGTCGAAAAGCTCGTTCTCCATCATGAAGTCCATGAACTCGCCGGTTTCCGGCGCAAGGTCATGGTACATCTTCTGGCCGGCCTCAAGAATCTCCTGCGGCGTTCCCTGCGGCTTCGGATTCCCTTCTGCAAAATACATGCCGCCGTCGTAGTATTTCAGCGCGTCAAGGCCCATCCGGACTCTGCGCTTTTCGTTCAGTTCAGATACGAAAGGCACAAAGGATTCCTTCACCTGACTGCGGAAATTCTCCACCATCTCACGGCCATAATCGTTCCGGTTCATCCGGTAGTAGCCGAGCTCGATATAGTTCTCATAGCCCATCGCATGCGCCATATCGGTCCTGACTTTGACCATCCGGTCATAAATCTCGTCGATCTCATCCGTCACGCTCAGAAACCAGCCGCTGACAGCCTTCCAGGCTGCTTTCCGGACTGCGCGGTCGTTTGAAGTCTGGTAGACGCGCATCTTCGTCAGGTTGCAGGTCTCGCCGTTGAAATCGATCTTCGCAGTCGCAATCAGCTTCGAATAGCGGCTCGAAAGCGCATTCTCCTCCTGCATGAAGGGGATCAGCTTCGGATCAAAGGCTTTCCGTGCAATCTCGATGTTTTTGAACATCACGAGGCCGGTTATTTTCGCCATATCGTCCCTGTACGGGGATTCATACAGCGCATTTTTATAGGACATGTCCGCATCCTGAAGAAGCGGCAGATTTTCGTCGTAGAAGTCGTTTTCCTTCTCATAGAATTCGTCCGTCGTATCGATCGAATGCCGGATCTGGGCGATCGTGATATTGGAGAAAAGCTCCTCCCTGTTTTTCGTATATTCCTGATGAATCGAGAACAGCTCTTCCCCGCTCTTAGCTTCCGCAATTCTTCGGATCAGCTCCTCGATTTTTGCTTTTGTTTCTGCAACATTGACCCTTTCATAGGGCATTTCACTGAATTTCATCTATCTGAACTCCCTGTCAAAAATTCTGTACCCGGAGGGGGTTCCTCCATGCGCTTTTCCCGGTCGGAATGACACTTTTTCCCCTTACGTCGGACCGGCCATCAGTTCCTCGAGTCCGTAATAACAGAACTGGGTCACACCGTACAGAAGCTGCTGCTTTTCGATGTCTTTCCGCTGGTCGAAAACGTCCTTCGCAAGAAGCGGCGTTGCAAACGCGATCTTCACGCCGGTACCGAAACTCATCTTCATGCGCTGGTCCTGCTTCTGGTATTCCGGAACCGGAAGCTCCGAAAGCTTCGAGAGGAAATCCTCATAAACGGCTTTCTTCGAGAGCGCAGATGGATCCGTCTCAATGCAGACAATGTTACCGAGATAGCCGCAGCGTACGCCGTACTCCGAGGCCTTGATATTCATCATTTCGCGGAGTTTCTTCGTTCCTTTGACCTTCCCCACGAGAAGGATCCGGTAATCGATCATGCCCCGCTTCATGCGGTAGGCCCACTTTTCTTCCGTCCAGCGCGCGATCTGGATCTTCTTCCCGAAAACCGCGATGTCCGGTGTCGCATTGTAGGCATTCACAAAGGCGAGCACCTGTGAATAAAGCTCATCATCCTCACAGACTACCACCAGCTTCTTCATATCCGGCGGCGCAGCTTCATCCACAAAATAATCCCGCGTCAGTTCCCGCTTCTTTTCCGCTCTCCGCTCAATAAAGAGATGCGCCAGGTGATCCGGAGAAGCCGCGAGTGTCCAGCCGTTCACTTTCGCAAGTACATCCGCCGGGATGACCTTCAAGACTGCCGCGACCGACAGAAGCGCCGGGCAGGCGGTTCCGACACCGAGGAAGATATTGACGGCAAGGCTTTTCGCCGCATCCGGATGCTTTTTCGCAAGATGCGACAAATCAAAATGCTTCACGACGTCATTCACAGTCTCCCAGTGGTTCGCGACATCCGCGGAAACCCCCAGGTCCTGGGCGAGCATCGCCCGCTTCTCCGCATCCAGCCGTACTTCCGCCAGTTCCTCATTGATTGCCTTTACAATCGAACTGTAATTCACGGATACCTTGTCCAGGAAGGAAAGGATATTTTTTTCGCCTGTTTCCACGACGTTTGTCTCTTCCGCCATCTTTTCTGTCCTCTCTTTTCACAACATACAGATATAACCACTTTTTTATCATACCACATCCAGTGGTTTTCTGTAAAGCACTTCTTAATTGCTGTTCCCGAAACGGAACCGTCCCGGCCATGCGCCTGTCACAGGGAAAGGCCCTTCCCGGTACTGATTCCAGTATCGGGAAGGGCCTTGTTCTTTTAACTGTCCCTGTCCGAGCATATCAACTCCGCGTTCATGCGATTTCAGCTGAATTGTCGGGATCAGAGGGCGTTTTCGTCACTCATCAGATCCGCAATCACCTTCTCCCGGATCGCGGAAACATTGACGGAACGGACCTTCTCACGAAGCGGGAGCACCGCTCTCGGAGAAACGGACAGCTCATCGATTCCGATCGAAAGGAAGGTCTCGGTCAAAGCCAGGTCTGCGCCGAGCTCTCCGCAGATACCGACCCAGACGCCGTTCTTGTGCGCATTGTCGCAGACCATCTTGAGAAGCCGCAGCATTGCCGGATGATGCGGATCGTAGAAACGGCCGAGGTCCGCGTTCTGTCGGTCGCAGGCCAGCGTATACTGTGTCAGGTCATTCGTGCCGCAGGAGAAGAAATCCACTTCCTTCGCCAGCCGGTCGCTCATGACTGCCGCAGCAGGCGTCTCAATCATGATACCGATCTCGACATCATCACTGTAGGGAATCCCCTCTGAGCGGAGTTCTTCCCGGACGCGGTCGCACATTTTCTTCGCTTCCCGGACTTCCCAGACGGATGTCACCATCGGGAACATAATGCCCAGTTTTCCGAATACGGATGCGCGGAACAGTGCCCGAAGCTGGGTCCGGAAAATCTCAGGCCGGTTCAGGCAGATCCGAAGCGCCCGGTTTCCGAGTGCCGGGTTCTCTTCCTTCGGCAGTTCGAAGTAGTCGATCTGTTTGTCGGCGCCGATATCCAGTGTCCGGATGACGACTTCCTTCCCGCCCATGTCGGAAAGCGCCTTCTTATAGGCTTCAAACTGGTAATCCTCGGTCGGATAGTCGTCGCAGTTCAGATACAGGAACTCCGAACGGAACAGTCCGACACCGCCGGCGTCATTCTGAAGAACGGAGGGCACGTCATCGGGGGATCCGATATTGCAGAAAATCTTGATCTTCTGCCCGTCCTTCGTCTCATTCGGAAGGCCTTTGAGCTTCTCCAGCATCTCCTGTGCCTTTTTCTGCTCTTCTAATTTTTTCATCAGCACAGCCCGGGTCAGCTCGTCCGCATCCAGCACCACATTTCCGGTCGCGCCGTCGATGATCACTTCCCTGCCTTCGTACTCCGGCTTCAGCTGGTCGCCGACGCCGATGATCGCCGGAATCCCCATGGTGCGCGCAAGAATCGCGGTATGCGAGGATCCGGAACCGCCTTCGGTTACAAAACCGAGGATTTTGCTCTTGTCAAGCTGCACAGTCTCACTCGGTGCGAGATCATCCGACGCTAAAACCACCGGAACCGGGGAATCAATCCCGCCCTGCGCGGCGCCGGAAAGAATTCGGATAATTCGCGAGGACACGTCCCGCACATCCGCAGCACGTGCCTGGAAATAGGCGTCATCCATGTTGGCAAACATTTCCGCAAAACTGTCTGCCGTATCGCTTACGGCCGCTTCCGCATTCAGAAGATCGTCCTGGATCAGACCCTGAATCGACTCTTCATAGTCGAGGTCCTCCGCCATCATCTGATGCGTCTCAAAGAGCATCGCCGCTTCATCGCCGGCTTCCTCCCTGGCCTTCTCCGCCAGTTCGCCGAGTTCCTCAATAGCTTTCTCCTGAGCAGCCTTGAAGCGTGCCCACTCTGCTTCCGGGTTGTCGATCTGGTAACGCGAAATGCTGCTCTCTGCACGCCGGTAAAAATATAAAGGGCCGACGGCTACGCCGTTCGATACGCCTTTTCCCTGAATGGAAATCATAGATTATCTCCTTATCATATAATCTGAAAACGCACGGCCGCCAAAAGACAGCCGTGCGCCTGATCCTGTTACAGATTCTCTTTGAAGAACGCTTCGATCGCTGCCGCTGCGGCATCTTCATCCGCGCCGTCCACACTGACCGTTACGGTGTCGCCCTGCTTGATGCCCATGCCCATCAGCGCCATCAGCTTCAGCGCGTTGACGGACTTTTCACCCTTTGTTACGGTTACAGCGGAGCTGTACTTCTTGATCTCCTTCACCAGGATGCCTGCCGGACGTGCATGGATGCCGACCGGATCGGTAATGGTGTACTCAAATGTCTTCACTGCCAGTTCCTCCTTTTCATCTTTAATCGTCTCCGCGGCTCTTTTAAAGCGCACGGTTCTGTTTCTTACTGCGCGCCGCACTCGACGTCCTCCAGATCATCGGAGTTCGTCAGAAGTACTGCTACGGTATCGCTGTAGCCCGCTGCCTTGATCTTGTCGCGGCTGAAGCGGATGATCGGCTGTCCGGCCTTCACTTCGTCGCCTTCCGCGACGAGGCATTCGAAGCCGTCACCGTTCATGTTGACCGTATCCACACCGACATGGATCAGCATCTCCATGCCGTTTGCTTCAATTCCGACTGCATGCCTGCTTTCCGCTACCGAGGAAATCACGCCGTCAAACGGAGCGACCACGAGTTCTGCCTCCGGCTCGATGCCGACGCCGTCTCCGAGAACACCGGATGCAAAGGTATCATCCGGAATGTCTTCTCTCGCGATGACTTTGCCCTTTACAGGCTGCAGCACCACACCGTTCTTGCAGCGAATGACAGACACGGTCGGGACCTCAATCTCAGGCGCAGCTTCTATCGCCGGAGCCTCCGGTTCTGCCGCTGCTTCTTCCGGTTTCTCCTCTTTCCAGATGAACAGCGTAATCACAAAGGCAATACCGCCCGAAATTACAAGCTCGATCAGGTAAATCGGAATGTTGTTGATTGCAAGAAGTCCCGGGATGCCGGTGACGCCGTAGGTTGTCGCGCCTAATTTCGTCAATGCTCCGAATAAAGCACCGAAGGCGCCGCCGATGACGCCGGCGATGAAGGGCTTCATGAAACGGAAGTTGACACCAAAGATCGCGGGCTCTGTGATACCCAGGGATGCCGACAGGGAAGAAGGCAGCGCGACGGATTTCAGTTTTCCGTTTTTGCACTTGATTGCAACTGCAAGACAGGCGCCGAACTGCGCAAAGTTCGCGGCCGATGCAATCGGCATCCAGACGTTCAGGCCTCCGGATGACAGCATGCCTGCTTCTATGACGTTGTACATGTGGTGCAGGCCCATGACAACGGTGAACGGATACAGTGCGCCCATGACGAAAGCGCCGATACCGCCGGTCTTGGTGACGAGCCATTCCGCTCCGGTCAGCACCCAGGATTCGAGCTGTGAGAAGACCGGTCCGATGATCAGGAAGGTGGCGAATGCCGTCACCAGCACCGTTACAAGCGGTGTCACGAACAGGTCTATCATCTCAGGCACGACCTTATGCAGCCATTTCTCCAAAACTGACATCAACAATACCGCCAATATGACCGGTATAACATGGCCCTGATAGCCGACCTGGCTGATCTTGATGATTTTTCCGATCAGGAACCATGTTTCAGGCTGGTTCGTCGGCGTGACAGTCCAGGCATTCATCAGTGCCGGATGGACCATCATCAGACCGATAACGCCGCCGAGGAAAATATTGCCGCCGAATACTCTCGCGGCAGAAACCGCGACGAGAACCGGAAGAAGTGCAAATGCCGTATTGGCCACCAGATCCAGGAAGCCGTACCAGCCGGAAGCCTGGAAGGACGGAATCGCTTTACCAAGGGCTTCCACAAGGCCCATCATCAGGCCGGATGCCACGATCGCGGGAAGAATCGGGACGAACACATCGCCCGGAGTCTTCAGGATCTTCTTCCACCAGGGCATTCTGGAGGCTGCCGCCTTCTTCACGTCGTCCTTGCTCGCCGCGGACGCGCCGGTGACCGAAAGGAATTCGTCATAAACCTTGTTGACGGTTCCGGTTCCGATAATGAGCTGCAGCTGTCCGTTTGATTCGAACATGCCCTTGACACCGTCGGTTTCCTCAAGGGCCTTTTTGTTGATTTTGCTGTTGTCTGCGATTACGAGCCGCAGTCTGGTTGCGCAGTGCGCGGCACTGACGACATTGGAGCCGCCTCCGATGTGCTTCGTGATTTCCTCCGCGCATTTTCTGTAGTCGAGAGCCATACAGGAACTCCTCCTTTTCTTTTACGCACGAATCCGGACATTTCACGCCGAATTCACCTTCTCTGCCACCAGTATACACTGTATAAACACATTACACAAGCGAATTTTTGTATAAAATGAATAAATATCATCAGATCAGCCCGAGCTGCAGAAATGCCTGATACAGGCCGTCCTGATCGACAGCGGGGCAGACTATGTCGCTGATCTTCTTCAGTGCCTCGCTGCCGTTCTCCATGCAGACGCTGGTTCCGACCGTTTCGATCATCTCCAGGTCATTCATACTGTCCCCGAAGCCGATGGTATCGGAAATATCCGCGCCGAAATGCTCTGCCATGATCCGGATGCCTTTGCCCTTGTCGAATTTCCGGTTTACGAGTTCCCCGTTCAGGCAGCTGTGCTCGCTGAGTTCCTGCACGACAAAGTTGAAATCCTTTTCCAGTGCGTCTTTTGCGGGCCGGAGCTGTTCCATCCGGTAGCACATGAAGACGATCTTGTAAATGGGCTGTCCGTCATATTCCGCCATCGGCAGGATATTCAGCTGTTCCGCCAGCGCCTTCCGCCAGCGCACAAGCTCGCTGTTTCCTTCACCCGCCTGCGACAGGAAATCCCCGAGGTCCTCGTCGCCCCAGGTTGTGTCACGGGACTCGATCGTCCTGAAAACGCCCTGCTCCCGAAGAAGCCGCATGCCAAGTTCCCGCTGTTCATCCGTCATCGGGCAGTCGAAAAGAATCTCGTCCCCGGCAAAGACAAAACCGCCGCCGGTCGCGACCGCGCCTTCAAAGCCGTAAGCCAGGACCGGTGCCAGCATGCCCCGGTTCCTGCCGGTGCATAAAAACACGAGATGTCCGTTCGCCTGCGCCTTCCGGATCGCCTGAAGCGCGCTGTCCGGAATCACATTCGAACCCGCCGGCGTCAGGGTTCCGTCGATATCCAGAAAAATCAGTTTTCTGTTCATCCCTTTCCTCTCTTTCTCAATACTGATGCAACAGCCACCGGAATCCGCCGGCCGGAATTGTCACGACTTTTGCTTTCAGGGTTTCACCGCTCATCAGGTCGCGGTAGGTTTCCGGATCCCCAAGAAGACTCGTTTCTTCGTGATCGCTGAAATTGAACAGCGCCAAAAGCTTCTCCTCCCGGTAATACCGGCCGATGCCAAGGATATGGTCGTTTTTCGTGTCCAGCACCCAGGTATCCGCATCATCGTCAAAGACATTGTACTCAGAACGCTGTCCTTCGATCGTGAGAAGCGTGTGGAAAAGTTCTGATACGATGCCGGATTTGCGGTTCCTTGACGCTGCCCGCTTCCAGTCCATGTTCCCGCGGTGCAGGTAGCGGCTGTCTTCCGCCTTCACCGGATCGTCATGATAGCTGTAGTCATTCTCCAGTCCGATCTCGTCTCCGCTGTAGAGAACCGGCACACCGCTCAGCGTGAACATAAAGGCATGCAGCATCAGATCGAGCCGCAGTGCCGTTTCGGCCGCCCTGCGGTTCTTTCCTTTATGCGCTGTTTCAAGCCCGCAAAGCGACGCGGTCGTTCCGCAGAGCCGCGCATCGCCGAGCCTCGGATCATCGTTGTACAGTTCGCCCCGCGCCGGGCTGCCGGGCCATTTTCCGGTCAGGTAGTCATTCAGGTACTTCTTATGCGCCACCTCGTCCATTCCGAACCATTTCAAAAACTCGTAGTCCAGCCCCCAGCCGATATCATCGTGGCACCGGAGATAGTTGAGGAACGTGTACTGCGACGGGAGGGCAAATACCTTCCTGAGCTGCTCCGCAAGAAGCCGCACGTCCTTCGTCGCGACCGTGTGCCAGATTGATGCCATCGTCGTCACATTGTAGAGCATATGGCATTCCGGTTTTTCGACAGAGCCGAAATACGGAACGACCTTGCTCGGCTCCATGACAACTTCTCCGAGAAGCAGTGTGCCCGGGCAGACCACTTCCGTTACCATGCGCATGATGCGGACCAGCGTGTGCACCTGTGCAAGATTCCGGCAGGGGGTTCCGAGTGCCTTCCAGATGTAGGGCACCGCGTCGAGACGGATAATATCGATACCGTGGTTGCACAGATACAGCATGTTGTCCGTCATGTCGTTGAAGACCAGCGGGTTCGAGTAATTCAGGTCCCACTGGTAGGGGTAAAATGTTGTCATGACCGCCTTTTCTGCTTCCCTGCACCAGGTAAAATTCCCGGGCGCGGTCGTCGGGAAGACCTGCGGAACGGTTTGTTCATAGGCGTTCGGGATTTCCCAGCTGTCGTAGAAGAAATACCGGCTCTGGTATTCCCGTTCTCCTGCCTTTGCCCGTTTTGCCCACTCATGGTCTTCGCTTGTGTGGTTCATGACAAAGTCCAGACAAAGGGCGATGCCGCGTTCATGGCACCTGTCGGAAAGCGACTGAAGATCCTCCATTGTTCCAAGTTCCGGCTGGACCTTTCGGAAATCGCTGACCGCATACCCGCCGTCCGAACGGTCCTTCGGGCTCTCAAGAAGCGGCATCAGGTGCAGGTAATTCACGCCGCATTCGCTGATATAGTCCAGTTTCTTTTCCACGCCCTTCAAAGTTCCCGCAAAAGCATTCACATACATCAGCATGCCGACAAGATTGTGTCCCCTGTACCATTCGGGGAAGGCTTCCCGCGCACGGTCCATCAGCTTCAGCCGCTCCGGACGCGCAAGGTAGGCCTGGTACATCATCTCCGTAAAATAGTCGAACGCCTGAAGGTCATTGTGATAGAGTTCGCAGTACAGCCATCTGAGTTCATCTGCGTGTTTCAGGTATCGCTCCCGAAACTCCGGCTTCCAGTCCTTCGTATTCATATTTCCGGCTCCTTTTTGTAGGCGATTCGCGTTCCCGCCCGCAGTATTTGTTTCAATTATATCAGAGCCATTTCCGAAAAGCAACCGGCCGGATTGATCTTTATCCGGAAAAGTGGTATAATATCAGTGCATTCAGAAAGGATTTATCACTATGGATTATACCTATCAGGAAGCCCGCCGGGCAGGCGAGCGCTGTTACAGAGATAAAGTTGCACGCGGCGAATACCCCTATCTTCAGGTCCTCGAGGAAATCACCCGCCACACCGGCGTGATTTCCGACCAGTATCTGGGACTCCAGGAAATACCGGCCGAATTAATCGTCGGCACCTATGCCGCAGGACGTCACACGGCCTTTGCAGCAAACTTCATGCCGCTCATGAACGACGCGACCGAATTTGCCGGAAAATACCGGAGGCTGATCGCCGCACATGAAAAAGAAGGCATCCACGACGCGGTCAAGGTCTATGAATACCTTCACCGCTATTATGTAGTGGAGGGAAACAAACGTGTCAGCGTGCTGAAATTCTACGGGGCAGTTACGATTTCCGCAGAAGTGACGCGGCTGATTCCGCAGCGTTCCGACAACCCGGAGATCCGGGTCTATTTCGAGTTTCTGGAGTTTTACCGGACAGTGCCCGTCAATTACCTGATCATGACACGGCCGGGAGACTATATGAAATTCCTGAAGCTCACCGGCTTCTCTCCGGAATCGCTCCCGGACGAATATGACCTTAAGGATCTCAGGGCTTCTTTCCTTCGTTTTCAGGCTGCCTTCCGCGCGCTTGGCGGCGATAAACTTCCGAATCTGACCGACGGTGACGCTTATCTGATCTATCTGGATATTTACGGCTATCGGGAGACGCTCGACAGTGTTCCGGATGAAATCCGTCAGAATCTCGAAAAAATCTGGGATGAATTCGTGCTCAGGACCAAAGAAGAAGCCGTCAGCCTTGTGACTGACAGCGAAGAAGGTGCAAAAAAGAGCATCTTCGAGCGGCTTTTCCTCCCGGATAAGGAACTCAAAGTCGCCTTTATCTACGAAAAAACGCCGGAAACGCACAGCTGGACTTATGGACATGAACTCGGACGCCAGCATATCAATGAAGTGTTCGGAGAGAAAATCCACACCGTCACCTATGAGAATGCAGACAGTGAGAACTCGGCGGATGAACTTCTGGAAACGGCTGTACAGGACGGCGCAGACATCATTTTCATGACCTCTGCGAAATATCTTGACTCGAGTCTCAAGGCGGCTGTCGCTCATCCACAGGTCAAGATTCTCTGCTGCGCCCTGAATTTCGCCCACCGGTACATCCGCACCTATTACACCCGCACCTATGAAGCAAAATTCATCTCGGGTGTAATCGCCGGCGCAATGGCAAACAATAATAAGATCGGATACCTTTCCTTCTGTCCCTCCAGCGCAAACATCACAAACCTGAATGCTTTTGCAAACGGTGTACGCATGGTCAATCCGCGGGCAAAGGTCCACATTATCTGGACCGGCGAAATCGGCGCAAATCCGGAAGAAACATTCTGGAATGAAGGCATCAGCATCATCTCCGGCCGCGAACTCAACGCGCCTGTCAACGAATATGCCCGCGACTTTGGACTCTACCGTTATACGGAGGAGCATCAGGTCGAAAGTCTCGCAATGGCGCTTGGAAACTGGGGTGTCGTCTATCAGCGGATCATTGAGAGTATCCAGAACGGCAGCTGGGAGGATGTTGAAAAGAAAAACGACCACCGTGCCCTCAATTATTTCTGGGGCTTTAATGCGGAAGCCATTGACCTGATCATCAACGACCGGGTACCGGACGCCGTTGCGCGTCTTGCCAGGTTCCTCACCAGCAGCATCCGCAGCGGCTCCCTGACGCCATTCTATGGTATCCTCCGGTCACAGGAACAGGTAATCCAGGCCGACAAGCACGATTCCATGTCGCTTCGGGACCTTACATCCATGGACTGGCTTCTTGAAAACGTTGTCGGACATATTCCTTCGATCGAGGATCTCTGTCCGGAAGCGCGTTCCCTTGTGATGATGCAGGGTGTAAAGAAAGAGCCCCTTGATGGAGGCTCTGTATGAAGATCCTGATTGTCGCCGACCACGAATCCCGGAAAATATGGGACTTTTTCGAGCCGGGCATGCTGGATCAGTATGATCTGATCCTCTCAGCGGGCGATCTGCATCCGCACTATATGTCGTTTCTTGCGACCATGTGCAAAACAGAGGTGCTCTACGTCCACGGAAACCACGACGACTGCTATGAAAAAACGCCGCCCGAAGGCTGCATCTGTATTGACGGAGCGGTTGTGAACTACAAAGGCCTCCGGATTCTCGGGCTCGGCGGTTCGATGCGCTACAAAAACGGCATCAACATGTATTCGCCGAAGGAAATGCGCCGCAGGATCCGTCACGCGCGTTTTTCGATCCGCTGGAATCACGGTTTCGACATTCTCCTCACGCATGCTCCGGCATACGGCTTCCATGACAGCGAAGACCTGCCGCACCGCGGTTTCAAAGAATTCCTTGAACTGATGGACCGCTACTCGCCCCGCTTCTTCATCCATGGCCACAACCACAAGGATTACTCCAGCGGCTACAAACGCGTCGATCATTACAAGGACACCACGGTCATCAACGCCTGGGAGACCTATGAGCTGGATTATCCCGACGAGTGGCTCGGGAAATGCCGAAAAAACTCCGCCTCCCGAAAGTCAAGGAGCCGGAGCTGTAAAGACAATAAAATTACAGGATTCCCTCGTAAGCTTCCCGATAGAAAAGCTCCTGCGAGTTGATTTCCTCTTCGCCCGCCATGCGGAGGATTCTCCGGTAACTGCCGGAAGGCCGCTGCTCGCGGGCTTTTACATTGTCCCGAAGCTGCGTATCGAAAATGTGATGGATTTTCTTTCTGAGATCCGGGTCCTCGATCGGCGCGCCGACTTCCACACGCTTTAAGGTGTTCCGCGTCATGAAGTCCGCGGAGGAAATGTACACCTTCTCGCGCTCGGGTGTTCCGAAAATATAGATCCGTGCATGCTCCAGGAAGCGGCCGACAATACTGATCACGCGGATGTTTTCCGTAAGTTCCGGCATTCCGGCGCGCAGGCAGTTGATGCCCCGGACCACCATTTCGATCCGGACGCCTGCCTGGGAAGCCTCTGCAAGCTTCAGCATGATGTCGCGGTCCGTGATCGAATTCAGTTTCAGACCGATATAGGCGGACCTTCCGGCGCGCGCTTCCTCAATCTCCTGATCGATCATTTCAATTACACGGTTCTGCAGGCAGTGCGGTGCGCAGAGAAGCTCCTCGATATCATCCGGGAGAACCTGGCTGAACAGCGCGTCGAAAACCCGGTCCGCCTGCATGCCGATCTTCTCCCGTCCGGTGATGAAGCAGAAATCTGTATAGAGCCGGGCTGTGTTTTCGTTGTAGTTCCCGGTGCCGACCTGGGTGAAGTAGTGCATCACACCGTCCTTCTTCCGCTTGATCAAAAGGAGCTTCGAATGCACTTTGTATTTGCCAAGTCCGTACAGCACATTGCAGCCGGCGTCTTCGAGGGTATGCGTCCAGTGAATATTGTTCTCCTCGTCAAAACGCGCCTTCAGTTCCACCAGCACATCGACTTTCTTCCCGTTTTCCGCTGCCGCCGCAAGTGCCGCAACAATCTGCGAGTTTTTCGCAAGCCGGTACAGCGTCATCCGGATTGATACGACATCCGGGTCTTTCCCGGCCTCCAAAAGCATCCGGATTACCGGGTTCATGCGCTCATAGGGATAATAGAACAGAAAATCGCGTTCCTCGGCCTGGTCAAGCACCGGACGCTCATGATCCAGCGCCGCAGACCGCTGTGGCTGGCGCTTTTCATAGAACAGCTCCGCATCACCTGAAAGGTCCGAACGCATCTGTGATAAAAACGACAGTTCCAGTGGTGCCTTGCATAAAAACATCTGCGCGGGGTCCAGGCTCAGCATCTGAGACAGGCGCTCCAGCGACTTTTTCTGAAGCGGACGGCTGTATTCAAGACGGACAGGCGAAAGCCGCCGGCGGGAACGGATCATCTGCTCCATCAGTTCGCGGTAGTCCAGATCTTCGTCGTACATACTGTCCGCATCAATATCCGCGTTTCTTGTGAGGCGGATGATTGAAGACTCCGCGATCTCATAACGCCGGTACACGAGATGCAGGAAATGCAGCACCAGATCCTCCAATAAAAGGTAAGCCCTTCTGTGCGCCGGAATCTGGATCAGGCGGCTTAATGAACGCACTGAGCATCCGACAATGCCGATCCTGTCCTTCTCCCCTTTCCTTCTGAGCGTGCAGTAAGCGTACAGGCTTCCGTTTTCAAGAAAGGGGAAAGGCTGCTCTTTACTGACGACGACCGGCGACAGAAGCGGCAGCACATTGGTCGTGAAGAAGGTCTCTAAATACGAAGCTTCGTTCTTCTCCAGCGAGTCAAAATCCGTTACGCGCACACCGAACTCCCGAAGGCCCGACACCAGGATCCGGTAGGCTTCCGCGTGCCGCACCGAAAGCTTTTTTACACGCTTGCAGACAGCCTGGATCTGCTCTTCCGGACTCATATAGGTCTTGTTTTCACGGATGTTGTTGTTGGTCAGCTTCTGGTCATACAGAGAACCTACGCGCACCATGAAAAACTCATCCAGATTGGTCTGGTAAATAGACAGAAAATTCAGGCGCTCGCACAGCGGATTCGAGAGATCCTCCGCTTCCTCCAGCACGCGCTCGTTGAAGCGGAGCCAGGAAAGCTCCCGGTTCTCAAAGAACTGCGGACTTGCTTTTTTCGCTTTCTTCGCCTTCTTTTCGCTCATGAATTCCGAAGAAACATAGCGGGTGTCCTGCGCATTCTGCTGTTTTTCTTCCTGCAGAAGTACTGCTTCTTCCAGGGATCCTTCCCTGATTTCCGTGTTTTCCCGTTTCTTAGTCATACTGCCCTCCCAACAGCAGCAGCCTGATCTTCTGCTGTCAGCCTGATTTTATCGCAGATCCGCGCTTTTTTCAAGTCTCGGTCCGAAAACTTCTGAAAAAAGGTATCTATTCAGCACCCCATTCGAACAATTACAAAAAAGTACTTGATTTTTCCGGGAAGCTGTACTATAATACACTCGCTGTCCAAAAAGGCAGGAATAAAGCGCTGTCGCCAAATGGTAAGGCAACGGACTCTGACTCCGTCATTTTCAAGGTTCGAATCCTTGCAGCGCTGGCAAAAACCGGGAGATCTGATCTCCCGGTTTTTTCACGTAAATTCCGCGTTCTTTTCAAAAACTTTTTCTTATTATTTCACTTACATTTCACTTGCGCCTGTTATACTTCGAGCGTACTGAAAAGTACATCAAGTTGATCCCCGTCACTTGATAAAAGCTTTTTCATACTCAAGCCCCGGCCCGGATTCGTTCCCGCCGGGGTCCCCTTTTGTGATTCAAGTCCAGCACCCGTATGAGAAATGCGAAGCATTTCGAATGAGGGTGCTGTATTATAATATCTTTTCCAGCAGAAACACCACCGCGCAGCAGATCACCGCAACCGGAAACAGTCCGAGGCCGAACCAGGCCGCAAGAATGCCGATAACAAGCGCAGCCAGCCCGGCAATCGGGGATTCCGTCGCCTCCATAATCGCCGGAAACGTCATCACCGCAAGTGTCACGTACGGCACATAATACAGGAAAGACTTCAGAAAGCGGTTTTTGATCGGCTTACGGATCAGGGTCAGCGGCAGCACGCGGATCAGATAGGTTGTCGCCGCCATTACAAGGATATACAGATAAGTCTTCATGCGGGCGCCTCCTCTTCCTCTTTCATGGGAAACAGGAGCGCCGCTGCGGCGGAAAGCGCTACGGTCAGGATAATGGTGCGTGTTCCCGAAGACAGTTCCCGAAGGTACGGAATCCGCGAAAATGCACAGGACAGCGCAAAACCCGCGAGTACCAGGACGAGCACGACACGGTTCTTCTTTGCCGGCGGAACAATAATCGCGATAAACATGCCGTAAAGCGCAACCGAAAGCGCATTCACGACAGCAGCGGGCAGAATATTGCCGGAAACGATCCCAAGCACAGTCCCCGAGGACCAGCCGATGATCGGCAGGAGGTACAGGCCGTAAGCGTAGGCCGGCGCGATACAGCCGGGCTTGGAAATCATCACGCCGAACATTTCATCCGTGACGTCAAATCCGATCAGGAGCCGATGCCGAAGCGGAAGCTCCGGCGACAGATGCTGGGAAAGCGCACAGGACATCAGGAAATACCGTGCGCTCGCCACGAGCGTCATCAGCGCCATCATCAGAAGTCCCGAGTTTTCCGCGATAACAACAAATCCCGCATATTCACCGGCGGAAGCATTGGTAAGCACGCTCGAAAGGAAGCCCTGAAAAGGCCCGAGTCCCGAGATTTTTGCCATAATTCCGAGAGAAAAAGCCACTGCAAAATAACCGGCGGCGATCGGTACGCCGTCCCGCAAGCCCTTCACATATAGTCGTCTGTTTTCCGGTTTCATAGATCAGTTCTGTTTTTTCTCCTCTTCCCATCGGAACAGTTCACTTTTTCTGCGGATCATCTCATCCGTTTCCGACAGATATTTCCCGATATCCTTCACATTGTCGCAGCGTTCGATCCGCCCGCCCGGGAAGTTCCGCCGCGAAACGGCGCCTGCGCCGAGCGCCACAATGTCCTGGCACTCTTCCATCGTCATGATATTATAAAGGCCTTCCTTTCCGGGAAGCGCAAAGCCCGTGTTTTCCTGGTTTCCGGCCATATTCTTCTGCCGGTACAGATAGTAGGGCTGCAGGCCGATCCCGCGAAGATGTTCTTCACACATCCGCATGATCTCATCCGAATTCTCCATCCGGAAGCCCTGATACTGTTCCTTCAGAAGGTTCAGGCGCGAGGAACGTTTGACCGCCAGAGAATGAAGCGTTACATTTTCCGGTGCAAGCTCGGTGATCCTTTGGATCGTGTACCGGATGTCTTCCTCCGTCTCCCCCGGAAGGCCGAGGATCAGGTCCATGTTGATGTCCGAAAATCCCAGTTCCCGTGCAAGAGAATAGGCACTCTCCACCTCTTCCACCGTATGACGGCGGCCGATCAGATCCAGCGTTTTCTGGTTCATGGTCTGCGGATTGATCGAAATCCGGCTCACCGGGTGGTTCTTCAGCACCAGAAGTTTCTCCCGGTCGATACTGTCCGGCCGTCCCGCCTCCACTGTCCACTCCAGCATTTCCGACAGGTTCAGCTTCTTTTCGATATAGGACAGAAGCTTCTCCAGATCCGCCGCAGAAAGCGTCGTCGGCGTACCGCCGCCGAAATACACAGTCCGAAGCCGCCGATCCCTGAAACGTTCCGCAACAAAGTCGATCTCTGAGAAAAGCGCCATGAGGTACTCCTCCACACGGTCTTTGTAGCGTGCAATCGGGTAGGATGTAAAGGAACAGTACAGACAGGTTGTCGGACAGAAGGGGATGCCAAGATACAGGCTGTAGGTATCCTCTCCCGTACATTTCTCCATCAGCAGGCGCTCCCGCTTCGCAATCTCCAGCGCGAGTGCGGATTTTTCCCCAGAAACCAGCAGTTCTTCCCTGAGATATTTCAGGATTTCAGAATCTGTCTGTCCATCCGACAGCATTTCCATCGGGATTTTGACGGGCCGCACGCCGGAAAGCGTACCCCAGGGCAGCGTTTTCCCGGTCATCTCGCTCATCATCCGGCAGAATTCCCGCTTCATGCGGTTCCGGCAGAACTTGAGATCCCGGTATTCTGCCCGGAAGCTCTCTTCCCGGACAATCCCAGAAATCCCTGCCCGAATCGTTCCCGACAGGTATCCGTCCTCTTTCATCGAGGCTTCATTGTCAAACAGGATCTGCACAAAATCGTCCTCCTGCTGACCTTCCTCCGTGTCGAATTTCGTCCAGGGGAAGTATGCCATCAGGAGGCCGCGAATGTCGTGTTCAAATAAAGCGGACTGAAGTAATAGCCGCATGGAATCAATTCCTTCCTGTTAAAGGGTATAGTAAATCGGATTATAAACCTTCTCGTGCCGGATCGTCGTACAGTCCATATGTCCCGGATAGACGATGGTATCGTCCGGAAGCGTAAACAGCCTTTCCAGAATTGAATCCCGGATCCGGACTGCCGCTGAAAGGTCATCCACTTTTCCGTAGGACTCTAAAAAGAGCGTATCACCGGAAAAGAGCACCCGCTCTTTCGGAAGCCAGTAGCAGACCGAGCCGTCGGAATGTCCGGGCGTCGCAATCACTTCCAACTGCAGCCCGCAGAGTTTCAGTTTTTCCCCGTCTGAAACGGTCCTGTCCGCTTCGATCACAGCCGGCTCTGCATAGACTGCAGAAAGATTCTTCACAGGATCAGCTAAGAGTTCAAAGTCCTGTTTTGCGCAATAAACCGGGATCTCATAACGCTCCCGAAGCTCTTTCGCTGCAAGGATATGGTCAAAATGTCCGTGTGTCAGAAGCACGGCCGCTGGCTTTGCGCCGCTCTCTTCTATTTTCTCCGAAATCCGGTCCGCATCCCCGCCCGGGTCCACGATAAAGCACTCGTTGGCCCGTTCCCCGACGGCGACATAGCAGTTCGCCCGAAGGAGTCCGACCGACAGTTTATAAATTTTCATTTCTCATCACATTCATCCCGCCGAGCGCTGAATATCGATCACGCCCGGGATCGGATGCAGTCTTGTTATCAGTTTTTCGAGGTCTTCAATACTGGATACCTCGAAGCTCATCTCAATCGTCGCCTGTCCCTGACGGTTCACGCGTGAACTCGCGGTCTGGATATCCACCTCGTTTTCGGTCATAACGCGGGAAATATCCGCGAAAAGACCGATCCGGTTCGTCGCATAAATCTGGATCGACGTGGAATACTTCGCGCTGGAATCCTGGTCGCGCTCGCTCCAGTCCGCTGGGATCAGCCGCGCCTTCTCATAATCCGGCAGCGACATGATATTCGTGCAGTCCGTCCGGTGGATCGAAATGCCCCGGCCCCGCGTGATGTAGCCGACAATCTCGTCGCCCGGCACCGGGTTGCAGCACCGGGAAAACCGCACCGACAGATCATGAAGACCCTTGACGACAATGCCCTGGTCGTGCCGTGTCTGGCGGACCTTGTTCTTCCCGCTTTCTTCGATGCTCTTCAGGATTTCCTCATCGGTCGGCGCAGATGTATTTTCCTTCTGGTATTCCTCCAGAAGCTTGGTGACAATCTGGCCTTCCTTCAGGCCGCCGCGTCCGATGGATGCGAGCATGCTGTCCCAGTCCGGGTAGCGGTACTTGTCCAGTGCCTTCTCGATGTACTGCGGCTTCAGGATGTCTGCCGGATTGATGCCCTTTGCCCTGCAGTAGGACGCGATCGCGTCCTTTCCGCGCGCAAGGTTGTCTTCCTTGTTCTGCGCCTTGAACCAGGCGTTGATCTTGTTCTTGGCCTGGGAGGAACGGACGATCTTGAGCCAGTCCTGGCTCGGCCCCCGGGAATTCTGCGAGGTCATGATCTCCACACGGTCGCCGGACTGAAGCTTGGTTTCAATCGGCACCAGTGTTCCGTTGACCTTGGCGCCGACCATCCGGTTTCCGACCGCCGAATGGATCGAATACGCGAAATCGATTGTATTCGAGCCTGCGGGAAGCGCCTTCACATCGCCTGTCGGGGTAAAGACATAGACATAGCTGTTGAAGAGGTCGAAGTCTCCTTTGATGAGGTTGACGAACTCCTTGCTGTCCGAAGTCTGCCAGTCCATGATTGACCGAAGCCAAGAGAGCTTCTGTTCGTCCGAGCTTCCGCCGGCCGAAACGGAGCCTTTTTCCTTGTATTTCCAGTGCGCCGCGATGCCGTATTCCGCAGTGCGGTGCATTTCAAAAGTCCGGATCTGGATCTCGAAGGGCGTGCCCGAGCGGTCAATGACGGTCGTGTGCAGCGACTGGTACATGTTGGGCTTGGGCATCGCGATATAGTCCTTGAAGCGTCCCGGAAGCGGCTTGAACATCTCATGCACGACGCCGAGCGCCGCATAGCAGTCGATGACATTGTCCACCAGAATCCGGATCGCGAAGATGTCGTAGATCTGTTCGAGGGTTTTATTCTGCTGCAGCATTTTCTTGTAAATGCTGAACAGGTGCTTCTGCCGCCCGGAAATCTCCGCGCGAAGGTTCTCCCTGGCAAGCCGGCCCGCAATCTCCTCTTTCTTATCCGCAATGAAGGATTCGCGTTCGGCATCGTTTAAGGCCAGTTTGTGCGCAAGCTCCTCAAACACATCCGGATGCAGGATCGCAAGCGAGCGGTCGTCAAGCTCCACCTTGATCATGCTGATACCGAGCCGGGAAGCGACCGGGGAGAAAATGTCCATCGTCTCCTTGGCTTTCCGGATCTGCGTGTCCCGGCTCCAGTACTGGAAGGTGCGCATGTTGTGCAGGCGGTCGGCAAGTTTGACGAGAATGACACGGATATCCTTCGCCATGGCCATGAACATTTTGCGGAGGTTTTCCGCCTGAATATCTTCCTTGTCCATGCCCCAGTCGATCTGCGTCACTTTCGTAACGCCTTCGACAAGATCCGCGATTTCCGCCCCGAAATGCTTCGAGATATCCTCGTAACTGAAGCGGGTATCTTCCACAACATCATGCAGAAGCCCGGCGACGATACTCTCCTTATCGAGCTCCAGTTCCGCCAGGATAATTGCGACATTCAAAGGGTGAATGATGTAGGGCTCGCCGCTCTTCCGGATCTGGTTCCCATGCGCTTCCTGCGCCATCTTATAGGCGTCCTCGATCAGGGAAAGGTCATCCGAAGGGTGGTATTTCTGGATTTCCAGAATCAGCTTCTGGTAAAGCTGTTCCTCGGAGGTATAGTCGGCCGGCTGGTCCACGTCAAGCTCGTGGCAGATTACCTGCTGCACAAGCTCCGCGCTGATCAGCTGTTCCTGATTCTCAGCCATGTCCGTCTTCCCTCCTTCCGGTAGTAGTTAAAAAAGTATTATACCCTATCCTTCCCCATTCTGCAATACGACATGCATACAATTTGTACGCTTTTTTGGCCCATATATTCGTTAATTTCCGGGTAAAATGTAAAGGCGAGATCCACTTTGTCAGTCGCTGAACGCCGAAGAAGCTGCAGCTCCCGCTCGCCGTATTCCTCCCGGATCAGCGACAGAAGCGCTTCCGGGTCCCCGAAATGCACCGCGTCCATCGAATATCCGAACTCATCCTGCAGGCTCATTCGTACGACGTTCTGCCGCTTCCCGACAATCCGAATCGACCGGATCCGAAGATGCGCCAGCGCAAACACAGGACGCGGGTTGCCGGTCCCGAAAGGCGCCAGACGGGAGAGCTCCTCAATAAGACCCTGGCTCAGGTATTGAAGCGGCACCCGCGCGTCTATCTGTACCAGCGGCATCAGGTCCTTCTCTGTGAGTGTACAGTGCTCGTTCAGCTCTTTTCTCAGCGTTTCGAGGTTTTCTTCCGGAAGCGAGAGCCCCGCAGCCATTTTATGGCCCCCGAAACGCGTTAAAAGGTGCTTTTCCGGGATCAGAGCCTCGAGCATGTGGAAATTCTCAATGGAACGACCGGAGCCCCGAAGGCCGCCTTCTGCGTCCGTAAAAACGAAGACCGGCCGGCTGTACTTTTCCCTGACCCGGCCCGCTACGATCCCGACCACGCTTTCGTGAACGCCGTGAAGCCGCACGAAAAGAACCTTATCATCCTTCCAGGGCGCTGATTCGATTTCAGAATAAGCCTGTTCTGTCCCGCGGTCGGTTTCGTCCTTCCGCTGTTCATTCAGTTCCCGGATGGCTCTTGCAAGTCTTCCGGCTTCTTCTTCGTTTTCGGTCTGAAGGAGTCTGAAAGCAAGCCGCACATCCGAAAGCCGTCCGACCGCGTTGAAGGACGGTCCGATCACAAATCCGAGATGATAGGCAGTAAGCTTTTCCTTCTGAAGATCGCAGGCCGAAATCAGCGCAAGAAGCCCGGTTTTCTTTGTTTCATGAAGCGCCGAAAGCCCGGCTTTCACGAAAATCCGGTTCTCTCCCTGAAGCGGAACGACGTCCGCGACGGTGGCGATCGCAAGGTACTCATAGAGTTCCTGTTCTGCCTCTTTCGGAACGCCAAACTCCCGGTACAGACACTGGATCAGCCGGAAGGCAACACCGGCGCCGCAGAGCTCCTTAAAAGGATACGCACAGCCCGGCTGCTTCGGATCGATCACTGCATCCGCATCCGGAAGAATCCAGCGCCTATCCCCGTCTGGAAGCTCCTCATACTGAACTTCATGGTGATCGGTTACAATCACCTGAAAGCCCTGCTCTTTCGCATACGAAACCTCTTCGATTGCCGCAATGCCGTTGTCGCAGGTCAGGATCAGGCTGCAGCCCGCAGCTTTCGCTTCGTCAATAATCCGCCTGTTCAGGCCGTAGCCCTCCCGGACCCGGTTCGGCGTAAAGAGCTGGGCTTCGCCGCCGCAGCGCCTGATCCCCTCATACAGAATTTCTCCGGCGAAAATACCGTCGTCGTCAAAATCACTTGCAATTGCAGTCCGTTCTCCCCTGCGGATTACTGCGGACAGGATTTCGACGCCTTCTTTCATGCCTTTCATGAGCATGGGATCCGAAAGATCCGCCATTCCGGCATACAGGAAGTTTCGCGCCTCCTCAAGTGTCTCGATCCCGCGGTTTCGCATGATCCGGGCCGTCAGTTTTGAAACCGAAAGCTCCCGGCTCCACAGGTCAAAATCCGCCCGTTTTGTATATTCCACCCAGCGTTCCTTCATCAGTTCTGTCCTTTCGAAAGAACCACACCCCTCAGGTCAAACTGGGAGATCACTTCTCTCGTGACGCTTCCGTCCTTGATGTCCTGCTGGATACTCATCTCGATCTGGGTGAGATACACCGCAGTATCCTTGTTCTGCAGCGCCGGATTCAGGGTACGAAGGTATTTCTGCTGCTCTGCGCTGCCTGCATCGGAATTCTCTTCGACATAGGCAATTGCCGGGTTCAGAAATTCGGAAAGGTCCAGCACCGCCTTCTCTTCATTGTCTGAGAAAATGACCGGGATCGCCGCATAATCGACCGGATAGCCCGTTTCGTAGCTGTACTCGCCGAGTTCCTCAAGATCCACAGAAAAACTGCGCATCGTGTCAAAGCCGGAAAGCTGGATATTCGGCGCGAGATCCTGCACATAGAGGCTGAACCAGGTATAGTCATCAGGCCGATCGGGATCCCAGTTAACATCCTCATCAACATCCTGGTTTCCTGCCCAGGTGCGGGTTTTGGACCAGCGCGCCACATTGGGAATGTTCAGAACCGGAAGGATGGTTGCGATGCCGATCAGTGCCGCAAGGATCAGCACAAGAAGCTGCAGCTTTTCCGTCTTAAACCACAGGAAAATGATAACCGCAAGCTCAAAGATCAGCAAAACCAGCCCCGAATAACGCCAGGGTGTAAAGCCGTACTGGCGGATTCTCAGAAACAGCGCCAGGCTCTGCAAAGCAAACAGCGGCAGAAAGGCTACCGGAAGATACCGGCGTACATAAGAGAAGAAATTCTTTCCGCTCTCCTGGTCGTCGATCATCCAGAATACGAAGCAGATCATGAAAAGAGCTGTCATGATGCCGAAGATCGAGTTGCTTGGAAGGTGCTGCTGCACAATCAGCTTCACCATATAGGTGTACCCGATCAGAATCGCGGCAATCTCGAAGATCGGGAATACAACACGGATCATCACGGCGAAGAACCTGCCGGTTTCCTTTGCCGGACGAAGAAGCGCGGCCATACAGCCCGGAACCGTAATAAACCCGAAAATCAGAATTGCCGCAGAACTGAGCGCCTTGTCATAGAATTCGCCGAAAAGGCCCATAATAACAAAAAGCAGGATCAGAATGAGTCCGCCGATGATCAGAGAAGCCGCGACGACAAGAACGCAGTTCCGGAAAACCCGTCCCGCAAACCGACGGAATTCATCCCCCGATTTCTTCCAGGCAAAGAACAGCACAAGAAGACACAGAATCAGCCCATAGCCGCAGGCTATATACATGATCCGCGCCGAAACAAAGTTTTCAAAGAGATCCGAACTGTAGAGGTACGGCCGGAGCAGAAGTCCGAGCGTTATCGCAAGTACTGCCGCGATGCCGGTCCCGATCCATTTCTTATAATCCGTAAACAAAAGCTCCGCAAGGAAAATCCCCGCAAAGGCCAGCACCAGGATTACCGGAATGAAGATCAGTTCGTAATCTTCAATCATGACAAAATCCAGAAGATTGTCAATAAAGATAAACAGCGTTGCAGCAAACAGCACGCACAGGGATACCCTATGTGCCTTTAACAGTTCAAGCCTTCCCCGTATTGATTCAAACAGTTTTTTCATTCTTCCACCTTTTCTTCCACCGCCGGTTCTTCGGCTACCGGCAGCTCAAACCAGAACTGTGAGCCCTCTCCGAGTGTGCTCTCAACGCCGAACTGTGCTCCGTGCATTTCCAGAATTTCCCTTGCGATCGCAAGTCCGAGTCCGGTTCCGACCATATGGGCCATCCGGCCCCGGTCGCTTTTGTAATAACGTTCCCAGATATGCGGAAGATCTGCTTTGGCAATGCCCTTACCATGGTCACATACGCTGATCCGCACCATTTTCCCGGTCTCCCTGAGAACAGTCTCTTCCCGGACAATAACAGTACGGTCTTCGCCGGCATAGTTGATCGCATTCCCGATCAGGTTATACAGGACGCGGTCGATTTCGCGCATATCCGCCCGGACAAAAATTTCATATCCGGCATCCTGGTAGATAAAGATATAGCCTTCATTTTCCATCAGCTTCCGGATCCGGTAGAGGATACTGCTGATGCTTCTCGTGAGCGAATAAACCGAGAGTTTCGGCGTTTCCTGGGCACTCTGAAGACGGCTGACATAGATCACGTCATTGATGAGATCGCTCAGGCGGTTCGTTTCGTCGATCACGATCTGCAGGTTCTCCGGAGAATTTTCACCCGGAAGATCCCGCATAACCTCCGCGTAGCCGCGGATCATCGTCAGCGGCGTCCTGAGGTCATGGCTGACGTTTGCGATAATCTCCTGCTGCAGTTTTTCCGTCACCTGAAGTTCACGGCTGGCATAGTTCAGGGTCTCCGAAAGCTCCGAGATCTCCTGCAGACTGCTGTCCGGAAGCGTGACAGAATAGTCTCCCGCCGCAATCCGTGCCGCGCCCCGGTTAATGTTTACCATCGGTTTTGCGATTCTCCTTGCAAGAAAAGCCGATGAAACGATCGAAAATACTGCAAACGCAAGCGAGCCGAGAATCAGCACCCAGCGGATGGACATGGTGGTAACGCGCACCGGATACATCCGGGTCACCAGAAGGAGCATGAATGCGTCATCCCCGTCGCCGATCACACGGATATCGAAAATCCGGTCCGGCGAGCCCTGGCTCTTTCTGGACAGTTCATGATAATCCGCGCCTTTTGCAAGCGTTTCATAGTCCGCTTCCCGAAGGTAAATTCGTTTCCGCTCGCTGCTGCCCTTCATTTCCCGGAATATCTGCTGCAGAACAGACTGGATCCACTCTTCCATTTCCATCGCATGCGTGACATTTTCGGAAGCATCCAGCGTTTTCCCTTCTTCGGAAAACAGGAATACCCGGGTGTCATAGCGTTCGTCATATTCGGAGAGGTCCACGTCCCTGCCTTCTTCGTATTCCTCGGAAAGGCTCTTCAGAAGCACCCTGGATTCACGGGATTTGACTGTCCTGTATATATCATCCAGAAACACGGTCAGTACAAGCCAGAGGATGACAAGAAACAGGAAAGAGGCAAATAGGAATGCCAGCATGAACATCTGCCACAGGCGCAGTTTAGGCTTTTTCTTCATCAAAACGGTACCCCACCCCGCGAAGCGTCGTAATCATATCCCGGTATGGCCCCATGCAGCTTCTGAGCATTTTTATATGCGTGTCCAGTGTCCGCTCCTCGCCGTAATAGTCGTAGCCCCAGATTGCAGACAGAATCTGGTCTCTTGTCAGAGCAATGTTTTTGTTGGCAATCAGGTATACTAAAAGCTCGTATTCCTTGAAGGTCAGGTCTTTTTCACAGCCATCCACATAGATTTTACGACTGGTATAATCGACAATAAAGCCCTTAACGCGGTAACATTCATGACCTGCCTCTTCATGCCGGTTTTTCGGCTCCGGACTTTCTTTTGTACTCCTGCTGACGGCAACCTTGACGCGCATGATCAGCTCCCTCGGCGAAAAGGGCTTCACGACATAGTCGTCCGCACCCAGTTCAAATCCGTGCAGGCGGTCATATTCCTCACCCCGTGCGGAAAGCATGATGACCGGACAGTCGGAGAAATTCCGAACCTCCGAAAGCGTCGTAAATCCGTCCTTTTTTGACATCATGATATCCAGGATCACGACATCCGGTTTCTCTTCCCGACAGATTTTCAGCGCCTCTTCTCCGTTTTTTGCCTCCAGTACGGTAAAGCCTTCGTACTCTCCGTATTTTCTGACGATTTCCCGGATGCCCTGTTCGTCATCCGCAATTAAAATCCTTGCCATAACGGTCTTCTCCCTTCAGTATCAGTGCTACAAGGATCTATGATTTTTCAAGGCCCGGCCTGTAAGCCGGACAATTCATTATAAACGATCTGATCGCTTTTCGCAAGTGTGAAAAGATCCCGCTCGCCTTACGATCCGCTGGACTGGTAATGCCGCACACCGAACCGGAACAGCGCGATGCAGGGGATCAGATACAGCAGTACCAGAAGCGGCAGGAATGCAAGCCACCACTCTGTCCGCTGCCCTAAAATATAGATCAGCGGATAGTACTGCACCAGCGCGTAGGGGATTGCAACGGTACAGAACAGCAGGAACTTGTCTCCGTAGATATTCAGCGGGTATTTCCCGTGTTCTCTCGCACCGTCCGTAAAGATGTTCATGAACTCCAGTCCTTCCAGCGTGAAGAAGCACAGGGCTGCCCGGATGATGCAGAGTCCGGTAAAAAGTGCTGTTCCGCCGAGAATCATATTGAAAAGCGTCAGGACTTTCAGCACATCCCAGTGAATTTTGATCCGGATTATGCCGTAAGCAAGCATAAGCGCGCCCTGGATCAGCCGCCCGATCCGGGACAGTTCAAACTGGCTGCCGAACACCTGCAGGATTTCGTTCCGGGGTCTAAGAAGAACCCGGTCATACTCTCCTTTCCGGATGATGACGGCAAAACGGTCAAAACCGCGCGCCCACATCTCGGAAAGCGAAAACTGCATCTGTACGATTCCGCAGCAGAGAATCACATCATTCAGCGTAAAGCCCTTTACAACCGGGAAGCGCTGGAACATGAAAATCACGCCGAAAAGCGTCGAAACAGTCGAAAGCAGCTGCCCGAACATCGTAAGCCAAAAAGAGGATTTATACTGCATCGCCGAGCGGATGTTGATCGCGATATAGTGGCGGTAAAGCCGGAAACTGTGTTTCATCGATCAGCCCCCCTGCAGTACCGCACGCTTTTCGGCGTTTCTTAAGAGCAGCTCTCCTGCGATAACAAACACAAAGAGCCACACGATCTGAAGCACAATCGCCCGCACCATCGCCGCGCCGGAAAGATCCCCGCTGTAGATCCGAAGCGGAACATTCTGCATGCCCGCAGACGGCAAAAGTTCCAGTACAAAACGGACTTTGTCCGGAAAAAAAGGAAGCGGAATAATCTGACCCGAAAGGAATTCCATGACCGAACTCAGAAAAACACGGATTCCGGTCGAGGAAAGCATCCTCGTGGAAAGTCCGTAAATCAGCATCAAAAATGAAATCGTCAGAAGAAGCCCAAGCACAAGCGTCACCAAAAACAGCAGGAGATGCCACGGACTCTTCGGAAGAGAAAGGCCGTAGGGTTTCGGCACCAGGATTGCGACAAGAAGTACCGGCGCGAAGCGGAGCGTTGCCTCCGAAAGCCGCATCGCGAGGTTCTTTGCAAACCACATCCGGTACAGACTGACCGGCCGCGCAAGTTCATACGAAAGCCCGCCATCCGAGATCATCGACAGGATATCGTTGTCAAAGCGCCAGGTAGTAAACAGCATCAAAAAAGCCTGCTGCAGCCAGATATAGGAAGCCAGCGCAGAAAACTCCATCGGAAAAGCATCCGGGTTGGACTCATAAAAGGCATGGTAGGCAAAAATCAGCATGAAGCCCCAGAAAAACTGGGTTGCCATGCCTGCCAAAGCCGCCACCCGGTACTGCATGCCCATTTGGAGCCGCAGTTTGAAAAAGGAGAAATACTTTTTCATGACTTCTCCTCTTTTCCGAGTCCTTCGATTCCCTGATAGAATTCCACCAGGGATTCGTCAAGAGACTCCCCTTCTTTCCGGATATCATCGATCGTTCCGTCCAAAAGGAGCCGACCCTTTCCGATCATGATTACGCGCTTTGAGAGCGCTTCCACGTCCTGCATGTCATGGGTCGTCAGAATCACCGTCGTATGTTTCTCTTCATTCAGCCTGTTGATAAACTGCCGTACGGCAAGCTTCGATACCGCATCCAGTCCGATTGTCGGCTCGTCCAAAAACAGAATTTTCGGGCTGTGCAGCAGTGAACCCGCGATTTCACAGCGCATACGCTGCCCGAGAGACAGCTGCCGCACCGGTGTCCGGAGAAGTTCCTGAAGATTCAGAAGCTCTGTCAGTTCCTGCTGGTTTTCCTGAAAAGTCTGCTCCGAAATATCGTAAATATCCTTCAGAAGCTCGAAGGAATCCGCGACCGGAACGTCCCAGAAAAGCTGCGTCCGCTGACCGAAAACGACTCCGATCTCCCGCGTGTAGCGCATGCGTTCCTTATAGGGCACAAATCCGTTGCATTCAACAATCCCGGAATCCGGATACAGAATCCCTGAAAGAATCTTGATCGTCGTACTTTTTCCCGCACCGTTCGGCCCGAGAAGCGCAACGATTTCCCCTTCCGAAATGTCCAGGCTGATCGAATCGAGCGCCCGGATTTCCTGGTATTCCCGGCGAAAAAGAGCCTTGAAGGCTGCTTTTGCGCCTGCATTTCGCCGTGCAACCCGATAGGTTTTCACGACATTTTCCATGTGAATCATATACCTTCCTCCTGGCAGTAATTCCATACACAAATTGCAGAAATCTTTCCAAGCTGCTGATTGTCGGAAAGCAGCTGCTCTCCGATTGCTTCGGTAAAACAGATGGGAGCCATGTCCCTTAAAGACCGGCTCCCAAAAGAACAGTGAAAGCAGTTATAGCATAAAATCAACTGCCCGTCAAGTTGTTTTTTACGCTTCCGGCATCATGCAGATTCCGATGAATACCGGGAGAAGCGAACTGTTGTCAATGATTTCGTAGACAAAAGGCCTGTCCAGAATGACTTCAGGCCGTGCAAGAGGCAGCATTGCCGCTTTCAGCATAACCGCCGTGACCGCGCCGGCTTTTGTACCGCGCTCGTCCAGTTTCAGGATGGTTTTGTGGATTACTTCATCAATGCTGATCCCGGCATCGGAAATGCCGCTGTAGTCCGCTCCCTTTCCCATCGCGGTCGGAAGGCCGAGCTTCATCAGGAGTGCGGAAAGCATACGGCTGTAACTGACGGAGAATTTCGGGATCATCGCATCCACTTCCTGTTTTTTCGCCGAAGCCGGCAGCAAAAGAAGCGTCTTTCCGTCAAGCTTCTGCAGGAAGTCCGAAATACTGACGCCTTCTTTCGGAAGGAAGGCTGCAAAGGAATATTTGCCGTCCGCATAGGGCTTGACAAAGCCCTCGCAGGCCTCGTTTTCGATGTAGAAATCTTCTGTCGAGAACAGACCGGTGATTTCCTTCACTGAACCGTTCTCCCCGGTGAATTCCGCAGGCTTCACATGCAGCGAATCATAGATTTTCTGCCATTCCCCGTCGAAGGACAGCGCGTTAATGAGGTACAGCATATTGGCCGGGTCCACTTCCTCGATCACGCGGTCAATCATGCCGTCTGTATTCTGCTCGACCCATTTGTTCATTGCCGTGACGGCATTCGCGTTAAAGGGAATCTGGCAGACCTCCGCCTGATACAGATCCCTGTTTTCCGTGATAAAGGCACTTTTGACGGCAAGATTCTCTTCTATCCAGACTGAGTTCGCTAAATGGAACTTTGCCTTTTCTGTCGAAGGCATGCTTCGGATGTATTCGGAGGCTGCTTTTTTCAGCTCATCAAAGCTCATTTCTCCGCCGAAAAGCTTCCGGTATTCTTCAAGAGCCTTGCCCTTCGCGCCGTTCGCAGCCATGAGAAGCGCTGTTTCCACGGAAATCGGGGAGATCAGGACGTTTTCTCCCGGTTCATAGCTTTCCTTCAGCATGCTGACCGCAAAATCCTCGGCCGCCACAGCAAAACGAATATCCATCTGCGCATTCCCTTTCTCTTCCGAAACCGCCCTGTTCACCGAAGTATTCACCGTAACTGCCTTCTGCTGCCTTCTTCGCTGAAACCACCGTCTTCTTGTCTTATTCCGATTCCTTCTCATTGCGTTTCCTCTTCTTTTTGACTGGTTTATGTTTTCAGCAGGAGCCCTGCATTCCGTCTATGCACAGTTTACACGATACCGGGAAGAAATGCAATAAGAAAAGAGCCCAAAAATTTTGGACTCTTCCTTAATCATGTGGGACCTATAGGACTTGAACCTACGACCCCTTGAATGTCATTCAAGTGCTCTCCCAGCTGAGCTAAGATCCCATGATGTTTTTGTTGTAATGGACCTTCAGGGACTCGAACCCGGGACCGACCGGTTATGAGCCGGTTGCTCTAACCAACTGAGCTAAAGGTCCTGACCCTGAAAAATCAGGCAGTGACGCCATCGGGAATCGAACCCGAGTTACCGCCGTGAAAGGGCGATGTCTTAACCGCTTGACCATGGCGCCGAAAAAAATCCTTGAACCGGGACACTCAGCTCACTAGAATTCGACTTCGTCCTTTGGACTCGTCTCATTAAGTTCGCTGAGGGCTCCCGTCTAAGGTTCGACTTCGTTCTGCGAACTCGTCTCACCTAGACTCAAGGAGCCTCCGCGACTCGACTAGCGCTTTGCTTCACTCTTCGAGTTCGCAAAGCTGAGTCTCCCTGCAGAGCTTCGCACATTACGATTCCGCTTCATCCTTCGGATTCGCACAATCGTGTGCTCAGCTCCCCGAGTAGGGCTCGAACCTACAACCCTCCGGTTAACAGCCGGATGCTCTACCATTGAGCTATCGAGGATTACATGACAAAAGGATTTCGAAGATACAATCGTACCCGGAAATCCATGTCAATGTATTCAATGTACCCTGAAAACCGCATATAAACTCGCAACCACTTACGACATTTCCTATCCTCACTAACTCTCTGAATAAGCCCTCGACCGATTAGTAACAGTCAGCTCCATACATTACTGCACTTCCACCTCTGCCCTATCTACCTCGTAGTCTTCAAGGGGTCTTACTAGCTTACGCTATGGGAAATCTTATCTTGAGGGGGGCTTCACGCTTAGATGCCTTCAGCGTTTATCCCGTCCCGGCTTGGCTACCCGGCCATGCACTTGATATGCAACCGGTCCACCAGC
>JAFYGJ010000036.1:0-65664 GCA_017543275.1 Lachnospiraceae bacterium | reverse complement strand
GAATGGATCAGTCCCCGACTTATTACCCCTTCACCGCGCCGGATGTCAGGCCGGACACGATCCACTTCTGGCACAGAAGCACGACCAGCACGATCGGGACGGTCGCTATGACCGAAGCCGCCGCCATATCGCCCCATGGGACAGTGTACTGGCCGGGGAACATCGAGATTGCAACCGGGACGGTGCGCATCGCATCCTTCGTGACCAGGATCAGGGCGAACATAAACTCATTCCAGGCTGTGATAAAAGCGATGATCGCCGTTGTAAAGATGCCCGGCGCCGCAAGCGGAAAGATGATCCGAATGACGGCCTGAAAGCGGCTGCAGCCGTCGATCTGCGCGGCTTCCTCAAGGTCCTTCGGGAGCGTGTCGATGAAGGCCTGCAGGGTCCAGATTGCCATCGGAAGCGTAATGATTACACTCGGCACGATCAGGCCCCAGTAGGTATTGATCAGGTGCATTTTGCGGAAAATGATGAACATCGGCGTCACGACCGCAATGATCGGGAACATATTCGCTAACAGGATCACATTCCGCCAGAACTTCTTGAATTTGAAGCGGATCCGCGAGAAGGCGTATGCTGCCGGGAATGCGAACAGAATCGTCAGTCCCATCGCGCCTAAAGCAACGATCACGCTGTTCAGAAGATATACTTCGAGGTGATGCTCCGTGAAGGCGTAGCTGAAAAACTTCAGCGAGAAGCGCGAAGGCCAGAGTTCGGTCGGCATCAGGCTGATGTCCCGCGGATCCTTGAAGGAGGTCAGGACAAGCCAATAGAACGGGAAGACCATCACGGCGATGAAGATCACTAAAAGAATGACGTAGAGAACCTTCGGTGCGTATTTTTTGACTTTCTGCATCTTCCGGCCCTCCTTTACTCGTCATCGCGTTTCCCGAGCACCCGGATGTACAGGACGGAAATCGCGAGAATAATGACAGTGATGATCGTCGACATGGCCGAGCCTTTGCCGTAATTCATATCGGTGAAGAGGTACTTATAGGCCTGGTACAGCAGGGTCGAGGTGGAGCTCGCCGGACCGCCGCCCGTGATACCGAAAATAATGTCGAAAATCCGGATCGCCCCCATCATACGGAACAGGAGGACGATCAGGAGAATGCCCTTCAGATTCGGCAGCGTGATATGGAAGAAGGATTTCACCTTGCCCGCACCGTCAATCGAAGCCGATTCGTAAAGCTCCTGCGGAATCGTCTGAAGCCCCGCAAGGAGCATCAGCGCGATATAGGGGAACTGCTTCCAGGCGTCCGCCACAATCACGACCAGCATCGCCGACCAGGGCTTTGTGAGCCAGGAGAAATCCTCCGCCCCGCCGAAAAAGGACAGGATCACATTGACCGGGCCGAGCTGGTTGTTGAACAGGAACTGGAACATGTAGGCAATGATGATGCCCGGAACCGCCCATGGAATCAGCACGACTGTCCGGATGACGCCTCTTGTCCCCTTCCTGGCACCGTTCATCAGAAGCGCGCCCGCAAAACCGAGAAGCAGCTCCAGAATCATCGAAATCACCGCAAAAACCGCGGTATTTTTCAGAACCATCCAGAAGGAGCTCGATCCCAGTATTTCGATGTAATTCTGGAATCCGACAAAGTGCCGGTTTGTGGGGTCCGTCAGCAGGTAGTATTCAAAGCTGTAGGAAATGGTGATGATAACCGGAACAATACCGATTGCGACGATTGCAAGAACCGCCGGCGCAATCAGAAGATACCCTGTGATATTGTCCCGTTTTTCTCTGGAAATATGTTTTTTCATTCTGGCTTTAAATCAGGGCGGCGGATTGCTCCGCCGCCCGAATCTTTGTGAAGGCGACCGTAAGCAGACTTACTGCGCCTTATTTCATCTTTTCAAGTGCCTCATTCAGGGCATCATCCATGGCCTTCATCGTGGCCTCGTTCTCTTCGCCGCCTGCAAGCACCTTATGGAAGTACTCCTGGAAGATCGTGGAAACCGTCGGATAGTCACGAACCTGCGGACGCGGTGCTGCCGTGTCTGCCGCAGTCTTCATCGAAGACAAATACGGAAGGGCCGTAAGAACGTCCTTGTCCTCATACATAGCCTTCTGCGTCGGGAAAGTAGAGCGCTCGATCGTCGCAATCTTCTGCGCTTCCGCGCTGGTCATGAATTTCGCAAGCGCAATAGCTGCTTCCTTGTTGTCGGTATTCTTGTTGATCGCAAGGTTCCAGCCGCCGAGCGTACCGGAAGACTCCTTGCCTTTCGGGCCTACAGGAAGCGCGGTCACGCCGACGTTTCCGGCTACCTTGGATTCCTCAAGCTGGGTCCGTGCAAAAGCGTAGGTCCAGTTCCGCATGAAAATGGCCTTGCCTTCGGAGAAGACCGAAAGCGAATCATCCGGACGCCAGCCGAGAACATCCTCTGGGGTAATGCCGTCCGCAATCAGGCTCTTCACGAAATCCAGTGCTTCGTAAGTATTCGAATTTGCCATCGAGAACTTGCCGTCCTTGAGGTCCTGGCCTCCGTTCTGCTTGATGAACTCGAGCATGTTGCAGCTCGTGGGCTCGCCCTGGAACATCTGGAAAACGAAGCCGTATTCGGTGCCGCCCTCTCCCTTATGATCACTGCACATTTTCACAAGTTCGTCCCATGTGGCCGGAGGCGTATCAATGATGTCGGTTCTGTAGTACAGCAGGCCGACGTCCGTGTAATCCGGGAATGCATAAGCTTTGCCGTTGTAATAACAGGTCTTTAAGGGGCCGCCGAGATACTGATCCTGAACTGCTTCCAGCTCGGAAGTCACATCCAGAAGCCAGTCGGCCGCTGCAAACTGCGAAACCCAGATAATGTCGCAGGCAATGACATCGGGGTCGGTGTCGCCAGCCGCAAAGGAAGTCATCAGGGACTTCTTCACGTCATCGCTCGCGCCGGGAAGCATCTGATGCTCAACCTCAACATCCGGATAAGCTTTCTTAAAAGCCTCAAGCATGTGCGTAACCGCACCGGTCGTATCATTTGCCGTAACAATCGTAACTTTGCCGGAAACCTTGCCGTCCGTCTTTTTGCCGGAACCGCCCTCACCGGTGCAACCCGCAAGGAGTCCTAAAGCAAGGATAACCGTCAGTAACAGTGCTGTGATTTTCTTCATGTTTTTCCCTTTCTGTCCCCGCATGCTAAGAGGTTCAGAACATTCCTTCTCCCCGGTTTCTGAATACCTGCAGAGACAACTTGATTATAATATAGTCTGCCCTGATTGGCAAGCACTTTATGAACAAAGCGTAACTTCGTTCAGTACACCTCGACGTCTGCGCCTTCCCGGATAAACACCGGGATCACCTCAAGCGGCGCATGTGCAGTCACGACCTGTCCGCCCGGATAAACCTTTCCGGTGGCGCTTTCCGTCCAGTTTACACCCGTGGGGAGGTACACTTCCCAGGTGTCGACACCGGGTTTTGTGACGGGTGATACGAGAAGATCCGAACCGAACATGTAAGCTTTCTCTTCCTTCCAGCTCTCAGGATCTTCCGGGAAGTCAAAGAAACAGGGCCGGATCACAGGTTCGCCGGTTTCCGAAGCCTTTTTCATAACCGCACGGATATAAGGACGAAGCTTTTCGCGGATGAAGAGGTAACGGCTCATGATTTCATAGTTCCGATCGCCGAAGCTCCATACTTCGTTGTCTGCGCCGGATCCCAGTACCTGGCGCCCGTTTTCGCGGATCGTCACTTCTTTTACATCCCAGGGCGAACGCTCGCCGTGCAGCCGGAATACCGGCAGGAAGCAGCCCCATGCAAACCAGCGGGCCATCAGTTCCCGGAAGCCTTCATCTGTGGGATCGCCGCCGATGAAGCCGCCGAGGTCACAGGTCCACCACGGTATTCCGGACATGCCCATCGAAAGTCCTGCCTGCAGCTGTTCCGAGAAGCCGCGCCAGGTCGAGGAAATATCCCCGGACCAGGTCAGCGCGCCGAATTTCTGAGATCCCGCCCAGGCGCAGCGCACCAGAGACATAATATCGTCCCGGCCTTCTGCTTTCAGACCGTTGTAGAAACCTCTTGCATATTCCTTCGGATAAATATTCGTCACCTGCTGCGCAGGTCCGGCGAAATACCGCCAGTTGTCAAATTCATAAGGTCCGATCTCCGGTTCCGCCTCATCGAGCCAGAAAATGTGCACACCCTTATCATAGTAATTATTCTTCGCGACATTCCAGACATACTCCTGTGCCTCCGGATTTGTCGCGTCATAATATACAGTCGAACCCATCCAGCCCGAACCGGATGCGGCATGTCCGCGGTCTGTGCGCATCAGAAGTCCACGATCAGCCATCGGATAATAATTCCGCGATCGTTCATCCACGGTCGGCCAGATCGAGACGACGGTTTCGATACCCAGATCCTTCAGCTCCCGGATCATCGCCTCCGGGTCGGGGAAATATTCGGGATCAAATTCCCAGTTGCCCTGCAGTGTCCAGTGGAAGAAATCGATGACGATGACATCCATCGGAAGCCCGCGGCGTTTGTGCTCTCTCGCCACCTGGAGCACCTGTTCCTGTGTCTTATAGCGTAGCTTGCACTGCCAGAAGCCCATGCCGTATTCCGGCATCATCGGCGTGCGTCCGGTCACTTCCGAGTAGTTATAGAGGATATCCGCAGGACTGTCGCCGGCCGTAATCCAGTAGTCCATCTTCTTCGTCGAGGGAATCCGCCACTCAGTCCGGTTCGTGCCGAAATGCACTTCCCCGACCGCCGGGTTGTTCCACAGAAATCCGTAACCGAGGCTCGAAACATAGAAGGGAATGCTCGCCTGTGAATTCTTGTGCTGCAGGTCGAGTACCATGCCCTTTTTATCAAGTTTATTCTGCTGATACTGGCCCATCCCGAAGATGTGCTCCTCGTCGTTTGCTTCGAAGAATGCGGTCAGCCGGTAATCGGAAGTACCCGGAATCGGCTTCAGTTCCCGCGCCGGAACGCCGATCGGAACCGCATAGCGTGAAACCCGGTTCCGGTTACGCCAGTATTCCGAGAGAAGGAGCTCGCCTTTCTGGTTATAGAAGCTGATCCAGCCTTCTTCGTTGACTTCCGCCGTGATTTTGCCGTTTGTAAGCCGATACTGTGTTCCCTTCATATGGTAGCGTGCCCACTCCTCCGAGCGGTACCAGGGATCGGTCATGTCCACTTCTGTCGTCGTGATCTCCGGCACAATTTCCGGAACCGGCTCCGAAAGCGCCCAGTCCCTTTTGTCCGGCACTGGTTCTGCGCTCATCTGCACCCGAATGCTGTCGCGTCCCCAGGGTTCAATGGAAAGCGTGTTGACGCCGTAGCGAAGTATGATTCTGCCGTTTTCTGTCGTAATTCTCATGCTGTTTCCTCCTGATGTCGTGTTTCTGATCTGATATGAGTCTGTTTCTTATTTCTTTCCAGGCGCTTTCCAGTCGAAGATCAGTTCCGGTTCTTCAAAGGGCGTCTCAAAGAAGCGGTTGTTTAAGGGTGTACGGATGCCTTTCGTCTCGCGGCGCATCAGCTCCACAAGATGCATGACGTCTTCCAGCGCATGGAAATGATAGCCGCACCGGTAATACCAGTACAGGTTTCCGCCCGCGCCAAGAAAATCGAACACTTCCTTCGCCGCCATTGTCGTCTGCCAGGAGCCAATCGGGTTCGTCCAGATATCCGAAGCCGCCTCGCCTACAAGAAGAATCCGCGGTGCGACAAGCGCCTTCAGGAAATGGCAGTCAAACGGCAGTTCCTGTTCGCGGTCCTGATAGGCAGCCATCTCCGGTCCGAGCCAGAAAGGAAAGGCTGTGCACATGTCTTTCAGCGTCTCCGAACGTCCTTCCAGGCCGTTCTCCTGAATTGCCCGCATATGAATCCGATAACAGCCGCAGGATCCGGCGTTTGTCTCGTTCGGCGCGACAATCGTCGCCCGCTCATCCAGAACGCCGGCCAGCATTGCCGTTTTTCCGCCCCGCGAATGCCCCGTATAGGCGAGACAGTCCGTATCCAGAAGCCCAAGCTTCAGAAGCGCGTCCGTCACGCGCTGATAGCCCCAGGCCCACGCGCCAAGAGCCCCAAACGTGTACTCCGGATAAATCTCATAGAGCGGACTCTGCGAACGGTCTTCTCCGTAGATATCATGCGCAAGCTCCGTCCGGTCGAACATCGCCAGCGCAAATCCGTTATCCGTAAAAGCTTCATGCCAGGGATTGTCAAAAACATATTTGAAGCACAGATCTCCATCCACTGCGGTCGGCCAGGGGCCGGTTTTCCCGGGCGTAAACAGTTTCATATAAAAGCTCAGCTGCTTTTCCGCCGTTCCTGCAATGATCCGGTATGTATGCTGCTTCTCTGTCAGATAGCAGGGCACCACTTCGAAAACTTCCGGTGCCGGCGGCTGCGTTCCGTACTGCAGCTCCACCGCGGACCGAAAGAGCATTTTTCGCTGTTCCGGCCATTCCGAAACGCTCTGGATCCGCTTCCCTTTCTCCGTCAAAAAAGGATCCGGCAGCTTCCCGAGCACCTGGTACTCGGTCGTCCGGATCAGATTCTTAAAATCACTCATTTTCGAACCTCTTTCTGATCTTTCATACCGTCCCGAAAGATCAAAGTCTTTTTTCCATCATAGCAAAAAAGCACTGATCAGGCAAGAGGTTTTATGGGGATGCGGAAAGAAAACGCCTCATCCGCGAGGCGGATCAGGCAGTCCTCAGACAGTTCCTGCGGCACACCGGGAAGAAGCCGCTCTCCAAAGAAGCAGGTGCCGTTTGTGGAGCCGCGGTTTTCGGTTCCGCGGTCCAGAAGATAATACCTGCCTTCTCTGCAGATAATCTCTGCATGGATATGGCTGATCGCAGGATTTCCTGAAATCAGCCAGTCGCAGCGGCCGGCAGCTGTCCCGATCAGGAAACTCTCATGATTGACTTCTGCAGTCTCACCGGTCCGGAGGCGTACAAGGACAGGACGGATGCAATCAGCAGCCGCCGGGATATATTCATTCGAAAGCATGCGGGATTGCAGGCTCTGTTCCGAAGCTGTCCCGAAACCTGTGAGCTCCTCCCGGAGGCCTAAATCTCCGGGTATCTGCCGCTCCCCGGGTGCTTCCTTTCCCTGCAGGCTCAGAATCAACTTTTCGAAATTCGCTGCCGAAAAGGGTCTGAGCCCGCTGAAAAAATCCTGATAACGGTCCAGATACGAATGGTCCTCATAGGGTGTGAAGGTCAGCCCATACGAAAGCTCCCGCAGGAAACGCGACGGCGGGACACTGCGCTGATTGTTTACAACCGGCCAGTAGACACAGCGGATCGTTTTTGTCATCGGATCTGCAAATATCCGGTCCCGCTGCAAATCGAGGTTATTGGGCGTCAGATGGTCTTCACACAGATGAATAATCCTCCCGATCTGATATGCTGTATCCAGAAACAGCTTCCTGCTGACCGAATTCATGAAAAGCTTTGTGAGCGGGATACCGCCTTCAGAAATACCGATCAGTTCCCGCTTTCTGCCGTGTTTCTTCAGCTTCAGCGGCAGAAGGTCCCGGTACATGGTACCGCCCGAGAGTTCCTGCAGCACCCGGTCATTGATGTTTTCCGGAAAAACCAGCCTGTTTGTTATGATATAATTCCCGCGCCTTTTCTGAATCGTGATCTTCCCCACGTCAAAACCTCTGAACTCTGGTTATCTCTGCAGCGCGTCTGCCCGGTTCACTGCGTCCTGCTGGGCTTTTCTGTATTTTTCCTCGGCGAAGCGAAGGAGCGCCGCATAGTTTTCCAGTGTCTTCTGCCATTCCGAAAAGACAGAGCCCGGTGCAGACACCCTTTCCCACTCCATGAAAAAGCACGTAAAATCCCCGCCCTCCCAGGAGGCAGACAGCGCCTGCACTTCCCGTCCGGACCGGTCCATACAGTTTTTCATCCTTGTCAGAAAAGATTCAACCGAAGCGGCTGCTTCTGTCAGCTTCGCGCGGTCTGCTTCAATAATCATATTTGATACTGCTCTTTCCGGGGAACAATCCGCTCAGTTCTGCGCCGCTTCTGTTTTTCCGTGCAGTTCGGAAAACCACCTGAAAACTGCGGATTCATTGACTTTATCCAGTGATTTCTGAGCGATACAAAGGCTTGAAATCACCATTGTGATTGCACTTGCACAGCTTTCCGTTCCGATCCCCGAAAGGCCTCTTCGGATGCCGAAAGAGATTTCCTCAAGCTCTGCGATAATCGCACGAAGCTCTGCCCGGACTGAATTCAGTTCGCTGACTGTGGTGTGATAATCCATGTTCTCTGCCGCCCTTTTTCTGCATCCGTCTGATTTCGTCCTACAAAACCTGCCGGAGAATACTGTTCTCGCAGATAATAAAATCCTCCGCTGTTTCCTCCAAATATACACTGCATCTCTCCAGCCTCCCGCTGTACCCGATTCTGCTGTCCGAGACCAGAAGCCGGTACAGACTCCCGATACTTACCCGGGCATACAGGGCGTTCAGGCGATAATCAAGACCGGCAAGACGTCTGTTCAGGTCCCGGATCCGCTGCGCATAATCACGAAGCTTCTCTGTATCGACCCGGAAATAAGGCGGAAGGACGGAAGCTGTTTTCGGTGGCCGATGAAAAGACTGATTCTCTGAAAAACAATCTGCAGTCAGGAGAAAAGCCTCTCTTTGTGCCGACATAAATTTCACAAGTTTTCCATATGCCGCCGTAAACTGCTGTGCCGAATCGATCAGATGATCCGAGAACTGCACGATGACGGCTGTCCTGACGCCGAACCGAAAAAGCACCGGGAGACTTGCTGACAGAAGCAGAAGCACGCCTGCGGCTATTCCGGCTGATCCGGCCGGCCCGAAGCGCTCCGTGCCGCTGCGAAGAAGCTCTGATGTGAGCCCATATCCTTCTCTGGAGAGAAGCAGTGTTAAAAGAATCGTTGGAATGCCGTGTGCCGCAAGATCTATAAAGTCCGTTCCGTCCGCCCTGACTTCTCCGAGCGTCTCGGGCTTGTCCAGATCATTCATCCCCCAGTCCGCAATCCACATTAACGAAACTGCAGCTCCATGCAGGTTTTCACGGTCCAGCTGCATCATATTCTGAGACAGTTTTTTAGCAAAAGCGCCGACAGCCCCCTGTGTCCCCCGGCCATCATTTTCACTGCACCAGGACAGTCCCTCATAGCTGCAGGAATCATCTCCGATCATATGCTCGAGCATATGAAAAGCAGCCGGCCCAGTACCCGAAGTCTTAACAAAACAGGTATTACTGTTCGGAATAATGACCTTCCCAAGGTCATGGACAAAATCGTTTTCCCCGCAGACAGCAACCATTTTTTCAAGCTTATCCCGATATGCCCCGCCATAGCGTTCCATGAAACAGGTAACCGCCAGATCGGAAAAACCCTGTCCGTCAAAACTGACGCATCCCCCGATCAGGTATTCATAATCGGAAGCCATAAAGACATACTGCGCCTCATTTCCGCCCTTGGAATGCCCTGTGACCGTGATTCGTTTTCCCTGACGGTAGGCTTCTGCAAAATATTCCTCCGCCATTTCGTCAAAGTAACGTTTCGAAGCTTTCTGCATTTCGGTAGCCTTTTCGGTCATGCCGTCGCCGTTGTCTTCCCATTTTCCGGCGCCGGTTCCGCGGAAAGTCACATAGAAATTGCCTTCACTGTCCTGAAATGTACAGCCCTGCGTCAGGTCGTTTTCCGGATGATCGTCGGGCTGAAAGCCCGGCCGTTCCAGCGCGCTCTGGCTGATCAGCCGGATACTTCCCCAGTCTTCGTGCTGCCTGATCGCGGAAGTCAAAAGTTCATACCTGTTCCGGTATTCCGAATCGGTAATCAGCGCATTGTTCCCGGGATCTTCATACCAGTTCACAATACTTTGAAGATCCGTCGTCTTTCCGTCTTCTCTCACAAACTGCCGGTCGAGATAGGGGATCAGATTCAGCACGGCACAGAACTCGATCTGCCTTTTTTCGAAATCATCCATTCTCTTTCACCTCTCATGCGTCACGCAGAAGCTTCTTTCGCAATCCTGTTACTTAAAGGCTTCCGCGAGGCTCAGGTTCACGTTTTCGGTCTCAAGATAGCCCGCCCCGACATTCTGGCGGAGGAACCTTACATACTGCCGGATAACGTCCTGATAGCGCTGGAAATATCTGTCGGCAAAGCTGTCAAATGCTTCGATGGTCCCCTCCGCAGCTTCGCCCTGCCAGAAATTCCGAAGGCCGTCGACAGAGGCTTTGCTCTCTGCAAGCGTTTCCGCGAGTTCGCTGTTCATCCGTTCGATGCTGTCTGCAATCTGCTGCACCTGGTCGGTACTGATTCTGATACTGTTTCCTGCCATATCCTCTCCTTCAGTTCTCAAGCCTTGCAGCCTGCGCGATGTTGTCATTCTGACGGTTCACATAGTTGTCGTGCTGCCTTTTAAGCGCCGCGGACGCTGACATAAGCTTTTCGGACATTCTCTTCAGGTCATCCGTGAATCCGGTGATCTGACGGACAAAGGCCTCATTGTCGGCGCCTTCCCAGGCCGCCCCCATCGTCTGTGCCTCCATCATCAGTCTTTTCGCGATGCTGTCATAGTTTTCCGAAAAGCCTTTCAGTTTTGCTGAAACTGCGGCTATTTCAGCAAATGACGACACGCTGATTGTTTTTCCCATACCGTTTCTCCTTCTCATATAAAACATATTTTTTATCCCGGATCATGGATTTTCCTGCTGCTCCCCCTGCGGCGGCTCCAGTTCCTCAGATCAGCATGAGCCGGCTTCCGTTTTCAATCCCGAGTTCCCGGATCGTCCGGTTCATGCTGTAAATCATGCCGGTCACGCGATCGCATAGCACCGTATCGTCGCCGCAAAAATAGCGTTTGCCTAAAAGGTCTGAAAGCGCCTCCGAAATCAGCTGCACAACCGCGCTCATCCGCAGATCAGGCGGAATGAAAACATCAAGGCTTTCGCCAAAAAACGGCAGAAAGATTTCCACAAGCACCTTATGATTCATCCTCTTCCTCCTCCGGGTCTGACAAAAGCTTAATCAGAACCGCTTTCCCTTTCTGAATTGACCAGCCAAACTGTGATGAAATATCTTCCCGCATTTCAGGCGTAATCTTCTGCGGCTTCAGAAGATACTGCTCTGTGATGCCGGGGCCGATCCAGAGACCGTCGGAAGGCGAAACACTTTCCTTAAACCATTTCTCATAGGCCATGGCGCTGAGATTTTTCTGCCTGTCCGAAAGGATCAGATGCAGACTGTATTCGACCCGGCCTTTTTCCAGTATAAGGGAAAGCTTCTCTCTGCCTTCTCCGCTCAGGATTTCCTGAAGCGAAGACAGCGACCGGATCACCACAAGTTTCAGCGGAAAGGTCTCACAGTGCTGCCCCGCTTCCATGGCTTCCTGAACTGTATTATGGCGGTATAAAAGCTCCTGAAACAGTTCCGAGACCGCCTGTTCACAGTCCGCGCTGCGCCGTATGAGCTTCAGCGAACCGATATTTTCCGCCGGATGTCCTGCAAAAAGTCTACGGCCTGATGCATCCGCTGCATCCAGAATCACTCCGGGCACCTGCATCAAGGTTCCGATCATTTCACAGAGTTTCCGCAGAAAGCCGGAATATTCTGTCCCCTCAGACAGAATCAGACTGATATAGCGCCGGTCAAAGGGTATGAGATGAACGGCATACGAATTCTGCGCAACACCGACAGGAAGCCGAAGCGGCCTGATCGGATCAAGATGAGGCTTCAGAAAATCGATTTCCACTTTCTCCGGCAGAACCGGGACCTTCGGCGCGGCAGCTCCTTTCCATGTCTTTGCCGCAGTTTTTGAAAAAGTCCGGATCCATTCAAACGGCGGGTCCGTTTCGGTAAGACGTGCAGTCTGAAACTCATAGAGTTCCTTTTTTCGTACCAGCCCGCGGCCTTTGTATCCGGACGGATAAAGGCCTTCTGTCCTTCCGAGCACTGCCGCATACTCCGATTCATCATGCAGCTGCAGGACAAAGCTCTGGGAGAAATACTGCAGGAGACGGAAACGCAGACTGCCTGTCCCGGGCGAAGTCAGGACAAAGAAAATCCCATACTTCATGCCTTCCCGGGACATCTGAATCACAGCATCCTCTTCTTCCGGAAAACTCTCTGAAAAGGCTGCAGCATTACTGACTCCAACAACAATGGATGGCAGTGTCCTCCCGGAAGAACGGATATAGGAGCGGTAATCTCCGCCATAATCCGAAAACAGCCTTTTCCTTCGCACTGCTTCCTCTTTCAGCATTCGAAACAGACTGCCGATCTTCTCCGCTTCACAGGACAGGATGACATCGCCGACCTGGGGTGCATCAGAAAAAGCCCGCAGCGTTTCATCACCGAAATCCAATATGTATATATTTACTTCTTCCGGCGTATGCTCCACGCAGAGTGATACCATTAGCACATTCAGAAAGTCCGTCTTGCCTGCTCCGGCGGTACCGTATACAATCGCGTTCCCTTCTTCTGAAAGCGGAAGCCGCAGGATATGCTGCTCCTGATTCTTCGGATCGTCATATTCGCCGATTACCGGATTCAGTACAAAGCGTTCGGATGTGGCTTTATATTTCTCCCGGATATCGGAAAGCAGGATAAGCGGCGGAAGCGGCGGAAGCCAGAGCGGCCGGATCCGGATCTGTTCCTTTTCCGCGATCCGCTGCAGATATTCCGTAACTGCTTCAATCTGTTTCCGGCCATCCCCTGAATACCTGATTTTCTGCGGCTTCACTTCCCGGAGCGGGCGGCCGGTCCGGTTCACAACCACGACGCTGTCGTCCTTCTCCTTCTGCACCCGATCGGACGGTACATATTCCGCGCCGGCCCAGGCGGACTGGCCCATCTCGAACAGTTCGTTATAGCCGACCTGCAGATAAAAACGGCCTGTTTCCACCAGTTCCGCGGCATCCGGGCGCCGGAGCATATCCATGCTGTCTGCGCGTTCATGCACTTTGAGACAGATGCGGAATTTGCTGTTGGACCAGATCTGGTCGTCAACAATGCCTGAAGGTTTCTGGGTGGCAAGAATCAGATGTACCCCAAGTGACCGGCCGATCCGGGCGGCACTGATCAGCTGCGCCATAAATTCCGGCTGCTGCGTTTTCAGCTCCGCAAACTCATCGGCTATGATAAACAGGTGCGGCAGCGGCTCGCTGACCATCCCTTCGCGGTACAGTTTCTGGTACTTGTAGATATCGGGATTGCTGACCCGGAGCCGTTTTGCCGCTTCGGCAAGAATTGCCTGCCTCCGTCGAAGTTCCGACTCGATGGAGACAAGGGAGCGCCGGATGGACGCTCCGTCAAGATTGGTGATAATTCCGGCCGTATGCGGCAGTGTTTCAAAAGATTTTGCCATACCGCCGCCCTTGTAGTCAATCAGGACGAAAGCCGCTTCGTAAGGATGGTAACTGACTGCAAGTGAAAGGATGAACGTGATGATGAATTCTGATTTTCCGGAACCGGTCATGCCTGCGATAAGGCCGTGCGGGCCATGATATTTTTCATGCAGATCCAGCATAAAGGGTTCACCCAGCATATTGATGCCGACCGGCACCTGCAGGGACTGTGTCGGATCGTTTCCCTTCCAGCGCAAAGGAGAATTCAGCTGATCAGCCTTCCCGGCTCCAAACATTGTGAGAAACGTGATCGTACGCGGCAGCAGGAACCGCGCCGAAGGCGTATCCAGCGGCGTATTTGCGAGTTTCACCGCAAGCTCCCGCGGATCCCGTGTCGGTTCAATGTCCGGTACAAAATCGATGCTTTTCCCCGTGATATCGTTCTGGTCAAAAAGCCGTCCGTGTGCTCCCGAAAGGTCGATGACCATGGAGCACTCCCGCGGGAGTTCCCGCAGGTTTTCGTAGAGCGCAACAACACTGAAATGGACACCCTGTTTCAGCGCGAGGATCTCCTTCATCACATCAAAACGGTCCGAAAGCTTTCTGCTGGCGGAAAAAACCACATACCACGGCTTCACGAAAGCAAGTTCCGTCTCGTTCAGCGCTTTCCGCTCCTCGATCACATGCATCAGGTATGCTGAGACCTCCCTGTCTTCATTCGCGTTCATAAAAAGGAAGCGAATGCTCCTGTCATCTGCCCAGCAGTGCGGAAGCCATCTGACAAAATCCAGTTCATTTCGGTCCTTTGATTCGTACAGAAAAACCATCTTCAGTTCATCATAGCTGTACAATGCGGCAAGCTGCAGCACGAGTCCCTTCGCAAACTGCAATACCTCTTCCGAAGCACCGATCACACCGGACACCGGATCTTCCCTGAGAGAAATGCCGATCGGTACATTTTTCAGCGTTTTCGGACGGCTGACCAGTGCGTACAATTCCTCTTCGAGATAGTCGTCATCGATTGTAAACCGGCGTTCCTGGTACGAAAACGCCGCCTGAAGACCCGTTTCACCGATGCCAACCCGCAGCTTCAGAAAGTCATTCTGGCCCATCGTACGCTCCCAGAGGTCGCGGCTTCGATTCAGAATCCGGCGCTCGCATTCGGCCGTTCCGATCATGTTTTCCCGGAGAATCTGTGCCTGCAGCTCCGATACATCCGCAATCTGAAGTGATATGCGGTCCAGATATTCCCGATACTTTTTCTGCCGCAGTTCTTCTTTCTTCCGGCGGCGGTTCCGTTCATATTTTTTCGTTATTGCCGGAAGAAACAGCGTTCCGAGAAGCATGGATCCGCCCATCACCATCGAGCTTGCACTGTGCTGAGCAACGGCATTGGAAAGTGCCACAAGAGACATCATGCCCATTGCCATCGAAGATCCCATTACAAGAATCCAGGGCATTTCCTCACCGATCGGGCTTTCGGGCGGTGGATCGATATGGAATTCCGCGGTCTCGATATCACGTTTGAAACGCGGCGAACGGCAGAAATAATCCGGCTCCGGAAATTCCGGCTCTTCCTCTGCTGCCGGCGGAATCAGTTTCTGCCGAATGAACGGCTTAAGATGCCCGCCGACACGGATTGCGCCGTCAGGATGGCTGACGGCAATCAGGTTCTTCCCGATCACAATCCGAAGTTTCAATATATCAATACAGTCACCCGGCTGAAGCATCTTCTCCCTGACCGGTTCTCCGTTGACAGAGATTCTGTTTTCACCGCTCCTGCGCAGGGAGAACCGCCCGCCCTGACAGCTCAGTACGGCAAAAACCGCAGGTGCAGCGGACATTCTGCACCGGATATCGCAGTCCAAAGAACTGCCGATCGTGATCTCTGCATCACCCTGAGGCAGAAATTTTGATATGACCGGTTCGCACTCTTCCATAAGCTTCTGCAGTGCTCGGCGCATTTCTTCGGCACTCTGGTAGCGTTCATCCGGATTCTTTTGAAGCGCCTTTTCGATGATTCTGAAAAGTCTTGGACTCATCGAAGGATCTGCTTCCCGGGCCGGGCGGAGCTGACTGGGCGGTTCGGCAGGATTCCGACCGGTCAGAAGATTGGTAAGCGTCGCACCGAGATTATAGATATCTGTCCTGGCGTCCGTCTGCCCCATTCCGCCAAACTGTTCCGGAGCCGCATAGCCGACCGTTCCGAAGCAGACCGTATCCGCCCTGTTCATCTCCTTGTATTCTCGCGCCGTCCCGAAATCGATCAGCACAATATTCCCGTCCGGCTGAAGCATGATGTTTCCGGGTTTCAGATCGCGGTAAATAACCGGCGGCTTCCTGGTATGCAGGTATGTGAGCACATCGCAGAGTTCAATAGCCCATCCAATCACCTGATCCTGCGGCAGCGTGCCATGTTTTTCAAGTGCTGCGGAGAGAGAAACCCCTTCAATATAGTCCATCACTACGATGAACGAATCATCCCCTTCGAACACATCCAGGACCTGCGGCAGATGCGGGTTCCGGAGCTTCTTCAGGATTTCCGCTCCCGTGAACAGCCCGTTTCTCACTGACCCGTAATTCAGTGTTCCGTCCTTTCGGATTTCCTTCACAGCGCAGGCCTTTCCGTTTGTCTCATCAGTTCCCTGGTAGACCATGCTCATGCCGCCCTGTCCGATCAGGCCGGTAATTCTGTATTTTCCTTTCAGCAATGAACCGATTTCAGCCATGACCGTGCCCGCCCTGATCACTCAATCACAAATTCAAAGGTTTCATCCGCAATTCGGATCCGCGTTCCGGACCGGATTTCAGCCGGAATGCTGCCGGGAATCATCCGGCCATCCACCTCCGTATGGTTCGTGGAATTCGAATCAATGATAAAGTACTGTTCTCCGTGCTTTTCAATGGCTGCATGCACACGGCTCACGGCGGCATTATCACTGATACAGTAATCGGCTAATTCCCTGTCTTTCCCGATACAGAGACGCTCTCCCTGGATCGGAATACGTTCGTTTGTGCGGTTTCGGATCAGGTATGCCCATCTGTCCTGCGGAATCAGCATCGACGGATTCAGCCGCGCGGTCGGGTGATCCGCTGCCGGCTTCAGGACGGCTGTATTGCCGGACCCGCTGATCCCGAAGACCGTTCCCTGTACGGGAATCAGCTGCACACCTGTTTTTTGTTCCGGCTCCGGCGTGCGCGCGGTCTGTCCTGCACGGTCTTCCTTCTCTGCTGAAGCTGTCGTTTTCTCCGCCTTTTTCCGCTCCTGCTGCGCCCGATAGCGCGCCGCATTCTCCCGGTTGTAATGCTGAAGAAGATACAGCCAGGAAATCTCCTCCCCGCCGTCCTGTAAAGAAGAATCGGCAGCCAAAACAGACGCAGCCTTCTTTTTGGGCGGAATGTTCATTTTGATTTTCTGCGTCAAGCGCGGATTTGCACCTGACACATCCAAAACCGGTGCAGGATCTGCGGTTTTCTCTTTGAAGTCATTTTGGACCGGCATCAGGATCAGGGCCGATTCCGCCGGTTTTTCCATGTTTTTCAGAAAAGCGGAAAACTCTGCTGCGGAAAACCGGCTCAGTCCGTTCAGATGACTGATCAGTTTCGCGACATAGCTGTTGTCTTCGGTTTCCGCATAGCGCGAGCGGTACAGGATCTCCTTGAAAAACAGCAGAAGATCCACGGGTTCCCGCGTCTTTTCGCATACCGGCAGGCAGACCATCTGTGTACTGCAGCTCTGTGCGTCCGTGTAGATCCGGGCTGTATCGTACACAAGACTTGACGGCGCGATCATGTAGTCTTCCGCCGCAGTCATCGCATCCGTGATCCCTTTGAAAATGCCCATGATCTCCCGGCGGGAAACCATTCCGGACAGAAGCTGCTGCGCCGGAACCCGGGAACTGATGTCATATTTGACAAATTTCCGCGTGTCAGCCTGCGAGAAAATCGCGGGTAAAAGCCCCGGAATGCGATTGTGCGTAATCATGCCCTGTGTTGTCGAATCCCTTACTGCATCGTCAAGCTCATAAACCAGCCAGGTCCTGGAACCGGCATTTTCTACTGTGAACTGTTCCATAAAATCCCCTGATTCATTCTATATCCCTCAACCCCCACATCGAGGTTCGTACTGTGATCTCCCGCGGAAATACCGTAAGTCCCTGAAAGTCAAACACAAAGCGCTGACTGTACCGGATCACCAGCATGAGATCGCCCTCTGCGACCCGGGACCCGCTGAAATCCAACCCGTCGAGTCCCCCGATTATGCCGCAGAGAGACAGCAGCCTGTCCATCCTCCGAACTGTTTCCCTGTCGGCCGCATAGGCTTCTGCCTGCGCACGGCCGTATACGCTCCGCGCATGATCCGACACGCCCGTCATAAAAGCACGAAACCTGCTCCTTGCTTCTTCCTGAACCTCCGAAGGATCCTGGTACCATGCGCTGTTGGAAGAAAAGGCATTGTCTCTTCTGCCGATTTCCTTTCCGACGGTCTCCCGCACGAGTGTCGTAATGCCTTCACCCATCGTTTGATAGGGATGATCACCGAGATATTCGGTCGCAAAGGAATCCAGGGCGAGACTGTCAGCACACTGAATGGCAGCATGGCTGACTATGTACTGTCCAAGGAAAAACATGATGAAACCGAAAGCCGTGAGCATCAGCATCACAAAAAACGGAAAAACGATGCATGCTTCCAGCGAGATTGTCCCCTTTTCCTGTCCGGCCATTTTCCCTTCTCCAAATCAGTATGTCCTGTCCCGGACAAAAGAATCCGTAAACAGGGAACCGCCGTTAAACTCGAGAAACGGCATGAACCTGCGTCCCTGAAACATTGTCGTGGTTTCAATACAGGTGTAGGTTTTTTCCGGGTCGAACAGAAGCCCCTGCCTCCGGTACCAGGCCGCAGTCTCGAGCGCGGAAAGCTTTGAAAAACGGTACAGGATGTTCTGCACGGTCGGCTTACTGGTCAGAAGGATCGGAGAGCACATCGAAATCAGGATGTGGGATCCGTAATTCATCGGCAGGATGCTGCTGTCCTTCGTGAAATCGCCTTCATCTCCGCTGTCGAAAGCGTTCTCCAGTACCGCTTTTCTGATTTCCTCATTGTCGATTCCGGCATCCGCAAGATCCTGTACAAGAAGCTTCATGCCTTCCGGCGTCAGGTAAACGAAACGCTTGACAAGAAAGGAGTCTCCTCCGTTGACAAGGACAATGGAATCTATAAGAGAATCTCCGAGGAGCACCACAAGGTACACAATCCAGGCGGCAACGGCCGCAGCCGATGCCATCTCCTGTACCTCCGGACTGCTCAGTACCGGACCGATATTCAACAGAACCCGTATCAGGAAAATATTCAGAAATACTGCGATCTGGTTGAACAGCTCCGAACTGGTCCCCGCGATTATATATTCCAGTTCCGCTCCATAGAACATATCGGTTTCAACCTGGTACATTCCTGCCGCGCTGTCTGCGGCGTTTTCAAGAAAACTCTCCAGACCCGTAAGACCCCTGAAGAGTGCTGTGCCGCCCGGATGATCCGGTGTCGGCAGGTCCCGATACAGAAAACCTGTCAGCGCCCTTCCGGTTCCGTTCAGATGGTACGACACAGGAGATTTCTCCGTTCTCGGGCGGACTTCATGATCGCCTTCCCGCATTGTCACCCTGTTCGGGAGATTGTCCGTCATATACAGGCTCAGAAGGAAAAACTCATAGAAAGACAGGCGGTCCGAAGAGATCCAGGAAGCGACTTCCCGGATACTGTCGATGATGCCCGACGTCAGGCTGATCAGAACCTGGACTGTACTCAGTACGGACAGAAAAAGCTGTTTGAAGCCTTCCAGATATTTCAGGATCTTTTTTGCTGCAATTTCAAACACGTTCAGACCCGCTTTTTCTTCCTCGGTCAGCTCCCCGAAACTCGTAATGCTGCGTACGCCATCCAGGAGATATTCAATTGATTTCAGAAGATCCAGATAGGGATTTCCCGATCCCGCAAGAAAAGAAACGGTTCCGTCCGAAAACCCGTCCCAGCCGAAATAATCTGCCTTTGCGTTCATGGACGGATCCAGATACGCATTGAGGTCACCTTTGTAAAACACGTCGAGTGCGAAAAGGGACTCCAAGAGTGTGACGAGGGATCCGAACAGTTCTGCTCCGGCTTCAGACAGACCGTCTTCGATTGCAAGCTGCGCTTCCTGAACCGCCGAATACAAAATCGTCCCGGCAGAACTGAAACCCTCATAAAGAATGCTGATGAGACCGGTATACTCCCCGAACAGACTGCTGTTGATGATAGCCAGAACCTCCGCAAAACTCTTTGCTCTGCCCATTTCCGGCAGCGCAGTCAGAAGCTTTTTCAAGACCCGCTGCGCCTTATCCGACAGGTCCCCGGAGGACAGGGCATACAGAATATTCTGCAGTTCATCGACGGAAAGCTCCGTCCTGATCCGGGATGCGAACTGCTGAAGCGCCTGAGAGACTGTTTCATTACATGATTTCTCAAAAATGGAAAAGGCTTCCTCCAACTGCTTCTCCACGGCTTCCAGGACAGGCTGAAAGGATTCTGCCGCTGTCCTGATCCTGCTGTCCGGCTGTTCCGGATCTTCGGCTGCATCCGATTCGCTGAGTTCATTGAAGGCTTCAATTTTCTCCCGGACCGCTTTCAGTTTTTCGTCCCTGATTGTGCTGATTTTCGCCCTGATCAAGGGAATTTCACCGGAGATGATCATGATCTGTTCGACAATTCCGCTGTATTTCCCCAGAATGATCCTGATCTGATCATAAAAATCTGTCCCGATCTGCTGCAGCGTTTCATAGGTTTTCGCCGGATCGCTGTAATCAATGCTGATCTCCTGCCCTGAAACAAACTGAAGAAGCGTCAGCACATCCTCGCTGGCAGCAGCTGCAAGTCCGCCGGTTTCAGAAGATATGACCGAAGCCGCCGCTGTTACAATATTCACAGATTCCTGCAGATCGGCGATTGCTTCCACCAGCTCTTTCAGCGCCGAAACGACTCCCTCCGACAGTTCCGAGCAGCGCGCAATCACTTCCATGCCTTTTGAGGAATCCAGCCTCCCGATCAGCTCTTCGATATTCAGGTCACTCAGGAGAAAGTCCACAAGTTCTGTCTCCTCGGAAAAATCCGCAAGCTGCTGCCTGAGCACTGCGTTGTACACCTCATCGCTGGTCTTCGGAAGCAGCGGTCTCGTATAGACCGCGCTGCTTTCTGCCTTACCGGATGAACCCAGGACGGAATTCCGGTTATCATTAAAATAGGACGTATATTTTGCTGGATCAGCTGTCTGGGATATGGCAAATAATCCGAAGCGGTCGTGCAGGTACGGATCATAGTCGGAAAGGCAGGAAAGCGACGCATTGTCCACAAGTTCACTGACCGCAGCACGGATTTCCTGAGAGCGAGCTGTCTCTGCCAGAACCCCTGCCAGGGTCAGAAACGGAGATATCACAAGGCAGAGAAAGATGGAAACGACGCCTCTGCATCTTTTCCTGAAACTGTTTTCGATGAACCGAAATCCCATGTCCCGCTCTCCTCTTCAGTAATACCGCTTTTCCTGGCCTGCCAGACTGTAGGAATCGAAATGCAGGTCTGCCCAGGAACCCTCTTTCACATAGATCATGCAGTCTTCTGCCCTGAGACCGCCCGCAGTCTGGAGTCCGCCCGCGCCGATCGATTTCAGTGTCGAAGGAAGCCGGATTTCCGAAAGCCCGGTTCCCCAGAACACCTGCTCCCCGATTTCGGAAAGCCCCTCTGGCAGTACCATTCCTGACCCATTAAGGCCTTCGCAGCCATAAAACGCCCGCTTTTCCAGAACCCGGACAGATGACGGAATCTCAATTGAATCAAAACTTTTTGTATGCGCGAAGGCTTCTCTTCCAATGACTTCCAGTCCGTCGTTGAGTTCTATCTCCGTAAGCGATTCCCAGCCCGAGAACAGGTTTGCTTCTAATTCTTTCAGCGATTCCGGAAGCACGACTTTCCGTACACAGCTGTGGTTCAGCGATATCGGGAGCCTGGATGCGGCTGCCGGATAATAGATCTCCTCCAGTGCGGAAAACCCGTCCAGGCAGCCGGCTTTCTCAGCCTTCGTCTCCGGACCGGCAAAACGAAGGATTTTCACATTCGGATAGTCGCCCGAACCGGCATCGACAAAAATGTCTGCAGCAGATGCGGGGATTGTGATTTCACTGCACTGTTTCCCTTTTTCCGTCAGGCCTCTCACCGTTTTCTGTCCCTGGTATTCCCGCCAGATAAAAAGATCTTCCTCACTGTCACCATCTGAAGACGGTCTCCCTTCCCTGCAGGCACACAGGAAGAGAAGAACCGCCGCAGCAGTCATCAAAATCAAAACTGTCTTTTCAATCCGTTTCCTGTTTATCTCCATCGTTTCCGCCTTCTCCCGTGTCCATTTCAGTAACGCCGAACAGTCCCGCAAAAGTATCTTTGATATTGCTGACGGCCTGCCCGATTCCTTCTGCAACGATTTCCGCCTTCTCTGCCATATCCAGTGTCGAATCATAAATACTGACACCGTTTACATAGATCGTTTTCATGTTTTTCAGGTCATCACTGTCATTGATTTTATTGCAGACATAATTCAGAAAACGAACATCACTCCCATATCCCGTAATATCCAATACCTCCGCTCGCCCTGTCGCCTGAAGCACCGGTTCCGGGCTGTCATAGATGCCGAGCCGGTATAAAAGGCTGCCTGCCGCAGAAGAAATCCGGGTCTTCAGCGTGACTTCCACATGAATCCGTCCAATATTATCTGTGATCAGTCGGATACTCATGGGCTGACTCAGGCCCGATTCCGCGGGGTTCAGCGAAAACAGCGACAGCCGATCGTCATAATAATGCCGCACACGCGGCCAGATTCCATTCCGGTTATTGAGTTTAAACAGGGTTCGGTAAACCCGTACATCGCGGATTTCCTGCTCAGAAATCCGCGTATCCGTCAGATCTTTTCCGGCTGAACTTTTCCCTGCATATTTATAGCCTGCCGCGATATATGACGCAGCTTCGTTCGCAGAAATCTGCAGTACAGCCTGCTGATAAAAGAAAATCCCCATTCCGAGCAGCGCGCATGCCATTATGAGAACAATTGCAAGCACCAGGACCGATTCCAGCATGACTTCGCCTCCGGATGAACTGAATTTCTTTCTTACCATAGCCGATCCTCTCTGATCCCGAGCTGCAGCACAAGAAAACGCCAGGAAGCAGTATGCACTTCCGTTTCCTGTTCATCTTCTGTGCACAGATCCACCGGGCAGACACCTGCTTCATTAAAGTACCCGGTGTCATAATACTGACAGGGAATCACAAGTTCGTCATCCTGATTAATAAAGCCCCATAAACTGCCGATTCGTACAGCTGCGAGACCGTTTCTGAAGCTCTTTGCCGCCTGATATTTCGGCTCGATCATGATCTCACCCGAAACATCCGCAAATCCCCAGAGACCGTCCCGGCAATATGCGACCCAGCTGCCGCAGTATTCGTCGATCTCATCTGCCGCAAAGTCCGCTGTCACGGCGCCGTCTGCCTGATAAATGTGGTAACTGTCCTGCTCTTTCGCAAGATACCAGCCTCTCCTGCTGAAAAATCCCTGGTTGTCGACCCGGATTTCCTTGTAATTCCGGACCATTTCTCCCGCATCCGTATCAAAAACATGCCAGCCCGCGTCATCCAGCACCGCAGACCGATGCTCTGAAACCGCGCTTGCGAAGAGAAACGGCCCGAACACTTTCTCGGCCGATACGGAATAATAATACCAGCCTTCTTCAGTCTCTGCCGGGATCAGTCCCGAGGAATACGGCAGTACGCTGATTACGCGTTCCGCTATGATCCCCTGTGTGATTCCCCCGGCGGTCCGGATCCTGCAGCAATCATCACTGATCTCAATATTGATCCCGTTGTACAGCGGTCCGAGGTATGAACAGGACGGGCTGACTGCAGCGGATGTATCCGGAAGGTATCTGCCCCATTTTTCTCCCCGCCTCACGGTAAAAGAACCGTCGGGAGACTCCCGGAATTCTGAAAAGGCTGTGCCTTTCAGAGCAGTTTGGTATCGGGATTTCAGATAGATTTCCCGGAGCCGCTCATCCCGGACGCCCCGTTCAAAAGCCTCTGTGATGAGACCGTATGCAGATTCCGTCTTCTTCCTGGCCTGATAACATTCTGCCAGAATCCTGATATAGGCTGTGTTCTCAGGATACAGCAGGATTGATTCGCGAAGTACGGCTTCATAAGCCGGCCAGGCTGCTTCTCCGTCACGATAAGCACCTTCGTACGCCAGGAGATACTTTGTGCGCACCTCTTCCGACTCATGGTTCTGCAGGATCTCTTCGTATTCTGCCAGAGACTTTGCATACAGCTGCTTCTCCGCCAGCCTGTCCGCTTCGCGCATGGCCGAATTCAGGGAAAAGCCGGCACGGATCATTCCGGACAGCACAAGTGACCATCCGCCGAGCACACCGGCAATGAGAATCAGGGACAAAATAATATTCTTCCGGTTCATTTTCCGCTATACCCTTCCCAGACTGATGCTGATCAGCATGCCGAGATAAATGAACGGTCCGAAAGGCAGCTGATCCTTCAGTGTCTTTTTCTTGGCAATCATCATGACGACGGAGAAAACCGCGCAGAGAATGATGCCAAACAGGACCGGATATGCCACAGACGCCAATCCGGACATAAAACCGATCGCCGCACAGAGCTTGACATCCCCCATCCCAAATCCGCCTTTTGACAGGACAGAAAAAAGAAACAGCACCATAAGCGGAACTGCACCGCCAATCAGGCTCATCAGAATAAGATGCAGACCTTCCGTCCCTCCAAAGACCAGAAAATCAACGGGAATCAGGAGGAGGCGCAAACCTGAAAGAGTCAGAACCAGCTGGTTCGGTATCCGCTTTTCCCGGTAATCGACCGCGGCTGCGGCTGCACAGCAGATCAGGGACAGCATGATCTTGATGATCGGCAGCGCAGAAAGTCCGAGAAATGCCAGCCGGACTGCCATAAGGCCGTGCAGTACAAGGCTGCAGATAAGAAACAGGATCGTTTTGCGGCTCATCCGGCTGAATCTTTCGGAGAAACCGGCCCGGATCACTGTTTTATTCATAAGTTTCATTGATGACGTCTTCCATCTTCCCGCCGAATGTTTCGGCTATCGTCTGGAACCAACCCAGTACCTGCTTCCTGAAAATGATGAACACAATCGCAATGCCGAGCACAATCGTCAGGATAATAATGATCGATATAAAATTCGTATCACCGTCTTCCTCCAGAAAGCGCTTTCTCAGCCTCAGCCATATGAGTTCCGTTTTGTCCATGATGCTTACCACCTTATCTTCCTCCTTCGTCAGTTTGTTTTGCCGGTTCTGCCGGTCTTTTTTATCTTTTCCGCCTCATCAACCGCGGTAAGTTTCCGTTATCCGCCCGCTACAGGAGCATTCCGAGCGCTGCTGCTATGACGATCACGATGATTCCGATAAAAATCAGCGTGGTCGGGATCAGCAGCTTTCCCGCCGCCTGTTCACCTTTCTGAAGCATAATCTGGCGCTTCATGCTCCACATCTCGGAAGCCTGTTTCAGAAGAAGGTCCGCAAGATCCCGGCTTCCGGATTCCATACCCTGTACAAGAGCGCTTGCAAAACGCTGTACTTCCACGGAACCGGACAGAACACCGAAGCGAAAATACGCGTCCTTCTCGGACATGCCGTTTTGGATATTGTCCGAGGCATTTTTCATCAGGTCATAGACCATACCTTCCCTGCTCAGGGAGACCGTGCGCCAGGCTTCCTTCAGGATCATGCCCGAATTGATGAGAAGCGCCATGGATGTCACAATCTCCGGGAGCTCCGATGTACATTCAATCCTGCGTTCTTCGACCCGTGCCTGAAGACGGGTCAGGAAAAACCACGCAAAAACTGTTCCGCCGACGAATCCGGTGAATGCAAAAAACCCGAATCCTGTCAGCCCTGACAGGGTGAATCCTGCCGCGAGGAACAGATGCAGAAAGCTGAGCGCCGCCGCATAGTAAGCCGTCGAATAAAACTCCGCAAACTGCGGATCATAGAGAAGGCGTGCATAAATCATCATACGTTCTCTCACGCGCCCCCGAAACCGTGCAAAAGGGATCTCCGTCCAGGCATATCCGGCCGCATAGAGGAAGCTCAGCGGAAAGTCCGGCGCTTCCAGAGTCTCTGTCCATTCATCGTAATCCCGCCCGCGAAACAGAAGCACAATATACAGAACCGTGAGGACTGTCGCCGCGGAAAGGAATATAATCCGCATCCCAGCTCACCCCCTGATATCCATAATCTTCTGCCCGAGTTTAAAGGACCCGACAAAGAAGAAAATCCCAAACGTAATTGCAATCATCCCGAGCGGCGTACGGAAACTTTTTGCAAAATCACTGCTGATAAAACGAAGCATCAGCATCATGCAGACCGGGATCACATTCATCGCATACATCTGCAGTTTATTGGAAGTCAGCTTTGTCTCGATTTCTTCGTTGATAATCAGCTTTTCGCTGATCATTTCCGTTGTCCTGCGGATCACTTCCTTCATATTTCCGCCGGTTTCGATGCAGGTGCGGCAGATGACGGCAAAATTCACGATGTCATCAACGCCGGAGCGGAAGCCAAGAGAATCCAGTGCCTCTTCTGCCGGAACATTATTTCTGACGCAGGCAACAATTTCGGCTGCCTCCTTTATGATAAAGGCATCCTGTTCATACTGGCCATGCATATCCCTTTCGGCGCTTATAAAAGAATCCGTCATGTTGCGTCCGCCGGAAGCCGCCGAAGAAACCGCAACGAGGTAATCCCGAAACTGTTTTCTAAGGCTTTCCTGACGCTTTCGAAGGAGAAGCTTTCTGACTTCCGGAAGGAAAATGAAGCGCGCAAGAAAACCAAACAGCGCAAATACCGCCCCATCGGAAATCCAGGTTGCACCGGTCCTTGCACCTGTTGCATCATCCCTGAAAAGGCCGCCGTAAAAGACCAGACCGACGAGACCGCCCGCAAGAAGCAGGAGTATCGAGTACATCAGGTTTTCGATCAGTTTCATTTTATAAACTTTGTAATTCAGCAGTTCCGTATGGATCGGAGAAAGATAATACTCCGGCTCCTTCTGTCTTTTCGCCATAGCCGCTCCGCCTCAGATTGTCTCGCTGATGCCCTGAAGCCGCAGCTTTTCCGGGTGAACCAGCGGGTTTTTCGTCCTTTTTAAAGCTCCGGATACCCGGTCCGCGGTACTGCTTTCGTCCTCTTCGAATACATACAGGGGATTCAGGAGAATCCGATCCTGTTCGCAGCCTGCGATCTCGGTGATCTCCATTGTCTTCCGGCTGTGATCCCGAAGCCTCGACAGGTGAATCATAATGTCGATAGCAGAAGCGATCTGCTGCCGGATCGCGGGCAGCGGAAGACCTTCCGAACCCTGCAGGACCATGGTTTCGATCCGGTGCAGCATATCCTGCGCCGAATTCGCATGTCCGGTCGATAAGGACCCGTCATGGCCCGTATTCATGGCCTGCAGCATATCCAGCGCTTCTTCTCCGCGGATTTCACCGACAATTATCCGTTCCGGCCGCATCCGGAGGGAGGCACGGATCAGATCCCGGATTGTAATCCGCCCTTCGCCGGAAGCATTGGCGTTCCGCGCCTCCAGACTTACAAGGTTTCCGACACCGTTCAGTTTCAGCTCCGCACTGTCTTCTATCGTAATGATCCGTTCATCCTTGGGTATAAAATTCGACAGCGCATTGAGGAAGGTTGTCTTCCCCGAACCCGTACCGCCGCTGACAAATATATTGTATTTCGCCTTCACAAGAAGCTTCAGCTTATCCGCAATTTCTTCTGTAATCGAGCCGTATTCGATCAGGTTTTCAACTGTCATCGGAGTTCTCCCGAATTTACGGACTGTCAGCACGGGTCCGCTCAGAGAAACCGGCGGAAGCACTACACTGACGCGCGATCCGTCCGGAAGCCGGGTGTCGCAGATCGGGTTCGCAGTGTTGACCTCTCTTCCGGCCATCCCGACAATCCGCTGGATCACATCAAGAAGCCGCCGTTCACTCTCAAATCTCCGGTCCAGTTTCAGCAGTCTTCCGCTGCGCTCGATGAAAATCGACTCCGGCCCGTTCACCATAACCTCCGTCACCGATTCATCTGAGAGAATCGAATCCAGTATCCCGAGTCCGCGGATTGTACTGTAGATTTCATTCACAATCTCCGAACGTTCCGAAATGGACAGATATCGGTCTCCGGCTTTCTCCCGGACCATTTCATTCAGTTGGTCCAGAAGCTCGTCATTGCTCATTCCCGCAAGCGACAGACCGTCAGAGACTGCATGCCGGACTTCTGTGCCGAGAAGCATTTTCTCTTCCGCTGTCATGACTGCTCCCTGAGAATCAGCGGAAAGAACGCCATCCGGGAAAGTTCTTCCACGATCATGCGCTGATCTTCGCCCTCAAACCGCCTCGTACCGCCGATTACATCCGCCGAAATCCCCTGGAGCATCCGGCCAGACTGACTGGACAGGCGGTTATAGACCAGTTTTGTCCGGGACATCAGCGCTGTTCTGTCCTGTCCGTCCAGAATCCGCATGACCTGAAGAGCACGAACGGTTTTATCAGCAGCAGTTTCCGAACCGTCACTGACCATGATCAGGCATTCCGCATTCAAAAGAAGCGCCCTGATTTCCGAAAGATCAAAGTCCAGGTCAACAAGAATACAGTCAAAATCTCCTGAATCCTGCAGAATGCGGATCAGTTCGGCTTTCTCCCCGGTCGTAAGTTCCAGCATATCCAGCGGAACCGCCGGCGGGCGGAAGAAATACACACCGCTTTCGTCCTGGAGCACAGCACTCTGCAGCTTCAGACGCAGGTTCAGGTTGCGGTTTTTCATCGCGTAAATGAGGTCACTCATACCCTGCCGACCGTCTGACCGGAAGAAAAGCTCAGCATTTCCGTAAGTTCCAAGATCCAGATACAGTGTCCGTATCCCGGTTCCGACAAAATGCATTGCCGCAGCTGCGGCAATGGAAGAAGTTCCGACTCCTCCTGCGGCAGAAGAAAACAGGATTACACTGCACGGAGTTCTGACAGACTCTGAAACAGCTGAAATATCCTTAGCTTTTTCTGCATACACCGCCAGGATCTGTCTGTAGATTGCATCGATTTTCTGAAAGCGGCAGACTACCGGATAATCCCGGATGCGTCCGATGTCCGGAGAGTCGGTAAAAAATGCAAAAGCTGTTCTTTTACTGAAGGATTCCGGACTGACAGAACTCTCTTCATCCGCAATTACAACGTCAAAGGAACTCCTTTCTGCTGATGCAGCGATACCGGCTGCATCTGAAAAAGTACAGATTTCAAGCTTGTCCGGATAACGTGATTCCAAAGATGTACAAAGTTTTCTGATATACTGCTGATCCTCGTCTAAAAGCGCTAACCTGAATTTCATAAGTCGCTTCTGCCTTTCCAGAGTTCATTTTTGAGAAATGCTGCGAGTCAGTACTCCGGCCAGAAAATTTACCGCTATTTGCAGATTTATTTACTATCTATTCCTGCATATAGCGACAGACTGTCCGCAGCAATCAGTTATAATACAGGTGAAAGGAGTCCTATTATGACTTTGCAGTTTGTACGTGACCGGCTGACTTCTCTTCGTATGAAAAAAGGTATTTCTGAAGCTGAAATGAGCCGCGCGCTCGGGCACAGCAAAGGATACATGCAGGCCATTTCATCCGGCAGAAGAATGATGCCCTTGGAAGAGTTTTTGACCATTCTGGATTATCTGGGTGTAACCCCGTCAGAATTTTTCGTTGAAAATCCGGCTGATATGATGCGTGAGGTACAGATTCGGAAAATGAACAATTATTTCAGAACACTTCCTGTCGAAGTGCTGGATCTGCTTGCGGAAGCTGCTGAAGAGCGTGTAAAGCACCTGAAAAATCAATAAGCGGTGGTTTCCAGGCTGAAATACCGCTGTTTGCGGTATTTTAATTTTTTATTATTGCATTACGTTTATATTGTCCTTCTGTCGTGCTATTCTTTCCGGAACAGCATGAAAGGAGGACAATTGTCATGTCCAAAAAGAAAAACACCGAAGCCCTTATGAACTCTCTGAATTCCAGAAATTACCTGATAACAGTCGGAGAGAAAATCCGTCAGCGGCGGGAAGAATGCGGTCTTTCGCAGCAGAAACTCGCAGAAAAGACCGGTCTGACCATACAGTGTATCTCTAACCTCGAACTCGGGAACAGAGAGCCGCGTGCCCTGACACTCCTGAAAATAGCGCTGGTTTTATCCTGCAGTACAGACTACCTGCTGCGGGATGATCCCTGTATCGTAGACTTTGTCGTGTTCTTCAGCAGAATGGGAAAGATCGATCCGGACAGGATCGGGGAACTCTTTGAGGAACTTGAAAGGTTTATAAGATGATCTTGATCTGATGAAGAATGCCCGAAGCATTTTTGATAGTACATACCATATCATGTTTCGGACTGCTTTGCAAGTGTTTTTTGCACTTTTTTCGAAATTTGCCGAGTACGGTCCCGGCCTTTGCGGAGTGCAGAAAAGAGCGGGGAGTTTTCACTTCCCGCTTCTCCATTTCAGCCTGTGCAGTTCTCCTTCTTTTCTCAGTCCTGAAAAATCCTGCTGCCGAAGCGCTTCATAGAGAATGATTGCGGCGGAATTACTGAGGTTCAGAGAACGATTGTCTCCCCTCATCGGAATCCGGATGCAGAAATCTTCATATGCCACGAGGATCTCCTCCGGAATGCCGGCGGTCTCCTTCCCGAACATAATGTAATCATCCGGGCCGTATGAGACATCTGCATAAGTCCGGTGCGCCTTGGTCGTTGCCATATAGATGTGCGCACCGGGATTCCTTGCGAGAAAGTCCCGGAAATCCTCATACACGTAAAGTTCCAGATCTTTCCAGTAGTCCAGTCCCGCGCGCCTGAGATTCTTCTCATCAAGGGAAAACCCGAGCGGTTTGATCAGGTGCAGCGCCGTTCCGGTCGCGACACAGGTACGGCCGATATTGCCGGTATTGCTCGGGATTTCAGGTTCCAGAAGCACAATGTTCACAAAATTCTCCTTATCTGCATCACAGAATAAAAGTACTTATCCGAAGTCCGGAAGGCACATCAGCGGATCCTGCTTCGGGCGTTCGAGATAACGCTGTTCATCTCTTTTCAGCAGGATTTTCTGCTTCCCGGGCTGCAGACAGCCGATTACAGAAGCCTGTACACCGATACCCTGAAGTGCTGAAACACAGGCTTCCCCGTCCAACACTGCAGCAACTAAGGCGCCTGTCGACAGGAGCTCATAGGGATTCACGTCGAGGAAATTGCAGATCTCCACTGTTTCCTGCCGGATCGGGACCTCATAAAGATCAACCGTAAAGCCGCAGCCGAAGCCCTCAGCGAAACTGTACAGTGCCGAAAACAGTCCGCCTTCGGAAACAGGATGCATCACGGCTCCGAAATCACGCATCATCTCCGCCGCTTTACGGACGGAAAGCATCTCCCGGGACAGCGCAGCCTCTGAAAGAAACTCCTCGGAAAAACGCCCCCGAAGCACTTCCCGCTTCTCCCGAAGCAGAATCCCCGCGCCGCACTGGCCCGAAAAACCGGTCATGACAAGCGCCGGACCGGGCAGGTTCTGTCCGGATGCTTTCGTGAACATCTTCCGGAGCCGTCCCTCCGCCAAAAGCGCCTCTCTTTTCGCGAATTTGCCCGATATTACGGTCGAAAGCACCGGAGATGAGACTTTATCCGAAACTGTGGTATGACCGCCCGCAATGCGCAGATTTTCGCATTCTGCGAGCTCTGTAAGGATCTCCATGCGCTGACTGAGCATCTGTTCCGTTTCCGAAACCGGAACTGTCAGAAGAAGCTGCAGCGTTTCCGGAATCATTCCCGCCGCAAGCGCCGCATTGAGGCTTCGGTACAGGCACAGGGCTTCCGCATAGTCTCCACCGTAGATCAGGGTGCTCTGGGAAGTGCCGTAAATTGTCCCGTCTTCTTCCGCGAAAAGAACCGCCCCGTTGCGCGTGAGCGCCCGTTCCTCTTTCTGAGGATACGGATGCCGCAGAACAGAGCGGATCAGCGGATTGGTCAGTATTTTCCCCTTTTTCATAGGGCGTACAGAAGTGCACCGACGATGGTCGTAATCAGCATGGCTGCCACAATCACGATAATAATGACCGCCGTGATTCTCTTCTGTTTTTTCTTATTGTTTCCGTTAAACTGGAACATTGATTCTGTCCTTTCACTGAGCCGAAGGGCACTCTTCCCGCAAAAAGCAGTTCGCGCAGTCCGGCTTTCTTGCCGTGCAGATCGTGCGGCCGAGCGTTATGATCTGCATGTTGTAACGGATCCAGTTTTCCTCAGGCAGCACCTTCATCAGGTCGTATTCCACCTTTTCCGGATCAGTTTCTTCCGTAAATCCGAGCTTTTTTGAGATCCGCTTCACATGCGTATCCACAACAACAGAAGGTTTGCGGTAGATATTTCCGAGGATAACATTTGCGGTTTTCCGGCCGACGCCCGGGAGCGTCAAAAGCTCTTCCATCGTGCCGGGAACTTTCCCGCCGTATACCGAAAGCAGTCTCTTCGCACAGGCTTTGATGTTTGCCGCCTTCGCATGATAAAAACCGATCGAATGGATTTCCCGCTCAAGGTCTGTGATCTCGCAGTCTGCAAACTTCTGGAGCGTGTCAAACCGCGCAAACAGATGCGGTGTCACCATATTGACACGCGCGTCTGTGCACTGAGCGGACAGGATCACCGCAAACAGGAACTGGTAATCCGTTTCGTGGTCGAGATAACAGATGTCGTCTGTTCCGTACTCCCGATCCAGAAGCCGCAGCACTTCCCGTACATGTTCTTCCCGGGTATTCTTCATATGTCCATCCTACTCTGCATTCTCTGCGCTTTCCTGCATCTCCTGCGCTTCCAGAAGTGCATCGCAGTACCAGACCACGCCGAAGGTTACCAGGGTCGGCTCATCTGCACCGGAAATGTAGGCCGCCGACCACTGAAGCTCTGTCTTTTTGCCGTCAGCCGTCTCGCTCTCCCAGACATAACATTTCGTGAGCGAAGAAACGCGTTCCTGCGTCTGTGTCTCCTCGCGGTAATCATCCGGCTCGCCGAAGGTTTCCGTGAGTTTCGGCAGGTACTCTTCAAAGAGCTTCTGCTCGGGCATTTCCAGATTCGGGTATTTCTCATTATACTGAAAAACAAAAGAGATCATGTATACGTCACTCTGCTTCAGAATGGTTGAAACACTCGCACTGTCATTCTTTCTGCCGAGGATTTTGATTAAAAGGGACGACTCGTAAACGACGATATCATTCGGTCCGTACCCAAGCATGCTGCTGACATTGGATTCGGTTGCCTCGCCCGCTTCCGTCAGCGTCATTCCCCATTTAATCTTCCCAAAATGGAAGCCGTTTTCTTCATCCAGCATCTCCGACAGATCCAGTTCCGCGATATTCGATTTCCGGGCATATTCCTCAAGCGCCGGACGAAGGGTGGATTTGCAGCCTGCAAGCGTAAAGACAAACGCTGCAGCAAGGAGAATGCAGATCAGTTTCTTTTTCATACTCGATTTATTTCCTTTCAAAGGTTTCAGTCAGATTTCGGATCCGGAATCACCGGATGCGCGGCAGGATAAAGATCAGTCCCAGGATCAGAAGATGCACCGGGTAGAACAGATACAGGCTGTACTGGAGCACTTTGCTGTGATAGCCCTTCTTTCCGTTGTAAAGTGCGATCGGAAAGAGTGCATAATACGCCCACCACTCCGTGCCTTTGCAGATCCAGGCACAGACCGTGATCGCCGCCGCACAGACAAGCACACGGATCATTCTCACGGAAAATGCACGTTCCTGCAGATACGGAATCCGCTCCAGAGGGAGCACCAAAAGCCCCATGACGGCAATCTGCAGCACACCCGATGCGCCGTAATCCGTATGGAGGAATTTCGATGCGAGATACGAAAGAAGCGCTGCAGATACACCGGACGCAAGCACGCCCAGAATGATCTTCTTCCCGCGAAGCGTGGCCGCCCACTGGATCACATAGACAATGATCAGCCCCAGTGACAGCGTGAAAAACACGTTCTGATGCTTGAAATCCAGCCAGTTCGAGAACAGTGCCAGATCAAAAAACACATCTGAAAGAATAGCCAGAAGCACGAGACGCAGCAGGTAAAACCATTTCCTCTTCGTGTGTTTCGCCCCTTCGACGATCTGGAAACAGAAAATCGGAAAGGCGCCGCGCCCGATAATTCGCATTGCGCGGTACAGGGGCTTCGCGATCAGGCCGGCATGCCGAAGCACCACACCCGTATGATCGATCAGCATGATAAACATCGCAAGGAGCTTCAGTGCAAGTGCATTCATGATGCCGCTCAGTCTTCCTCTTCCTCTGCCTCTGACAGTGTATAAACCTGACGCTTCATTGCCATTTCATCGGAAGCCAGGTATTCATCGTAGGTTGTCATCTTGTCGATCATGCCGCCGGGCAGGAATTCGATGATGCGGTTTGCAGTCGTCTGCACCAGCTGATGGTCACGGCAGCAGAACAGGATGACGCCCGGGAATTTCATCATGCCCTGGTTCAGGGCCGTGATCGACTCCATGTCGAGGTGGTTCGTCGGCTCGTCGAAGATCAGGACGTTTGATCCGGAAATCATCATCTTGGAGAGCATACAGCGGACCTTCTCGCCGCCGGAAAGTACCCGGACCTTTTTCTCGCCGTCTTCACCCGCAAAGAGCATGCGGCCCAGGAATCCGCGGACATAGGTGATATCCTTCACCGGCGAATACTGCATCAGCCAGTCGTAAATCCGAAGGTCCGACTGGAACTCGTAGTTGTTGTCCTTGGGGAAATAGCTGCGGCTCGTCGTCACGCCCCACTTGTAGGATCCGGAATCCGGCTCCATTTCGCCCATCAGGATCTTAAACAGCGTGGTTTTTGCAAACTCATCCGATCCGACAAAGGCAACTTTGTCATTGCGGTTCAAGGTAAAGCTGACATTGTCCAGAACCTTCACGCCGTTGATGGTCTTTGAAAGGTTTTCGACCATCAGCACATCGTTTCCGATCTCCCGGTCCGGGCGGAAATCAATGTAAGGATATTTTCTTGAAGAAGGCCGGATATCGTCAAGCTGGATTTTCTCCAGAGCGCGCTTCCTTGAGGTCGCCTGTTTGGATTTCGAGGCGTTTGCGGAGAAGCGCTGGATAAATTCCTGCAGTTCCTTAATCTTCTCTTCCTTCTTGCGGTTCGCTTCCTTCATCTGACGGATCATCAGCTGGGAAGATTCATACCAGAAATCATAGTTGCCGGAATATAACTGAATCTTATTGTAATCGACATCCGCGATCGCCGTGCAGACCTTGTTCAGGAAGTACCGGTCATGGGAAACAACGATGACCGTGTTGTTGAAATTGATCAGCCATTCCTCCAGCCAGTCGATTGCCGCAAGATCCAGGTGGTTCGTCGGCTCATCCAAAAGCAGGATGTCCGGGTTTCCGAAAAGGGCGCGCGCAAGAAGCACCTTGACCTTTTCCGCACCGGGAAGATCGCCGACGAGCATGTAGTGCCGGCTCTCGTCGATTCCGAGGCCGTTCAGAAGCGTCGCCGCGTCGGACTCCGCCTCCCAGCCGTTCATTTCGGCAAATTCCGCCTCCAATTCCGCCGCTTTCTCGCCGTCCTCGTCGGTAAAGTCGGCCTTTGAGTAGATCTCGTCCTTTTCCTTCATGATCTCGAAAAGGCGGGCATTTCCCTGCATGACTGCATCCATGACGATTTCGGAGTCGTATTTATTCTGGTCCTGCTCGAGGACCGAAAGCCGCTGTCCGGGCGTGATCGAAACAGAACCCTGCGTCGGCTCCAGCGTCCCCGAAAGGATCCGGAGGAAGGTGGATTTCCCGGCGCCGTTTGCACCGATGATCCCATAGCAGTTGCCTTCCGTAAATTTGATATTAACGTCCTCAAAAAGCGCTTTTTTGCCAAGCCTTAAAGTGACGTTGTTGGCACTGATCATATAAAGCTGATCTCCTTTTTATAAAAGTCTTCTTTCTCTGCTCTGTGAAGAGAACAGGACGACCTGACGAGACAGCGAACGCAGCAGATTCAGGCAGGAATTCAGCCGCTCCGTGTCAAAGCCCGCGAATACGTCGTCGAGAATAATCGGAAGCGTCCGGTTGGGGTCGGTTTCCTCCACGCCGGCAAGACGGATGGCCAGAATCACTTCCTGCGCCGCGCTCATCGAAAGGTCCGTCAGCGCGAGTTCACCGTTTTCACTGATTACAGAGGCCGTATTGTCGTCTGCGATCACGATGCGGTCTTTCTTCCGTCTGCTGAGCATTGCAAGATAATTCGTTGCAGCATTCTGAAGCGTTTCATTCTGCGTGCTGTTCTTCTCGGCACCGAGCTTGTCAAGGGATTCGATCGCGAGATTCAGAGCACGGATTTCCACATCGATTGTTTTCTGTTCTTCGCATTTTGCAAGAAGTACGGCTTCCGATTCCCGGAGGGAACGCACTTCCTTATCCAGTTTGTCGATTTCCGCATCCAGAATGGCCTGTCGGCCACGGAGGGTCTCGATACTCTCCTCGCGGAAGGCCTGCTTGTCGATCTTCTGTTCCAGTTCATCCCGGTGATCCAGATAATGCTGGTAGGTGCGTTCAGCGGCTTCTGCCTTGGGTCGCAGCTGCTCTAGCTTTTCTTTTGCCTTTTTCTGGCGGTTGTTTCCTGCTACGAAGATGATCGTCAGAACCAGGCCGACAATAAACCACAGAATTCCGAGGCCGAGCGCGCCGAGCATGTAGTAATACAGCTGATGCTCCGAAGAGAAAATCTGATAGGCGAAACGGCCGTAGGCTGCCAGGGCACAGAGCGCAATACCGATCGTCAGGAACACCGCTCCCAGCACATTCTTCGACGCTTTCCGGGACTCGGCACCGGCATAGGGTTCAAGCGCCTTCTTGGCATCCAGCATCCTGTTTTTCAGTTTTTCATACTGTTCTTTATTCTCGATTTCAACGCGCTTCCGGTCCTTTTCCAGATCATCGATCATCTTCTGAAGCTTTTCGGCTTCTTTCTTCTGCTCTTCGCTACGGATCTCAAGGCGCTGTTCCTTCTCATCTGCCTCCGCAACAACTCTTTCGTAGGAATCACCTGCTTCGAGATCGATCCGGTTCTCAAACTCCGTTCGTTTTTCCGCAAGAACCTTCCGAGCCTTCCTGTACTGGTTTCGGATTTTCAGTTCCTCGGAGCCTCTCGGATTTGCGGCGGATCCGTTCCATTTCCTCAGATCCTGCTGCAGAGAAAACTGCGCGGCAAACCCGGTTTCTTCATAGCGTTCACGTGAAACGCCGGAAACTGCCTTGATCAGCCAAAAGTATGGATCGTCCACTACTGTACCGTCCGATTGCTTCGTAACACGGAGCTCCTCAGAGCCTGCCAAAAAATTCCGGAAAACCTCGTAAAAGGCCCCGTCTACCAGCACCTTCATTGAGCCGCCGAAAACCGTACCCGAGAATCCGTACGGCAGGAAACGTGCATATTCCGTACTGTCATCCTCAATTCCGTAAATCATATCCCGAACAAAGGATGCTATCGTACTTTTTCCAGATTCATTGTCACCGGTAATCACATTCATGCCCGGCCGAAGTGCAATGGTTTTGTCCTGGAGTTTTCCGAAATGTGCGATATTGAGCTGCAGTATTACCATGGTCTCTTCTCCTTTCACAAATCAAGCAGAGCGTCCATTCCGTACTGAATCGCCTTCTGCTTGACTTCGGAATCTTCCTCCGAAAGCACCTGATCGACAAAACGTGTCACAGCTGTTTCCTCGCTGCCCCTCTGCAGAAGACGGCGCGCGGCTTCAGCATCGGTTTCGTCTATAATCTCAAAGACATTTCCGAGCCGGTACAGATTATTTTTCATAATATACAGCGATGAAGAAGCTGCACCGGTGATCAGAATCCGGTAAATGTTCTGATCTCCGAAATTCGAAATCGCATTCCGGACCTGTTCTTCGACTTCCTGATAGCTGATCTCCTCATTGGCGTTTACCCGGATTTCCAGGTATTCCCGGTTTTCCACCGGAACAAACTCGCAGCGGATTCCCGCACGCTTTCTACCCTCGTCATCCAGCTTGCCCATGATAAAGCCATGCCGGTCCGAATCCTCAAATCCGGTGGACTGGAAGCTGCCCGGCGCATAAATCCGGTTGCCGTTCTCGCTCAGAAAGCTCCGCGTCTGTCCGAAGCCCATATAGTCAAAGGGAAGGGATTTCAGGTCATCTGGTGAGCCGGTATCCGGCGAATTACCCGCGAAAGGCATCAGAAGGATCTGAATAGCCCCTTTTCTACCGCGGGTCAGTCCATAGGGTTTTACCTTGTGCCAGCTTTTTTCCAGATATCCGACGCCGGTCACTTCCATCGAAAGCCGTGCTACGTGGATACGCTGAATGCTGTCGCCTGTGAATACATGTGTATTGCTTCTCCACGGAAAATCACTGTAGATGCTGTTGTCACCGCCACCCGGCAGAGCGCCCGGTGCAAAGAAGACCCGCGTATCCGCAAGCCGGTAAAAGTGGTCGTCAAGATCCCGAAGTTCCCGCTCCTCCGGTGTGCGGACGAACAGCGTGCCCGTGATAAACAGCGCATCCACTTCCTCTTCCCTGCAGACAGACAGAACCTGCAGGAAATCATTCCAGGCATCCCCCGCCCGGTCCGCCGTAAGATGCGGCGACTCCATCGGTTCTGCCCCGAGATTGACGTTGGAAAGGTGTATAAATTTCATGTGCCCTCCTCGTGCGTTTGTTCAGCATTCGATGTAAAAATATACCGTTATCGTTTTGATCCTTACAGATCGCAGGTACCAACGGTTCTCGGGAACGGAAGCACGTCGCGGATGTTCGCGATGCCGGTCAGGTACATGACGCAACGCTCAAATCCGAGGCCGAAGCCCGCATGGCGGACGGTTCCGTACTTTCTGAGATCCAGATAGAAATCATAATCCGCTTCATTCATTCCGAGCTCCGAAATTCTTTCGGCAAGCTTCTCATAGTCTTCCTCACGCTGCGAGCCGCCGATGATCTCGCCGATGCCGGGCACCAGGCAGTCCATCGCTGCGACGGTTTTGCCGTCCGGATTCTGCTTCATGTAGAAAGACTTGATCTCCTTCGGATAGTCGGTGACAAAAACGGGACGTTTGAAAATCTCCTCCGTAAGATAGCGCTCATGCTCGGTCTGCAGGTCGCAGCCCCAGCTGACCTTGTAGTCAAATTTGTCATTGTGTTTCTGGAGAATTTCGATTGCCTCGGTGTAGGTGACGCGGCCGAAATCCGAGTTCAGCACATGCTGCAGACGCTCCAGAAGCCCCTTGTCGACAAAGCTGTTCAGAAAAGCCATCTCCTCCGGCGCATGCTCCAGCACATAGGAAATGATGTACTTCAGCATATCCTCCGCAAGCTGCATATCGTCCTGAAGATCCGCAAAAGCAATCTCCGGCTCGATCATCCAGAACTCCGCCGCGTGGCGGGTCGTGTTGGAATGCTCGGCGCGGAATGTCGGCCCGAAGGTGTAAATGTTCCGGAATGCGCAGGCGAAAGTCTCACCGTTCAGCTGGCCCGAAACGGTCAGGTTCGTGGACTTTCCGAAAAAGTCCTGTGAAAAATCAATGGCTCCGTCGTCTTTTCGCGGCGGGTTCTGCAGATCCAGCGTCGTAACCTGGAACATCATGCCGGCGCCTTCACAGTCGGAACCTGTGATGATCGGCGTATGCACATAGACGAAGTCCCGGTCCTGGAAGAAGCGGTGAATCGCATAGGCGGCAAGAGACCGCACACGGAAAACCGCCTGGAAGGTATTCGTCCGGGGCCTTAAGTGCGTCATGGTCCGAAGGTATTCCAGCGTGTGGCGCTTCTTCTGGAGCGGATAGTCCGAAGGACTCGCGCCTTCCAAAACCACCGAATCGGCCTGCAGTTCAAAAGGCTGCTTTGCTTCCGGCGTTTCGACAAGCGTACCTTCGGCGATCACGGCAGCGCCTGCCAAAAGCTTCGCGACTTCCGCGAAATTCTCCATCGTATCATGATATACAATCTGAAGCGGGCTGAAAAAAGTGCCGTCACTCACGACAAGAAAACCGAAGCTTTTGCTGTCACGGTTCGAACGGACCCAGCCGCCGACACGGATTTTCTGTCCTGCGTATTTCTCTGTTTCCCTGAAAAGGTCCCTGATCGGGATGCATGTTTCCATAATCTTTTCTCCTCTGTTTCTCATGAATTGCTCATAGATTATATTATTCTACTCTATTTTATATAAAAAAACAAGTCTATCCTTTGACTTTTCCGGGCGGATAGAGTATAATAACGGAATCTTAGGATGTGAATTTCAAGAGGTGAGATGTATGCTTCGGACCATTCTGATGTTTACCATGCTGGTTTTCTACTCGATCTACGGATTCTTTCTGTGGTTCGCAGCCTGGATCGTGCATTTTTTCAATCCGGAAAAAGCAGATTATATGATTTTTTACAGCATCCGGCGTGCGGCGCGGCTCGCATTGTGGATTTCCGGCATGAAAACCGAGGTGTACGGAAAAGAAAACATTCCCGGCAAGGGAACCGCCTCTGTTTTTGTCATCAACCATCGTTCGATTTTCGATATCATCAGCCTCTATCCGCTTCTTGAAAACCGCACGGGTTTTGTCGCAAAAGATTCCCTGAACAAAGTCCCTGTTTTCCGGATCTGGATCAAAAAGCTCCACGGCCTCTTCCTGAACCGCGAAGATATCCGGGAAGGCGTGAAGACCATAAAAGAAGCGACCGACAATGTGAAGAACGGCATCTCGATGTGCATTTTCCCGGAAGGGACCCGGAACAAGGATCTCACGAGCAAGACTTCCATGCTGCCCTTCCACGGCGGTTCCCTGAAAATCGCCGAACGCTCCGGCGCTCCGGTCATCCCGGTCGCTATCTACAATACTGGTGAAGTTTTCGAAGGAAACAACAAGCGGATGAATCCGAGCACAATCAAAATCACTTTCGGAAAGCCGATCCTGGTCTCCGAGCTTCCCAAAGAAGAACGGAGATTCCTCGCAAAACATGTACAGGATATCATGCAGGAAATGCTGGATTCCTATGAGGCATAACAGATGAACGGAAAAGAATCCGGCGGAACCATGAATATGACAAAGGGGCAGCCGCTCAGGCTGCTTCTTTTATTCTCGCTGCCGCTGATGTTCGGAAGTGTATTTCAGCAGCTCTATACGGTTGTCGACACAGCCATTGTCGGCCAAGGCGTCTCCATGCAGGCGCTCGCGGCACTTGGAACCGTTGACTGGCTGAACTGGATGCTCTTTTCAATCGCCCAGGGCTTTGCACAGGGCATTTCCATCATGGTTTCCCAGAAATACGGAGAAGGAAGCCACGATCAGATCCCCGGAGTCGTGGGTCAGGGAGCCCTTCTTTCGCTGATCCTGTCTGCCGTCCTCACAGCTGTCGGTGTGATCGGAATCCCGCATTTTCTCAGGCTCATGCAGGCCCCCGAAGAACTTCGGCCGATGGCGGTTCTTTACTCTACTATCCTGTTCGGCGGATTTATCGCGGCAGCTTTCTATAATTTCACTGCCTCGATGCTTCGTGCCGTCGGAGACAGCCGGACTCCGCTAAACGCTATGATAGCGGCTTCGCTTCTCAATATCGCTCTCGACGCGCTGGCCGTTTTCGTCTTGAAATGGGGTATCGCAGGCGCTGCGTCCGCAACCGTACTGTCCCAGCTTACGGCCGGGACGGTCTGTTGGATCCGCATGCGCAGGATCCCGGAGCTTCGTTTCTGCTTTTCGGACCTTCGGCCGGACGGAAAAACCATTCTTGATCTTCTGAGACTGAGTCTTCCGGTTTCGCTGATGAATATGATCATCTCGATCGGTGGTGTTTTCCTGCAGTCGATTGTCAATACTTTCGGCGTCACCTTCATCGCCGGCTACACCTCTACCAACAAACTCTACGGATTGCTTGAGATTGCCGCAGTTTCCTTCGGCTATGCGGTCACGACTTATGTCGGGCAGAACTACGGTGCAAAAGACAGCCTGCGGATCCGAAAGGGTGTCCGGACTGCTGTTTTCCTGTCGATTGTGACTTCCGCTGTGATCGGTCTCTCGATGATCTTTTTCGGTCACCAGGTTCTCTCGCTCTTCTTAAGCGATGAAGATCCGGAGTCCTTCAGCAGAGCGATGGAAACCGCCTACCAGTATCTTACGGTCATGGCTTCTTCCCTGCCGATTCTCTATCTTCTGTACGTCTGCCGTTCGGCGCTTCAGGGCATGGGCTATACGCGGACTGCGATGATTTCCGGGCTGATCGAGTTTGTGATGCGCGTCGGCCTTGCATTGGTTGTCGTGTTTACACGCTTCGCAAACGGTCTCTTTTTAGCGGAAGTCGCGGCCTGGCTCGGTGCCGCAGTCTTCCTCTGCATCTTCTACTACATCCGACGTCCCCGGCTGAACTGAACAGGCTCCGACGTTCTTTCCGCTCCCAAAGAGAAATACCGGCCTTCATGGCCGGTATTTCTCTTGAAAGCCTGGAGCAGCTCTTTTTAATTTTTCACAAAGCTCTCATAGATTTCCCGGTAATAGCATTTCTCATCGCCGAAAAGGATCTCTCGAATTCGTTCCCGAAGTGATTCCGTGTTGAAAACCCGGGTCACCATCGGGGAAAAACGCGTTCCCTCCAACCGGTACAGCTCCGATATTCCCTCTGAAACATCCGAAAAACCACCTTCAATCAGGAAAACCGTGACCGCCGCAACGTCCGTCATCATCCGGTAGTCCGAGCGGTTCCGCCGGTATTCTGCGGGATAACCGCCCGCACTGTTATAGAATGCATGGTGTCCGAATGCTGTATCCGAAAGCCGTTCTGTCGAACGACAGCGGCCAAGGTCCTCACGCCCGGCCTCTGTATGGAGCGTCATGATCTGGTACTCGTTTTCGAAGAGGTTCCGGGAAGCCATCGTACGCGCCAGATTCATTTTCAGAAGCCCGAAGTCATGATAGAGTCCGCAGTCTCTGGCAAATTCAAGGACGGCAGCCTTTTTCCTTTCGGGATCCGAAATATCCCGGATGAAGAGGATATCGTCAAAGAAACCCGGGTCCTGCTCCAAAATGGTCTCCGAGATCGCCGCCATCAGCTCCCCGCATTTCCGCCCTTCCAGGTACTCCCGTGTGAAAAGGCGCTTCATCAGTTCCTCGCTGATGCTCCTGAAGCTCGGCACTCCATCCGTCTCATAATAGGTGGAAAGAATCAGGCAGATCTCATAGCGGAAGTAATCGTCGTAAAGCTCCGGCGGGAAACTCAGGACGGTCTTCATCATCTTCTGATAGGCACGTGCAAGAAAATGCCTGTTTTTTGGATCATCCAGAAGCACGGGGTTCTTTTCAATCAAGTTTCCGTAATAGATCGGCAGCTGTACATTTCCGTAGAGACCCGATACATCTGCCTGATCATAGGGCTGACTCATGATTAGCCGTTCCAGCCGCTCACGCGTGACGGAAAGATTCGCGAACCCACAGGTATATTCCATCTCATAATAGGGCCAGAGCCAGCGAATGTTTGGATTTTCGCGATCCTTTTCCGGCTCAAAAACCACCGCACAGGCGTCCAAAATCTCTGAAAGCTCTGCAGCCGATAACTCTCCCCGGGACATCATGCTGCGGTTTGCACTCATCTGCTGGTAGGACGCGCGCAGAAAGCGCTCCCAGGGAAGACCCGGCGCAAGCTCCCGGTACCAGGGATCCTGCAGAAGCCGAAGGATACGCGATGTAACTTCAACACGCCGTTTTCTGTCCGGCGTTGCAATAGAGATATTGGCCAGGCTCCGGATAATATAGCCCTTGGTCTCTTCCTTCTCAATGTCCGCGAAGAATTTCAGATAGGATCCAGCTTCCGTGAACAGCATTTCATTGTTGAAATGGAACGAGCGGGTCAGTTTTCTGTCGATTCCCTGCATGGTACGGTTCAGGTAATAGTTACCCATCCCGAGCTTATAAAGTTCCATGATAATCCGGTCACGGTCCTTTTTGAAACGGGCCAAGGACAGAAGGGCGTCATGGATCACAACATAGATACCGATATCAAGGTTCACACGCCAGTCCATCAGTCTGTCGGCAAATTCCTCCAGATCCCGGATGTCCGATTCGTCCGCCTGATACAGGCTGTCCAGCATCGGAAACAAATGCTCGGAAAGAAGCGCCGTGTTTTCCTTTTTCAGCATCAGAAGCTCCTGCTCCTTTTGCATCCGTTCGCAGAAAAAAGCCTCAAAATCCGGGGCTTCCGGATTGTTTTTTGAGAGAATCGCAGCTGTCTTCTCTGTATTTTCGATATATTTCTGCTGGTATTCGCGCATATTCTCAGCCCTGCATAAATACCTGGCGCAGCACCTGCATCAGCGCCATGACGTCAATAGGTTTTGCCAGATGCCCGTTCATACCGGCTTTTCTTGCCTTCTCGATGTCCTCGGCGAAAGCATTTGCGGTCATGGCGTAAATCGGGACACTTGCTGCATCTTCCCTGGGAAGCGTCCGGATTTTCCCGACAGCCGTATAACCGTCCATCACTGGCATCTGAATATCCATCAGGATCACGAAATAGTGTCCAGGAGCTGCACTTTCGAAAAGCTTCAGCGCCTCTTCTCCGTTTTCTGCCGTCTCGATCACGGCATTCGTAGTCCTTAGTATCTCTGCCGCGATTTCCCGATTGATCAGGTTGTCCTCCGCAAGCAGGATCGTCTTTCCGGAAAGATCCGGTATTCCGCCCGACACATCGCCGTGTGTTTCCCGGGACATCACCCGGATCAGCGCCTGAATCAGGGATTTTCTGAAAAAAGGAATCGGCAGGAACAGGTCGATGCCGGCCCGCTCTGCCCGGTATTCGATCTCCTCCCACTGGCAGTCATCCACAAGGAGAATCGGAAGTGAAGGGTTGGACTTTCTCACGTAGGAAGCGATATCAAAGAGAGTGTCATTATTGCCGAGAAGCCGTCCGATCACAAAGCCGTCGATCCTGTCCATCCGGAAATCCGCCTCCGTCAGTGTGGAAACCGCTTCGGCGGAATCCTTTACAAAGCTGCAATTGACGCCGGTATCCTTCAGGTACTGCTCATACCGGCCAATGATCTTCGGATCGTTTTCTAGAATCAGAAGCCGTGCACCGCGAAGCGGTTCGGAGTCTACGGTGAGCTTCTCATATCGTAGCGGAATTCGTATGCGGACAGTGGTTCCGACGCCCTCTTCGCTTTCCACTTCGATCTCTCCGTCCATCGCTTCAATCAGCTTTTTTACAATGCTCATGCCTAGTCCGGTTCCTTCGATGCCGGAAACCGTGCTGGAATTCACACGTTCAAAGGGGTCAAAGATCTTTTGCAGAAACTCTTTGCTCATGCCGATGCCGTTGTCTTCGCACTCAAAACAGAGTACGCAACGATCCCTCGTTTCTTCCTCACTGATCCGGACCAGAATCCTGCCGCCGTCCTTCGTATATTTCACGGAGTTGCTGATAATATTGACAAAAACCTGCCGGAGCCGGAGCGCATCCCCGTACAGAGCCTCCCGGACGATATCCCCGGTTTCAAAAACCAGCTCGTGGCCCTTCTGACTGCTCATTGCCCGAACGATCACCAAAATCTCATGCAGCAGATCGCTCAGCTGGAACAGCTCTTCCGAAATCTGCATCCTGCCGGAATTAATCCGTGACATATCCAGCACATCGTTGATCAGTGAAAGCAAGTGTCCGCTCGCAGCCTCGATTTTATCGAGTGCATCCATGACCCGGTTTTTCTCGTCGATGTGATTTTTGGCCAGCATAGTCATACCCACGATAGCATTCATCGGCGTGCGGATATCGTGAGACATACTGCTTAAAAATGTTTCCTTGGCCTGGTTTGCGGACTGCGCCTCATAAAGCTCCCGGCGCAGGCGCTCGATCTCCTCCTGATAAGCCCGGATCTCATCGGAACGAAGCTCTGTCACAATGTTGTCCTCCTGGATAAACTGCATAAACAAATACAGCTTCGCTCAGGAAAAAGCCTTTCCTGAGCGAAGCAAAGCAGATCATGATAAATCAGAACGACGCTCCGCCGCCGTGGTTTCCGGAGGAGCCGGAGGAAGAACTGATGGTTCCGCCTGAACCGCCCTCCTTTTCCTGCTGCTGCCGCTCGATATGGCGGACCTCCCGCGTCGTGCCGAGGAAGTGATCCTGTGCACGCAGAGGAAGCGTTCCGTTTTCCTTTCTGTAATGTGTCTTCGGGGTTGCGGGCTGCCGTTTATGCTTGCCGACCAGGATGCCCGAAATCGCACCGCCGCCGGCAAGGCCGGAGGTCAGCCAGCCCCAGATCGTGCCGAAGAATCCCGGCTTCGCAGCTTTTGAGGCATCATCGACAAACTGCATCGAAGCGCCGTAGTAATTGCCCTGGGACATATAGTCGCGCACTGTTCCAAGCACGATACTGTCAACTTCACTGTCCTTCAGCTTGAACTTATCGCTGTCGTTATGTTCGCCGATAAAGAAGTAGCGGTTCACCATATCCACATAGAAGCAGATGGTCTGGTGGTCATCGCCGTATCCGCCGCCTGCCGAGATGAAACGGTCGCAGGCTTTTTCCGCTTCCCTGCGGTAATCATCCGACGCCGGATTCTCCGTAAACACAACAAAGAAATCGGATTTTACCTTATCCCGGACTTCAAGGATATGGTTCTGAATCTGCTGTTCCTGCTCCGCGGTCAGATAATCGCCGTCGTCATAGACATAGGTGCCGGAGGAAGGACTTAAAACCGCAAAACCCGAGAGGACAATCACGGCTGTAACAGCCGCAAGAAGAATCACTGCAAGTTTTTTCATCAGAAGACCCTCCCTAAAAGAAGCGCAATCAGGAAGAATACCACAAAGGCGATGCCGAAGATCAGAAGCGCCTTCAGCTTGCTGTACGGAACGACGCCGTCGATTTCTCCGGTTTCACCGTTCATGTACAGCGGGTATTTCTTGCCCATGTACTCAAAGATCAGTGTCCAGATCGGCAGGTACACGTACTCTGCGCGCTGGTCGGTATAATTCACCTGCGTGCCCGTCAGGTTCAGGCTCTGGTATTCCGTAATCGTACCCGTCGCGTCGGTGACCATCTCCTGCTCGACAAGCGTGCGGACTTTTTCATTCAAATCCGCTGCCGAGTAGTCGTAGGTATCCGCCGTGAAGCCTGCCATATAGGGCATCGTGAAATTTACGAGCTTTGCAAAATCGAAAGGCTCCAGAACATTCATGTTTTCATCCGGGAAAGCTTCGGAAGCATCCGCCGGGACATTTTCATAAGTGGACTGGATGGTCCGGTTGATCTGGTAATGGTCGGTCTCAATGATCTCGTCATCGCCCTGGCGGGTGATCCGGGTATTCAGGCCTTCACCCTGCAGATTGACGTTTCCGGTGTAGCTGTAAAGCCAGTACGGAACGTAAACGCCCTGGACCTTGTCCATGGTCGCCGCAGATTTGAATTTGGCCGGCGTCAGAAGTCCGGTACCCTTCCAGGTCTTGAACTTGTTCTGTGCTTCTTTCTTGTCAAACTGGAACGGAAGCACGCGGCTCGGACGGTACTGCCCTGCAAATCTCGTGTCAATCAGGGTCGGGCTCTTGCAGTAGGGGCAGAAGGTCGCCGCTGTATGGTCAGTGGTGTTTAATGGACCGCCGCAGGCCGGGCAGACCATATTTTCCTGTCCGCTTCCGGCATGATCAAAGCTTTCCTGTCCGCTGAGACCCGTGGTCTTTCCGTCTGCCGTTTTCTGATCGACCACACTGATCGGCTGCATGTTTTTGCAGTTCGGGCAGATCATGTTGTCCGTGCCGGGCTGGTACTGAAGCACGCCGCCGCAGCTCGGACATTTGTAGATACGAATCATATCCCACCTTCCTTTCGTTTACTTGTCCGGCATGACGATTTTCGGCATCTTTTGGGGTTTGTCGTCGTCTTTTTTGTGCCGGTTGCGCCGGTGGCTGTAGCTTAATGACTTCAGTTCCTCCGGCATATACTGCTTCACCAGTTTTATGGTAATGTACACGACAGCAGCCGTGATCAGCAGGTTCACCAGAACGCCGGCCCAGTTCGGGAAGGGCGTCAGGGTCACGAGGATGCTCGGAACGATGGAAAGCATAACTCCGCCGAGTCCGACAAACATCCACTTCCGCTCCAGCCTCCCGTCCATTTCGCCGAAAATCAGCACCGCAGCCGAGGCATAGAGAAGTTCCATCAGGATATAATAAATCGCATTCAGGAAGAACGAAATCGGCGGTTCTGTCATCAGTCCGTGCAGGGAATCCGTCGCAATCTTCGTTGCTTCTTCAAGTGTGTAGGTTCCGCCGTTCACCATGGATTCCACGGTCGCGGTTACAGCTTCGTCAAAACCCATTTTATTCACGGAAGCCGACACAAAGATATACTGGATATTGGTGGACATTTCGCGGTTTACCAGCACCATGGCCGTAAACATGCCGACACCCACCGCAAGCGGCGTCCCGATCGTCATGAGCTGGCCGCGCTTTGACATCTGCGAGTTGACATATTTCAGCGAAAGGATAATGGCCGTACAGACGAAAATCCCCGAAAAGATCGTCATCATCGCTGTGAACTGATCCGGTTTGTTATTCACAAAATCCTTCGTCAGCGGAAGTGCATTCAGGCCGATCTGAAGGCCCATATACAGCAGGTAGCAGAAGACCATATAGGCCGCAATACCCGCTAAAAGTCCCGTGCCCCAGTTGTCTGTGCGGTCCAGAAGGAAATAGATTCCAAGAATCAGTGCGGCCAGAATACAGGCCGCCGCGAGACCCATCATCACCATGCTTAAAACCGGGACTTTCAGGTCGGAAAACTCTGTCACGATCGGGTCAATCGTAACCGCTTCCGTCGTCTCCTCCACCGAGCGCAAAACAAACATCAAACCACTCATTCCGTAATCTCCTTTGAATGTCCATCCGGACAACCTATAGTATATCGAATGTGAACTTAACTGTCAAGAAGCAGCGAAAAAAACCGTATGGTCATTTTTATTTTCAATTGTCCGGATTTCGGCATTATTTTTATTTATTATTTCGCTCCCTGTTCCCTTGACTTTTAAAATCCGTTGTGCTAAAGTGTATGAAGCTTAGGATATAAGCGGATTCTGACGACTTATTTTGGAGGTATTCACATGCAAAAGGGAACAGTGAAATGGTTTAACAATCAGAAGGGGTACGGTTTTATCTGTGATGAGAACGGCAAGGATATTTTTGTTCACTATTCCGGTCTGAACATGGAGGGTTTCAAGACACTCGATGAGGGCCAGGAGGTTGAATTCGACATTATAGAAGGAACCAAGGGACCCCAGGCTGTTAACGTTACAAAGCTGTAACAGGATCCTGATTTCCCGGCAATTTCAAGAAGCTGTAAAAAAGGAGCACTCGCGATGAGTGCTCCTTTTTTATGAATTTATAAGACCGATCAGGCCTTTCCGGCGCAGCCGAAAGCACCCATCAGTTCGATGGTCTTTTCGATTACCGCATCGCAGCCCGGCTTCAGAAGCTTTCTCGGGTCATAGCCCTTGCCTTCTTTGTCCTTGCCGGCTTCGATGTACTTTCTGGTCGCTGCCGCAAACACAAGCTGAAGTTCGGTGTTGACGTTGATCTTGCTGACGCCCATCGAAATGGCCTTGCTGACCTGGTCGAAGGGGATGCCGGAACCGCCGTGCAGAACGAGCGGCTTGCCCTCTACAGCCTTGTCGATCTCAGCAAGACGGTCAAAGTTCAAGCCTGTCCAGTCCGCCGGATATACACCGTGGATATTGCCGATGCCGGCAGCCAGGAAATCAACGCCGAGCGCTGCAATGTTTGCGCACTCCTGCGGGTCCGCAAGTTCGCCGTTGGAGGTAACGCCGTCCTCGGTTCCGCCGATGCCGCCGACTTCGCATTCCACCGAAATGCCCTTGCTGTGCGCAAGCTCGATGATCTCTTTGCTCTTCGCGACGTTCTCTTCAAAATCATAATGAGAGCCGTCGAACATAACGGAGGTGAATCCGCACTCGATGCACTTCTGTGCGCCGTCAAAGGTGCCGTGGTCCAGATGCAGCGCAACCGGAACCGTAATGCCCATCGCATCGTGCAGGTCCTTCACCATATCCGCAACGACCTTGAAGCCGCCCATGTACTTCGCAGCGCCTTCCGAACACTGGATCATCACAGGAGCCTGTGCCTTCTCGGCAGCCGTCAGGATGCACTTGGTCCACTCGAGGTTGTTGGTGTTGAATGCGCCGATCGCATAGCCGCCTTCATGTGCCTTGTTGATCATTTCTGTTGCATTAACAAACATTTGTGGTTCTCCTTTACTTTATTGATATGATTGAACTCACTCAGCGGGGACGCAGAACACCGCGCTCCCGAACTGTATTTTACACTAAAGCTTTCACTTCTGCAACTACATTTTCAGCCGTGAAGCCGAAATACGGGAAAAGTTTCGAATACGGAGCCGAAGCACCGAAGCCGTTCATCGAAATCACCTTTCCGTCGAGACCGGTATAGCGTTCCCAGCCGAAACCGATCAGCGCTTCCACTGCAACACGCGCGCGGACAGCCTTCGGAAGGACTTTCTCCTTATATTCCGCATCCTGCTCTTCAAATACATCCATGGAGGGCATGGAAACGACGCGGACGTCAATGCCCTCTGTCTTCAGTGCCGCCTTCGCTTCAACCGCAAGCGCGACTTCGGAACCGGAAGCCATGATGATTGCATCCGGAATATCCTTTTCGGAATCCTGGAGAATGTAGCCGCCCTTAAGCGCCTCTCTTGAGGAACCCTCAAGCTGCGGCAGGTTCTGGCGGGAAAGCGCCAGCGCCGTCGGTGTTTCCTTGCTGGTGAGTGCGCTGAACCAGGCTGCATTCGTTTCCATCGCGTCTGCCGGACGGAAGAGGTGGAAGTTCGGGAGCGCCCGGAACATGGCTGCCTGCTCGATCGGTTCATGGGTCGGGCCGTCTTCGCCGACGCCGATCGAATCATGTGTAAACACATAGATCTGCGGCAGCTTCATCAGGGATGCAAGACGTGCCATCGGCTTCGTATAATCCGAGAAGACGAAGAAGGTCGAGATATAGGAAACGAGGCCGCCATGCAGCAGGATGCCGTTTCCGATTGCCGACATTGCAAACTCGCGGATGCCGAAGTGAATGTTCCGGCCGCTTCTGTCCTCTGCCGAGAAGAAGGGAATGCCCTTCATATCGCTCTTATTGGACGGCGCCAGGTCTGCAGAACCGCCGAAGAGGTTCGGAAGCACATCCTTCACGCGGTTGATGACAGCACCAGAGAGGTTTCTCGTTGCTTCCGGCTTTTCAATCGTCTGCCAGAAATAATCGGTATCAATCTTTTCCGCAATGATATCCCGATCATGCCACTCATTCCACTTCAGCAGAAGTTCCGGATACTTTTCGCCGTAGGCTTTGAACAGATTATTCCATTCGTCTTCCGCCTTGCCGAGGTTTTCCGTAATCGCCTTATAGTTGTCATAGACTTCCTCCGGCACGAAGAAAGGCTCCGTCGAAGGCCACTCCAGGAATTCCTTCATCGCAATGATGTTGTCCTCTCCGAGAGGTTCGCCGTGTGCCGCAGCCGTACCCTGCTTTGCGGGACAGCCGTAGCCGATCTCGGTATGAATCGTGATGAAGCTGGGCTTTGAGGTTTCCGCCTTTGCGAGTTCAATCGCCTTTCCGATTGCCTGGAGGTCGTTTCCGTCCTCGACTTCCAGTGTCTGGAAACCGAATGCTTCCATGCGCTTCTGCACGTTCTCGCGGAATGCGATATCCGTTGCACCTTCAATCGTGATCCGGTTGGAGTCATAGAGCACGATCAGTTTTCCAAGCCCAAGCGTTCCGGCAAGCGAGAATGCCTCCGAACTGATGCCCTCCATCATACAGCCGTCTCCGCCGAGAACGAAGGTGTAGTGATCCACAACCGGGAAACCTTCCCGGTTGAATTCAGCCGCCAGATGCGCTTCCGCCATTGCCATGCCGACTGCCATGCCCATGCCTGCGCCAAGAGGCCCTGTCGTCGCTTCCACACCGACCGTATGGCCGTACTCCGGATGACCGGGAGTCAGCGATCCGAACTGACGGAAGGACTGCAGTTCCGAAAGCGGCAGATCACCGTACCCGAACAGATGGAACAGGGAATACAGCAGCATGGAGCCGTGTCCGCCGGAAAGGATGAAGCGGTCACGGTTCGGCCACTTCGGGTCCTTCGGGTTGTGATTCATGTGATGTGCCCACAGCTCATACGCCACAGAAGCTGCGCCAAGCGGCAGTCCCGGATGTCCGGATTTTGCCTTCTGGATTCCGTCGGCTGCAAGGACGCGGATCGCGTTGACCGACATTTCTTCGATTGACTTCATAGAATGCTCCTTTATGTTTTATTTTAGTGTGATTTCTTCTATCAGACTTCCGGTATTAAAGAGCAGGCTCCGCTTCCCGGAGAAAGCAAAGGAAACCGGCTGATCCACAAGCGTGCCTTCATAACGCTTCCGGCCGGAAAGATTGAAAACCGTCAGATCCGACGCGTTCAAAAAAGCCAGGGATTCCCGATTCACCGCCGCAAGCTGATACTCTTCCGGCACCGCGAACTGTACCTTCTCACTGCCCGTTTCGTCCAGAACGCGGCAGACGCTGCCGTCCTCTCCCCGCTGCACAAGGCACATGGCAGAAGGCGTAAACAGAACCGACCGCACCGCGGCATCGTATTCAAATGTCTGGTCGGTGACTTCCCCTTTCTTCTGGTCGTAGCTGTAGAACTTCGCAAGATTCGTCCCGACCGCACAGAAGTGCTCGTTGTCGAGAAACTTTCCGTCGACAAGATAAGTCCCGCTTTCGTAAAAGGACTGGTCATTTTCGATGATATAGGAATCATCCTCCCGTCCCTTTTCGAAATCGTACAGCACCATCCGGCTCTCACCGATGCCGTTTGCAGTCGAATAATACAGCACCATCAGTTTCTGGCTGTCCGGCGAGATCGAGATATGAACCGGAATGCCGGTCGCCGAGAGCACCGCCTTGACCTCTACCGGGATCCGGGATCCATAGCGGTCGAACCAGGAAATATAGGCTGCGTCGTCCGACTCCGTCACGACTGCGACAACACCGCTCTCAGAGATGTCCATCCCATAAATTACCCGGGATACCTTGAGCGTACAGAGAATCCCCGTCGTGTCACACACATAGACGTGGTAACCGCCGGTATCACAGACCGCAAAGAAATCCCCGTTCACCGCTATGACCGGCTTCTTGAGCTCGACCGAGGTCGTCCAGATGACCTTTCCGCGCTCCATGCAGGTGATCGTATCGCCGCCGATGATGACATTTCCGTGCTGCAGCTCCCGCACAACCGTCTGCGGCAGCGCTCCCATCGCGGATTCCGCGTCCATGGAATAAGTCGTATAACTGTAATTTCTGAAATAGAACAGTCCGAAAAGGATAAACACCGTGATAAGTGCGAATCCGACGAGAATATCCCGCCGCCGGTCCCTTCTTTTCAGCTTTTCGCGCTCCAAAAAGGCAGGATCGCCCATGTTCACACCGGTTTCCCGCGTCCTCTCCATGAGACGCCGCCGCACCGCTGCCCGGCTCGTATCTTCCTGTTCGAATTCTTCTTCGTAATCAGCCAAGATATCGTTCCTCCATCAGGGTTTAATCATCGCCTGGAGTTCCGAAAGCTTCAGCTCCTGCGACGGCGAGAAATCATAGGACTCCATGTAATGATAAATCTCAGACACCAGGAAGCGTACTTCCGGGCGGTCCATATGATTTTTGAGGCCCATCGGGCACAGGAAAACCGTTCCCTCGAGACACCGGAATTCAATCATCTCCGAAAGCGGACGCAGCGTATGAATACTGTCCATGACGCTGACAATGCTCTTCATCCGCCTCGGCAGCACAACCGCCCGTCCCAAAGAGAGCTGCCACCACTGCAGGCCGCCCCATTCCTCCGACAGGAAGCGCCGGAGAACCGGGTGAGTAAGGTCTGCGATCCGGCCCATGGTCCCGGACTGCTTCGGATAAAGCCTGCTGCTCACAAAATCCGTTGAAAACTCGGAGTGAACCGACTGCGGCAGCACTTCGGCATTTGGCTGAGGCGTGAGCAATACCTTTCCGCCTTCCCGGAGCATCAGAAGCGCCGTCTGGTTCAGCGTATCCGTTTCGTAAATCTCCATCGGGCAGAGCGGAAGCACACGCGGATATACAAAGACCGGGTATTCCAGCTCTGTCCGGTTCAGCCGGATGATCAGCGTAAACCGCTGCGGTTCCTTTGCGTCTTCCGGCAGCAGGGGCAGAGTGATCTTTTCCGCAAAATCCGTCACCATACCGGGCGGACAGGCAGTTTCTTCAAACTGTCCGCGTGAAAGAACCTGATCCGAACGAAGCGTATAACTCACCGGCGTACTGATCTCCTCCGCCGTATAGTTCGCTACAGAAACCGAGAAATTCAGCTCCTCTCCCGCCTCATAACAGAAGCGTTCTGTACGAAGAAGCGGTACCGCGGCCCCAAAAAAACTTTTGAAGCGCTGCGGTGCGGAAAACGGATAAGGCTTCGGCAGGAGGTGCGTATTCATCATCCCGACGAGCGCCGATTCTTTCCCGGGATAATCCTGCAGCGAAAACAGGGTAATCCCTGCAAGAAGCTTCGAGCGGAGCGCCTGCTCGATCTCCATCCGGTACGACAGGAGCGCCTGCTCGCCGGAAGCGGACACATAGCGGTCCCAGGAGGACAGAAGTCCCTCCGATTCCGCGTCGTCACGCATTTTCGTGAGGTTTTTAGGCTCCAGAAAGCCTGAAAAGAAGCTGATCTCGCGAAAATCGGGCAGAATACTGTACCCGCCCGCAGAAGCGCTTAAAAGCGGCTTTTTCACGCTTTCCCGAAGAAGCAGGATTTCCTCATCAAAGCCCCTCTCCGTCCCGGGATATTCATTGTTGACAAACCCCCGGAGCCCGGACTCTGCACGAAGCGGATGGTCCGTTCCCCGAAACAGGAGCGTCCCCCAAGACGGCGTCATCAAAAAATCCGAAGCTGCAAGATACTTTTCCTCCTGCTCCTCTGAAAGCGCCAGACCTTTTTCTGTCAGCGGCTCATCCGATGAAACCGTATAAAGCCTCATCGGATCGATTCTCTTTGCAAATTCCAGAAGCTCACAGGCATAATCCAGGCTCTCTTCCGAGAAGCGCAGCCTGTTCCCCAGAGAAAGCATCACGAAAGAGGGATGATTCCCATAACTTCTGAGAATCGCCAGAAGCTCCGACCGGTAATACTGCCGCGCCTGCTCTCCCGAAAATGCATCCTGATCGCCCGAAAGCGACAGCTCCGGCATCAGAAACATGCCCAGTTCATCCGCCGCCTGAAAAGCCTGCTCCGGCGGACAGCAGGAACGGAAATGCACAAAGTTCACGCCGTAATCCCGAAGCGCCGAAAGTTTTTTCTTCCATGCCGCAGTATCCATCGGGGCATAGGAAGTTTCAGGATAGATGGAACAGTCCGTCTGTCCCCGAAGAAAAATCTTCCGGCCGTTCAGCCTGAAATGCGTGTCGTCCGCACGAAACTCCCGAATGCCGAAAGAAACCGTCGTCTTCTCCCCGTTCAGAGAAACTGTCAGCTCATAGAGATTTCCTTCATTCTCATCCCACTTTTTCAGGTCTTCCCGAAGCAGCAATCCTTCAGCCGTAAAGTTGAAAAAGGATTCCGTAATCCCGATGCGGTGCCGATACTCTTTCTGAAGCGCCGGTGAAGAAAACCCGATCTCATACTCTCCCGGTTCGGCGCAGGATATTTCCACATAGACCGAAAGCTTCCCGTCCGAAGGATAGACATTTACATTTTCAATAAAGCAGGCTTCCTCCTGCCTGAGCCGCACATACCCTAAAAGTCCGTTCCAGTTGGTCTGCGTATCGTCCGAAGCCATATTGGACGCTAAAATCTGCTCCCGCGGCAGCCCGGGATAACTGTTGTCCGACACGAAGGACAGCATATGGCTGCCCTGCAGCTTTCCGGTTACCTCGAAGCTCTGCCCCGAAAGAAGTGTCCCGATCCGGTAAGGCATCACTTCCTCGCCGTCTATCATAAGCGACAGCACGCGGGCACGTTCGACATCCAGAAAGAGACGCTTTCCCGGATTCTCCCGGCAGCTCAGCATCCGGTAGATCCGGACCGCCCCTTCATAGGTATATTTTCTTGTAAAGCGTGAATATATATTTTCGTCCGGATCCGGCGGCACTGCGTCCGCGAACACAAGATCATCATCCGTAAACACCCGGTCAAGACCCGAAGCTGCAGGACCTAATTTATCCGTCAGTCCCTTCTCCGGGTTCTTCTTGTCCCGATGCCCGATATTGCTCTCATCCAGCGTCCCCGGGATTTTTAAATTGTGAATCACGCCGTCATCCGCAGAAACCGTCCAGACACCGGCGAGGCTCGCAGTCTTCAAATCAGTTCGGATCCTCTCTGCATACTAATCTAATTTTAGAGTATAGCACAAATCCCCGAAAAAGGAAAATGTTTTTTCCGCCGACTCTGTGATTTTCCGGTTGACAATCCGCCAAAAAGATAGTAGAATACAATTTGCTGTAATCCTCGATAGCTCAATGGTAGAGCATCCGGCTGTTAACCGGAGGGTTGTAGGTTCGAGCCCTACTCGGGGAGGTCCCTTGAGGCTTGCCGAGGCAAGTCCGAAGGATGCGGATGAGGTTTAGCCGAGTCCCTAAAAGGCTTTCGAGCCTTTCTTTTTTGTGTCTGTAGCTCAGCCGGATAGAGCAACGGCCTTCTAAGCCGTGGGTCGGGGGTTCGAATCCCTCCAGGCACAGTTTTTTATTTGTTTTTGAAACGTCTGAAACCCGCAGAAAACCTATGGAAAGTGAGGTTCGGCAAGCAGTGTCAGACAGACGTTCGAAAGAGTTTAACACCCAGTTTAACAGGGGCTGCAGTACTATTTTCGTTAGTACTGCAGCCCCCTGTTCTTTGAGTAGTAATCTTTCCTTTGTGCTCTATAAATGGACTGATAGAATAATTATTTCCTTTTTAATACCACAATCAGTACAATGGCGGCCGTAAGAACTGCCGTACCGGCCAGAATTCCGACAATTATTAATGGATTGACTGTGCCGTTTGTTTTCTCCGGTTCTTTTGTTTCCTCTGCATTTGTGTCAGACACGGAGGATTCAATTGTTTCTGATGAAGTCTCCGGTTTTGAGGTATCATCTTCTTCCTTTGTCGATTCATTTACTGTATCCGTCTCTGTTTCCTGCCCTGAAGGGGATTCCCCGCGAACTTCCGAAATAGTCAGAGGATCCGCGGTATCTGTATTGGCAAGAGTCGGATCATCCAGGCATACCCACCCATTGACCGGTCCATAGAAATAACCGCAGTATCCCCAGACCTTCCCTTCCGGATCCGTGTAGCTTCCTTCACACGTCAGCGTTTCATCTGTCTGGTTCTGCAGGATTCGTGTATCGATCTGGTGACCTCCGGGATAGGCACAAAAAGTGATTTCCTTCAGCTTTTTGATATCCAGCTTTACTGTTCCCTGTAATTCAGAAATATGGTCCTCCGTAAAGCAATCTGTATCATAGATCTGCTCGATCCCCGCATTGGAAATCCAGCCGGCCTTGTCCGGATGATCAAAATCTGTAAGATAGTACCAGATAGTATCCCCGCTTTGATAGCTTGTATTTGTCGAGAAGAATACTCCCGGCTTGTATTCACCTACAACCGTATCGTCTTCCGGTGACCTGACAATCAGGACTGCTGAATCAGAAATCACTTTATAGGCTTTCCAGTAATATGTCGTTTCGCACTCATCTATGTGCTGCTGATAAAAGTCATCATTCGGCTCATAGATAATGTCCGCATATGCCGGTACAGAGAATAACAGCACGAAAACAGCCAGTATGAAACCAAGCCGTTTCAACAGGCAGATCTTGTTTTTTGAAATTTCCCTTTTTGTCATATTTCCCTTGACATCCTTTTTAATCAGCTGACTTTCACCATCGGCGCACAGACGGACTCTTCTTTCGGCACCTGCACGTAAAGCGTTTTTTTCAGTTTATATACGCCGTATTCCTTCCCCGTTTCCTTTTCGGGCGTATCCGTCAGATCGTTTTCCTCGGACCGTGCTTTAAACACATAGCCGACCGGCACCAGATCCTTCGGCTGTTCGTCCTGCGTGATTAAGATCCCGTCCACCGGCAGCACAGCGTATGTCTGGTTTTCGTACTTCACATAGAACAGCACTTCGGAAAGAAAGTGCTTCTTTCTTTTATACATCACATAGTCTTTGCTGTTCCGTCCGCCGGCTAAAACAGACGAATTCATGGTCTCCTGCAGGCCGACACCGCCAATAGCACTTCCAATAGGCATTTTTGCACCTCTTTCTTTGTGTTCTACAGACACCCAATTCCCAACTTACCCCAAATTCTGTCTCCGTCCGGCCATTGTTAATATAATCCAACAGTCCCTGATATGCCTGCTCTTCATATACGGAATGATCGTCAATCAGGTCCGGATTTGCTGAAGATACCATTTTTCTGCTGATGTAATTCACAACCATATGACATGCGGATGAAGACTTCTCAGGATTATAGTCCGCTTCGATGATCTCTGCGTTCTGATCAACAAAAACATTTTTTCACCATTGATTACGGTAATGCGTCCATGTTAAATTGCTACTCAGTGCGTAGCGATTTGGGAATGTGAGGTAGAACTGCCGTATATTCCGTAAGTTTGACGGAGTAAAGCCCTTACCAAAATCCTGAGTCAATTGATATGAACGAATCACTCTGTTCTGACCGGAATCTCGGATTCTGCCCCGTTCCAGGAAAGAATCCCGCCCGGAATGCTCGAAAAAGCTCTCATTTCGCCGTCTTTGTATTCGACCGTGACTTTCCCCGTCCCGATCGGCACGACGGCCTTAAAGCGAGCATACCGGCCCGGAGAGGGCTTTATGATAAAGCGGTTACCGCCGACTGAAAGCGGCCGGACACCTGCGATGTACCTTCCCAGAAGAAGAATCGGACCGGCTCCCCAGGAATGGCACAGGGAGCAGCCGAACTTATCGCCGTACATTTCGTAGTGTTCAATTCCGGACTTCTTCGGATCATACTCTTCCCAGGAACTCGTCGCACCCAGGCCCAGCATTCCGCCCCAGTAGGAATCAATATAGTCCTGAATCGCTTCAGTATACCCACACTTTCCGAGAGCCATCAGCTCGAACAGTTTGAAATACGGTGTCGTAATCTCTTTGGCTTCTTCTCCCAGGAGTACCCGCTCACACAGGCCTTTCTGTGTTTCTTCATCCACAAAATCGTAAAGAATCGCAAAGATATTCGCATGCCGTGTCAGATGCCGCTTTCCGGACGTGAAGCTGTCAATAAAAGCCTGCTTCTCTTCGTCCCAGAAATCCCGGAGAATACGCTCCCGGAGCGCCGTTTGTTTTTCCAGATAAGTCGGATCCGGTTCATCCATCAGCTTCGAAAGCCCGTCCATCGCCCCGTAGACCTCGTGCAGGAGAGATCTTCTCTGCACCGAGCCGCTTCAGGATCGCGATCGGCACCTGGGCACGATCCGACGAACCGGTGTCTATGAGCGTGTATTCTCCGCTGTTTTCGATCAGCGCCGCTGATCCCTGTCCGACATCAATGATAGTGACGGCAGTCGTTGAAAGCCCCTGTTCTGTTTCCGGCTGACTCTCCATGGATTCCGTTCCTTCCGGAATAAGCTGCGGAGGCAGTGATTCACAGTCTCTCAGGAATATCGCCACGAGTAGCCCGGACAGTATTGTCAGGACAATACCTACCAGGATGAGTCCGATTTTCGTTCCTTTATTTTTTAATCCTTTGTTTTCCATCCGTTACAGCGTTCCGCCGAGAATCTGCAGCTCCCAGAATCCATCCTCTAAGTATATGACAGCATACTGTCCATACACATAGGTGTTTTCAGGTACATCTGTCCGATCTCCGTAATAAGGCATGCTCGCTCCTGCGATATTGCACCGGAAAGCCCGCTCCGAATCAGTTGCCCAGTAAACAGTGATGAGAAGACTGTATTTTTCTGCGTCTATGTCCGGTGTGTCGATGATTTCCCCGGTCTCGGGATTGACCATGTGCACCTCTGCATCGTAAAATGTTAATTCATATTTACTGCCCGGCGAAACAGATGACAGTTGTCTTTTTACCGCTTCTAAATGTTCCCGGACAGCTTCGAGAGCCCCCTGGCCATGATTCTGAATGGAAATGAATCCCGAGGGGATCAGTCTATTATATTCAGCCTCATCGTACCACCCGCGGAAACCGCTCCATCCCGTGTAACGAGCCGAATATTCCGACTTCGGAGTTGTCATAATATATGCATGACGGTCACCGTGATTATCATAGAGCATCACATCATAGTCTTCCAGCAGGGAGATCTTTTTCTCGGGATCTGATCCGTAAACACTGATGATACCCCCTGACAATTCCGGCACTGCAACTTCCATATACTGGCCTTTTGATGCGCCGGTCAGAATGCTTTCCCAATTGAGCGAATATCTTCCTTCCAATGCTATTCCCGAAAGCTTTCCTTTGTTTCTTGTGATATAAAGATTTTGATCCGTCAGCAGTTCCGAAAAAGCATCCGGAAGCAAGGTTTCTTCAGCGTTTTGAAGCAGTTCATATGTATAGATCTTTCCATCCGCTTCCGTCACCTCAAGTGTCGAGGCAGGTTTGTTCTCCGGATCCAGAATGAGTCTCAGAGGAACAAAACCATTTTCATCATAAGCATCCAGGAAGACAAGACCGTCGTTTTGGATCTGCGCCATTACATTCATGATCTCACCATGACGATACAGCTCCTGGTATTCATTCAGCATCAGATAATCGTTTCTCGGATCGTCCACAGACACATAGACCCCGGTATAATCCGCTTCAAAGTAGTCCGTTCTCTGGTACTCTAATGTTTTCTGAGGGCTGTCATTTTTGTATTCGGTGACTTCGAGGCTTTGCGTCTTTCCGTCAGCAGTCTCTTCCGTATGCAGCGTGATCCTTTGATAAACGACATCTTCCCATTCATATGTGTACACCAGATCGCCCGATTCATCCAGGGTTTTCGTATTAAAATCGCCCTTTCTGCGGGAGTCAGCCATATTGCCTGTAACTGTCAGTGTATCGTAAAAATCATATGTAGGCGCGTCTGATATGACCCGGACATAAGTACCGTCTAAATCGACACTCCCTGTCTCTGAATGCTCCTGACCGGTCGGAACACTGCTGTCTTCTGATACATGTTCTTTTTCAATAAACGGAAGCACGCTCATACCGTCAGTTGCTACTGCATAAACAAATTCCTCATAAGCCCCAGTCGAACTTGGTGAATAGTAATTGTCCCGGAAATACAGGGCACCGGAATCGCTGCCGAGAAAAACAGTGCTTCCGTATATGCTCCCGTCTTCTCTCAGATAGGACTCCGAATTCTCCGGTTTCAGTTCGAGAGGTTTTTTGACAGAGAAATTCCGGACCTGTTTGCCTTCATAGCTGTAGAGTTCGATCTCCAGCATCAGTTCGCCGGAAGATGAGTCCTGATACCAGATGCAGAAATATTCTTCCGTAAAACTGACCTTGGAAAACTTTGTCTCTGTGTCCGGTTGAATTTTCAGAAGAATCTCCTGCTCTCCTTTCATATCCTGTACATAAACAGAACGGTCTCCTGTACTGTCCTGAGCAGTAAAATACAATTTCCCGTCCAGGATGTTCGCGTTCCCGATCCCGAAGTTAATCGGGTATTCTTTCGAAAAAACAAGTTCCGTATTATCCGTATCAGGATTGTAGAGATAGATATACATTTCAGCCTGTCCATCCGAAAGGTTGTAATCTTTTCCCAGCGTTTCTCCCTGTTTCTCCATGTATTCTAAAATATACAAGCCTTCATCACGGGGCATCAGATTAAGATCAATGTAATCGAATCCTGTCAATGTATCCTGAAAAACGGTTTTTTCTTCCCATCCCGAAGTAATCGGGCTCCTTACTACCGTCGGATAGTATGTCGTTTCACCGGGAGTGCTTTTCCCGTTTCCCATACAGGCAGTGAAATAATAATCTCCGTCATAGAAACAGTCCTGGGGTTCTACAAGCACTGAATTCACTTTCTCCGTCATGATTTTTTCAGGAAACAGGTTTTCAGTATCGACTCTTGCCGCCTTTTCCGGTTCTCCTGCCGGAAGCTCCTTTGTATAGACGGTCTGGCCCAGCGCATTTCCCGCTCCCATCGTATAATAAATCCGGCTTTCGGAAATCGAAAGCGCCGAGATAGTCCCGTTTCCGTTCATCAAAAAAGCGTCGCAGGATTCACTGTCATGACTGCAGTCTTTTTTGGAACAGACCGGCGCCGAAATACCTGTGCGGCGGTCGGCTATCATCAGCAGCTGGACCCTGGAAGTCCCGTTTTTCTGAAAAGCCTGAGGATAGCACAGTGATTCACTGTTGCTAGAAATCTGCTGTGGCATCAGGTTATATATATCAGAATCGCTGAGGACCTGCTCAGTCTCTTCTTCTGTATATTCCTGTTCAGTCAGCGTCCTGCTTTCTTCCGATACAGCTTCCGTGGTACTGACTGGCTCGGTGCTCGGATCTGTAGAGACAACTGGCTTCCTGGTATAATTTCGTATGATCATCACGGCCCCGAATCCGATCGCGGCAAGGAACACCGCAGCAGCCAGGAGAAGTACCGTCAGGCGTTTCTTTCCCTGGCCTTTCTTTCCATGACGTAGGATATGATCTGCTTCCTCCATATATTCCAGACGGATCCCTGCCAGGGCATCCATTAATTCATCCGTATTTCTATATTCATCGTTTTTCATGATCTGTAGCCCTCCTCTTCCAGATACTTTTTCAGCACTTTTCGCTCCCGATGCAGTAAGACTTTGATACGCGCCTCGGACGATCCCATTCGATCAGCAATCTCCTTAACGGAGGCCAGGTATAAATACCGCATGACAAAAACGATACGGGCATCTTTCGAACGTCCGGAGAGGAACCCGTTCAGAAGATTCTGAAACGTCATACGATCAATCAGTTCCTCCGATTCATTCTTTCTGTCGGCAAGTACTTCGGACAGTTCTTCGTATGAAAGCGTGTACTCCGTGGTCATCCGCTTCTTACTGTGGTTTTTTCGATAAGTATCAATTGAAATCTGCCTCGTAATCATTGCAAGATACACCGGAAGTTTTTTCGGCTGATTGGGTGGAATCGTATTCCACATTCTCAGAAGGCTTTCATTTACGCACTCCTCTGCATCTTCGTGATTCCCAAGAATGTTGCCGGCGATTTTGTAAATATACGCGCCGTATTTGTCAGATACTTCCTGTATCGCCTGTTCATCCCGGTTCATGAACAGTTCGATGATTCTGCTGTCATCCATCAGAGGCATGCCTCCTTTCCTGTCAAGTAGCTGATCAGCTTTCAAATAATATACCGTAAATCAGTGGGAAGAAGTTACAACAGGGTCAGGAAAAATTATAACATGAAGAAAATGTCAGAAACAACCGTGAATGGGACTATTGACATGTGATATTGTTTTACTGAGAAATGGTCCTGGCTGATGCGAACGGCACATAAAATTAGTTCGAGATCGAAATTCGGAACTTTTTGGGACTGAATGGAACTCTTGACTTTATTAAAAGGGTACACTTTACTTTAAAAAACGCCAAGAATTTTTATGTGTTCCTGGCGTTTTTTATGGTGTAGAAAAGCAACAGATTATGCTTCTATCGCATTTGCATTGACCTGCTCGATCACCTTCCGAATGCCCATTTCCTTCATTCTAACGGCAGGTCAAATTCAGCTGCAAAGTCATACTCCAGAGCTCCTAACCCGTTCAGGACCCGGTAATGCCCCGCCGGAAGCTCTCCATACGGCTCGATCCAGTACGAAAGCTCTCTGGACTGCTCCGGTGAAAGTACATATGCAAGGTCATGAACTGTGACGCTCATGAAAGGCGGAACTTCATACCAGGAGTCCCCAACCAGTACCTGCAATGCATAATATTCTCCGTAAGTGTACGCATCATCCATATGGTTTGTGAAGCGGACCGTAAGGTATTTCTGATCCAGGCTGACAATCTCGTATGCCACGTCATACCTGTTCTCCGGCTCCTGTCCGATACTCATGAACTTCGTATTCCAGCTGTCCCCCAGCTGCATAAACTGCCGTGCACAGGGGAAACCGGCCAGATTTGTGAGAGTCGCAGTGCTTTTGAACGGATAGTCTGCAGTGACAGCTGCAAAGTCGAAGTCAAATTTGTATTTCTTTCCGTCTTCTGTAAAAAGAATGCCGTTTGACCAGGCAAACTGCTGCATAAATCTGTCCGAATCTATCAGATAAAAGCCGTAGACCGGGTATGTCATGTCCTGAAAACTCCAGTTTTCGACAGGTGTAGCCTTAGTCGAAGACAATGCCTTAAGAAATTCTCCTTCTTTATCCGCATCGAAAGTGGTTCTGTTTCGATACGAAGTCCCGTCTTCCATATCAAAGAAGCTCAAAGCCGAGCCTTCCAGCGTCATATTTCTGAAAACTGCATTCCCTTTTCCACAGCTTGTCATAAGCATCATGACTGTCATAGCCAATAGCAGCAAAAGAATCCTCTTCATCTTTCAGCGCTTTCCCTCCTGCAATGTTTTTGTTCAATTGGCTCTGTGCCTTCTGTCATTCCTCTCCTGACGAGGTTGTCATCATTACAGTTCCGTTGTCCTCCGCTCCCGGTGTCGGTTTCACATTCCAACCGAACCGTTCCTTCAGCGCAGTCAGGGTTTCCTCGGAGACATCGTCCCGGACGTATACATAGTAATGTGTTGTTGTCAGTGCGTCACCGAGATCGATGAACTTCAGGCAGACTGCGGTCTCAATGGGGACATCCTTCAGGCTGTATACGGTCGCCCGCAGGGTTTCAGCCGGTTCAATATACTCATAATCACTGTTTTTCCAGCCGCCCTCGACCGTAATCTCCTTCAGTTTTTCTCCGACAAATGCCTCATCACAGACGCGGACCGAATGATAATCCGAAAAGTCCGAATCCAGGACAGTGGTCATATACTGCCGCTCAAAAGCGGTATCCTGAACAGTCTCCTCGGACTCATCTCCCGCAGTCGCCTTGAAGGTTTCCAAGGCCGTTTCTGCCCATTTCGTCTCCACCGGTGTCTGCGGTCCCAATTTCCCGTATAATGACTTTCCCAACATCACCGCTGCAAAAAGTCCTGCAGCAATACAGGCAGCGATGCCGACATAGTAGAATGCAGGTCTTCCGATTTTCTTTTTATCGTTTTTCAGGAGAGCGGACGCGTATTCAGCTACGATATCCTCATCCAATTCACATAATGCATTATTCCAAAGATTCATGCTCTGCTCCTTTTTCCTTCGCTCCGCATCAGACAGAAAAGCCTTCCTGTTTTAGATACCGTTTCAGGCTGTTTCGGGTGCTGTTCAGTACCTTCTCCACGGTGGAAGTGCTGATCGAAAATTCTTTTGCGATATTCTTTATACTTTCCGCACCGTAATAGCGCCGCAGGAATACCGCTCTGTTTCTCTCCGGCAGTTTCCGTAAAAATGCACTGATACATCTTCCAAGCTCTCGTGAGAGAACCTCATCCTCCGTGCTTTCCCGACCGGGAAGGATTTCGCCGAGTTCGGAAAGAGACCCGAGAAGCTCCCGTGGCACTTCCTTCTGGCGATTCTTTCTGCGAAGGATGTCTATCGCAGCACGCCGCTGGAGAGTCAGGAGATATGCGGGAAGGTTTCCGGGCTTTTCAGGCGGAATGCTGTTCCAGAGTTTCAGGAAAGCATCATTCACAGCCTCTTCCTGATCCCGGGAATCAGACAGGAAGCGGCCTGAAAATGCAGTCAGCTGCTTTTTATAGCGCGATTCTGCCTCCCGGAGTCCGCTTTCATCCCGCTGAAACAGCCGCTCGACGACTTTGCTGTCGCCGATGTATTCTGTTTTCGGATTCGTATTCATGACGATCGTCTCCCCTTCAAGGTACCTTTACTGTATATGTCGTAAAAAAGAGAAGAATCCGTAACTTATTTCCAATTTCACTGTTAAAAATCTCTCACCCTGAATTATTCACCGCATAGCGGTGTAAGCGGCTGAAAGCCGCGTGGTTATTATAATTCTGATATTTCTTGCTTTCACCTGAAAAGTGAATAGAAAAAGGACTCGATTCTTGGTATAATTGAGGTGCTCAAGCCATCAAT
>JAFYGJ010000035.1:0-18207 GCA_017543275.1 Lachnospiraceae bacterium | reverse complement strand
GCAGTGGAATCAGCGTCATTCAGGAAGAGGTGGTCCGAATCCTGTTTCAGAGCGGTCAGTTCTTCTGAACAGCGGTTATAGCTGACTGTGACGAAGTACATCTGGTACATCTGTTCCCGCATGGAACGGAAGTAGTTATAGACATACCGGGAACAGCCGCAGTTTGTCTTAATTTGAGACTTCTGCAGGCGGACCGGATATATACGGTACCTGAAAGCTTTATGGATCATATGTTTTCCTTTTTGGCTGGTTTAACCATATAGATTATAGCAAATCTACAGCAAAAAGGCAAGTACATATGTTCGATTCAGTTTTCGATTTTACCGGGATTCATCCCCTCCCTACGCTACGCTACGCGAGTACGCGTTGAGGAAGGGGTTTTCTCCCGGAATTTTGATAAACCGTAGAGAAGCCCGAAAATGAGGACTTATCATGACCTTTGCAGAAGCGCTGAAAAGTGAAAACCCGGATATGATTCGAAGCTTCCCGAAAGCGGATCTGCACAATCATTTTGTGCTTGGCGGGAGCAGAGCATATCTGTTCGAAAAAACAGGATATGAGATCATTCCGATATCCGAGCCCCTGAATTCCATGCGTGAAATGGACGACTGGAGCAGCAGGTTCATCGGGAAGCGCTTCAACAGCAAAGAAGGGCGGAAACTCCTGATTGACGCCGCCTTTTCGCAGGCGAAAGCGGACGGCGTAACGATACTGGAAATCGGTGAAGACGTCTGGGGACTCGGCGAGTTTTTTCACAATGATATCGGAGAACTGATCGATGCTTTTCAGGAAGCGAATGCAAGAATCGCCCCCGAAATCGAGCTTCGCCTGCAGATTGGCCTGTCCCGGCACTGTCCGATTGATTACCTGATGGACTGCCTGTCGCATTTCTGGGGCCGTAGGGAATTCTATTCGATCGATCTGTACGGCGACGAGCTGGCGCAGCCAATCGAAAACTTCATCCCGATCTATGAAAAAGCCGCCGAAAACGGGCTGGTCCTGAAAGCGCATGTCGGCGAATGGGGGACTGCGCAGGACATTGTCACCGCAGTCGAGGCGCTTCATCTGCAGGAAGTACAGCACGGCATCGCCGCAGTACAGGATGAAAGCGTCATGGATTATCTCAGGGGAAACAACATCCGGCTGAACATTACCCCTTCGAGCAATGTCCTTCTGGGCCGGGTTCCCGACATGCCACACCATCCGATCGCACAGCTTTATCGAAAAGGAGTCGATGTAACCATCAACTCCGATGATGTCCTGATTTTTGACTCGGATGTTTCGAAAGAGTATCTGCGGCTGTATCAGTCGGGCTGCTTAACCGCAGAGGAACTGGATGACATCAGGCAAAACGGCCTAAAGGAGAAGGAGGCACAGAAATGATCAGAACTGCTTTTTTCGATACAAAAACATATGACATCCCCTCGTTTCAGCAGTATGGCGAGCAGTACGGAATCGAGTTTAAATTCCTGGAGACGAAGCTCACCGAAGACACCGCAGAGCTTTCCAGGGGCTGCGATGCGGTCTGTGTTTTTGTCAATGACACGGTGAATGCGGCAGTGATCGACAGGCTGTACGAATACGGCGTCAAAATCATTGCGCTCCGATGTGCCGGCTACAACAACGTGGATATCCGCCACGCCTACGGAAAGGTCCATGTGGTGCATGTACCGGCGTACTCTCCCTATGCGGTTGCGGAGCATACTGCGGCCCTTCTTCTGACTTCGATCCGGCGGATTCACAAGGCCTACAACCGGACGCGGGACTTCAATTTCTCGCTGAACGGCCTCACGGGCTTTGACCTTTACGGGAAGACCGCGGGCATCATCGGAACCGGGAAAATCGGATGCATCTTCATGGATATCTGCAAAGGTTTCGGGATGCATGTGATCGCCTACGATCTGTTCCCGAAAGCAGACAGCGGGATCGAATATGTATCGCTCGACGAGCTTTTCGAGCGGAGCGACATCATTTCCCTGCATTGCCCATTGACCGAGGAGACGAAGCATCTGATCAATGAGGACGCGATCTCGAAGATGAAAAAGGGTGTCGTAATCCTCAACACTTCCCGCGGCGGACTGATCGATGCGGAGGCGCTTCTTTCGGGGCTTCGGGCACGAAAGGTCGGCGCAGCCTGCCTGGATGTTTACGAAGAGGAGGCGGATATCTTCTTCGAGGACCGTTCCGGCCATATCCTGGACGATGAGCTTCTGTCGCGGCTGATTTCCCTTCCGAATGTGATCGTGACTTCCCATCAGGCCTTCCTGACAGAGGAAGCCCTTCAGAACATCGCGGAAACAACGGCGCAGAATATCCGCTCCTTCTTTGACCAGGACGGAATCTGCCAGAATGAGCTCTGCTATCACTGCGGAAACATAGAGCAGTGCAGAAAAGTCCGGAAGGAGAAGTGCTTCTAAAGCGAAATTCACTTGACAGAAAGAGATCGATGTACTATAATCCGAATTCGAAAATGATTTTCATTTTCGAATTCGGATTTTTATATTGGAGACTTGAAGCATGTCTGAAAAGAGTCAGTATAAAACAAAACAGCGGGAGCAGCTCTTATCATATCTTGCGGAGAATCCGCGGACGCATTTCACGGCAGCAGATATCTGCGAGCATTTCCGTCTCGGCGGACAGAAGATCGGAACCGCGACTGTGTACCGGCAGCTTGAGCGGCTGATTTCCGAGGGACAGGTCAAAAAATACCAGCTCGGAGAGGGCGAGAGCGCCTGTTTCGAATATATCGGCGACGGTTCGGATGATGTGCTCTGCTATCATCTGAAATGTGAAAGCTGCGGAAAACTCCTGCATCTTCAGTGCCGGGAAATCACGGACTTCGAGCGGCATATCACGGAGCAGCACGGCTTCCTGATCGATCCGCGGCGGACGGTATTCTATGGACTCTGCGAGGCTTGCCGGGCAGAGCAGGAGGCAGGAGCATGAAGGCCAAAAAACAGACTGCCGCGCTTCTGATCCTTTTGCTTCTTGCGGCTTTTCTTTTCGGCTGCGGCAGAACAGCCAATTCGTCCGGACAGGGCGGCAATGAACCTGATGTGCGCTCCGACCCGGAAAACATCACGCTTTCCGTCGTTGCGGCGACCTTCCCCCTGTACGACTGGGCACGGGAGATCACGAACGGAAAGACGGATCTTCGGATCCTTTCGGACAGCGGGATCGATCTGCATTCCTTCCAGCCATCGGCGCAGGATCTTGTGACACTTACATCCTGCGACCTTCTGCTTTATGTCGGCGGCGAATCAGACTTTTGGATCCGGGACGCCTTGAAGAACCCGGTCAATCCGGACATCCGCGCCGTCAGCCTGATGGATCTTCTGGGCTCCGAGGCGAAGGAAGAGGAGCTTCGGGAAGGCATGCAGGCAGAAGAAGAGGATTCCGGGGATGGCGAAACTGACGGACCGGAACTTGACGAACATGTCTGGCTTTCTCTCCGGAACGCACAGTTTTTTGTGGAGAAGATCGCGGACATCATGGCGGAACTTGATGAGAAGCATGCAGCAGTTTACCGGAAGAACGCGGAAAACTATATCGGAAAACTTTCCGGACTGGACCAAAAATACACGGAAACCATTGAAAACAGTACGCAGAAAACCATTCTTCTTGCGGACCGTTTTCCCTTCCGTTATCTTGTGGATGATTACGGCCTCTCCTATTATGCGGCTTTCCAGGGCTGCAGCGCGGAGTCCGATGCAAGCTTTGAGACCGTATTGTTCCTCGCTGAAAAGCTCCGCGAACTTTCACTTCCCTGTGTACTGGTGATCGAAAACTCGGACCAAAAGCTTGCCAAAACGGTCTGTGAGACCGCGGAATGCCCTGACTGTCCGATCTTTGTACTGAACTCGATTCAGAGTGTGACAGCGGAAGAAATCAGCCATGGCACAGACTACCTTGGCATTATGGAGGACAATCTCGGTGTGCTCAAAGAAGCGCTCCGGTAAAGGAATGATTATGAGTGAACAGCAGAAAAAACAGCGCGAGCCGGAGCTTTATGCCTCTGATCTGCAGCTCGGATATGAGGGCAGGGCGCTCGTGTCCCATCTGAATTTCACCGTACGCCACGGCGACTATCTCTGCATTGTCGGGGAAAACGGCGCCGGGAAATCGACGCTGATGCGGACCATTCTCGGCCTGCAGAAACCGATGGGCGGAGAAGTGCATTACGGCGACGGGCTGAGCTCCGAAATGATCGGATACCTGCCGCAGCAGAGCGACCTGCAGCGTGACTTCCCGGCTTCGGTCCGGGAGATTGTGCTCTCGGGATTCCAGGGACAGCTCGGGAAACGCTTTTTCTATACCAGGGAAATGAAGCAGGCTGTGCAGGAAAACCTTGCGCGTATGGGAATTTCGGACCTTGCGGACCAGAGCTTCTCGGCGCTTTCCGGCGGGCAGAAACAGCGCGTCATGCTGGCGCGGGCCGTATCCGCAAGCCGGCGGATGCTGCTTCTGGATGAGCCGGTCGCAGGTCTGGACCCTTTGGCGCAGGAGGAGATGTACCGCCTGATCCGGGAACTGAATAAGGACGGAACCACGATTGTCATGATTTCGCATGACATTGTGTCCGCGCTGCAGTACGCGACGCATATCCTGCATGTCGGAAAGGAACTGTTCTTCGGAACCGTGCAGGACTATCACAGGACGAGAATCGGAAAGCCGCATCTTTTAGGGGAAGAGAAGACCAAGAGCGCGATCCGGCTCTCGCATCCGATGTGAGAAGGGAGGAAGGATGGGAACGATCTTCACTTATCTGCAGTATCCCTTTGCCCGCTACGCGCTGATTGTCGGGATCCTGGTCGCGCTCTGCGCCTCGCTTCTTGGGGTGACGCTCGTGCTGAAGCGTTTTTCCTTTATCGGGGACGGGCTTTCACATGTCGCATTCGGCGCGATTGCCGTCGCGTCGGTCCTACAGCTCTGGCTTACGGCGCTTCTTCGGTCCGCAGGGGTGCAGAATGCAGCAGGTTTCTCGGGCTTTCTGTCCTGGCTTCTTTCGCTGATGAAAAACACAAACAACATGGTTATCGTCCTGCCGCTGACCGTCCTTGCGGCCGTGCTTTTGCTTCGGACCGGGCAGAATACAAAGATCAAGGGCGATGCGGCGATCGCGATGATTTCGGTCTCTGCACTTGCCGGCGGTTATCTTCTGATGAGCCTGTTTTCGACCTCGGCAAACCTTGCAGGTGATGTCTGCTCGACGCTGTTCGGTTCGACTTCGATCCTGACGCTGGGGCTTTCGGATGTGATTTTCTGCCTGATTCTCTCCGTGATTACGGCAGCGCTGTTCATCCTGTTCTACAACCGGATTTTTGCGGTCACCTTTGACGAGAGTTTTGCAAAGGCAGTCGGGACAAAGGCCTCCGCCGTGAACCTGCTGATTGCGGTGATGATTGCGCTGATCATTGTGCTTGCGATGAGCCTTGTCGGTTCGCTTTTAGTGTCCGCGCTGATCATTTTCCCGGCGCTTTCGGCAATGCGCGTCGCAAAATCCTTCCGCTCGGTTACGATCATCTCGGTCATCCTCGCCGGCCTGTCGGCGCTTTTCGGCGTGCTGCTGTCGATCCTTTTGTCGACGCCGGTCGGCGCAACGATTGTGATTGTGGAGCTTTTCGGCTTCGGGGCGATGTGCCTTCTCGGAAAAGCCGGAAAGCTTTCCTGAAATTTCCTGTTTCCGAAAGCGGGTTTTCGTGTTATAATCAGAGACAACACACACAAGAAGGACTTTTCATGGAACGGATTGCAAGCTTTACTATCAATCATCTGAAACTTCTGCCGGGGCTGTACGTATCCCGGAAAGACCGGCAGGGCGAGACGGTGGTGACCACTTTTGACCTGCGCCTTACCGCGCCGAACCGGGAACCTGTGGTAGACATGCCGGCGCTTCATACGATCGAGCATCTCGGCGCGACCTGCCTTCGGAACAGCGCTGAAAAGGACAGCATCGTCTATTTCGGGCCGATGGGCTGCCGGACGGGCTGCTACCTTCTGATGTTCGGCGACCGGTCTTCGGAGGAAGTGTATCCGCTGGTTGTTTCAATGTGCGATTTCATCCTCGGCTATGAGGGAGAAATCCCCGGCGCACGTCCGGAGGAATGCGGGAACTTCTCAGAGCAGAGCCTGCCCATGGCAAAATACTATATCGGGAAGTACCGGGAAGAACTTCAGAAAAACCGGCGCTTCCGTTATCCGGACTGAGAATGTCCCGGGTGAAAAGAGGGAACATGAATAATCAAACCAAACAGAGAAGACGTGACCGGTTCCGGGCATCTTTGGACCGCCCCTGGCTCGCGTATACCATCGCGACCTGCTCGGCAGTTGTGCTTTATATCCTGCTGTCGCATTTTTCCGCGCTGACAAGTCTTCTGAAGAGCATTTACAACCTGTTCTCGCCGGTCATCATCGGCCTGATTCTCGCCTATATCCTGAATCCTCTGGTCAATGTGTTTGAAAGACACGTTTTCCGGAAAATGAAAAAGGAAAACCTGAAGCATACGATTTCCGTGCTTCTGACGATCCTGATCTTCCTGGTGTCGGTCGGAGGCCTGATCGTCCTTCTGGTGCCGTCGGTCATCGAAAGCGTCAAGAACATGTACCAGAGTTTCTCTTCCTACCGGGGAAATCTGGAACGCTATCTCAACAATGTCTCGAATTTCATGGCGAACCTGCACATCGATACGAGCCGTTTTTCCGATACGATCGAAGGCTGGTTCGGGAAATTCGGCGAAATGGTCATGGGCAATATGGATAAGGTGCTTTCAACCTCCATGTCGGTCGGGACGGGCTTTATTAATTTCCTGATTGGATTCGTCCTGATGATCTATTTCCTTCTCGGCCGGGAGAGCCTTTTGGCGGGGCTTCAGCGCTTCCGCCGGGCGATGCTGACAAAAGAGCAGTACGACACCCATACGGCCTTTTTCGGACGCTGCAACCGGATTTTTGTCCGCTTTATCAGCCTGGACCTTCTGGACGGCGTGATCATTGCGGTCGCGAACGCAATCTTCATGCTGATCATGCGTATGCCCTATGTACCGTTCATTTCAATGCTGGTCGGCGTGACAAACCTGATTCCGACCTTCGGTCCGATTATCGGCGTGATCCTCGGCGCACTGCTTCTGCTTTTGAACGGGCATCCCTGGCTGGCGCTGTTCTTCATCGCTTTCTCGATCATCCTGCAGACGATTGACAGCTATGTCATCAAGCCCAAGATGTACGGGGACGGCTTTGGAATTCACGGCATCTGGATCCTGATTGCGATCCTGATCTTCGGCAAAATGTTCGGTATGGCGGGCATGCTTTTGGCGGTACCGTTGGCAGCCATTATTTCAATTATCTATGAGGAATATCTGCTGAAGCGGATGGAGGAGAAGCGGAAGATCCGGGAGGAGCGTGAAATCCTGGAGGCGGCATCCGAACAGGCAGAAGAAACCGCCGGGGAAGAGGAAACTCCGCCGGCGGAAGATACAGAAGAGCTGGAAAACGCAGCTGAACTGGAAAAGGAGAAGTGGCTGTAACTTTTTAAGCAATCGGAATCCGGATCTCAAGATCCGACAGCGGGTACGCCGCGCAGGCATGGACATAGTCGAATTCTTTGTCCGCCGCGCGGCGTCCGTCGTTTTCGGGGCAGACAAAGTACGAGCCGGAGAGCACCTTCGTCCGGCAGAAACCGCACTCACCGGAGCGGCAGCCGGTTTCGAGCCGGATACCCGCGCGCTCAAGGGCTGCCGCGATGCTTTCTTTGGCGCGGGCGGGAATGATATCCTCCTGAATACCGCGGTGTACGGTCATCCGGAAAGTCTTGTCGATCAGATCCTTCGGATAGCCTTCGAAGGATCCGATATCCTTCACCTGTCCGAACAGATCAAAGCGGATGCGGCGCTTCGGGATGTCGAGTTTCGGAAGTTCCTGCTGCAGATACCGGTACATGGCCTGCGGGCCGCAGATAAAGAGGCTCGTGTCCGGGGATATGCCGTCAGCGGTTTTCAGGTATTTCTGAATGAGTTTTGCGGAGAGGAAACCCTGTTCAAAAGGATAATCTGGTCTGTCCTGTGAAAGGGCATCCGCAAAGACCGGGACGACCTGGAATTTTTCCGGGATTTCCTGCTCCAGCGTCCGAAGCTCATTCCAAAGGACCAGTTCTTCCGGCGCGTTTACGCCGTACAGGATCGTCATCGAAATATCGAGCGTCCCATCTGCGATTGCGCGGGCCATGGACACGAAGGGCGTGATTCCGATTCCGCCTGCGAGTGCAAGGATATGCGGCGCATCCCGAAGCGGTTCGTAGTGGAATTCCCCGCAGCCTATCAGCGCGCGGACCGAATCCCCTTCCTGTACGTTTTTCAGCAGATAATCCGCGAAAAAGCCGTCGTTTCGGGGTTTCTTCACGGTGATTTCGACAAATCCGTTCTCCCGGTAAGAGGAGGCCGGCGCGGAACTGATGGAATAGGGCCGCGAGATCGGCTTCCCGTCAATTTCGAGCGTCAGAACAAGATACTGGCCCGGCAGGAAAAGCGGGAGTTTCGATCCGTCCGGCTTTCTTAAGCGGAAGCTTTTCGCGGATCCACCTGAATCTCGGATTTCACTGACCTGAAGCTCAAGCTCCCCCGGGTGCCATTCCATCGCAAGCGCGTGGATCGGGTCCTCCGGGATCGGATCGTCCGGCGCATTTTTGATGGCGTCAAGCCGTGCCTTCGTGATTCGCTTGATTCCGCTGATATCCTCTAAAAAACCTTTAATCTTCATCTCGTTATCTGCCTTCGTATTCGTTATCCCCGATGGCATTCATCGCCTTCTGGAGGAGTCCGTTTTCCTTTTTCCACTGGTCTGAAACCGATTTTGCGGCTGCTTCGCCGTTCATGATCTGCGGTCCCATGCCGTCTCCGGCAAACCCGTGCGCCCCGGCAAAGAACAGTCCGCGGATGCTCTCACCGCCGCCCGGTGCAAGAAGCCGTGCCCCGATATGGTCCGTCATCGTGTGCCGGAAGCCGTAAATGCAGCCGCCGGGCGATCCCGAGAAACGTGCGATGCTTTCCGGCGTCACAATGACGAGCTCCCGGATATGGTCCCGGATCGGCACCAGAAGCCTTTCGGCCATCGTATCGACAAGCTGTCCCGCGATCTTCTGGCGGATGTTTTCGTATTCCGCGCCGGAAACGCCCGAAAAAGCCTCCGGCCGGAGAAGCGCCGTAATCGAGAAACTCGTAAAGCCTTCGGGAACCGCATCCGGATTCGTATGGTTCAGGCAGACGCCGATCAGGGCTTCATAAGAGCCGATTCTGCAGATGTTTTCCCTGAAAATCCGGTCGCTTTCGGCAACTTCACCGGTAAAGACGCAGTAATTCTTTATCCCAAGCTCCTGCGGTGTGCCTTCGAGCATCAGAAGCAGCGTGAAGACTGTGAAACTCAGGCTGCGGCTGTTGAGGGTTTTGTATATCGTGGGGGTGACCTGATCCGGAGGCTCAATCATTCTCGAAAAGACGGTATTCGGATAGGCGCCGGAGATTACATAGCTTGCAGATATTTTGTCCCCGCGTGCCGTCCGGACGCCCGTAACCTGTCCGTTTTCCGTGAGAATCTTTTCGACGCGCTGGCGGTATTCGACCTGGACGCCCAAAGCTTCGGCGCATTCAGAGAGTTTCAGCGACATTTCGTGGCTGAATCTGCGCGGAATATAGCTTCCGTGCCCGATATAGTCCGCAAGAAGAAGCGCACAGATCGTGAAAGGAAGTTCCGAAAGCGGCGACCCGACGTAGAGCCAGTACGGCGCTAAAAGTGCCTGCGCTTCCTCCGGCACATCGAGGCTGTCCATCACATCCTTCGTGCTGTAGCCCGCGGTTTTGAACATGATATCCAGTTCATGCAGGGACTTCGGGACATCCGAAAGGGAGGGGGAAGCGAAGCGGTTGACGCATTCAAAGACCGCGTCGCAGAGCCGGAGAAATGCAAGAACCGGTTCGCGGGAGCCCGGGACTTCCTGTTCGATTTCTTCCGCGAAGTTTTCAATCCCCGCATGCAGGGTGATACTGCGGTCCGGCAAGGCAATCGTGTAGCATTCCGGGACGCGGAGCCATTCGATATCAATGTTGTGCCGGTCGAAGAATTTTCCGGCGTTCAGGCGGTCGGATTCTCCGCCGACACCGGACATTTCGTGGAGCGAAAGCTCCATTTCAAAACCGTTCCGCACGATGCTCGTCGACACGCCGCCCGGCGCATTCCGCTGTTCCAGCACAAGTACTGAAAGCCCTGCTTCCGCGAGCTCAATTGCAGCCGCAAGCCCGGCGAGCGCCCCGCCGATAATAATGGTGTCGTAGTGATCCCGGTAAAACTTCATGGGAGTATTATAGCGGAAACTTGCGGAAAAAGCAATGAGGGGATTTGGAGCCTGAAGCACTACCTGAAGCACTGGATCGGTACGCCGAAATAAGCAGTTGTAATTCTCCCAAATAGTGGTATATTATCCTTCTGAAACTTATTATAATAATGCTCAGTTAGAGTTCAGACACAGGCGCCGGCACTTTTCCGGCAGAAGGAGTAGGTTATGAAGAAAAAATGGATTCTGATTCCCGTCGTTTTTGTTGCAGCGCTGATCGTCATTTTCAGCTGCTTTACCCAGGTGCCGACCGGCCATACCGGCGTCGTGACAACCTTCGGCAAGGTTTCGAACTACACGCTGGATTCCGGTATTCACGTAAAGGCGCCCTGGCAGAAGATTGTCAAGATGGACAACAGGATCCAGCGCGCAACCGAGTCTCTGAGCTGCTTCTCCTCGGATATTCAGGAAGTCAGCATGCTCTATACGCTGAATTACCAGATCAGCCAGAAGGACGCGATGACGATTTACCGGACCATCGGCAGTGATTATTATCATACGATTATCGTTCCGACCGTGCAGGAATCGGTCAAGGTCTGCACCGCGAAATATACCGCCGAGGAGCTTGTCTCGGAGCGCACGGATCTGGCGAAGGCGATTGAAGATTCCCTGAGCGCAAAGCTTGCGAGCTACAACATCATGGTGAACAGCACCTCGATTGAAAACATGGATTTCACCGATGCATTCACGAATGCGGTTGAAGCAAAGCAGGTTGCGCAGCAGAATAAACTGAAAGCCGAAACCGAAGCCCAGCAGAAGGTCATCGAGGCAGAGGCTGCGGCAAATGTCAAAAAGATCGAAGCGGACGCGGAAGCCTATCAGCTGGTGAAAAAAGCAGAGGCGGAGGCCGAAGCATACCGGATGATTTCCGAGAGCCTGACCGACAAGGTCCTTTCGAAAATGTATTACGACAACTGGGACGGAAAGCTTCCGGGCGTCGTGACATCCGGAAGCGCACTCCTGCAGATCCCGACCGGGGAGAATGCCGCAGGCGCAGAAGAATAAAAAAGATCACAACAGTATACCGCGGGACTGCCAAAAAGCATTTGACAGTCCCGCGGCTTTTTTGTATACTCTATAAGGATTACTATGCATAGAGAGGTGCAGCCATGACCAGACAGGAACTCCTCCGTGAATTTGAAAAGACCTACGGCGCGGGCGGTGAAATTGTCACCGTTTTTTCGCCGGGACGCGTCAATCTGATTGGCGAGCACACCGATTACAACGGCGGGCATGTGTTTCCCTGCGCCCTGACGATCGGCACCTATTTTGCAGCGAGAAAGAGAAGCGATACAAAGGTCCGGTTTTATTCGGGCAATTTCCCGCGGCAGGGCATTGTCGAGCGGGACATCGTGTCGGACCTCGAGTTCAACCGCCGGAAGGGTTTTTCAAACTACCCGATGGGTATGGTCTGGACCTACGGGAAGCACGGGATGAAGGCCGACTGCGGCTTTGATGTCTATATCTGGGGCAATATCCCGAATTCCTCCGGGCTCTCGAGTTCCGCCTCGATCGAAGTCGGTATGGGAAAAACACTGAATGAACTGTTCGGTTTTGATGTTCCGAACCTGCAGATCGCGCTGTACGGGCAATATTCCGAAAACAATTACAACGGCGTGAACTGCGGTATTATGGACCAGTTCGCGGTCGCGATGGGCAAAAAGGACTGCGCGATGTTCCTGGATACGGCGACGCTTCGGTACGAATACGCGCCGATAAAACTTGAAGGGATGAAGATCGTGATTTCCTGCACCAACAAGAAGCGGGGACTCGCGGATTCCAAATACAATGAGCGGAGAGCCGAGTGCGAGGAGGCGCTTTCGGAGCTTCAGAAAGAGCTGCCGATCAGGGCGCTCAGAGAGCTGACAGAGGAAGAATTTGAAGCGCACAAGGACCTGATCCGGGATCCGGTGCGTGTCCGGCGCGCGCGGCATGCGGTCTGTGAGAACCAGCGGACCGTAAAGGCTGTAGAACTTCTCAGATCAGGCGATATCGAGGCTTTCGGAAAACTGATGAATGCTTCCCATGTGTCGCTTCGGGATGATTATGAAGTGACCGGCATCGAACTTGATACGCTCGCTGAGGAGTCCTGGAAGATTGAGGGCTGTGTCGGTGCCCGGATGACCGGCGCCGGATTCGGCGGCTGCGCGGTCGCGATTGTAAATGACGAGGCAGTAGACCAATACATTGATACGGTCGGCCGGAAATACAGGGAGAAAATCGGCTACGCGGCGGATTTCTACGTCGTCGAAATCGGCGATGGGACGCATGTGCTGTAAAACAGCAGGAGTATCAGAAATGTTTCAGGATGCAATCGGAAAACTGATCTCTTATGCGAATGACACCGGCATCTTGCCTGTGTCAGAGAACGTTTATGCCCTGAACCAGGTCCTTGCGCTCCTTGAGGAGGATTCCTTTGAGGGAGATATTCCGGTCGGCGACGGATCAACGGACATCCGGGACCTTCCGGGAATCCTCGGGGAGATTCTGGATTATGCAGCCGGAAAAGGATTGCTTCCGGACAATACGGTAACCTACCGGGACCTTTTTGATTCACGGATCATGAACTGTGTGATGCCGCGTCCTGCAGAAGTGATCCGGCAGTTTTATGAGCGATACGATCAGGACAAAAAGGCGGCGACCGACTGGTTTTACAAGTTCAGCCAGGATGTCGATTACATTCGCCGCTACCGGCTTGAGAAGGATGTCCGCTATACCGTGGACTCGAAATACGGGCCGATTGTAATTACAATCAACCTCAGCAAGCCCGAAAAAGACCCGAAAGCGATCGCGGCGGCGGGCCGGATGGCATCAAGTTCCTACCCGAAATGCCAGCTCTGCCGCGAAAACGAAGGCTACCTGGGCCGGGTGAATCATCCGGGGCGCTCCAACCACCGGATCATCCCGATGCGTCTCGCAGGAGCGGACTGGGGCTTCCAGTATTCGCCCTACGGCTACTACAACGAACACTGCATCCTGCTGAACATGGAGCATGTGCCGATGATAATCGAGCGCGCAACCTTTGAAAAGCTTCTCGGTTTTGTCGAAGTGATGCCGCACTACATGCTCGGTTCCAACGCGGACCTGCCGATCGTCGGCGGTTCGATCCTGAGCCACGACCACTATCAGGGCGGACGTTTTGATTTTCCGATGGCGCTTGCTGCGGTTGCGGAAACCGTGGAAATCCCGGACTATCCGGACATTTCCGTCGGGATCGTGAACTGGCCTTTAACCTGCATCCGCCTGCAGGGGAAGGAGAAGACGCGGATCATCGATTTAGCGCAGAGGATCCTTCAGGCCTGGCGCGGCTATTCGGATGAACCGAACATGATCTTTGCCGAAACGGACGGGGTGCCGCACAATACGATCACGCCGATCGCGCGGATGAAGGACGGAGAATTCCAGCTGGACCTTGTGCTCCGGAACAACCTGACGACAGAAGACCGCCCCCTTGGGCTCTACCACCCGCGTCCCGAATACCACCACATCAAGAAGGAGAACATCGGACTCATCGAGGTGATGGGCATGGCGGTGCTGCCGGCGCGGCTGAAAGACGAGCTGCAGATGCTGCGGGATGCGATCCTTTCCGGCGAAGACCTGCGGCAGAATCCGGCAATCGAAAAGCATGCCGACTGGGCGGAGCAGTGGATTCCCGAATACCCGGAACTGCAGGGATTTAGCAGGCTTCACGCTTCCGGGGCGACGGACCGAATGCCGGGCACGGTGACGAAAGAGCGCCTGCAGGAGATCATCGACCGGGAGGTCGGGAAGGTATTTGCGGGCGTCCTCGAAGACTGCGGCGTCTACCCTGCAACAGAAGAGGGCAGGGCAGGCGTAAAACGCTTCCTCGCAACCATATAAATCGGCATTCAGAGAATGGAGAAAATAGATTTATGAGCAAGAAACCTTACTATATCACAACGGCGATTGCCTACACATCGGGCAAGCCGCATATCGGAAACACCTATGAAATCATCTTAGCGGACGCGATCGCGCGCTTCAAGCGGATGGAGGGCTACGATGTCCGCTTCCAGACCGGAACGGACGAGCACGGCCAGAAAATCGAGGACCGCGCGAAGTCGCAGGGTAAGACCCCGAAGGAATATGTAGACGAAATCGCCGCCGAAATCAAGCGGATCTGGGACCTCGTCGGAACCTCCTACGACCGCTTCATCCGTACGACGGACGAGGATCATGAACGCGTCGTGCAGAAGATGTTCAAAAAGCTCTACGACAAGGGCGACATTTACAAGAGCGAATACGAAGGCATGTACTGCAAGGAATGTGAGTCCTTCTACACCCCTTCGCAGATCGTCGACGGCAAATGCCCGGAGTGCGGCTTCCCGGTCGCACCCGCGAAGGAAGAGGCCTACTTCTTCAAAATGAGCAAGTATGCTGACCGCCTGATCAAATACATCAATGACAATCCGGAATTCATCCAGCCCGCGAGCCGCAAGAACGAAATGCTCAACAACTTCCTGCTTCCGGGACTTCAGGATCTGTGCGTCTCAAGGACCAGCTTCACCTGGGGCATTCCGGTCGATTTTGACCCGCGCCATGTGATCTATGTGTGGATCGACGCGCTCTCTAACTATATCACGGGGCTCGGCTTCGATATCGACGCGCCCTGCGGCGAACTGTATGAAAAGTACTGGCCCGCGGATGTCCATCTGATCGGAAAGGACATTCTGCGCTTCCATACCATTTACTGGCCGATTATTCTGATGGCGCTTGATGTACCGCTTCCGAAGCAGGTTTTCGGCCATCCGTGGCTCCTGCAGGGCGGTGAAAAGATGAGTAAATCCAAGGGCAACGTGATCTACGCGGACGATCTGGCGTCGGTTTTCGGTGTGGACGCGGTACGTTATTTTGTGATGCACGAAACACCCTTTGAAAACGACGGCGTGATCACCTGGGAACTCGTGATCGAGCGCTTCAATTCGGATCTTGCGAATACGCTCGGAAACCTTGTAAACCGGACGATTTCGATGACGAACAAATATCTCGGTGGCGAGCTCCGGAACACCTATGTTGAAGAGCCGGTGGATGCGGAACTGAAGAACGCGGCGAGAAAGGCGATCAACGACGCCCGGACCAGCATGGAAACCCTGCATGTCGCGGATGCGATCACGGCCATTTTCAACCTGTTCAAGCGCTGCAACAAGTACATCGACGAGACGACGCCCTGGATTCTCGGAAAAGACCCGGCGAAGAAAGACCGCCTGTCAACTGTGCTGTACAACCTTGCAGAAGGCATTATGACCGGTGCGTCGCTTCTTGCACCCTTTATGCCCGGTACCGCGGAGAAGATCAGCGCAAGCTTCAACACCGCGCTCTGTGATTTTGAAGGACTGAAAGGTTTCGGCGCAGTCGTGGCTTCCGGCACGAAGGTTGTGGAGAAGCCGGAAATCCTCTTCCAGCGGCTTGATGAGAAAGAGACGATGGAAAAGGTGAAGGTGATTATGGACGCGCAGAAGGCGGCAGCGGAGGCGGCAGCGAAAGCAGCGGAAGAGAACGGAACTGAGAAATCAGCCGGTGCGGCTGAACCCGAAAAAGCTGAAACCGCGCCTGCCGAAGAACCCTCGGAAATCGATACCCTTTCCGCCGCAAAACCTGAAATCAGCTTTGATGATTTTGAGAAGTTGGAGCTTCGGGTCGGCGAAATCCTTTCCTGCGAAGCAGTTCCGAAATCCAAGAAGCTTCTCTGCTCCCAGGTGAAGGTCGGCAATCAGGTGAAGCAGATCGTTTCCGGTATTCATGCCTATTATGAACCGGAAGAACTGATCGGCAAAAAGGTCATGGTTCTCATGAACCTTGCGCCTGCGAAGCTTGCCGGCGTCCTCTCCGAAGGCATGCTCCTCTGCGCGGAGGACGGAAACGGCGGCTACAGCCTGATGACCCCGGAGAAGGATTCGCCGAGCGGCGCTGAAATCTCCTGATCTAAAAAAATATAGGGACAGGCCAACCGTACTGTTTTGGTACGGCGGACCTGTCCCCGTGTACCACAAGGGGCTTGACAATTCGGCGCGGCCTCGCTATAATCAAGGATAATCGGTTCGCAGGAAGCGGCCCGCAGTGCAGAAGCACTTCTTTTCAGACTTTTAAGAATCAACACAAAAAGCAGAATCCGGATTTGTCAGGAAGACAGGTTGTCCGCGAAGTTGGCGGAGCATCGTGTCTTTTTATTTTTCGAAAGACCCTTGACCTTGGATCTCTGCGGGGAGAAAGGAGTAAACTATGCATATGGCGGATGCACTGGTGGCCCCGGTTGTGGCGGGCACCATGTACGTAGCTTCGGCGGGCGTTGCCGGCTATTCGATTCACAAGGTTCGTCAGGAGGACAACCAGAAAAAGATTCCCTTAATGGGTATCATGGGCGCTTTCGTTTTCGCGGCCCAGATGATTAACTTTACGATTCCCGGAACCGGTTCTTCCGGACATCTCTGCGGCGGCATGATGCTTTCCGCACTTTTAGGGCCATGGGCGGGATTCCTGACAATGATCGGAGTTCTTCTGATCCAGTGCCTGTTCTTCGCGGACGGCGGACTTCTGGCACTGGGCTGCAATATCTGGAACATGGCCTTCTACGGTTGCTTCGTCGGTTCGCTTCTCATCTGGCGGCCGATCATGAAAAAAGGCGCGACGAGGCTGAAAATCATACTGGCTTCCATCATCGGCTGCGTCCTGACGCTTCAGATGGGCGCCTTCTCCGTTACGATTGAAACCATGCTTTCGGGCGTGACGGAACTTCCCTTCAAGACCTTTGTTGCGGCGATGCAGCCGATTCACCTTGCAATCGGCCTTGTCGAAGGCCTGATCACGGCAGCGGTGCTTCTGTTTGTCTATGAGGCGCGTCCGGAACTTCTCTGGGGAGTCGGCGAAGAGACCAAGAAAGAAGCGAAACTGTCCTTCGGCTGGACACTCGGAATCCTCGGCGGTCTTGCGCTTCTCATCGGCGGTGCGCTGTCCCTCGTGGCTTCTTCCCTTCCGGACGGCCTCGAATGGGCGATCGGCCGGATCACCGGCTCCGAAGAACTGGAAGCAGCGGAAGCGGGCATTTACGCGGCAGCGGACAAGGTCCAGAGTACGACATCCTTCCTGCCGGATTACGCATTCAAGGGCTCGGAGAGCGCCGCAGGTACGACGGTTTCCGGTATTGTCGGCGCACTTATTGTCGTCGTCGTGATGGTCGGATCGGCGCTTCTTTTCCGGTACTTTAAGGGCAGGAAAAAAGAGGAAGCTCCGAAAGCCGGGGCATAAAGCAGGTATACACAACATATGAACCTCCACTCCCATGCGGTGCAGTTGCTCCTATGGAAGTGGTATCTTCGGCCGTCGTAACACTTACGTCTTTCGAACCAACAGGCTGGCTGTTCGTACGGACACCGGGACGTTCATAGCCCCTCTATCTGTCGGGTCGCCCCTTCAGAATACATGTGGTCGGGTTTCCCGCTTACGCGACAGCATTCTGACAGCTGTTCAGGTCCTTGAAACGGACTGCTTCAGGGCTTTTCAGAAACGAAAAGTCCGTTGTTGATACAAACGCTTCCGGAAATGCCTTTCTCAAGATATTGGCAGCACCGTTACAGTCTGCGTTAATGAGCATTCCTGACCCTGTCCTGTATCTTCCACGACTGATGCGTTTCCCGGAAAACACAGGCTCTTCTGAATTTCCAGCGCCATACACGGGCATCCTGTCGTTTGATGTACAGTCGGCCCTCGATGTGAAGGATTCTTCCTGTGTCACGACCGTGATGCCTGCCATGTTCGCCTTGTAAATAATCAGTTCGGTCAGTCTTGCATGCGGGATGGATACGAAGTTCTGGTTG
>JAFYGJ010000034.1:0-4241 GCA_017543275.1 Lachnospiraceae bacterium | reverse complement strand
TGCTGCACCATCTCATAAAAAGGCATGGAAAAGTCCGAACGCCCCTGCCTCCTGCAAAGATCTGCATAGTCGTAGTCATGATTCCCCGAAGCATAGGCCAGCGGAACACCAAGCGATCCGAAAGCATCCTCCTGAAGTTTCGTCATCCGGAGAAGCTCATGATAATCCGCGCCTTCCGTCGAATCTCCGAGATACCATAACATTTCCGCCGGGGCACCGAGTCCGATATAGTCCTCCATACAGAGATCCAGGCAGCGTTTCGCATTTTCGAATTTTGCCTGCTGCAGATCCGAGAAAACCCAGATGGTATGTCTGGCGTGGCATTTCCCGAGTACGTAGAGTTCGTCAAAAAGGTTCATACGGTCATCTCCTGTACATGTCGATCCCTGCCAGTTTACCACATAATCTTCTTGGGGGCAATGCCAAAACAGACATTTCAGAGGGAATGCGCCTTGACAAGCTCTCTTCCTTCAGGTAGATTAGATGCAGAGATACAGACTTTTTCAGAGAATCATAAAAGGATGGAATCGCATGAATCAATTAGACAGAAAAACTCTCGCCGGCATGATCGATCACACCAATCTCAAGGCTTTTGCGACCGAAGAAGACTTCCGGAAACTCTGCGCGGAAGCCGTGGAATACGGCTTTGCCATGGTGGCCATCAACGAAAGTCCGGTTGCCTTCTGCAAGTCGCTTCTTACGGGAACCCCGGTACATGTCGGCGCCGCAATTGCGTTCCCCTTAGGCCAGACGGACATCGCCTGCAAAGTGTCGGAGACAGGCCTTGCGATCCGGGCAGGCGCGGATGAGATTGACTATGTGCTGAACGTCGGGAAGCTGAAAGAGGGAAATGATGACTATATCCGCGAGGAAATGCGGCAGATCGTCGGCCTCTGCCGGCAGCATGGCGTGATCTGCAAGGTGATTTTCGAGAACTGCTATCTGACGAAGGATGAAATTCGAAGAGCCGCCCTGATTGCCCGGGAAATCCGGCCGGACTATATCAAGACCAGCACCGGGTTTGGGACAGGCGGGGCGGCCGTTGAAGACGTTCGGCTGATGAAGGAAACAGTCGGAGATCTCGTGAAGGTAAAGGCTGCAGGCGGCATCCGTTCCTGGGAATCTGCCCGGGCGATGATTGAAGCCGGCGCGGAACGGATCGGAACCTCCTCCGGTATCACCATTGTCCGGGAGTTTCCGGAAGCAGAAGGACTTCTTCGTGAGCGAAAAGAAACGGAAGAATGAGGGGAAGCTTTATGAGATATTTGCTTGCACATGATATCGGAACCTCCGGGGACAAGGCGACGCTGTTTTCCGAAGACGGGAAGCGCATCTCTTCCGCACTTTCCGAATATCCGCTCATTCAGGAAGGCGATATCGCCGAACAGGATGCCCGGGACTGGTGGCGTGCTTTCTGCAGTTCCACCAGGAAACTTCTTCGGGAAAGCGGGGTTGATCCGTCTCAGATTGCGGCAGTTTCTTTCAGCGGCCAGATGATGGGTGCGCTTGCGGTTGACGGACAGGGAGAAGCGCTTCGGAATTCCCTGATCTGGGCAGACCAGCGCGCCCAAAAAGAAGTGGAGGAGATCCGGAACAGACTTTCGGATCAGGACTTTTATCAGATCGCCGGCCATCGGAACAGCCCAAGCTACGGGATTCAGAAAGTCCTGTGGATCAAACGGAACGAACCGGAAATCTATGAGAAAGCCCGCGCTTTTCTGAATGCCAAGGACTTCCTTGTGATGAAACTCACCGGCCGCTTTGTCACCGATCCTTCGGATGCAAACGGCATGGATGCGATTGACCTTCGAACGCTTCAGTGGTCTGAAAAAATCCTGGACGCAGCAGAAGTGTCCGCTGACAAGCTCCCGGAAATCATCCCTTCCGCTTCCGTTGTCGGGACCATTCTGCCAGAAGCCGTCGAAGCATCCGGCCTCTCTCCTGATACCCTTGTCGTAATGGGCGCCGGGGACGGAATTGCCGCCAATATTGGGGCGGGATCCGTCTCCCCGGGTACCGGCTACCTCTGCCTCGGCACTTCCGCCTGGGCCTCCTGCACCAAAGAAGCGCCGTATTTCGATCCCGATCAGCGGAGCGTCACCTGGGCGCACGCCGTTCCCGGATGCTATGCGCCGAACGCCACGATGCAGTACTGCTGCGGCGCCTACGACTGGTTCCGAACCGTCATGACGCAGGAAGAAACCCGGGCGGCAAGGGAAACCGGCCGTTCGGTCCATGAAATTCTCTCGGAAGAAGCCGCGCTTTCCGCTCCCGGGTCTGCCGGCGTCATTTTCATGCCGCAGCTTCTCGGGGAGCGCGCGCCTTACTGGAATCCGAACGTACGCGGCGCCTTTCTGGGGCTCTCGGGAACCACAGCACGCGAAGATCTTGTCCGCGCGGTCTTCGAAGGCCTGAGCTGCCATCTCAGTCTTTTAGTCGATCTCGTGAATTCAGACAGTTCTCTTTCTGAAATCACACTGATCGGCGGCGGCGCGGAAAATGATTTCTGGGCACAGATGATTTCTGACATGCTGGGACTTCCTGTCGTGATCCCCGAAGAAACCCGGGAAGCAAACTCCATGGGCGCCGCGGTGATTGCCGGAGTCGGAGCCGGACTCTTCCCGGATTTTTCGGGAATCACCCGCTTCCTGCATGAGAAAAAGCGCTTTTTCCCGCACTCCGGACTGCACGAATTCTACAGGGATAAAATCATCCGCTATCAGGAATGCTTCCGTGCACTCGAACAGCTCAGCCGGAAAACAAAATGAACATTTCAACTGATTTTCACAAAAACAGGGCTTGACAAACGAAAAAGTATCTGTTACAATGCCACACAACAAACCGATGAGGAAGAGTGAGTAAGCCTTATTTCCTTTTTTGCAGAGAGCCGTGGGAGCTGCGACACGGTAAAAAGTTTAGGGCTGAATGGACTTCCGAGGGCAAGCAGAACAGGTTTTCCCCAGTATGTGCGCCGGAGCTGGTCTCTCCGTTAACAAAAGACGGCATATGTCAGTATGCGCTAAGTGGACGTCTTAAAAAGATGTCAAGCCGGGTGGCACCGCAGGTAGAAATTCCTGTCCCAGCGTTCGTGAACACGCTGGGATTTTTTATTTTGTCTCAGCAAGGCACAGCATTCAAACATCACAGAAAAAGGAGAAAAGCAATGGAAAACGAAAAGAAAGTCCCCTACAAGATTTACCTCGAAGAGAATGAAATGCCGAAGACATGGTACAACCTCCGGGCTGACATGATCAATAAGCCCGCGCCGCTTCTGAATCCGGGAACCGGCCAGCCGATGACCGCAGAAGAATTAGGCGGTGTCTTCTGTGAGGAACTCGTCAAGCAGGAACTGGACAACGACACCAAGTTCTATCCGATCCCTGACGAAATCTTAAGCTTCTACAAAATGTACCGTCCGGCTCCACTTGTCCGTGCATATTGCCTTGAGAAAAAGCTCGGCACTCCTGCAAAAATCTACTATAAATTCGAAGGAAACAACACTTCCGGTTCTCACAAGCTCAATTCCGCTATCGCTCAGGCTTACTACGCCAAGAAGCAGGGGCTCAAGGGCGTTACCACCGAAACGGGTGCGGGCCAGTGGGGCACAGCGCTCTCCATGGCGTGCGCATACCTCGGGCTCGACTGCAAGGTGTTCATGGTAAAGGTATCTTATGAGCAGAAGCCCTTCCGCCGCGAAGTTATGAGAACTTACGGCGCGTCGGTAACTCCTTCTCCGTCCGATACCACAGAGATCGGCAAGAAGATCCTCGCCGAGCACCCCGGCACAACCGGAAGCCTCGGCTGCGCGATCTCCGAAGCCGTTGAAGTTGCGGTAGGCACCGAGGGCTACAGATACGTTCTCGGCTCCGTTCTCAATCAGGTGCTCCTGCACCAGTCTATAATCGGTCTCGAAACACACGCGGCGTTCAAGAAACTCGGCGTCAAGCCCGATGTCATCATCGGCTGCGCGGGCGGCGGCTCGAACCTCGGCGGTCTCATCTCGCCGTTCATGGGCGAGAAGCTGCGCGGCGAGGCTGATTACAGGATAATCGCGGTAGAGCCCGCAAGCTGCCCGAGCTTCACACGCGGCAAGTACGCTTATGACTTCTGCGACACCGGAATGGTATGCCCGCTGGCCACGATGTACACACTCGGCAGCAACTTCATTCCGTCGGCCAACCACGCGGGCGGTCTCCGCTACCACGGCATGAGCAGCACTCTGTCGCAGCTTTACGCGGACG
>JAFYGJ010000033.1:0-7585 GCA_017543275.1 Lachnospiraceae bacterium | reverse complement strand
TCCGTCAATGACCTTCCGCATCGCTGCGTAATCGGCAGTCCTGAACTGCAGGGTGAAATTCCGGCGGATCTGATCGCCCGACCGCGTCACATTTGCGAAGCTGATCGTATACTGCGCGGTATCGGAGAGAATATCATTCAGAAGGGCTATTTCGGCCTTCGCGTTATTGTAGCTTGCCATATAGGTGGTGGAACCGTCGGTTTTCAGGTTTTCGAGTTCCTCCGAGAGCGCCTTCAGATGATCTGCCTTCGCCTGGGCGACGGTGAGTTCTGTCTGAAGCGCATCGCTCTCGGCATTGGCGGCTTCGATCGCCTTCCTGACAGGCTTGTGTACAAACTGGTAGTAAACGAGTCCGACGAGGATCAGAGCAAGTACCGCAAGAAGTACTTTTTCCATGCGTGTAAATTCACGGCCCCAGACTTTCATTTGGTGCCTCCTTCCCCGTTCTCCACAAGATACGCGATAATGTAGGCCTTGACTTTGCCGTCTTCCGTGCTCCGTCCGGATGTTCTCTCATCCTTCGCTGCATTCGATACAGCACAGAGACTGACGATGTCGTAGGTCTCGAGGCGCCGCGCGAGTTCATTCACTTCCTGCAGACTGTTCTCGTAAACGGTCAGCGTCAGCGTATTGCCGGAAACCGTCCAGGAGCTCGTTTCCCTCTCCGAAACCAGCTCTTTTTCGAGCATCTGAATTACCTCGGAACGTTCGGCACGCGAAAGTTCCTCTTTCGTCATGCCGGAAAAGGTATAATGCGCATAGTCGCTTTCGACATTCTGATAGCTCGCGATTTCCTTATAGGTATCGTCAAGCCGGGTTTTCAGCGTTGTAACCCGTTGTTCCGCCTTGTTCATCGCGATCAGCCGATCCGCAACCGCGAATTTCCCAAATGCCGCCGCGGCGGCCACAATCAGCACGATGCCGATGACCGCGCCGGCAATATTCATTTTCTTTACGCCTGCAGCTGCGAGATTGATCGAACGCTTCACCGGAAGCTTTCCGGAACGCCCGCCCTTCACCGCGCCGCTGTTTGTACCAGTCTTCATAAAAGACTCCTTTTACTGCATCGTAATGCCGATGGCCTGAATGAAGCTTTCGGCATCGGGAAGTGTGCTGTCCGGCAGCAGTTCCGCGGCCGGATGGATCTGCAGATCGAGACTGTCAGAAAGTGATTCTGTGAGCGGGGCAATCTTGACGCCTCCGCCCGTGAGCCAGATGTCCTCCAGATTTCCTTCGGGACTGCTGAAACGGTAGAAATTCAGCGCACGTGTAAGTTCTGTCGCAATGCCGGCATAGGCATTCATGCACTCGTCCCGCCTCGTGCAGTGTTCGTAATCGGTCATCAGGTAGGTATGCGCAAGGTGGACGTCAACGCTGCAGGCTTCCGCAAGCACTTCGTCAAGGCCGGATAAGCCGACGTCGAGAATACGCGTCACGATAAGCCGCTCGCCCCGGAAAATGTACATCCGGACCGCCTGATACCCGAGATCAAGAATACAGTATTCCTTGCCCTGCTCTTTCCGCGCGGCAATCCGCCGGCGGATGAGCTGCATATAGGCCGAAACCGCCGGGGCCGCGATTGCAAGCTTCAGGCCGGCTTTCCGCATCATCTGACGGGCGTCGTCGATCACGGTTTTCGGTGCGCCGGCAGCAAACATCTCCAGCTTTTCCTCTTCGCCCTCTGTGGCTGGTCCGCTTTTTTCGTACATCGCGTAATCAAAGCTGTAGTCACGGATCTCGCCCGTAATGTAATCACGGAACTCAAAGGGTAGATTGTATTCAAGCTGGTCGGCGGTCATCATGGGAAGCGCCACGCTTTTTACGAAAACGGATTCGTTCGGCAGTGCAAGCGCCGCATTACCCGCGCGGAGTCCATGCTCCTTCATCGTGCTGCGGATCATTTCGCCGACAGATTCGACAGAAACCACTTGGCCGTCACGGATCATGTTTTTCGGCATCGGCACGGAGACCGTTTTTTTCACGTTTTCGCCCGATACGAGCGCAAGCTTCAGGTTATCATAACCGATATCCACACCAAGAATTGTTTTTGCCATGAAAAGCAACCTCGTATTTATAGTTTAGCCTTGCCGGAAAATCCCGGCCCGGTTTACGTATCTTTAATAAGTGATACCTGCCTACTTCAGAAGTCCCAGATACCAGTCCGCAAGTGCGCCGCCGTAGAGGCAGAAGATTCCGCAGGAAAGCGCGATGCTGGGTCCGAAGGGAAAAGCTTTTCCTTCCCCTTCCTTTTTCCGAATCCGCCGGATCAGGACAAATACCAGCCCGATCACACAGGCGCCGATGAGCGCGAAAAGCATGTTCACAGGTCCGAGATACAATGCGCAGACTGCGATTAGTTTAATGTCTCCGCCGCCGAGGCTGTCCTTTTTCAGGATCCGATCCATCACCAAAGAAACCCCGAGCATCACTGCGCCGTAAATCAGGAGCGCAGCCCCATGCCACAGCGCTTCCTTCGTAAAGCCCGGGACGAAGTACAGGCAGGCTGCCCAGACTGTAATCATCACGATGTGGAATCTGTCCGGGATAATCATCGTCTCCAGGTCCACGAGCGAGAGGCTGAACAGACAGCAGAAGAAAATGTAATTCCGGAGGCATTCGATCGTCAGGTCAAAACGCAGCAGGCAGAGCACCGTGACAAGCGCGAAAAAGGCTTCCGTCAGCGGATAGCGGATGGAGATCTTCTCCCCGCAGGCTTTGCAGCGCCCCTTCTGGAAAATCCAGCTGAAGATCGGAATCAGTTCCAGCGGGCCAAGCGTGTGGCCGCAGCTCGGACAATGACTCCGTCCCTTAACGAAGGATTCGTGATGAGCAATACGGTAAGCCATGCAGTTCAGAAATGAGCCCATCACCGCGCCGAAGAAAGCCGCAACGACAATGCAGTAAATCAGGATCAGTTTCGAGTCGTAAATCGACAGCATCAGTTTCAGTCTCCGTAAGCGCTGCCGGACCAGCCGTCCGATGCGCTCCAGATTGCGTTGTTATCTTCATCGGCAAAGCAGAACCATAAGATCGTGCCCTGTTCTGCCAAATCGTCTTCAAATTCACCGACACCGTCGATTCCATAGAATACGACAGTACCGGAATAGCCGCGTGTTTTCCCTGTTCCGCGGCGGATACCGGGATCAGAGAGCGCGAGGTTGCATCTGAGTGTCCTGCCGTTCAAGACAGCCGTAAGCTCCTCGGGTGTTCCAGCTTCAGGGTCCTGCTTGAAAAGTTCATCCCGAAGCTGTGACAGAATATAGGAAGCGTTGAGACGAGTGCGAAGCGCGTGATCCGAATCATGTGCGCCGCAGACAGCTCGGTAGGTGTCATCCTCCTGCCGGACAAAATAGATTGTTCCGTCAGTCGGACAGTACCCCTCCCGTCCGGGAAGCACATCGACCAGCATCTCCTCCGAATCATCAAGGCTCTGCGCCTGCAGATCATTCATCAGATAATCTACCGTCAACGCCCCATTTACGACCCGCAGTGAATCAGCACACAGTAGCCATTCTCCGTGATATTTCCATTTCTTTATAACCGGCACAGAGATAATTGCCAGCATCACTAAAATCGCGACGGCCAGGATCACATGAATCCGAGTGACGCCGTGTTCGGAGTCTATTTTTCTGTAAACACGGTTCGTCATCAGAGGCCTCCTATCCAAGCTAATTATATGCTGAAACTGCTACAGTGTCAAGGGAAAACACTTTGTTGGGTGGCATTCGCATTTCCATACAACATGCATCCAAATAATCTCGTGATTATTACACTTACTTCCCGTCTCTGCGCGAAAAAACTTTTACAATGTCTGAAAAAACAAATCAGCTCCGATTAACGAAAAAAGTATATTTATATTGAAAATCGCAGGATGCCTCTCCATTTTCGAAGAAAGGTGTCCTGCGATTTTGTCTGTTGTTTCCAAACCTCTTTTTCCCTTAGAGAGAGCTACACGTATTCTAGATTAATATATAAAGGAGCTCCTCTATGTCATAGAAAACCGAAATTATTCGAATTTGATCGTATCCAAATAAGTATGGCCGCTAGCATCCTCACTAAAAGTATATACAACAGCTTTAGTCCCAGTTGGAACGTCAGAAACTGTAACACCAGCAACTTCGGGGGCTCCAATAGCCCAATTTGCAGAAACAGTCTGCTTGAAAACAACGTCTGCAACATTAACAGAAGTAATCTTACCCGTCGTCGCGTCAACAGTAGCGGTCGCAGTCTTTTCACCGGAAACGGTCATGGTTGTTGTGGTGCTGTTCAGTGAACCATCAAGCAAGCCAACAGAGATCTCTGCATAGTAATCACGGATATTAGCAACATCTGTTGCCTCACGAGCTTTCTCCAGCTGGCTGGTGAAAATCGGGATGCTGATGGCAACCAGCACGGCGATGATTGCTACAACGATCAGGAGTTCTGCAAGGGTAAAGCCCTTTTTGTTGTTTTTCTTCATGTTTTTGATTTCCTTTCAGTTTTTATTTGTTGTACGGCTGTACCCTTTTCGATTACGATTCAGCCGTCCATTTTCCTGCAGCCCCCCTTTTAGTCATTATTGTGATTTCGCTTGCTGTCGGGCTGTTTTTTTCTGTGCCTAAATCATAGCAGATTATTTTTAATTATGCAAGCATAAGCTTCCGTCAAATTTACGCATTTTAGTCGGTTTTACATCACTTTTCTTTGACGAAATACCGTTTTCCGTAAATATCTTCTTCCCGATCCCCGCCAAATCCTCACATCGAGCTGTACATTGAGAACATGGCCATGTACATTGCTATAACGATGAATCCGGCAACGAGCGCCAATACAACAAGGATAGCGGGCTCAAGTTTGGCAAGGGCGTCTGCCGTCGCCTGCTCCAGTTCACTGTCGTAATAACCCGCGATCGTATTCATGGTGTCTTCCAGTTCACCGGTTTCTTCGCCGACAGCCGCCATGTCCACGAGGATATCCGGCAGGCATCCGGTTTCACGAAGCGAGGAGCCGAGGGTACGGCCTTCTTCCAGCTTGCCGGAAATTTTGCCGACCTGATCGGAAATGTACGCATTGTCGATAACCCTCGACGTGATCGTGATCGAACGTGAAATCTGCAGGCCTGCTTCGAGCATCAGAGCCAGGGTGTTCGAGAACTGACTTGCACCATTGAGCTCCGCAAGCTTTCCGACCACCGGGAGCTTCAGCCGAAGCTTTGCCATCTGAAGCCGCCCTTTCTCGCTGTGGCTGTAGACTTTTACGCCGATGATCAGTGCCGCAATGACGCCGATGATGATCAGGATATACTTCCGGAAAAAGTTCGAGACACCGATCAGGATCTTCGTCATCATCGGAAGATCTGTTCCGAGCTCCTCGAATACAGCTGTAAAGGTCGGGACGACTTTGACCATTAGCACGATCACGACAGCGATCGCCACGACGAGAACAAAGGCCGGATAGATCATCGCGCCTTTCAGCTTCGAGCGGGTTTTGGCCTGCTTGTCATAGTGGCGGGACATCGACTCGAAGGAACGGTCCAGGGAGCCGGATTCTTCGCCAGCGCGGATTGCCTCTACAAAGGTCGGCGGCAGAAGTTTCTCTCCGCGTTCTGCAAAACTTGCGGAGATTGAGCGCCCGGCCTCAACGTCTTCGCCGACCTGCCGGAGCATTTTCTTCAGCGGTTTGTTTTCGGTTTTCCCCGCAATCAGCTGTACGGTCCGCGCAATCGGCACGCCGGAGCGCAGAATGATCGCGAACTGGCTGCACATCAGCGTAAAGGCCTTGATATCCAGCCGGTTCCCGCCGATATCGCGGCTTAGAAAACTGTCACCTTCCTTCGTTTTTTCTGTCGCCGTGATCTTCAGCACAATGTCACAGGTCTCACGGATCCGCTCCGCCGCATCCATCTCATTGTATGCCTCGATCACACCGGATACTTTCTGCCCGTCCCGGGAGATTGCCTGATATTTGTATGTTTCCATCCCGGTCTATTGCTCCTTCCTCTTACATCGCGTTTTTCTTCACGTAATCCGCGTCCTTCGCGAAATGAAGCGCCGTATCTTTCGTGATCTGGCCGGATCTGACAAGCCGCACCAAAGCCTGATCCATCGTCTGTCCGCCGACTGCGGCGCTTGTTGAAATGGCGTTTGCGATCTGCGGCGTATTCCCGGAACGGATCAGGTTCCGAACGGCGTCGGTCACAACCATCATCTCGCAGGCAAGCGCGCGTCCGCCGCCCTTTTTCGGGAGCAGCAGCTGCGTCAGGACAGCCTGCAGCGTCATCGAGAGCTGCAGCCGGATCTGGTTCTGCATGCCCTCCGGGAAGATCTGGACAATACGGTCCACAGAATCCGCAGCTGAACCGGTATGCAGAGTTCCGAAAACAAGGTGTCCGGTTTCCGCTGCGGTAATCGCGGTCTCGATCGTTTCCCGGTCACGCATCTCACCGATCAGAATCACATTCGGATCCTCACGAAGACTTGCTCTTAAGCCCGCCGAGAAGCTCGCTGTGTCTTTTCCGACCTCCCGCTGGTTGATCGCAGCTAAATCCGGTGTGTAAATGTATTCAACCGGGTCCTCCAGCGTTACGATGTGGTCCCTTCTTGTGTGATTGATCCGGTCAATCATCGCCGCGAGCGTCGTCGATTTACCCGAGCCGGTCTCGCCGGTCACGAGCACGATGCCCTTGTGAAGCTCCGGAAGAAGAAGCGCTGCCGGCGGAAGTCCGAGTTTGGAAAGATCCGGGATATTATCCCGAAGAAGCCTTAACGCAACGGAGGGCAGTCCCTGACGCCGGAAGATGTGAATACGGCAGCGAACGCCTTCGAATGTCCCGGCTGCATCCAGTTCGCCGGTTGTTTCGTAGATCGGCCAGTCCTTTCCGGCGAGGTCACGCGCAATCCGCTGGCAGTCCTCTTCGTCAAGGGGTGTCTCCGCCATGTTGTAAAGCGCACCGTCCACCCGGAACTTGGCCGGAAGTCCGGCAATCAGGTGAATATCGGAGGCGCCGCGCTCTTTTGCCTGAAGTATGAGTGATTCAGCTGTGATCATGGTCCCGCCTCCTATTCATCCGCATTCGCGATACGGAGCACTTCTTCGCCGGTCGTGATGCCCTCTTCCACGAGCCGCAGTGCGTTTGAGTACAGTGTCACCAGGCCTTCCTTCTCAAGCACTTTCTCCATTTCAGAGCGGTCTGCGCCTTTCGAGACCAGATGTCGAAGTTCTTTTCCCATCGTAAGGATTTCAAAGACCGCGATTCGTCCCTTGTATCCGGTACCGAAGCAGTCCGGACAGCCGGTGCCCTTATAGAACATCCGCTTCGGTCCTGCGGGAAGGCCGAGATTCGCAAGGTCTTCCGCCGTGGGCTCGAAGGCTGTTCTGCAGGTCGGGCAGATCCGGCGCACAAGACGCTGGGAAACCACGCCCTTCAGCGCACTCGAGATGAGATAGGGTTCTACGCCGATATCCAGGAGACGTTCGATCGTGCCGAGCGCATCGTTCGTATGAACCGTCGACAGTACGATGTGTCCGGTTATAGCCGCGCGCATCGCGATCTGTGCAGTCTCGCCGTCACGGATTTCGCCGACGGCGATTACATCCGGGTCCTGAC
>JAFYGJ010000032.1:0-48387 GCA_017543275.1 Lachnospiraceae bacterium | reverse complement strand
TGTTCAGGGCGATCACAGTCTGGGTCCCGTCCTTCCAGACGAAGTTTACGGAATTGTAACTTTCCGTAACAAAAACGTCCTCATTTTTGCCGACCCGGCCCTCCTTGAAGAGGGAGACGAGCTGTCGGATCTTGGCGGCATCGGAAGTTTCGCCGATGATCTGATATCCCTCGTCATCAAGAACAACGACAATCTTTTCGGGCAGCTCGTCTTCGATATTGTTGATGTGCTTGTCCGGATATTCTTTATAGAGGCGGTTTCCTTCTTTCAGGCTGCCTTCATTCTGAGATTTGGTTTCCGGCTCGTATTTGCCGGTGTTTTTATCTGTACAGGCTGTAAGCGTCCCCATAAGGAGGCTCAGACAAAGGGCTGCGGCGATAAATCTGCGAATGGTCTTTTTCATGTTCTGCTCTCCTGCATTTCTTTCGGAATTCAACAGTGTCTGACTGCTTTGTCTATACTGACAACATCATACAATACCGGGTTGCCGTTTGCAAGAAAAAAGTATCCGGAATATTCTGCGAAACAGAAAGCCCGCGGCCGGGACAGTTCCCGGACCGCGGACTTTTCTGTTGAAAATGCTGTGTTTTCTCTCTTAGTTGTTCTTGATATGGACGTCGAGCTGCGGGAAGGGAACGACGATCTTGTTCTCTTCGAAGACTTTCTGAAGCTCCTCCAAAAGTCCGAGATAGACATCCCAGTAAGTTCCGGACTTGGTCCAGGCACGGACCGTCACCTTGGTGCCGTTGCCGGCGCCGAAATCGGTGATACGGGCAAAGGGAGCCGGATCTTTCAGCACAAGTTCCATTTTGTCGCAGGTGTCGAGGATCAGCTTCTTCACAAGCTCCGGATCGTTTCCGGCGACGGAGAAGTCCAGATCCACACGGCGGATATCCTTCTCGGTCAGGTTCACGATATTGCCGGATGAGAGAGCGCCGTTCGGAAGATAGACAACCTTGTTGTCCAGCGTCACGATCTTGGTGTTGATGATGCGGATCTCTTCAACGGTTCCGTCCACGCCCTGCGCGGAGATGAAGTCGCCGATCTTGAAGGGACAGGTCACGATGATGATCATGCCGCCAGCAAAGTTCGCGAGTGCGCCGTTTAAGGCAAGGCCTGCAGCAAGGCCGAGAGACGCGATCAGCGCCGAAATCGAAGAGGTCTCCACACCGAGGTAACCGACAAGGCAGACGCCGATAATAACCTTGATGAGAATCTTGCCGATGTAGGTCAGCGTATGCACCAGGGTCTGGTCCAGCTTTCCTTTCTCCAAAAGCTTCTTCTCCACCTTCTTCGCAATCGCATTGACGATCTTGAAGCTGACGAACAGGATGATCAGCGCGATCACGATTTTGATGCCGGTGTTCATCGCCCACGAAGCGATGCTCTGCCAGATTTCTTGCATAATACTCTTTCTCCTTCCTCTTAATTAAGATGTGCGGAGGCCTTTTTTACGCCCGGGGTCTCCTGATCGGGCTATCTCATGGCAGGAAGTGCCGGACCGGTTTCAGTTCAGACTGAAAGGAATCCGTTTCCTGCCGGAAGATCAATTTTTACAGAAGCGGCTTCTCCGAGCGCAGCAGCTTCATAATGCCCCGGCGCCGGAACAGCTGGATGAGAAGCGGAATGATGATCAGCACCAGCATCAGCCCTGAAAACTCCTTCAAAAATGCGTCCCTGACAAACATCATCAGTGTATAGGTCCGGCCGTTCAGGTGGTAAATGATCAGGTTTGCGGTACCAAGCACCAGCCGCCCCGCTAAAATCGCGGAAACGGATGCTCCGATCGAAGTGTGAAGCGCTGCGTATACAAAGGCTGCCGTCATGCCGGAAACCGCGTACACCGCCATCGGCACGTAAAACAAAAGGTCGTTTCCGGGAAGGGCGAATTTCTGTACGAAATAGGCGAGAAACGGCGGCAGCGCACCCACCAGAAGCGCCGGAAAAAAGCCGCAGCAGATTCCTGAGAGCACCGCGAAAAAGAGTACCGGACAGAACCACGCGATATAGCCCGCCGCCGGCTCCGGCAGCAGAAGAAGCGCGGTCGACACGATGACTGACGCGAGTGTGATCAGAAAATACAGGACTGGTTTCTTTATCATAACACTGACAGTATAGCACAGTTTTTCCTCTCAGAAAAGACGCAGATGAAAATATTTTTATCGAACTGGTGTTCTGTTTTTTGCTTGACAATTCCTCTCCGAACGTTTATGATAGAGGAAACGGAAGGATTCGGATTTTTCGGAGGATTATGCGATGTGCACCCGGTTTTTTATCGATGTCAGCAGTGAAGAAGCGCAGGAAATCATGGAGCAGGCGGAGAGCTCCGCTCTTCTCACGCGCTTCCGGATGAAGGGCCCTGCGATGCCCGCTTTTTCGGGTGAGGTTTTTCCGACAAATATCATAGCCGCGATCGCGCCGGACCCAAAGAAACGGCCGCGGGTCTATCCGATGCGCTTCGGCTTCACGCTCGATCGCGATAACCGTCCTTTAGTGAATGCGCGCTCGGAAACCGCCGGGGAGAAGCCGATGTTCCGGGATGCCTTCCGCTCCCGCCGCTGCATCATCCCGGCTTCCTGGTATTTCGAGTGGGAGCACAAAAAGGACAACACCGGGAAAGTCTCGGTCGGACAGAAATACCTGATCCAGCCGCGCGGATCCGCAATGACCTGGCTCTGCGGCCTGTACCGGATCGAAAACGGTCTGCCGGAACTGGTGATCCTGACCAGGGAGCCCGAGGGCGATCTTCGGCGGATTCACGACCGCATGCCCGTCATCCTGCCGAAAAACCGGATCCTTCAGTGGATTTCCCCGGACTCAAAACCGGAGGATCTTTTGAAGCTTTCGCTTACGGATATGGTTTTTGAAAAGGCCGAATAGCGCTGTGGATTTTTGCTGACTTTCACCGAAAAACCTCTTGACAAAACAGTGCTTTTTCTATATATTTATTTTTCCGACGCTCTTTTGAAACGGCCGGACCGGCCTTATAGGAAGAAGCACGCAGAAGGAGGTGATGAAGCGTGTCAGACGAAAATGTGTTTTATTCGGAAGAACTTGCACACCTGACGGAAACGGAGGCAGTTCTTTCCGAGGAATTCGCGGTCATGCAGGCAGATTTTGACCGGGTCCTTGCGACCTACGACAAAACCCAGAAGGACCGGAAGGAAACCTATTACGACATGGACACACGGGAGCGGCTCAGCTTCGACCGGGGACTACGGTCCATCGAAGCAAACCTGCGGCTCGTCGCAAAGTCCAGGGATCATCTTCAGAAGCTTCTGGATTCGCCGTATTTCGCCCGGATCGATTTCCGGGAGGACGGGACCAGAGAAACGCTTCCTCTCTACATCGGCCGCTTCAATTTCCTTCATAACGAAGAAATCCTGATCTACGACTGGCGCGCGCCGATCTCGAGCATGTTCTACGATCACGACACCGGGCCCGCGTATTACGACGCGCCGGATGGCAGGATCAGCGGCGAGATGACAAAGAAGCGGCAGTTTCGGATCAAAAAAGGCCATCTCGATTTTGTAACCGATACAGCGCAGACGGTTTCGGATGAAGTGCTGCAGGAGGAACTCTCCCACACCTCGGACGAGCGGATGAAAACCATCATCGCGACAATCCAGCGTGAGCAGAACGTCGTCATCCGCAACGAAAAGGCGAAGGTCATGGTGATCCAGGGTGTCGCCGGCTCCGGCAAAACCTCGATCGCCCTGCACCGGATTGCCTTCCTTTTATACCGCTTCAGCGGAAAAATCAAGGCGGAGGATATCATGATTCTCTCGCCCTCCAAAGCCTTTTCCGATTATATTTCCGACGTCATCCCGGAACTCGGCGAGGAACCGGTCCGCGAGTACAGCTTCTATGAACTTGCAATGGATACGCTCGACGATGTGATCGATTTCGAAGATCCGGGCGATCCGCTGGATATTAACGATCCGGACTATCGGGAACGGGCAGACTTCAAATCGGACAGCGCCTTTTTAGGGCTCCTGGATGAATATCTGAAGGTGCTTCCGGAGCGCGCGTTCTGTGCGAAGGATTATCATTACGACGGATCGACGGTCGATGCGAAATGGATCCAGGAGCAGTTCCTGTTCTATCAGTATGATCCGATCCTCGAGCGGATTCCGACGATCACGGACGAAGTGCTGGAGGAATACCGCTACCGCGGCGGCCTGCACCGAAGCTTTGAAAAGCGAGGCGCGGTCATGAACAAACTGAAATCAATGCTCATTCTGCGCTCTCCGCAGGCGCTGTACCGGGACTTCTACAAATGGCTCGGCCGTCCGGAAATGCTTAAAATGCACGGAAAACAGCTTGAGTGGCCGGATGTCTTCCCCTTCCTCTATCTCTGGCACGGTTACCACGGTCTGCCGCGCCATAGAAATATCCGCCACCTTGTCGTTGATGAAATGCAGGACTACACCCCTGTCCAGTACGCGGTGCTGAACATCATGTATCCCTGCAACAAGACAATTCTCGGCGATTACGGGCAGTGCATGAATCCCTGGAACCGGTCCGGGCTTTCCGACCTGCTTCTTTGCTACCCCGAAGCACTCTTTATCGAGCTTCAGAAAAGCTACCGCTCCACCGCGGAGATCATGAATTACGCTCTCCAGATCTGTCCGGAGCTGAAGCTCCAGGTCATTGACCGGCACGGAAAAGAGCCGGAACAGAGACACTTCAAAGAAGAGCGGGAAGAACTGTCCTTTGTTCTTGAGAAGGTTGAAGCCTTCCATCAGGGACCGCATACATCGCTTGCAATTATCCTGAAATCCGGCCGCGACGCCGAAGCCTATTATGAGAAGCTTCGCGCGCTGTCCCCGGACCCGGATTCGCTGATCCTGCTGTCTGAGAACTCGAAAAAGTTCAAAAGCGGCGTGATTGTCACATCGGTCCGCATGGCGAAAGGCCTCGAGTTTGACGAGGTTCTTGTCCCGAAGGCAGAAAGCTACGACTTTACGGGCTTTGACCGGCATCTTCTGTACATCGCCTGCACAAGAGCGATGCACGAACTGACGCTTGCGTAACAGAAAGGTACAGCGAAAAAGACAGGCGTGAAGATCTGTGCTGTGAAAGGCCAGGATCGTTTCGAAGGCGCAAAATAAGAGGGCTGTCAGATTTCTTTACATCCAACAGCCCTCTCAGCCATCGATCGGTTCTTTTAACACTTGTCTCAACCTCTCTTTCTGCAGGGTGGCTTCTTGCTTTTTTGAATTCCCCGTTGTCCTCTTTTTCCCTCTCTTTTCAGGGAATCTTGACTTCTGTAAGTCGATGGACCGTTCATTCCAGCCTGAAGCTTTTTGCTATTCTTTTTTTCTTTTTGCTGAGAAACCAGCTATTCAGTTTTTCTTATCTGGTTTTTCCTTTCTGACTGTATGATAACCGATTTTCGCAGGAATTACAATATGGCAGCATCGCCAAAGTTTCGGAAAAGGCATTGTTCAGAACGGAGAATCTTCGCATTTTTCTTAGAAAATGCTTGATTTTTCCTGTATTCCTGTGCTATATTATTTTTGTTGGGCGTCTCGTATTTCGGGCGTCTTTCTTGCTTTATCCGGGCTGAAAAAATATTTTTACTTTTTTTCAGATTTCCTGCAACCTGCCCTGCTCTTTGGCTGTCATTAGAGGCAAAGAGAAAAACAGAAAAGGAAGGTAATTCACCATGAAGAAAATCACTTTACTCGTTCTTGCAATGATGTTCATAATCACCGCAGTCGCCTGCGGAAAGAAAGATAATAAGGCCGCTGCCATCGAATCGCCCGCCGCGATAATGGATCAGGCCCCCGAAATTGAGAAGAACAACGCCTACGGCGATTTCGGAAAGATTGAAGTCAACTCGGACGGCGAATGGGTCGACATCAACGGCGAGGAAGGCACCAGAAGCCTCCGCACCCCGATTGACGAAGATGCGCAGGATGAGGAAGTCCGCTGGGGCGATAAACTCATCGACTGGATCCGCAGAAGCAACTGAAACAAAATCAGGAAGTAATATACAAGGACAGGTCCGCCATACCGTTTCGGTACAGCGGACCTGTCTTTTTTGTATCACCGGCGTTTTTCCCTTACACTTCCAGATATCCCCCGATGAAGCTGCCGTCGGTAAAGGCATACACCAGGAAGCGGGAAGCGTCTAAAAGAATCACGGATTTGTTCCCGCGAAGCGCAATCAGGTACCACTTGGCGCTGATTTTCCGCACCGTGACCGGGAATTCATTCTCCGAAAGTTTCAGCACGCCGTCCTGGAATTCTGCTTTCAGGATTACGTCCGTCGCGAAGCTGATCTCCCGCGCAAAATCCGTGAGATCATCCGTCTTCGGGAAACGCGCAAGATCATTTGCCGCATCCTTCGGTCGCTTCGAATCATACAGGAAGGGTGCGCCGTCAAGGCTCCCCAGATACAGCGTATCACTGACCTTCACATAGGGAAGACCTTTGAAGGAAACTTTCTCCTCCCCCGTCTTCTTTGCGACGGTCAGTTTTTTTCTGGATAGCTCATCGCAGAGGATCATCCCATAGGGATGCTTTTCTGAATGACTGGTCAGAATATTCCATAAAGCCGTTTTTCTCATCTGATATACTCCGTACTCTTTCTCGCGTGCAGCTCGCTCGTGTCATAGTATTCGCCGAACGCGCCGTAGGTGTAATTCTCCGGTTCGCCATCGCCGTTGTGGCCGAAGGAACGGCCGACGTCGTGCATGCGGTTCAGGTTCATCAGGAAGAAAAGGTTGTTGCCCTGTCCGCGGGAGCGGCAGGCCATTTCCTCGTTGGCATTGAACACGTAAATGCCTTCCTTGATCTTGATGTAGTCCGCCGGTTCTTCGTAGAGCGTTTCGCCGCTGCGCTTCATCATTTCTTCGTAACGCTCCGGATTCTCCGCTTTCATCCGCTCGAAAACTTCCTTCGAAACCGTCAGGCGGTAATAGCGCTCGCTCGAATAAACGTGGACGACCTGAAGTGTACCGTAGGACCATTTGATTGAACGCCCGACAAGATCCTCGGTATAGCCGTGACGGATCGTCGGAACGGTTCCGTCTTCCTTCCGGATCGCGCCGAAAGTGATGGTCGGCTTCGGCATCTTGGGATAGCGGGGATTCTGGCCGACGGTGCAGTAATTCTGCGTCACAAGGCTCTGCTCCATATCGAGAATGAAGGAAAGCCCCGCGCGCGGCTTCGCACCCTTGACCTCGAAATTGACGAAATATGTGTCATTATCGGCTTTCAGGCAGTCATAGGTATATTCTTTCGCCTTTTTGCCTTTGACGCCGTATTTCAGCGTTTTTCGATCAATAAACTGAAGTTCATAGTCGCAGCCGTCATCCATCACAAGTTCCAGGGTTTTGCCGACCAGCTCATAACACAAAGGCGGCCGGTACTGGGACATGCCTTCATAGGTTTTCGGCTTGGGAAGTTCTTTGTATTCCTGTCTCATAGATCAATCCTTTCTCAGTGGATGTAGTACATGCTCGGCATTTCCTTCACGGTCGTCGCGTCGTACCAGGCACCGAAAGCGCCGAAGGTGTAGTTCTCGTCTTCGTTGTCGCCGTTGGTGCCGAATGACCGGCCCACATCATGCATTTCCCGAAGGTTCATCAGAAAGAAAAGGCTGTTGCCGTGGCCGTTTCGTCTGCAGAGGTTGGTCTCAACAAGGCCGACCGCGTACAGGCCGTCACGGATCTTGACCGCATCCATATAGTCCTCATAAGCCGCCGTCGGACGCGGCCGGGCTTCACCGCCGCCGGGGTTCATCATCTGCGGATTGTTGCGGATCGAGCGCTCGATTGCGCGCGGCGTGAAGGCAACGCGGTAATAGCGCTCCGACTGGTAAACATGCGCAATGTTGAAGGAACCGTAGTTCCAGTCAATCGATGTGCCCGCCATGTCGGCCGTATAGCCATGGCGGACCGTCGGAACGGTCCCGTCCGGACGCATGATCGCGCCGAATTTGATGTCAACATGCGGCATTTTCGGGAATTTCGGATCCAGCCCGAGCGTCGCAAAAGCCCCGGTCACAAGATATTCCCGGGTGTCTAAAATCAGGGTGATGCCAAGCCTCGGATGGGTGAAGGGACGTGCTTCGAAATTCACGAAATAGCACTGATCATCCATCTTGAGGCAGTTGTATTCGTATTTTTTCTCCTCGCCCGGATCGCCGTAGAGGAGGGTTTTCCCATCTGTAAATATCAGCTTTTTGTCGAAGCCGTCATCCATGATGAGATCGAACTTTTTTCCCGCCAGCTCCAAAGAGAGCGGCGGGCGAAAAATCGACAGGCCCTCGTATTTGTCGGGTACCAGTTTCTTTTCGTCCGCCATCTTTGTCACAGCTTTTCTGTCCGGTCCGGACCCATCATGCTGCAGAATTCCACTTCGCCGTCTGTCAGTTCCAGGACACCGAGCTCGAGTCCGGTCTTTTCGTTGTAAATGGTTCTGAGGAACGGGCCGTCCTCAAACACCTTATCCACGATTTCCTGCGGCGCATCCACTGCCGTTGCGCGTACACGCACCCAGCCGGCGCCCGGCTTCATCGCGCAGATGCAGATCTTCGGATTCGCAACAATCTGCTTATACACGTTTTTATGTTTGCCGACAGCTGTATAAAGCTTTCCGTCATACTCCTGCAGCACGCCGATCGGGCGGACTTCAGGCTGATCCCCGTTTTCGGTCGCAAGGAAGAAGGTTCCCGCGCCTTTGATGTACTCTGTGATTTCCTTCATGGATTACACCTGTCCTTTCTGTTAAAACTGACTGTATTATAACGCCTGACAGGTCGGAAAACAAGTGAAAATGCTGTGATTGTAGATATTTTTTTGATGTCAGCGTTTTTTTCTGTTAGACGCCCGAAAAGCGGAAAGCTATAATGAAATGCGGAAGTCCTGCGGCAGGATCCGCAGAGCCCTGAGAAGTATTGAAGGAGGATTTGAATTCATGTACAGCAAACGCGAAGTACACAGCTTTATCTGCAGTGACGATTACCCCGTCGTCGGGACCGAAAAGGGTAAAATTCGCGGCTACATGCTCAACGAAATGTTTACATTCCTCGGCATTCCCTACGCGCAGGCGGAACGCTTCATGCCGCCCCGCGAACTCGAGCCCTGGGATGATGTAATGGACACGCAGGACTACGGCTTCATCTGCCCGCAGCTTCCGGATAAGGAAGTCAAGGGCAATCTTGCCTTCCCGAAACGCTACTGGCTGGAGCGCGAGGACTGCCAGACCCTGAATATCTGGACTGAAACGCTCGATCCCGAAAAGAAAATGCCGGTCGTGATCTGGCTTCACGGCGGCGGTTTTTCCAAGGGTTCCTGCATCGAGCTTGAAGCCTATGACGGCGAAAACATGGGCCGCTACGGCCATGTCGTGTCCGTTTCGATCAACCACCGGCTGAATATTCTCGGCTTCCTGGATCTCTCGGACTACGGCCCGGAGTATGAACTCTCCGGCAACGTCGGCATGGAAGATATCGTCGAAGCGCTTCGCTGGATCAAAAAGAATATTGCGAAATTCGGCGGCGATCCGGACAATGTAACCGTTTTCGGCGAATCCGGCGGCGGCGGAAAGGTCTGTACGCTGCTGCAGATGGGCGATGCGGACGGCCTGTACCACAAAGCGATTATTGAAAGCGGTGTCCTCGGCGGATCGGATGAGAGTCCCGCGGAACAGAAAGCGGAGAAGAAGGAATTTGCCCAAAAAGTCGTCGAAGAGATCGGCGGCATTGAAAAGCTCTGCACCCTGCCCTACAATGACCTGATGGCGGCAGTAAGGAAGGTCACCGGCGACAGCCCCTTTGTCAACTGGGGTCCGGTTCCGTTGACCGGTTCCTATATCGGTGACGCATGGAGCGCCGGCTTCCGCGATGAAGTGAAGGATATCCCGGTGATCTGCGGCTCCGTTTTCCAGGAGCTTGTGCCGAGAAACAACGACTTCCGAAAGAAAGATAATTTCACCGATGAAATGCGCTATCAGGCAATCGTTGACGCCTACGGCGAAGAGGCAGCCCCTGCGATCCGGACGGCTTTCGAGAAGGCCTATCCCGAATTCAATATCTACTATGCTTCCCTCGCGGACTGCATGGTGCGCCGCCCCACAAAGAAGTTCTGTATGCTGAGAAGAGACTCCGGCGCGAAAACCACCTACAATTTCCTCTTTGCGCATGAGACCATGTACAAGGGAGGACTGCTCTCGACTCATGCAGATGAACTCAGCTTTGTCTTCCACAACGTCGAATACAACCCCTCGCAGTATGCGGAAGGCCGGGAACTCCTCCTGCAGGAGCAGTTCTTCAACGCCTGGATGCAGTTTGCCCGCACCGGAAACCCGAACCACCCCGGTATTCCGGAATGGAAGCCGCTTCTTCCGGGCGAGAACAACTGTTATGTCTTCAGCAAAGCCCTCTCCTGCCGCGTCGATCACGACGACGAACTGATGGAGCTTCTTGCGAAGTACAGCAAATATGCGACGATGTTCTTCCACCGCAAGAAGCTGTCGGATCAGCAGAAATGATACTCTCTGAAAAAAGGCACCCGGGGATCTTCCTCTCCGGGTGCCTTTTTCTGCAGATCAGGTTTTCCATCAGATCTGTGCTGTCTGTTTGTTCAAGAGCAAAAACAGCGCTGTCGCCAGGAATCCTCCGGCACAGATAAACAGGAGCGGCGCGCTTCCCATGTACTGCAGCACGGTGCCTGCGATGGCGGAAGCGATCGGGATCAGTCCCTGCGAAAAAATGCTGAGGATGCTGTTCACCTTGCTCAGCTTGTCCCGGTCAATGATCCGCATCAGGGCTGTGCTGAAGGGGATGTTGACAAAGGGAAGGATAAAGCCGATCGAATCATTGAATATGCCTTCCGCAAGCTGCTCCTGGGTGAGCCGCCGCTGCTTCCGGAAAGTGCGGATATTCTGAGAAAGCGTGATTTCCAAAAAAATGTCCTCCGTTTTTCATCTTCAGGAGCTATTATACGCCTGAATTTCGAAAAACGGAAGACACTATTCGTAATGATTGGATATTATTTTTTATACTGTAAGTATGGTTTCAGCCTTTAGGGACGGTGAACCATTTGAATACACACCAGTTTACGCCAGTTCCCGCTTTCCGGTGTACAGCTCGTAGTACCGGCCCTTCTGCGCAAGAAGATCGTCGTGGTCGCCGCGCTCGATGATTTCGCCCTGCTCGAGGACCATGATCGCGTTGGAGTTCCGGACCGTTGAAAGACGGTGCGCGATGATGAAGGTCGTGCGCTCGTTCATGAGCCGCGCGAGGCCGTGCTCGATGTGGCGCTCGGTACGGGTGTCGACCGAGCTCGTCGCCTCGTCGAGGACGAGGATCGGGGCCTTTGAGATCGCCGCACGGGCAATATTCAGAAGCTGACGCTGGCCCTGAGAAAGGTTCGCGCCGTCGCCTTCGATGACGGTATTATAGCCATCCGAGAGACGCATGATGAAGGAGTGCGCGGAAGCTGTCTTCGCAGCCTGGATGACTTCCTCATCCGTCGCATCCAGCCGGCCGTAACGGATATTCTCCATAATCGTTCCGGTAAAGAGGTGCGTGTCCTGCAGAACCATAGCAATTTTCTCGCGCAGGACATCGCGTTTGATATCCTTGATATTGACACCGTCGATCGTGATCGTACCCTGCTCAATATCGTAGAAGCGATTCAGCAGGTTCGTAACCGTTGTCTTGCCGGCTCCGGTCGATCCGACGAAGGCGATCTTCTGGCCGGGCTTCGCATAGAGGTTAATGTTTTTCAGGACGATCTTATCCGGCACATAACCGAAGGTCACGTCCTTCATCACGACAAAGCCCTGCATATTGGACATTGGATCCGCATTTTCGGCATCCGGGGTTTCCGGCGGTGTATCCATGACTTCGAAGACACGCTCTGCACCGGCGAGGGCTGCGAACACGGTCGTCATCTGCTGTGCAATCATATTGACCGGCATCGAGAACTGCCTTGTATAAGTCACGAATACCGTCAGTCCGCCGGGGGTGAGCTTTCCGAGAATCATCATGATTCCGCCGATGCCGACCGTCACCGCGTAGGAAATCTGGGACATATTGCCCATGATCGGCCCCATCACGCCGCCCCAGAAGTTCGCGCCGAACTGCTTGTTGCGCATGTCTTCATTGAGGAGCATAAACTCTTCTTCGCAGATTTCTTCATGGTTGAAGACCTTGACGACTTTCGAGCCGGTAACCGTCTCTTCGATATAGCCGTTCAGCGCGCCTAAAGCCGCCTGCTGTGCCGCATAGTACTTTCTCGAGCGCTTCGCAATCGCGCCGCCGCCCAAAAGGAAGAGCGGGATAAATACGATCGTGATGATCGTCAGCACCCAGTTCGTCGTCACCATGAAAATGAAGGTTCCGATCAGGGTGATGATGCCCGATACCAGGGACGTCAGGGAGTTGTTGATCATCATGTCGATGTTGTCGACGTCGTTCGTGAAACGCGACATCACTTCACCGGTCGGATGCGAATCGAAATACCGGACCGGAAGCCGCTGCAGCTTCGAAAAGAGGTCATTCCGGATCTTCTCGATCGTATTCTGCGAAATCGAAAGCATCAGCCGGGCCTGCGTATAGGTAGTTGCAACACCCACTAGGTAAACCGTCGCAAGAAGAATACAGGCGATCGCGATATAGGGCATGATTGCATCCGAAGGATGTCCGGTTGATGCGAGAATCTTCTGGATTACGCTGTCCGCGATCCGTTCGAATACGGACATATTGATTTCGGCATTCGGGTTCACTGCAAGCGCCAGCCGGTCAACGATCGGCGCCATGAAGTAGGAACCGATGAGAGAAGTCAGCGTGGTCGTCAGCATGCAGCACAGGACCCCGATGAAGCGGCCGCCGTAGCCCTTTGCGTAGGAGAGCATCCGCGCGATTGTTTTTGCGGTATCCTTTGGTTTTCCTGCCTGCCGCATCGCCATGCCGCCGGGTCCGCCGGGACCGCGGCCGCCCCGCATGTTCTTCAGCTGCTGGGAAGCGCTGTTATACTGCTTCTGGAGTTCTTCTAATTTTCTTGCCATGACAATCAGCCCTCCTTTTTCCGAAGTTCCATCTGGGAATCGTAGATTTCGCGGTACTCTTCGTTTGATTCAAGAAGCTCGTCGTGTGTTCCGATACCGGTAATCTTTCCGTCGTCCATGACAACGATCATGTCCGCATGTTCCACAGAACTGATGCGCTGCGCAATAATGATCTTGGTGGAATCCGCAAGGTCTTCCTTGAAAGCCTTCCGGATCTGTGCTTCGGTCGCGGTGTCGACAGCCGAGGTGGAGTCGTCCAGGATCAGGATCTTCGGTTTCTTCAGAAGCGCACGGGCAATACAGAGACGCTGCTTCTGGCCGCCGGATACATTCGTTCCGCCCTGGTCAAGAAGCGTTTCGTAACCGTCCTTGAAACTCTCGATGAACTTTGCAGCCTGTGCGTATTCCGCCGCCTGCTTCATTTCTTCGTCCGTCGCGTTTTCGTCGCCCCAGCGGAGGTTTTCGGCAATTGATCCGGAGAACAGGGTGTTCTGCTGCAGCACCATACCGACGCCGTTTCTGAGGTTTTCGATCGTATAGTTCTTGACGTTCACGCCGTCCACGAAAACCGCGCCTTCGTCGACGTCGTACAGCCGCGGGATCAGGGACACCAGTGTCGTCTTGCCGCAGCCTGTGGAGCCGATAATGCCGACTGTTGCTCCCTGCGGGATCTGCAGGTTGATCTTTTCGAGCACTGCATCCTCGCTGGTTTTGTAGTAACGGAAGGTGACATTCCTGAATTCCACACTGCCCTTCTGTACTGTCAGGTCACGGTAAGCCGCATTTCGGTCATTGATGTCCGGCTCTTCCTGCAGCACTTCCTGAATACGGTTTGCAGAAGCCATCGCACGGGAAGACATCATCAGCATGAAGGTGATCATCATAAGAGACATCAGGATCTGCGTCGTATAGGTGATGAAAGCGGACAGGTCGCCGACGGGCATATCACCGCGGACCACGATCGGGCCGCCGAACATAATGACTGCGATGACCGTCGCATTCATAAAGATCGTCATCACCGGAGACAGCATGATCATGTTCTTCATCGCGCGCATGCCGGCTTCTTTCAGGTTGCGGTTTGCGGTTCCGAATTTCTCAATCTCATAATCTTCCCGGACAAAGCTCTTGACAACGCGGACGTTTGTGACGTTCTCCTGCACCGTTGCATTCAATCCGTCGACTTTGGCCTGCATGGCCCTGAAGAACTTATGGCCGCGGAGAATAATGGCGCCGATCGAGAGAAGGAGAAGCGGCATGCTGACTGCAAATATGGTCGTCAGCTTCGGCCGAAGGATAAGCGCCATCACAAGCGCTGCGATCATCATGCCCGGAGCCCGGAGCGTCATCCGAAGAAGCATATTGACAAAGTTCTGAACCTGCGTGACATCGTTCGTCATACGCGTGACAAGCGATCCGGTGGAAAACTTATCAATATTCGCAAATGAAAAACGCTGGATATTCGCATAAACGTCTTTTCTGACATCCGCTGCGAAATTGACCGAGGCTTTTGTTCCGAAATACGAACCAGCGACACCGCCGGCCATCATCAGAAGCGCCGTCAGAATCATGAGGCCCATGACGCCCATGGAAGTTCCGGTCGTCAGCGTTCCCGCGTTCGCGTTGTTGATGACAATCGCTAAAAGACGCGGCATGATGACTTCACCCACGACCTCCATGATAATGCCGATCGGGCCGAGGATGAAGTACAGAAGATAGGGTCTGACATACTTAAACCATTTTTTCAAATTGTTTTCCTGTCCTTTCTGTGAAGTCTGTATAGTCTGAATCAGGCAAGGTTCTCCCGCATCAGCCGGAGCATCCGCCGGAGTTCTTCCTGTTCTTTTTCTGATAAGCCCTGAACCATCAGTTCGTCGGTATCCGTCAGGACCTCGTATTCATGGCGGCACTTCTCAAGGCCGCTCTCTGTCAGTTCCGCGAGCCGCACCCGCTTGTCCGAAGGATCCCGGATTGTCCGGATCAGGCCTTTTTCCTCCAGCCGGTCCACAACGCCGACCACCGTCGGCTGTGAAACATGGAAGATTTTCTCGATCTCCTTCAGGCGAAGCTGCTTTTCTTCCGTGTGCTCGAGCGCAATCAGTACGCCAAGCTGTACATGTGTAAGTCCGGTCTCCCGAAGGCTGTTATTGAGTTTTTTCCCGACTGCGTCATATACCTGTTTGACCAGCATTCCGCAGGTTTCTTTGTGTTCCATGATTGCTCCTGTTGTTCATTTCCTCTCTTCGTTCAGGCTGATCGGAGAGATGTTTCAAAAAACCCAGTCGAAAGGCCGCTCTCTGACCTCCAACTGTATAATAATAGCACGCTATTGAGTCTTTGTCAATAGCGTGCTATTATTTTTTACGGATTGGATCAAGAATTAGAAAAAACCGTTTCTTATTTTGTCGGATCCGCTAAAATGTGGATTACAAGGCCGGAAGGACCGCCTTCTGCAATTGTCACGCGCTTCGAGCGCTTCAGGAAGGAAAGCGCCTCGCTGTTTGTATCGACAAAGGGCCGCCAGCCCTCGCCGGTGTCGCGGTTGATGACATGGACCCAGCAGGGCGTACCGGTATAGTCTTCGCCGTCCATCACATAATCCGCCTTGCACTCACGAACCTTTCCGCTCGTCCGCTTCTGTACATCCTTCGAACCCGGGCGGTTCTTTCCGCTGAACCAGTCGCCGGAACATTCCGCATTGAAGGGAATTGTCGTAATCGTATGCACGCCGAAGGCTTTGTTTTCCACGCCGAGAATATCCACATCGATGGTGGGTGCTTCCCTGAGGCCGGAGAGCCAGCCGAGCATATGGGAAATTACCCAGGACTGCTCATGCGGCTTAAAGCCGTGCTCCGCGTCCCGAAGCGGGAAGAACTCAAGCCCCGAGTCTGCCACTTTGCTGCAGCCGCGCTTCATCAGGAGGGCTGCGACAAGCTGCGTCATATAGCTGTAGTTCACGATCGGGTCCTTTTCGCCGCACATCAGAAGAATTTCGCCCGGGTATTCGCTGATCGTATCCACAGCATCCACTCCGACCATTTCCCGCGGCAGGTTGCCGGACATCTTCATGAACTTTCCTTCAATAATGTCGGGAATATTCTGCGGATCATACTCCATGTCGAAATTCTTTCCCGAACGGCAGTCGTCCGGAATGCACAGGGCCGGATACATCAGGATCAGCTTTTTGACTTCTTCCGGATGCTTCGCGGCCGTAAGGCCCGAGACAAAGCCGCCCTGGGAACCGCCGCCGATGATGAGCTTGTCATAGTCGATGAAGTCCAGCGATTTCACATAGGCCATCATCGCCTCAAGGTCTTTGACTTCTGTCAGGATCGACATATCGGTTGTCTCGCCGGTACTCAGTTTCCCATGCGATCCGCCCGCAAATTCAAAGACGAAGGCACAGTATCCGGCCTTTGCAAGCGCTTTCGCGTACGGCTCCATTTCCGGCGCTGCACTCATAAAGCCGTGGCACAGAATCACCGGTGTGAGGCCGGATTCTTTCTTTTTTGTGCGGTACATGCGGCCGCCGAGTGTGAACCGGTCACGCGGAACCTGAAAATCTGATACGGTATATTTTTTCTTCATGTTCTTCTCCTTCCGGCATGAAGCCTGCCGTTTTTCAGCGGCAGGCTCAAATGCCAGTAATTTTCTTTATTCCTGCTCAAAAGTGATGCATCTGCCCTGTACGCTTTCGTAGTAGGACCGATCCGAATACAGATGCGTCCGAAGCATCAGCGTCAGGATGTTTTTCGCATTCCGCTGAAGATACGCACGGCTGATCACGCCCTCTTTGAGGCCTTCCATGATCCGTGTAAAGTCTGCTTTTTCGCCCGGCTCAATCAGGTCGTTCTGAGCAAGTACGCAGACCGCTGCATCGGACTTGCCGTACTTCAGCTGTACGCCGACCGCCAGCATCATCGACATGTCGGAGGTCGTGAGCCAGTCGGTCATGACCATGCCCTTGAAGCCCCATTCGTCGCGGAGAAGATGTGTTACGGAATCCGTGTTGTTCGCCGCATGCGTGCCGTTTACAAGGTTGTAGGAGGTCATCAGCGACATCGGCTGCGATTCCTCAACCGTGATCCGGAAGTTTCTCGTATAGATCTCACGAATCGCGCGCTCACTGATGTGCGAATTCGTGAACATCCGGTTGTCTTCCTGGCTGTTCGCGAAATAATGCTTGATCGTTGTGCCGTAACCCGGATGTTTCTGGACGCCCTTCGTATCCGCTGCCGCACACTTTCCGGCAAGAAGCGGGTCTTCGGAATAGTACTCAAAGTTCCGGCCGCACAGCGGATTCCGGTGAATATTCATGCCGGGAGCAAGCCATAAGGTCGCGCCGAATTCTTCCATCTCGGAGCCTACAAGATCGCCCATGGACTCGATCAGCGAAAGATCCCAGGAAGATGCAAGCGTCGTCGCAATCGGGATCGCGGTCAGGTACTGATAATGGTGAATGCCCTCTGCATTGACATCTCCGCCGAAGGTCATGCCGCCGATGCCGATCGCCGTGCCGTCTGCCTGCTCGATGTATTCGGGTGTCAGCCGGAGGCCTGCGGGGCCGTCGCAGAGTTCCATCTGCTTCAGGCCGCGGTTTGCAAGGTTTCCGGTCGTCTCGCCGGCAGCACCGGGAAGGGTCTTCGCAGCAGCACCGATCACAGCGCCGAAGCCTTCGTTGTCGACGGAGTTTCCGATCATGAGGTACGAAAGTTCTTCGTCCGAAAGCTGTGCGATGAAATCATCGAGGCTGACTTTTCCGGACACGACCTCGTCAAACTGCAGTTCATAGTCGTATGCAGGCTTCGGAAGCGCTTCCGGAGCAGAAGCGTATTCCGCTTTCTTCGTCGTAAATGCCGCGGGATCGAGGGACAGCTTCACAGCCGCTGCAATCTCCTCCGCATCGTTCGGCGCAGCATAGGGACTCCCGGACGGCGCGATCTCTTCGACTTCACCCTGAGGATCCGGGAAGAGGTTTTTGTATTGCTCCGTGAATACCTTCTCCGGAAGATTCACAACCGCCGCGACATGCGTGTTTCTCGAGCTGTTTCCGACACGGATGATATAGTCACCCGCCGGAAGGACATAGGAAGCGTGATGCGGGCAGAACCAGGCAAGCGATTCGGCCTTGATGCGGATTGTCAGGACTTCCGACTCTCCGGGCCAGAGTGCCTGGGTCTTTGCAAAGCCGCGAAGTTCCTGATAAGGCTTCACCGGGCCTTTTTCGGGGCCGGAGACATAGACCTGGACCACTTCCTTTCCGGTGTATTCGGCGCCGGTATTCGTAACCTTTGCCTTGACGATGATGTCCGTGCCCTCAACGGCCGTTTCCACATTGCTGATTGCAAAATCGGTGTAGCTCTTCCCGTAGCCGAATTCATAAGCCGGCGCCACATTGAAGGTATCAAAATACCGGTAGCCGACGAAAATACCCTCGGTATAATACTCGTCCGAAACATCGCCGTCGTTGTGGCTGAAGCCTTCGGCCGAAGGATAGTCGCTGTAATTTTCTGCCCAGGTATCCGTGAGCTTTCCGGAAGGAATCGCGCGTCCCGTAAGGAGGTCCGCAATGGTCAGTCCGGTGATGTTGCCCATCTGGCCGGTCAGTACCAGTGCATTCAGCCCCTCGGTTTTGCGGAGCACCTTGGTATCAATCACGCCGCCGATGTTCAGGACGACGACGGTCTTTGCGTATTTTTCGGAAACCAGGCGGACATTCTCCGCTTCCATTTCCGTCAGTTCATAATCGCCGGGCGCCGCATCGCGGTCCTTGCCTTCGCCGGAATTCCGCGAAATCACATAGAGCACAGTGTCGGTATCGCTCGCATCAATATCTTCTTCGCTGATCTTTTCGAGCGCCTTCGGTGTCAGCGGATTCAGCGTCAGCATCATTTCCGCAGTTTCCGCCGGCTGTCCGGCCGCAACCGCCGCATCAATCGCTGCTTTTTTATAGGCAGCTAATTCTTCGGCCGCTACGGTGTCCTGACGGTCCAGCCAGTTCTTCGTTGTCACGATGAAGCCTTCTTTTTCCAGTCCGCTCTCAATGTTAATGGTTTCGCGCACATAGACGTCGCCGGAGCCGGTGCCGCCCTTGACGGTTGCCCGCGCGCCGTTTCCGTAGAGCGCGATCTTTCCCCGTTCCTTTAGGGGAAGTGTCCCGTCGTTCTCAAGAAGCACCATGCAGTCGCCCGCAATCGCGCGCACACGCATCTGGTTCAGTTTTTCCCGCTCGGTGACTTCCGGGGATGTGGGTGCTAAAAACTTTGACATGCTCAATCCTCCTCGTTTTTTCTGCTTTCATTGTATCGGAAAAGCACCCGCAGCGCAAGCGCTTTCTTGCCGATTTTATTACACACTGTCTGGTGATGGATTTACGAATTCTGATCACTTCACACAGATGACAACCTGCTGATAATGGACCAGCCGATGTGCTCCGTCTGCCTGCGCTTTCACGATTACGTGGATCTGATCGCCCGGTTTCGAAGTTTCCGGAACCGTAAGGGATGCCTCGTTCCCATCCTGTTTCAGGACAGCCGCCTGTGCCGATTCCGAACTCGCTTCTTTGTAGATCATAAAGTTTACAGCAACCGCCGCGCCGTGATCTGGGGAGGAAGCCTCCGCATGAAGTAAAACTGTTTCGCCTGCCGATGCAAAGAGATCTGTGCCTTCCGCGATCCGAAGCTTTGGCGCATGATCCGCGAGGTCATACGAATCCGCGGCACACCACGAAACCCGCGCCGCGAAATCGCGCTGGATATCACAGACATAGGGCCACATGGACTCGACCTCTGTCGTGTTTCCGTCCCGGTCCGTATAGGAATCCATCGAAACGTCCCAGACATTCAGCGGCTCGCCCTTGCTGTTGAACTGGCTGTCCACGCGGTGATAACGTCCCGCAATTCCGCCCCAGGCAAAATTCTCAAGCGTCCTGAAGCCCCAGCACGGGAACAGCAGGAAGAAGGTCGGAGAATCGCCTTCGGAAAGGAAATCATACGGCACCGGCTTCGGAAGCCCCATTTTTGCACCGAACCACTCATCGGCGATATTCGGATTTGCGCCGAACTGACCTTCCGGTCCTTCGCCTTCGTATTCCTTACCATCGAGCCAGGTGCAGTAGCCGTCCGCAAGCGCACTCTTTCCGTTCAGGATCTCCCGCTTCATGAAATCCGCGCGTAAAGTATCCTTGGATTCGCCCTCCGGCATCACAAACCAGGGATAGGCATAACTTCTCATCTGAAGCGTTTTCACGAACTGCATGTCCGGCCAGTTTTCGGCGATGTAGCTCCGGTAGGTCGGATCCTGCTCGCCGCATGCCGTGACGACAACTTTCTTCATGATCCTTGTGCGAAGATCAGCCCAGCCATCGGTGCCTTCAAACTCCTTCTGGATATCCAGAAGCGCACGGGCAAGCGTATTCGTACCGCCCCAGACCTGAACGTACAGGGTCCTCGGATCATCGTCAAGGATGTGCTTTTTGATCAGTTCCGAACCCTCGGTCGGTGCTTCCATTTCACCTTCATAACCAATATTGCCGATCTTTGTAATCGAACGCAGATATTCCGGCGTCGGGTAGCCCTCGGCGTGCGTTACAAGGTTCGGATAGTCCTTTTTGTAGTCGTCGATCTCGTCCCACATCCACTGCGTCCCGGTCCAGCGGTACAGCTTGCTGTAATCGCCCGTGACTTCGCCTTCGAATTCAAATTCGCTTCGCGTCACCCGGTCTCTCGATGCGCCGGGCACACCGATCCAGTGGAACTTGCTGGAGCTCTGGACAATACCCTGAAGCTCTACTTCATTGGCATAAAGCAGGAAGTGGCGGAGGGAATTCTGGTCATCCACCTCCGCGTCCTGCGTGATAATCGTACGGATTTTATTCAGTTCCATCGGGGTTCCCTCCTGTATTCCGGATCTTATTTGTATTCATTATAAGATTTCGACAACTGAATCACAAGCTAAAATTCAGTTTTTATTGCTGAATTTTCTGATAAATTCCGCTGAATCAACAAAAACAGCCATTCTTACCCGAAAAAGATTGACAGAAGACTTCTGCTGCGTTTTAATAAATCTGACCCGGCCATATGGGCCGCGGGAACTGAAACAAAGAGGAGTACCTTCCGATGATAACAGAGACAGAACTGATTGAAAAATATGCCGTGGCGCCGGAAAAGCTCTCGGAGATGATTCAAAAAAGAAAGGCCGAAGGACTTCTCTCTGCCTTCGGCTATGCCAGCAACCTGGACCTTCTGTGTTCCTTTCAGCCGGAAGCGCTTTCGCGCTTTCTCACAGAAGAACTGAACGGATCAGATCTTTCCGGCCTGAAACCGGTTGTGAATATCACGACTCGCAGGGAATTAGCGCAGACCATCCTGTATTACTGCATCAACGGGCTCGGCGGTGAAGCGGATATCGAAAATACAGAAGCCCTTTCCGGGATAGTACAGTTTCAAAAGGCTATCGGCGGAACCGGCGTACAGGCTGCACTCGCGCTTTCTGCCGTCGGCGGAGAATGCCTCGCGCATCTTACCGACGCTTCTGAAGACGTACTGAAACTGCTCTCCTCCCCGCTGATTCATGCAGTTCATGAGAATGGTGTACTCTGCACCGCGGATGGTCTGACCGCACGGAATGAACCCGAGCCGCATTACATCGTTCAGTTCCGGAAAGGGGACCGGATCCGGGTCGGCAGCAGGGAATACGAAATCCCCCGCTCGAACCGGCTGATCCTGACGCAGTTCCGGATCAACGGAAAGCTTCCGCTGAATCCCTGGACGATTCGCTGGATCGAGGAAAATGCTTCCCGGATCCCGAGTCTTCTGATCTCCGGCTTCAACTGCATCCCGGATCTTCCGGTTCTTCTTGACAGGCTCCAGGCCGTGCGGGAACACGCCGGGCGCTTCCATCAGGGCAGACCGGGAGGCATTGTCTATTATGAGAACGGAGATTTTCATCAGGAGGAACTGTTCCGGGCGGTTCTTCAGAACCTGCTTCCGGTGACGGATATCGTCGGAATGAATGAAGAAGAGCTTTCCGATACGATGAGACTGATCGGGGAAGATCCGGATGGTTCAGATCCGCTGACTGTTGTCCGCAGCGTGCTGAGCCTGATTGAACGCTTCGGCATAAAAAAAGGTATGGTGATCCATACCAAAGATTTTTCGATGTATGCGGGGAAACCGCTGGATGCGGATATCGAATCCGGCCTGATGTTCGGGAATATGATGGCGGCATCGAAAGCGATTCACGGATCGTTCGGCACACCGAAGGAGGTCCGGGAAACGCTCCCTCTTCCGCTCAGCGAAACAGGGTTCAAATTCCGGCGTATCATTTCGGAAAGCGAATACGGCAGCCAGGTTGTTCTGGTCCCTTCGCGTTATCTTGACCGGCCAAAATATACGATCGGCCTCGGAGACGCCTTCACTGCCGGGGTTCAGCTGTGCTTCTGATATTCATCAAAAGTCCGATCAGAAAGCCCCAGATAAAACCGAACAGATGCCCCAGATAATCCACGGAACTGCTTTCCGGGATCAGGTTGATTGCGGCAAAAATGCCGAGACGAAGAAGCTGGGATCGAAGAGCCGCAGGCGCAATCTGCCTGCGGTTTTTGATGTAAAAAGCGATATTCGCCCCCAAAAGTCCCATGATCGCACCGGAAGCGCCGAGAGAAAAGGTCCGGTTTCCCATTGCGAGCCGGACTGCAGCATTGGAGAATCCGCCGAGGATTCCCGCCCCGAAGTACAGCACATAGTATTCCCAGACCGGATAGTATGCGAGGATCAGCCCCGACAGACCGAAAAGCGAAATCATGTTGAAGGCGAGGTGCCGGATATCCCCATGCAGGAACATGGAACTTAAGACCCGCCAGTACTCATGCTGCCGGTAAACCGTATCGGCATTCATCATCCAGTCATATTTGTCGAAGGCAAAGAACCCCAGGGCGAACAGAATCACATTCACCCCGATCAATATAAAGCATGGAATCTGTTTTTTCGCACTGATCAGCATTAAAATCCTTTCCGGAACCGCGATCCCGCAGGCGAGTTCAGTATCTTTCAGCAACCCCGAGCCGAGGGTAATTGCGGTTCTTTCGAGGCGACCTGGAACCGTCGCCGAGGGGGAACCGCGATCCCGCAGGCGAGTTCAGCGACAGCCGCAGGGATTCACTGCCCGAGCTCGGTCCAGTTCAGGCGGTTCAGGGTTTCCTGGTCCGGTGCGGTACCGGAGACACCGTAAACGTCGCCGTAGCGGTTTTCGTAGACATGGTCGGCGGTGACACTCACCTCGACAGGCCGCCCGGAGGTGGTCTGGTAGGTATTGACGCCGCGGATCGCCTCGGAATAATTCGCACTGATGCGGGAATCCGACGCCATCTTTTTGTTCCAGCTGTCCATAATGCCGGCCGACATCGCCGCCGAATTCTCCTGCAGCATCCGGGTCAGCTTCTGCTGCTGGTACTGCAGATTCATCCGCGCCTGCTGCGCCATCTGCTGATACTGCAGGCTCTGCTGGAACATCATCGCGGCGCGGCTTGCGCGAAGCTCGATAAACTGCGACCGGAGCCCCTGCGACATCTGATAGGTCGAAACAAAGTCTGCAAAAACCTGCGTTGCTTCCGCTTCGTACTGCTGCGGCGCAGAGACGATGAAGCGGTTCTCGGCGCCCCATTCGATCGCGTCGCAGGGATTTCCATATCCGAACTTCAGGCTGCCCGGCCCGCTCTGCCGCTGCCGCGACCCGCCGCCGAACATCCCGAACATCCCCATTCCCGGCATCGGAAGCGTCGTATAATACTCAATTCCCTTGTAATCCATGCCTGAAAGCACCACATAGGGCTGATTATCCTTCACGCCGGTAAAGCGCCGAAGGTAGGACCGGAAGCAGAGATTCTGCGGATAGGTGGGCGCACCGGCCTGCGTTTCATACTGGAAATACACATCGTATTCCGCCCGGAAATCCGCAAGCTTCTGCCGCAGGTTCGCATTGAATACACTCGGGAGCTCACCCTGAGCCGTCATCGTGAGCCGCATCTGCGTCATTGCTTCGGAGAACTGCTGCAGGTACTGCTCCGGCTCGATAAAGTCACGGATTGAAGACCAGATCACGTTCGGAACCTGGCGGAGGCCCTGCTTGATCAGTTCGTTCCTGTAAGTGGTAAACATTTCATCGGAGAGTGCAAACAGGAAAATCTGCTTCTCCGTATTCAGCACATGCACCGACATGGTAAAGGGCACGCGCTCATGCTGCCGCTGCTGCTGCAGCGCGCCGCCTGTGATATACCCTTCCGGCACGGCGGCCGATGCGAGCACGTAGTTGTCGGGACTGATGATTTTCTTGATTTCGGATGGCATGGGCTTCTCCTTTCTGAGTCAGTCGAAATTCAGCCTGATTGCTTCACTTCTACAGACACAAAATCCGGGCCGGTGGTTAACGTGCGCAGCCGATGTTTTCGTAAAGTTTCCCGTGGGTAAAGAAATTATAGGAGCGGCAGCCGCCGGCACAGCGATAGCCTTCGCTGCAGGATTGGCATTTCCCGCTCAGAAGGTCCGGCGTGAAGCCCCGGTTGTAGGCGAAGGCATTCTCATCCTCCCAGATTTCCCGGAGCGACTTTTCCCGGATATTTCCTTCATTAAACCGCTCATCGTACATGGACTCACAGCCGCGCACATTGCCGATGGAATCGATGCCGAGCGTCGTGAGCCCGGCGCGGCAGCCGGTAAAGACAAATCGCCCGTTCTGCACGCCCCGAAGCGAGCCCTCGGTTTCGGTGTAATAGCCGATATTGTCGGCAATGCCGAGCGCGAAAGGCGAAGTCCGCCGGTTTGCTTCCACAAAATCGATCGCTTCCCGGAAGGAGAAACGCCAGGGTGTCCCGCCGTTTGCCGCGTTGCCCATCGGCGAACAGGCCTGCAGCTGCCAGGCGAAGATCGGATAGTGCTTCAGGGTCTCGAAAAGCACCGGCAGGGTTTTCACATTTTCAGCATTCAGCGTACTGATTACGGACACCGGAATATCGGCTTTTGTCAGGACTTCGATTGCCCGTACGGCCCGCTCATAACTGCCCTCCTGCCGGTACTTGTCGTGGATTTCCCGGGGGCCGTCCAGAGAAACCGCGATCGATTCGATATCAAGGCTCCGAAGCGTTTCAAGAAGCTCCTCCCGGAACAGAAATCCGTTCGTGATAATTGTGACGCGGATACCCTGCTCCCGAAGCGCGCGGACAATCTCCGCCCAGTCCTTCCGCATGAACACTTCGCCGCCGATCAGGTTCACGCGCTGGCAGGAGAGATCCGCAAGCTGCCGGACAACCGACAGGCATTCTTCAGTCGTAAGCTCGTTTTCCCGTGCTTTTCCGCCGGAAGATCCGCAGTATTTGCAGGAGAAACAGCAGGCGAGCGTAATCTCCCAGACGATGCTTTTTAAACGATACTTCATCATACAGGCCGGTTATTCCAGTATTCCGGACCGGCATATACCGGCGCCATCGGGGGATCAACCGGAAGGACATCCTTCGGGCCTTTCGGGGCGCGATCCTGCGGGTTTTCCTCTTCAGTCTGATCTTCTTCGATCAGGGTCCAGCCGCACTCGCAGGTCTTCATGTCCGCTGTGACTTTCCGTCCGCAGTTCGGGCAGAAAGGCCCGGCAAAGGGGTCCCCGGACTCTTCTTCATCACGGACAGCATAATTCTGCGGGTAGGAAAGCAAATTTTCCTCGGAGTCCTCAGGCTTCCGGGCGGCTTGCAGGCCCTGGCCGTTTCGGTTGTTGAAATAATCCGGGCCGGCATAGACAAACATCATCTGTGAGGGATCCGGTTTCGCAGGCGAGATGGCTTCGATGCTTGGTTTCATCTGCGGTCCTGCATAGACCGCCATCATCAGAGAATCATTCGGAAGCTTTGGACCTGCATAGACTGTCATCATCGGAGCACCATTCGGCAGCTGAGGCCCTGCATAGACCCCTTCCATAACCGGATCAGGCTGTTTCTGATCAGGCTCTTCATCCGGGACCGCAGATTCTTCCGCTTCCTCAACGGGAGGATCATAATCGAGTTCACCGAACATCCCGGGACCGCCGTAGACATCCTCAATCTCCACGTCTTCCGGTCCTGCATAGACTGTCTCCATCACAGCATCATCAGGCCGGATTTCTGCCGGTTTCTCCGTCTGATCTGCCTTGTTGAAGCTCTGTCCGTTTCGCCTTGCCATCTCCTCCGGCCCGGCATAGACACACTCCATCCGGAAGTCTCTTCTCCTCTTCTTTCTCTTCAGAAATTCAAACATCAAAGCCTCCTTTTCCTGCGGGCCGCAGCCCGAAAATTCCTTACTCCCAGGGCAGTTTCTTCGACCGGATCGGCGTGAACGGCTTCTCGCCGGCCTCGAGGAACATCTGGGTGATGTAGGTGTCGGTCATCGCACGCGCGAAGGAATAGGGGCACTCGCCTGTTTCCAGATACTTCTTCATGTTCAGAAGCATGTGGCAGATGCCGATGTTCTTGCCGACGCCCTTGGTCTTCAAAAGTTCATTCTGATACAGAATGTCGTCGCCGAGATTGATGGACACAAGATTTCCCTGCGCATCCGTAATATTCGTGAAACGCGCCTTCGTCGGCTGGTTGTCCGCCCCGACATAATTGATGTCTTCGTCCTTGATTTCACCGCGCGTTCCCTGTGCAAGAAAGAAATTCGCGCGGATCGGCGACCAGTAGTTTGCGATCGCAAAATCATAGATGCCGGTCTTGCCGTTGTCGTAATTCAGCAGCATATGATAACGGTCGACCTTCTCCGTATGCCCGTCCGTGCAGGGATTTCCGTACTTGTCCTGCGTAATGGTCAGGTCTTCGACAATCTTCTTTCCGATCACGGTAAAGGGCACGCCTTCAGTCCGTCCACCGACAGCGTCACGGGAATATCATAGGTTTCCTGAAAACGTTTTGCCTTTTCTTCTGTCCTGAAACGCATCATCACCAATTCAAAATCCTCCGGCAGGCGCTTGATTGCGTCAATGTAGAGTTTTGAACGGTTGCCCGATCCGATGATGCCGACCTTCATTTTTGCCATACTTGAAGCTTCTTTCCTGTTGTTTTGCTGGCGGGATCCCCTCCCGCCGCTTTCCGTATTTTATTGCATCTATCATAGAGCGGAACCTGGGCTTTGTCAAGCCTCTTACGGGTTCTCCCGGTCCGGACTTCCGGCTTATTCCGCGATTGACAATCACCAAAAGCCACGATACAATGATGGCAAGATCAAGTATCAGACAGGAGGAACTGTATGGAAAACCACGCATATGCATTTATCGGGTATACGGGACAGGAAATTGAACGTTTTGAGATTCCCTGGGATTCAGAGATGCCGGAAAAAGACAGGGTCCGGATGGAAGGACCGGCAGTCGATACGGACCGGATCCGCTATATGAAAGAGACGCGGGGCATCGGGCCCGGCGATGTGAAGGATCTGGAGCTCTCGGATGGACTTCTGAAAATCACGATCGAACCCGCGACAACACGGGCGGATTTTACGCTTGTGGTTGGTGAAAAAAGTTTCGATCGGGCGGATTTTGTGATCCATACCCGCACTTCGGATGACAAATTCGAACGCAAGGAAGAGGGCCGGGTTCTCTACCGGCTGTATACGCCGGATGCAGAGGGTCCGCGGCCGATGATCCTGTTCCTGCACGGCGGCGGAAACGGCGGCTATGAAGGCGAGCGCGACAACAACAAGCATATCGTCACCGACTACGGCCCGGTCAACTTCGCAGAGGACTATCCGGACATTTACGTCATGGCGCCGATGGCGGTGGAAATGCGCCGGGATATGCGGACCTTCAACATGAACAACCGCTTCAAAGACAGCGACAAATTCAATGCGCCGGGCTACGGCTGGTGCCGCGAATACCTCGGACAGGTCTGCGACATCATCCGCCGCATGGTAAAGGAAGGAAAGGTAGACGGGAAGCGCATCTATGTGACCGGCATGTCGATGGGCGGCGCAGGTACGATCCGGGCGATGTCCGTCGGTTCGGACCTCTTTGCAGCCTGTGTGCCGGTCTGCCCGACGATGACGCCTGAAACCTTTGCGATCCTCCGTTCCATGCGCCGTCCGGTCTGGGTGGCTTCCGCCTACATCGACCACACCCTGTACCGCCACAAATACCTCGTCGACGCGGTCATGAACATGCGGGATCAGGGCAACCAGAATGCGCATCTGACGCTCTATGCGCCGGAAGACCTGGAAAAATACGATATTTCCATCACGCCGAATCTTCCGTATCCGCGCCTCTTCAGCGAAAACCACAACAGCTGGACGCCCACCTACAAAAACGAATACGGCATCATGTCGTGGCTCCTGAACCAGGTCCGGGAGGACTGATCCAAAGAGCGCTGCTTCGCAGCCCTTACTCCAGATTTTCCGGATACGCAAACGCGCCGACAGCAATCCGTTTTCCTGCCATCGTATCGACGGCATGGAACAGGATCCAGTCTTTTCCCTGATCGTCTGTAAAGTAAGAGTTATGGCCCGGTCCGTACACGCCGGTCCAGGTTTTGAAATTGCAGAGCGGCGTTGTGCGCTTCCTGAAGCTTTTCGGATCCAGAAGATCCGCACCTGAATCCGCCGAAAGCAGGTTGATAATGTAGAGATATCCCCGTGCATCGCCGCCGCTGTAATTCACATGAATCCGGCCGTTCTTTTTATACACATAAGGGCCCTCGTTGTTGATGGTTCCCCTGCAGTTCTCGTAGCCGTAGAGCGGCCGCGAGAGAAGCACCGGGTCCGTCCGAAGCAGCCAGGGCCTTTCTTTTGTGGTTTCCGCAATGAGGAGCATGGAGCCGCTGTCCCGGGGCGTTCCGATGTCCTTTCGGTAGGACCAGATCAGGTAGGACTTTCCCGCATCCTCGAAATACGTCATATCAAGAGAAATGCCGAAGCGGTCATCGAGAAAGTCTTCCGTAACCGGCCGGTTTTCCTGTTTTTCGGCTTCCGTCAGAAGACCGGATCTGCGAACCCCCGTGCTTTCGGGAACGGGACCAGCGCTTTCCCCGGCTCCGTATTCCAGAAATCCAGCACCTTCTTCGCCTCCTCCTCCGTAAGCACCGCCGGCAGCAGTCCTTCTTCCGCAGCCGTTTTCTCCGCAGTCTCCGCCTCTGTTTCAGTGAAATGAATCAGGTCTTCGGATTCCCAGTACAGCATCCTTTGCGCCGGCTCCGGATCACCGTTCTCCTCCGTACGCACTGCACAGATCAGAAACTCACCTTCCGAAGTCCTGAAAATCCCGGGATTCCGTACTGCTTTCGGAATAATCGTCCCCTCCGGACTGATCTCAGCTCTGGCAAACAGGAGCCCATATCCCCGGTTCAGTTCGATCCGTTCCCCGGACTCGCCATCAAGCGCGAAATGCACTGCACCGGCAAGGCCTGCCGGATAGCGGTCTTCGGAAACTTCTTTTGTAAAAACGCTGACCTGGTAATTCATTTGATTTCCTCCTCTGTCTGTCCCCAAAAAAAAAGCTGTATAAGGCCAAAATGAAAGGACAGCCGCCGAATAAAGCAGCTGTCCCTGCGATTTTGCTGATCACCCGACGCTTTCGTCGGTATACTGCAGTTTGTAAAGTTCGTAGTAGGCGCCGTGTTTCTCCAACAGTTCGAAGTGGTTGCCCTCCTCGATGATTTCGCCGTGGTTGATGACAATGATCTTGTCGGAGTGCTGGATCGTCGACAGCCGGTGTGCGACAACCAGCATTGTGCCGATGTTCATCATCTTCTCCATCGAATTCTGGATCAGCTGCTCTGTCTCGGTATCGATGTTTGCGGTCGCCTCATCCAGAATCATGACGTCAGGCTTGTGGATAATTGTCCGCGCAAAGGACAAAAGCTGCCGCTGTCCGGCCGAGAAGTTGTTGCCGCGCTCACGGACTTCCTCGTCCAGGCCGCCCGGCAGGCGGTCAATGAAGTGATCCGCGTTGACGTAGCGGCAGGCTTCCATGATTTGGTCGTCTGTAAAGCTGTCCTCACGAAGCACGATATTCGAGCGGATCGTTCCTGCAAAGAGGAAGACGTCCTGCAGCATCTGTCCGAAATGCTTTCGAAGAGACTGCATCTTGATATGGCGGATGTCAATATCGTCGACGAGAATCTGCCCTTTCTGGATGTCGTAGTTGCGGCACACAAGAGAGAGGATCGTCGTCTTGCCTGCTCCGGTCGCGCCGACGAAAGCTACGGTTTCCTTCGGGTTGATGTGGAAACTGACGTCCTTCAGAATCCACTCATCCTTCTCGTAGGCAAACCAGACATTCTTAAACTCAATCTCGCCCCGGACATGCTCCAGCTCGACCGCGTCCGGCTCATCCTTCACTTCCGGCTCCATATCCATGATCGAAAAATCCTTTTCCGCCGAAGCCATCGCGGACTGCAGCCAGTTGAAGGTTTCTGCAAGGTTCTGGATCGGATTGAAGAACTTCGAGATGTACATGTAGAAGCTCACGAGGACGCCTGAGGTGATCGTCTGTCCCATGAAGCTCGTGTCCTGGATATAACCTTTGCCTCCCAGATACAGGAGCAGCATGACAGAGCTGATATACAGCATATAGACAACCGGCCGGAAAATACTGAAAACAAACATTTCCTGTCGGCGTGCCTTGGCAAGCTTCACATTTTTCTCACGGAATTCGCCGAGTTTCTTCTCCTCATTGTTGAAAATCTGCGTGATTTTGATGCCCGACAGATTTTCCGAGAGGAAAGTATTGATATCAGTCGTCCCATCCTTCACGCGGCGGTAGGCACGGCGGGAGAACTTCCGGAAAATCAGCGTGAACAGCACGATAAACGGAACGAAGCAGGTCACCATCAGTGTCAGTTCGTAGTTCAGCATCAGCATTGCGGCAAAAACACCGATGATCACGAGGGTGTTCCGGATCATGTTGACAAGGATGTTCGTGAACATCATCGAGATCGCGTTCGTGTCATTGCATTCACGCGTCACGAGCTTGCCGACCGGAATGTGGTTCAGCTGGTCGTGAGAGAGACTTTCGATGTGCACGAAGAGGTCCTCACGGATCGCTGTCAGTATCTTCTGTCCGACTTTCTGCAGCTGAATCGCCTGAATATAGTTTCCGACCAGGGAAATAATCAGGATGCCCGCATACAGGAAGACCATCCGAAGAAGCTGCGGCATCTCGAACTTTCCTTTGACCAGTTCCTCGATCGAGCCGACAAGCCGCGGGGAAATGATGTCGTAGGCAATCGCAACGATCAGCACCGCGAAAATTAAAATGTAGTTTTTCCAGTAAGGCTTCGCGTACTTCAGGAGCCGGCGGACGATTTCGCCGTCTTTCATGTTCCGTTCAAAGCCGAAAGCTTCTTTTTTATCCTTCATCGTCGCGAATGCGATGATGAAAATAGTTGCCAGGATGCTGACGATCGCACCCACAAGGAGCAGGGGATAGTATTCTCTCATGTCAGCTGCGCTCCTTTCTCTCGTCTTCGAGCCGCTGCATCTCCACCATTTCAGCGTAGCGCGGACAGCGGCGGCAGAGCTCGTGATGGGAGCCTACATCGACAATCTCACCATCCTCAATGAAGATTATCTTGTCCATATGCTCGATTGTCGTAATGCGATGCGCAATCAGGATCGTCGTCTTGCCGGTGCGTTCCTTTCTCAGATTCTCGAGGATCGTGTGCTCGGTCTTGGTGTCGACCGCCGATACCGAATCGTCGAGAATCAGGATTTCCGCATTCTTCATCAACGCACGAGCAATCGAAATACGCTGTTTCTGCCCGCCGGATACCGTCACGCCGCGCTCCCCGAGGACTGTCTTGTAGCGTTCCGGGAATTCCATGATATTATCGTGCACACCGGCCATCTCCGCCGCGTGCTCAATCGACACCTCATCATCCGCGTCCGCAAAGGCAAAGGCGATATTCGATCCGATCGTTTCAGAGAACAGGAAATTGTCCTGCGGCACATAGGCGATATGCGAACGAAGCTCCCTGATCGGGATTCTGTTGACGTCCATTCCGTCGACAAAAACCGTTCCGTCCGGTACGTTGTAGGTGCGGGCCAAAAGGTCCACGATCGTAGTCTTTCCGGTACCGGTCTTTCCGATCAGGCCGACGTTTTCGCCCGCGTTAATTTTAAAGCTGACATTATGCAGAACTTCAAGATCCGTTCCCGGGAAAGCAAAAGAAAGATTCCGGAATTCAATGTTTCCCCGGATTGAAGGATGCATCGCGGGATCACGTGCCGCAACCTTTTCTTCCACTTCGTCGCTATCATGCACATCGATTTTGGCATCCAGCAGTTCGCTGATGCGCTTCAGGCTGGCTTTGCCTCTTGCGTGCATCTCGATCAGCATCGAGACCGCCATGATCGGCCAGACGATCGAAGTGAAGTAGCCGATGAATTCGATCATCTCACCGGCATTGAAAACACCCTTGTAGACGAGATATCCGCCATAGCCGAGGATGACACAGATAACCGATTCGATAAACAGTGTCACGGAAATATGCATCAGCGTCGACATTTTTACAAAAGCAACGTTGACACGCTCGTTTTCCTTGTTGAGCTTACGGAAAGCCAGGAGCTCCTTCGCTTCCTTGGCAAAAGCCTTAATAACCGCGATGCCCGAAAAGGATTCCTGTGAGAAATCCGACAGGTTGGAAAAGGCCTGCTGGCGTTCTTCCCATTTCGTGGACATTTTGCGTCCGACTGTCATCGCGCCGACGAAGAGGAATGCCATCGGAATCATCGAAAATACGGTCAGCGTCCAGTTCATGCGGAACATTTTGACCGCCGCGAGCGTTCCCATGAAAGCCGCATCCAGAAACATCAGGATACCGTTGCCGAAGCAATCCTGCACGGTCTCGAGGTCATTCGTGAAAAGCGACATCAGGTTTCCAACCTTGTTCACCTGATAATACTGCTGCGACAGGTCTTTGCAATGGTCAAACATGCGGTCACGAAGATCCCGCTCAACCCGGATTGCAGCCCCGAAAAAACCGACACGCCACAAAAAACGTCCTCCGACGATCATCACAATAACGATGATCAGCGGAAGACAGACTTTGTCCAGAAGCACGTCCATTGTGAACGCAACTTCCGCACCGTCGACCTCCGTCATGCCGCTGTTCATGCCGTTGACGACCATCCGGTAGAATTCCGGAACCTTCAGCTGCGCGAAATCGACCGCGATAAGCGCAACGATTCCAATCAGCAGCATCCAGCCGTAGCGAATGTAATACCTGTTGATGTGTTTACCGAAAATCAAGTCCTTTTTCCCCCTTAATAGACACGGATTCTGTTTTTGTTCACGATCCGGCGGCTTTTTCGCGTGCCCGCGTCCGCACCCGTAAAACCGCATGTTACAGTAAACTATATCAGCAGCGAATAGAAAAAACAAGACGGGAAAGTGACGGTTTTTCGGGGGATTTTGCTGAAAATACTGGTGAAAAATTGAAGCAGGCAGCAGGCGTGAAGCAGCATGAGAAACCCCTTGTCTCCCGGACCGTTTCGAATTATAATAGGGCTATCAACCTACGAGAGGAGAATCCCATGGGAAATCTGAAAAATCTGGATGCTTTTCTGGACTATGCGCTGAACGAGCGCGGCATTGCCGGTGCGGGGCTTCGGGTCTATCAGGGTACCGAGTGCCTGTACGACAAATGTCAGGGCTTTGCGGATGCGGAAAATGAAAAGCCCTTCCGACCGGACTCGATCTGCCAGCTGGCGTCGATGACCAAATGCATTGCCGTCGCGGCAGCGATGCAGCTTTATGAAAAAGGCCTGTTTATGCTCACAGACCCTGTAGAGAAATTCATCCCGGAATTTGCCGACCGAAAAGTATACTACACGGACGGCCGGGGTTTTATTCAGACGAGACCGGCAAAAAGCCCGGTTCTTGTCGGACATCTTTTCGACATGACAAGCGGCATCTCCGTCGGCTGGGAAACACCGACCCTGAACGGGAAGGAAATGTCGGAAGGCGTGCAGCAGCTTCTCAGGGAAGGCCGTTATACGGTCATGGAATACGCGAAGCTCTGCGGCCGAATTCCCGGGAACTTCGATCCGGGCGAGCATTTCTACTACGGCGACAGCCACAACATTTTAGGCGCGCTGATCGAAGTGCTGACGGGAAAGACTTTCGGAACTTACCTTCGGGAAAATATCTTCGAGCCTCTCGGGATGGAGGATACCTTCTTCATCGTTCCGGAGGAGAAAAAGGACCGGCAGGCGGTGCTCTACGCCTATGAAAACGGTGTGAGAAAGCCCGGAAAACTTCCGTCCTTCTTCTTCGACCCGAACTTCGAATCTGCCTGCGGCGGCCTCTACGGAACCCTCGAGGATTATTCCAGATTTGCGCGGGCAATGACGTTAGGGGAACTCAATGGCGTATCCGTTCTCGGAAAGCGCACGGTGAAGCTCATGACTGAAAACCGGCTGAATGAGACAGCGCTCTCGGAGTTCCGGGGGCCGGATCTTGCGGGCTACGGCTACGGTCTCGGCGTCCGCACGCATATGGATCCTTCGGGCGGATTCCATTCCTCGATCGGTGAATTCGGCTGGTCCGGCGCCTGGGGCACCTGGGTTGCAATGGATCCCGACGCTGAAATCACGATTGTATATTTCCAGAGCGCGAACCCGAGCCTTGGCAACGAACTGCACCCGCGGATTCTGGAAATCGTCTATTCGGCGCTGTGACGGAGCCTTTTTTTCGGGAAAGTTCTTCCTTTTTCGCGAAAGGCGTGGTATATTAGGGGGCGGAGCTTTTCCGCCTCCTCTTTTCGGGAAGCGGAAATCCCGCAAGCCAATTCATTTGCAGGAAGGAAACAGGATATGTCAGAATACGGAATCGGAACCAGATGTGTGCAGGCGGGATACTCGCCGAAAACCGGAGAGCCCCGGGTGCTCCCGATCATTCAGAGCACGACGTTCAAATATGAGACAAGCGAGGATATGGGAAAGCTGTTTGACCTGCAGGCCAGCGGCTATTTCTACACGCGGCTTGCGAACCCGACAAGTGATTCGGTCGCGGCAAAACTCACGGCGCTTGAAGGCGGAACCGCCGGCATGCTGCTCTCTTCGGGACAGGCGGCAAGCTTCTTCTCGGTCTTCAACATTGCTTCCGCAGGCGATCATGTCGTGTCTTCAGCCGCAATCTACGGCGGAACCTATAACCTTTTCGCCGTTACGATGAAGCGCATGGGGATTGACTTCACCTTTATCAACCCCGACTGCAGCGAGGAGGAACTGAATGCGGCATTCCGTCCGAATACGAAGGCGGTCTTCGGCGAAACGATCGCCAACCCCGCACTCACGGTTCTCGATATTGAGAAGTTCGCAAAAGCAGCGCATGCGCACGGTGTTCCGCTCATTATCGACAATACATTCGCAACGCCCATCAACTGCCGGCCTTTCGAATGGGGTGCCGATATTGTTACGCATTCGACGACAAAATACCTTGACGGCCACGCCACATCAGTCGGCGGCGCGATCATCGATTCCGGCAATTTTGACTGGATGGCGCATAAGGACAAATTCCCGGGCCTTACGACCCCGGATGAAAGCTATCATGGCATCATTTATGCGGAGCAGTTCGGACAGGGCGGCGCCTATATCAACAAATGCGTTGCGCAGCTCATGCGGGACTTCGGCTCGACACCGGCTCCGATGAATGCTTTCCTCCTGAATCTCGGCATGGAAACCCTGCATGTCCGCGTCCCGAGACACTGCGAGAATGCACAGAAAGCGGCCGAATTCCTTTCGCAGCATGAGAAGGTGGCCTGGGTACAGTACTGCGGTCTTCCGGGAGACAAATATTATGAGCTCGGTCAGAAGTACCTGCCGAAGGGCTCCTGCGGTGTGCTCTCTTTCGGTGTGAAGGGCGGCCGTCCTGCGGCGGAAACCTTCATGAAGAATCTGAAGCTTGCGGCGATCGTAACCCATGTCGCGGACGCGCGGACCTGCATCCTGCATCCGGCCAGTTCGACACACCGCCAGATGACGGACGAAGAGCTTCTTGCAGCCGGCGTGCCTTCCGACCTGATGCGGCTTTCCTGCGGCATTGAGGATTCGGCAGACATCATTGCGGACCTTGCGCAGGCGCTTCAGAGCATCTAAGATCATTACAGGGGGCCTTCCGGCCCCCTTTCTGAAAGGCTGACTTATGCTGGATTACAACAAAAAAACCGCGGATGAACTGAAAGAGAAATCGCTCTGGCTCCTCGACATGGACGGAACCATCTATGAAGAGAACCGGATTTTTGACGGAACGATTGACCTTCTGCAGACAATTGAGAAGCGCGGCGGGCAGTATGTCTTTCTCACGAACAATTCCTCGAAATCCGTCGAGGATTACATCAAAAAAGTCACGGCCATGGGCATAAAAGCCGGCCGTGACAACTTCTTCACCTCAAGTCAGGCTACAGTCCTGTATCTTCAGGAACACTATCCGGACGCCCTGATCTACTGCCAGGGGACGGAAAGCCTCGTTCAGGAACTCCGGGATTCCGGGATTCGGGTAACGACGGAAATGGACCTCTCCGCCGACGCGGTGCTGGTCGGTTTCGACACCGAGCTCACTTTCCAGAAACTTCGGAATACCTGCGAACTTTTAACAAAAAAGGATCTTCCCTATATCGCGACGAACCCGGACTTTGTCTGCCCGACAGACTACGGCTTTGTCCCGGACTGCGGCTCGATGTGCATCGGTATCCGCTATGCAACCGGCAAAATGCCGCTCGTCATCGGAAAGCCCGAGCCGACGATGATCTACATCGCAGAGAAAAAGTTCGGGAAAAGCGCCGCTGATACCGTCCTCATCGGCGACCGTCTCTACACGGACATCGCTTCCGGCGTCAATGCCGGCGTCGCGACAATCGCCGTCCTCTCCGGCGAAGCAAAATACGAGGAAATACAGGCATACGAGAAGCAGCCGACTTATGTTTTCCAGAGCGTGAAGGAGATCTACGAAGGTTTGACGGAATAGATGAAGCGGCTTTACTTCAGCTGCTTGTTGACCCGGTCGATCAGCATTTCGAGCGCGACCGTGTTCTCGCCGCCACGGGGAACAATAATGTCGGCGTAGCGCTTGCTCGGTTCTACATAAAGCTCATGCATTGGCTTCACGGTGCCGAGATACTGCCCGATCACGGAGTCAATGCTGCGGCCGCGGTCACGGACATCGCGCCTGAGACGCCGCAGAATCCGCTCGTCAGCATCCGTATCCACAAAAATCTTGATATCCATCATGGAGCGAAGCCGCGGATCCGCAAAGATCAGGATGCCTTCAATCACAATGACCGGCGCGGGATCGACGCGTTCCGTGCGGTCCGAGCGGTTATGCACTGTGAAATCATAGACCGGCACTTCCACGCTCTCTCCCTGCTTCAGCTTATTCAGGTGTTCGCAGAGAAGCTCGGTTTCATAAGCGTCCGGGCTGTCGTAATTCAGTTTGCTCCGCTCCTCATAGGTCAGCTCATCGTGACGCCGGTAGTAGCTGTCATGCCGGAGGATACTGACTTCCTCCCGTCCGAAGCTCTCAATCAGCCTGTCTGCAAGCGTCGTCTTTCCGCTGCCGGATCCGCCGGCAATCCCGATCAGAATCGTATTCATAACTCCTCCCAAAGTACCCCGGGATCCTCTTCATCATATTCAAGATCCTCGGTATGATAATCACCCTTCGCATCATCAATCACCGCTCCGAAACCGGTCAGTGCCGCAAAAGGCGAGAACTGCGCCGCGCGTTCCGTCATCGACATCTGCGGATGCCGTGTGGATTTCTGATAAGGCAGATCAAGTATACTGCTGTACTTTTCAATCCCTGTCCCGTTCATCTGTAAAACTCCCTCCGAATCAGGCCCGGTGTCCGCCGACCTGTCCGTTCCGGTCGCGCATCGTCGCGCCTTCCTGCAGGTTCATGCCCCGTAGTACTGCGTTTTTGCCGTAGCGGTCCCTGATCGAAAGAAGCGCGTCCTGGATCCTTTTTTCCTTCTGCAGCGCTTCGTTCTCCCGAGCCCGTTCCTTCTCCTGCTCGTCCACATCCGTAAACAGGGAAATCTGCTCATATTTCTTCTCCTGCGGCGCCATGTCTTTCGCATAGACATGGTTCGCGACCACATAGATCCGCCGAATAAGAAGCGCGGGATCCGCAATCCGTTCATAAAGCCGCGTCACAGCTTCCATCATCAGCCTTGTCGAGCAGGTATAACGGCCGAGGTTCTCCGTCCCGTGCGCGTTTTTCGGGACCTTCCGCCCGTATCGGTCCGTCTCAACCGGACCTTTATAAAGGGCCTTCCGGTCCGGGTCCTGCAGATTCAATATATCATAGCAGACCGTCAGCACAATCTGGTTCGCGACAAGCTGCTTTTTCGCTAAATCCAGAGACAGCGCGTCGGTCATTTCCCGGACGATCAGTTTCGCCTGTTCAAACGCATACGGATGCTGGAGAACCTGACCGGAGCTCACGCTGTTATTCTCCGGTTTATAGGTTCGGATATCGCTGATCCGGCAGGGTTCATAACCCCAGGCGTGATCAATCAGGAGTTCCGCATTCACACCGAACAGGCGATACAAAAGGTCCTCATTCTCATGGGACATCAGCGCGACATCCCCCATCGTAAACATCCCGTTTTCAGCTAATTTCCTTGCAATCCCCCGTCCGACCCGCCAGAAATCCGTAATCGGCTGATGATTCCACAGAGCATACCGGTAGGTCTTCTGATCGAGTACTGCGATCCGCACCCCGTCCTGGTCCGCCGGGATGTGCTTCGCATAGACGTCCATCGCAATCTTGCTGAGGTAGAGGTTTGTCCCAACCCCCGCCGTTGCCGTAATACCCGTCTCGGACAGCACTTCCTGGACAAGCTTCTTCGCAAGTGCCGGTCCATCCATGCCGTACATTCCGAGATACGAAGTCGCATCGATGAACACTTCGTCAATCGAATAGACGTGGATATCTTCCGGTGCAAAATACCTAAGATAAATCTGGTAAATCTGCGCGCTCATCTGCATGTAGAACTGCATCCTGGGACGCGCGACATAGTATTCCAGTTTCAGCGCCGGATTTTTCTGAAGTTCCGGAAGTTCTTTGGAACCGCCCGAAAACTGTCTTCCCGGCGCTTTTTTCAGCCGTTCGGCATTCACTTCCCGGACTCGTTCCACCACTTCAAAAAGTCGCGCACGTCCCGGGATTCCGAAACTTTTCAGGGAGGGGGAAACCGCAAGGCAGATCGTTTTTTCTGTCCTGGACTCATCTGCCACGACGAGATTCGCGGTCAGAGGATCCAGCCCCATGTCGACACATTCGGCTGAGGCATAAAAGGATTTCAGATCGATCGCGATATAGCAGCGTGTTTCCGCCAAAATGTTTTCCTTTCCCTGAAAAAGTCTGATATCAGTTTTCCGGCGCCGGTTCCTCCGTCCGGTTCCTGCGGTAAATCACAAACGAAAACACTGCAGCAAGAAGTGCAGCAGCCATAATAAAGCCTTCCACCACAAGTACATGCACGCCGGTATTCGCAGTCAGCACCGATCCTGCGTCCATCAGAAAGTGCAGAAGGATCGCAAGCGGGAAAAACAGAAACTTCTTCTTGTTCCTTGCCGCCTGCCACACGAGAACCGACAGCGCGATGTGGAAAATCACGGCCGGAATTCGCTCCACCGGTCCCAGGAGAAACTGTCCGGAAGGGATTGTTCTCAGCTGCTCAAAAGCCAGTTCAAGCTGCGGCAGAACATCTCCCTGCATATTTTCCGGGACAAGTGCCAGAAGCTTATCTGACATACCCAGATTATACAGCGCAGAATAGATCAGGTTATTGACCGAGGTCATACCGAGAATCATGACCGCTTCGAAGCCGCCGTGTCCGGCGCCGTACATCAGCGCGTTCTGGTCCTTCTTGTGAAAACGGCGGAGCACCGTTTTCATGGCAACAAAGCGGCCGCTCTCCTCGAAAAGGCCCGCCATCAGGCCGCCGTAAAGCGCGTACAGGATAATATTATCCCGGATTTTTGCGCCGACAGGCAGGACAACGAGGATCAGGTTGTTGAGAAGGCTCTCTAAAAGCATCACAAACAGGAAGAAAACCGCGCATCCGATAAAGAAAGGCAGGATGTCTGCTCCTCTTCTTTTCCGGTACCAGAAAAACAGCAGCACCGGAACTGCCAGGGAAAACAGCAGCGCGAAGCTCATAAACAGCATGGATAATGCCGGGACTTTCATGTTCATTCTCTCTCCCCCGCTTTCTGAAGCATCCTGATGATATCGTTCCGTTTCCGGTTCACCTTGAATTCTCTTATGAATAATGATATTATAGCTCATATAAACACAAATTGCGAGGTTTTTTTCAGCATGTCAGATCCGGCGAAAAATTCAGAAAACCCCTGGGATATCTACCCGAGACCGCAGCTTCGGCGCGACTCCTTTTTCAGCCTGAACGGCAAATGGGAACTTACCATCAGCCAGGAAGAACCGAAAGCGATTACAGTTCCTTTCTGCATCGAGTCAAAGCTCTCCGGCATCGGGAAAACGGTCCGAACCGGGGCCGCAATCTGCTATAAAAAGCAGTTCCGTCTGCCGAACGGATTCATCAAAGGCCGTGTGCTGCTGCATTTCGGTGCAGTGGACCAGATCGCGCGCATTGTTGTCAATGATCATTTCTACGGCTCGCATGAAGGCGGCTATACGGCTTTCACAGTCGACATTACAGAAGCGGTCATACGGGATGGAGAGAATACGGTTCTGGTCTTTGTCGAAGACTATCTGCCGCTGCACCTACTGCCTACGGGCAAACAGAAAGAGAAGCGCGGGGGCATGTGGTATACGCCGGTCACCGGGATCTGGCAGAGTGTCTGGATTGAGAGCGTTCCGGAGCATTATATCGGGACTCTTCGGATCCGGACAAAAGGCGCAGAGGTCTGCATAGAGCTTCTGTCGGACAAAAAAAGCAGCGATGAATCTGAGCCTTCTGTCCTTCCGATGAACGGACGACTCCGCTACCGGGAAAACGATCAGGAGGTGACGGTCCCGATCCGCTCCGGGAAGGCCGAATTCACTGTCAAGGCCCCGCATTTCTGGTCGCCGGAGCAGCCGTTCCTCTATGATTTTACAGTCAGTTCAGGCGCTGATACCGTCCGCTCCTATTTTGCGCTCCGGGATATCAGCATCGGGGAAAAGAACGGCATTCCCCGGCTTTTCCTGAATGGAAAGCCAACCTTTTTCCACGGTGTGCTGGATCAGGGGTATTTCGACAAAGGCATCTACACCCCCGAATCGCCCGAAAGCTATCAAAAAGACCTGCAGCTCCTCAAGGACTGCGGCTTTAATATGCTTCGAAAGCACATCAAGGTCGAGCCGGAGATTTTCTACTGGTACTGCGATACGATGGGGATCGCGGTTTTCCAGGATATGGTGAACTGCGGAGACTATCATTTCCTCCGAGACACAATCCTGCCGACCGTGACGGGCGGAAAGCTCCGGTCTGATGCCCGTCGGAACCGGAATGACCGGGTCCGGGCGAATTTTGAGAAAGCCATGGCGGAAACGGTCCGCCAGCTGCAGAACCATCCTTCGATTGTTTACTGGACAATTTTCAACGAGGGCTGGGGACAGTTCTGTGCTTCCGAAATGTACGAAAAACTGCGCGCGCTGGACGATTCACGCCTGATCGACACCGCTTCCGGCTGGTTCCATGTCAGGGATATGAAGACAGACGTTGAAAGCCGCCACGTATATTTCCGGGCCGCAAAGCCCGTAAAAGCGGACAAGCCCTATGTGCTTTCGGAATTCGGCGGCTATACGCTGAAGATCGAGGGACATGTTTTCGACGAGAATAAGAGCTACGGCTATAAAGGACATCACAGTAAAGAAGAACTAATGCAGAACCTTGTGAAGCTTTTCGACCGGGATGTCATCGCGGCGATTCCGGAGGGCTTATGTGCGGACATCTATACCCAGCTTTCGGATGTTGAGGACGAACTGAACGGGCTTGTAACCTACGACCGGGAAGTCGTCAAAGTGGATGTCGATGTGATGAAGGAGATCAGCTCCCGGATCCGCCAGAAAATGGAGGAACTCCGTCATGAACGATGAGGAGCGGCTTCTGCTTCGCCATCTTCAGGACCTGTCGGAACGCGCACAGCAGTCCGGAATCTACACCTTTTCTGACTTTCTCTCCCTTCCGGAGCAGGATCTTGTCCTGAGATCTGTCCGGGAATATGGGCTTTGGGACTACCATTTCGAAGGTGGTTCGGAAAGTGCGGAAAGGAGGATCATCGTTTTCGGCTCAGAAGCGTCCTTCGGGTATCCGCCCGAGCTTCCGATCACCGTGCTTCAGATCCGGCCTGTACAGGAGAAATACGGCGAGGAACTATCCCACCGGGACATCCTCGGCGCGGTAATGAGTCTTCAGATCGAGCGGAGCCTTACCGGGGATATCATCGTCCGCGGTAAGAATGCATACATTTTCTGTCTTCAAAGGATCGCGGACTTTCTTGCGGAAAACCTGACAAAAATCCGGCACACCGATGTACAGTGCATGCGCTGCATATCCGATGTGCCGGAACTTCGTCCGGTGCTTCAGGAAGTCCGGCTCAATATTGCTTCCGAACGCCTGGATTCGATTGTTGCATTCCTCACGGGCATCTCCCGCTCGCACATTGAGCGGCTCTTCCATGAAAAACGCGTCTTTCTGAACGGGCGGATCGTCGAATCCCTCTCTGCCCGCCCGAAAGAGGGCGATGTGATCACGGTTCGCGGCTTCGGAAAGGCCATTTACGAAGGAATCAGCGGTTCCTCGAAAAAGGGCCGGCTGTATGTGACTCTGAGGAAATATGTCTGATTCTCGTAACTCGCCTGCGGGATGGGACTGCCCCCTCGGTGACGGTTCCAAGTCACCGAGGGGGCAGTCCCATAACCCTCGGCTCGGGGTTTTCGCAACTGCAAACTATCTTACACAGTCCATGCACTACTCTTCCGCCTCTGCCCGCAGGATCTCCCGGAAGTCCTCAATTTCGCCGAGGTCCCAGAGAAGCGTGGAGGTCAGGTATTTGTTCCGGATATCGCGTGAACCCATGAAGGCGTCGAGCGTATCCTGCATGGAAATGCCAAGATCCGAAGGTTTTGTCGGTGCGCCGAGGTTTTCCATCTGTGCGCGAAGTTTTTCGTAGGACGGGAGTTCTTCATCCATGGCTCTCACGATCTCGTCCCAGTTGTCGAGGATTCTTGAGAGACGCAGCGCATGGCCCGCAGGATCGTTCTTGTGGGCTTTCTTTTCGACTTCCAGTACCTCCGGCGCAGTTTTTCCGAAGATCCGCCGCACTTCAGACTCCCACTGTTCTTCTGAGAAAGCCTTCATATGCGCCTCTGCTTTCGCGCGGTCCGGCTGAATTTTCCGGATATGGCGGTACAGCTTCATGCAGAGCATCGTTCCGACGCCGACCTGAATGCCGTGAAGATCATAAGGCTTGTCCCGCTCTAACGCCATCATTTCCCACATATGCGAGAAATAATGCTCGAGCCCCGAAGCCGGACGCGAAATCTCCGCATAAGCCATCGCGATGCCGGCGAGGACAAGGCCTTCCGCAATTCTTCCGATCGCCTCTGGGTCACGGGTCGCAATCCGGTCCGCCGCATCCACAACGCGTTTCAGGGCTGTGCGCATCAGGTCCGCAATTTCTTCACAGTAGTATTCACCGGTGATGATGTGTGAGAAGCGCCATTCGCAGAGCGCAATGTATTTGGCTATCATGTCGCCGAAGCCGGCCTGCAGCATCCGCATCGGCGCCTGCGCAAGGATTTCGGTATCCAGGAGAATGCCTCTGGGCGCGTGGTTATAAAGGGAAACCTTCATCTTGTTGACCTCCATCGAGGAGGAATTCGACGCATAGCCATCCATCGAAGGCGCGGTTCCGACGACCGCGTTTTTGACGCCTGTCGCGAGGGAAACCACCTTCGCCGTGTCATTGATGACACCGGACCCGACCGCAAGAATCAGGTCGCAGGAAGGATCGAAATGCATCACGACCGAGCCGACTTCCCACTCGCCCGGCTTCGGATGCTTGCCGGGGAGCAGGTAATCGACAAAGGAAATGTCTGCGTCTGCCAGGATCTCCAGGACCTGTTTCCCTGCCGCCTCGTAAGTGTTTTGGTCGAACAGTACGAAAGGCTTTTTTGACCCGAGGATTTCGAGCATTTTCGGGACTTCCGTGATGATGCCCGCTCCGATGTTCAGATATTCGAGTTCACATTTGTGTACGCGGCCGCAAGAGCATTTGTATCCGCCTTTTACCGTCAGCTCCTGAAGAGTCATTTCTGAGAATTTCATGTGCTGCTCCTTTACTTAATAGCCCCTTGAGGCACTCAAATCGTAGACCGGTTTCAGTGCCGGATAAATCTGTGAGAAAATTTCAAACGTATCCTGATAAGCCGCCTGGTTTCCGGGGATCGGGTCCGTTTCCGTCTCGACCCGAATCACCTGGCAGGCTTCCGCGAGGTTTTTGTAAACCCCCGCACCGACGCCGGCCGCCATCGCAGCGCCGTACGCGCCGCCCTCCGAAGCCCCGGAAACCGTCAGCACCGGCAGGTCGAAAATGTCCGCCATCATCTGCCGCCACAGAGGCGAAACAGAGCCGCCGCCGGAGGCGATTACCTTCTCGCCGGGCGAGAAAGCACACATAATGTCGACGATCTGCTTCATCGAATACACGACACCCTCCATGACAGAGCGTGTGATATCCGCGCGCGTCGTCTGTAGCGACAGCCCGTAGAAACTGGCCCGCGCATTCGGGTCCGGATACGGGCAGCGCTCTCCTGTGAGATATGCATTGAATACAACGCCGTGTGCACCCGGAACAGACTGTGCCGCCTCTTCGCCCATGATATCATAGACGTTCCGGCCGGATCGCTGCGCCTCCAGCACACTGTGCTCCGAAAGCGCGTCCCGGTACCAGCGGTAGGCGCCGCCTGCGGTCAGATTGCAGCCGAATGCGTGCCACAATCCGGGTTCGTTGTTGCAGAACATCTGCAGCGCGCCGTTCGGATTGTCATAAAAACGATCCAGCGCCATCGAGACATTTCCGGCGGTCCCGATCACAGCGCCGATGATGCCCGGCCGAAGAAGACCGGAGCCCGTCGTCTGGATTACCGCATCACCGCCGCCGAAATACAGCGGAAGCCCCTCCGGAAGACCGGTCAGTTCTGCGGCTTCCTTTGTTACCCCGCCTGCGAACTCGATTGATTCGTGTGTTTCAGGGAAAATCTCCCGCGGCAGGCCGGCTATCCGGATCAGTTCTTCCGACCAGCGTCTTTCCCTTGTGTTGAAAAAGCCGGTTCCGGAAGCCTCGGAAACATCCATGGCGGCACTCTTCGTCAGCCGGAAGCGGATATAGTCCTTCGGACAGACGAAAACCTTCATCCGCGCAAAATTTTCCGGCTCATTGTCCCGGAGCCAGAGGATCTTTCCGCCCGTATAGCCTGTCAGCATGCGGTTGTTCGTGTAGGAAAGGAGTCCCGAAAGCCCGCCGGCAAGCTCCGTAATCCTTTGGCACTCCCGGTCGGTTCGCTGATCGCACCAGAGAAATGCCGGACGGATCACCTCGCCCTTTTGATCCAGCGCAACAAGCCCATGCATCTGCCCCGAAAAGCTGCCGGCTATGAGGTTTTCTTTCGGGATTTTCGGGAGAATTTCCCGAAGGCCCCTCAGAACCGCCTGCCACCAGTCCTCCGGATTCTGCTCCGCCCAACCCGGCTGCGGCGTATATAAAGGATACTCCTGTACGGAGGAGCAAAGTACCTGCCCCTCTTCATCCATGATGATACATTTCGCGGCAGAAGTGCCGACGTCAAGTCCCAAAAGCAGTCGTTTTTTCATAAAGCCGCCACCTGTCCCTTTCGAGCCTATTGTAGCAGACACAGACACGCCTTTCAACAGAAAATGCGACTTTTTGCGGACGAATAAGAAACCTTTTGACAGAATTCAGTGCAGCCATTATACTGATGTCAGGAGCCTGGAAAGCGGACACTATGCCAGGCCCGAAAACCGTAATTTCGAAAAGGGGACTGAATATGAAAGAAGCAATACCTTCCGTTGAAAACGCAAAAAGCGGCGAATGGGTAGACTGGAACAAAGAATGTATCACCGTTCTGGACGGTGTTATCTATGCACACACGGAGGACGGGTTTCTCAGGATGGACTGCCTCTGGGACGATACCATCGACGACCGGTCCCGCCCGGCGATCATCTGGATTCACGGCGGCGGCTTCATCGAGCCGAATGCCACAAGAAAAAACCGCCCGGAGGAACGTTTTCTTACGCTTCTCCGAAAAGGTTATCTGATTGCGGCGATCGACTACCGCATTTCCCAGGTCCGGCCCTTCCCCTCCCAGATTCAGGACTGCAAATGCGCCGTGCGTTATCTTCGGGCGAACGCCAAAAAACTCGGTATCGACCCCGCGCGGATCGGCGTCTGGGGTGAATCCTGCGGCGGCCAGCTTGCAGGCCTGATGTCTGTCAAAGGCGGAATTGAAGGATTTGAAGATTTCGGCGGTTATGAAGGTATTTCCAGTGATATCAGCTGCGCGGTTTCCTGGTACGGAGCGCTCGATGTGATGGAATTCCACCGCCTCCGGATGGCTGTCGACGACCTGTATCCGAAGCAGTTTGAAGTGATGTACGGCGGAAACCCTTATGAGATGGGTGAAATGCTCACAAAGGCAAGCCCGCTGACCTACGCCGAGAAACCCTGTGCGCCGCTCCTCGCCCTCTGCAGCGACGGCGACAGCCGCGTCTCCTACACGGTCAACATCGAATTCTGCAAACGCGGAACTGCCGCCGGAAATGTCGCCGAATTCGTCCTTGTCCCGAACCAGGAGCATGGCTATATCCAGGGCGGGGAATACGACCAGAAGGTGTTTGATTTCTTTGAGAAGTGGCTGTAAATCGGGCCGGGAATAAAGGAAAATGATTATCGAAAAAGCCGAACCAACCGCAGAGATTGAAGCCTTTATCGAATCCGAGCAGGAAAGATACGAAGCCGAAAACAATGTCTTCTTTACCCGCCCTCCTGTCTCACCTGACAGCTTTACTGCGCCTGGACAGCGGTTGCGGCGATCGTATCGATGATATCGTCGACAGAGCAGCCGCGCGAAAGGTCGTTGCAGGGTTTAGCAAGGCCCTGAAGCACCGCGAAACACTGCGCGCCGCCGATCCGCTGCGTGATTTTATAACCAATATTTCCGGCCTGAAGATCCGGGAATACGAGAACATTCGCGCGGCCGGCAACCGGTGAACCCGGCGCTTTCGAAGCGCCGACCTCCGGAACGAGCGCCGCATCAAACTGCAGCTCGCCGTCCAGAAGGAGTTCCGGCGCCTGCTCATGCGCAAGCCTTGTCGCTTCCTGCACCTTATTCACCAGCTCATGTTTTGCAGAGCCCTTTGTCGAGAAGGACAGCATCGCGACGCGCGGCTCCTCAATCCCGCAGAGGACTTTTGCGGTATCGGCTGCGGCGATCGCAATCGAAGCCAGTTCTTCTGCCGTCGGATTCGGCATCACGACACAGTCCGCATAAACGAGAAGGCCGTCTCCTCCGAGCGCCTTGTTAGGGCAGTCCATCAGGAAGCTCGAACTGACCACTTTCATGCCGGGCCTTGTCTTGATGATCTGCAGCGCCGGCCGCAGCATGTCGCCCGTAGAATGCACCGCACCGGACACAAGCCCGTCCGCGTCTCCCAGCTTCACCATCATGATGCCATAATACATGACATCACGGACCATCTGCTGCGCCTGCTCCTCTGAGAGGCCCTTCGCTTTTCGAAGTTCATAAAGCGCTTCGGCATAGGCTCCGGCCTTTTCACTGTTATTCGGATCAATAATGCAGATTCCGGAAAGGTCTTCCCCGAGTTCTTCCGCAGTTTTTGCGATTTTTTCCGGAGAGCCTAAAAGTACCGGTTCTGCGATTTTCTTAGATTTTACATATGCTGCAGCAGCTATTGTGCGCTTCTCATCGCCTTCCGGCAGCACGATCGTTTTCACATTTTTTCCGGCCTTTTTCCGGATCATCTCTGTAAGGCTCATGGTTTTCTCCTTCTTTTGCTTCTTCAGTCCTGACGATATTCGCGGTTATAGGAGTGGCGCGGGAAAACTACGTGAGCTTGCTCGCGTAGATGAAAGCGCCTTTCCTTATTGAAAACAGGCAGAACAAATGTTCGCCTTCCTCTTGAACTTTCGTGAGATTTGTGGTATAATCTCTATTATGAAGAATACCTCCGCAAGGCCGTATCACCACGGCGAACATATTGTTTACAGCTGCCAGTACCATGTCATCTTTTGTCCTAAATACAGGCGTAAAGTCCTTGTTGACGGAATTGACACCCGCCTGAAGGAGATC
>JAFYGJ010000031.1:0-45980 GCA_017543275.1 Lachnospiraceae bacterium | reverse complement strand
TCCGCAAATCGCTTTTGAAACACCTGTAATCCATACCGTCAGGTACAGTGAATCACGCCGGATCGTGTTTCTTCCGCGCTCAGCGCGAGTTCACCGCAATAGGTGCGCGGAAATCCTTTAGACGCGCGTGCCGCGTGAGCTCTAGTGAGAAGGACAGTCCAAAATCGCAAGCAGGCGGCTTTGAACAGTTGATGGGCAGGATATGCGGGAAAGGCGAAAAAAGCAAAAGGCCCGGAGAGGAGGGACTCTTCGGGCCGGTGAAGGGGCGGGCAGGGGGGCCGTACCGGGCTTATTTTGCAGACTGGAAAAGCTTGGCCATCTTCTCGGCAAAAGAGGGATCGAGCTGTTTCTTCAGGGCGATGAGCTCGGTGTCGAAATCCATTCGGGCATGGCTGTCATCACAGAATACCATGGTTGCGGGCTCATCGGGTGTGAAGGCAGGCCAGTCGGAGAGTCCGGCGTGGTTTGGGTTTCCGGTGTGGGCAAAAGCAGCCCAGGCGCCGGCCATTTCATTTTCGAGCTTCTCGACACCTTCCTGCTGGCAGACCATGATGCGGGATGTGGTGTGGAAAGCATAGGGCAGCTCTGCACAGTGGAAGGCTGTCAGGCCATTGTCGTAGTTTCGTAATTCCTGCGCGAAAACGTAGGAATAAATCGGTGCGCTGCCGGAGAATGCGGCACGTTTCTGAATATGATCGAGAGAGCCGAAACGAACTTCTGCATCCAGCAGAAGAATGTCGAAGAGATTCTTTTCTGGGTAAGCTTTCTCGAAAAGTGCGATCAGACGGTCTGTGTTGTCGCCGTAACGTTCCCGGATCCGCGCGATAATTTCGTCGCGGGAGAGGCTGTACTTTCTGGAATGGTCCGGATGACGCTCAAATTCCGAGAAGCAGCTGCCGACCATCGTCGGAACCTTCAGAGCGTGCTCATAGAAACCGTCGAGGCGGGCATAGCCCTGATAATAGCCGTTTGCAAGCGGTGCCCAGCCGTCAACTGCAAGGCCCTGTGCGCGAAGGCCCGGAATGACCTTATTATAGGCACGAACCAAATCGACATATTCCACATCTTCCAGCTTTTCAATGTCTTCCGGCGCAATATCGAGTGCTTTCAGCATTTCCCCGACCAGGATTTTACTGACTTCCGGAGTCGGACGCGCACGGCGCTCATGAATGCCGCTGTGCACAACTGCCTTGTGGAAAAGACCGTCCGCAGCCGGACACTGCAGAAGAGAACAGACTTTTCCGCCGCCGCCGGACTGGCCGAAAATCATCACATTGTCCGGATCCCCGCCGAAGAATTCAATATTGTCGTGAATCCACTGAAGCGCCATTACAAGATCCGCGAGCCCGGCGTTTCCGGAGTTTTCATACTGCGGACCGTAGGCGGAGACATCCAGGAATCCAAGAATGTTCAGGCGGTGGTTGAGGCTCAGCATTACGACATCGCCGTAACCGCACATTTCTTCACCGTCCGCACAGGCAAGTTCAATCGCGGAGCAATCCGCGAATCCGCCGCCGTGAATCCAGAGCATGACAGGTTTTTTTGCAGTCGGATCCAGGGTCGTGGTCCAGATATTCAGATACTGGCAGTGTTCGTTTTTGGGCCAGTAGCGGTGATCAAGAGACGCCGAAGCATCCCGCGCATCTTCGCGCATGGTGGGGCAGTTGAAGCCCCAGGAAAGCGCATCTTTCGTCCCTTCCCAGGCCGGAACCGGTTCGGGCTGATGGAAGCGCTTTGCGTTTGCATATTTGATGCCTTTGAAATTGAAGACGCCTTCATAGAGATAACCCCTGATTTTACCTTTCGGCGTCGTGACGACCGGGTAGTCCGGGGTGCAGATGAATTGTTTCGCCATGGCTGAATTCCTCCTTAATGGACGGCTGCTTGTCCGTTTGAATACTGATAGGATTATCATACAGGACAGAAAGCATTTTAGCAATGCAAAAAACTCAGGGATCATTGCAAAAACATGTTGATCAGGTCGGTTTTTATGGTGGACGCGGCGGTCCTGTGTGTGCTATGATAAATGTACCGGAAGGCGGACTGTTTTTTACTGAATGCAGTTTAGGACTTCCGGAATGATACGCGGAATCTGAACGCATGAAAGAAGGTCCTGCATGGAAAAAACAAAATCCAAGGCCGGAAAATCCGGCATCAGTCTGTTTGAAAAAGCCCGTATCGTAAACCGTTCTGTGGAAAATACCGAAAAGGCTTGGAAGCTTGTGAAGCGGGTCGTGATCCCGGCAGCGGTTGTCGGTTTCGCGGTACTGGCCTATGCGGTGTTTGATGTTGACGTATCGCGTCAGGCAAGGAAATGAATTTTAAGGGCTGGCTTCCCCCTGAATGCGGAGCCGAAAAGAACAAAAAGGAGAAGAACAAGTCTATGAAAGCAGTCATTAAAACAGGAAAAGACCGGGTGATTTCGGAAGTTCCCGAGCGGATTTTCGGGTCTTTTATCGAACACCTTGGACGCGCGGTTTACGGCGGAATCTACGAACCTTCCCATGAGACAGCGGACGATCAGGGCTTCCGTCAGGATGTCATGAAGCTCGTGAAAGAACTGAATGTCCCGATCGTGCGCTACCCGGGCGGCAACTTTGTTTCAGGCTACAACTGGGAGGACGGTACCGGTCCCAAAGAAAAACGTCCGAAAAAGATGGAACTGGCCTGGATGTCCGTCGAGACAAACGAAGTCGGCATCGATGAGTTCCAGGAGTGGGCAAAACGCGCCGGAACAGAGGTGATGATGGCTGTCAACCTGGGCACGAGAGGCCCGGAAGAGGCCCGGAATCTTGTGGAATACTGCAACAGTACAACCGATACCTTTTACGCGAACAAACGCCGCGAAAACGGCTTTGAAGAGCCGTTCAACGTCAAAGTATGGTGTCTCGGAAACGAGATGGACGGACCCTGGCAGATCGGCCACAAGACAGCGGAAGAGTACGCCCGCATCGCCTGTGAGACTGCGAAGGTCATGAAGTGGGCAGACCCTTCGATCGAACTTGTCGCGAGCGGCTCCAGCAACATTCAGATGCCGACCTGGGGCAGCTGGGAACGCACGGTTCTTCGGGAGTGCTATCGCCATATTGATTATCTTTCCCTGCACAATTACTACGGAAACCGCGACAATGATACGGCTGCCTATCTCGGCCAGTCTCTGGATATGGACCGCTTCATCAAAGTGACTGCCGGAATCTGTGATGAAATCAAGGCAGAACTCGGATCGGACAAGACACTGAACCTCTCATTTGACGAATGGAATGTCTGGTTCCACAGCAATGAAGCCGATAAGGAAGTACCGAAGTGGCAGATCGCGCCGCCGCTTTTGGAGGACGCCTACAATTTAGAGGACGCACTGGTTGTCGGATGTCTTTTGATCACGCTCCTCAAAAACTGCGACCGCGTGAAGATGGCCTGCCTTGCGCAGCTTGTGAATGTCATCGCGCCGATTATGACCGAAACCGGCGGAAAATCATGGGCCCAGACGATTTTCTTCCCCTTCCTCGATGCTTCTGTTAACGGGCGCGGAAAAGCGCTTCAGACCGAAGTTTCCTGTGATACCTATGCTGCCGGCGGAAAGGATGCGATTCCCTATGTGGAGAGTATTCTGATTGAAAACGATGAGGATACGCTGACGATTCTTGCAGTGAACCGTTCGCTCACAGATTCCGTAACGCTGGATCTTGAGCTTGTGGATTACGAAGGCTTCAAACCGGTTCTGCACCGCGTCCTGACAGGAGAGGATCTGACGGCTGTCAATACAAAAGACAATCCGGAGGCGGTAAAACCCTGTGAGCTTCCGATCGGCGAAGAGCTGGTACTTCCTGCAAAATCCTGGAATATGGTCCGCCTGAAGAAATAATACAGGCAATCATCATATAAAAACCGCCCTTACAGCAGGCTTTTACCTTCCTGTCAGGGCGGTTTTACTGATCATCGGATCCGATCTATTCGTCTCCATTCTCTGGTTCCGTTTCCGAAACCGCGTCCATATCGCTGCTTTCCGTTTCCGAAACCGCGTCCATATCGCTGCTTTCTGTTTCCGTAACACTTTCCGTTTCGGGTTCACTTTCAGTCTCAGTGTCGGATTCCGGTTCCGACTCCGTCTCGGTTTCCGGCTCCGGTTCGGTCTCCGGTGCGATATGAACCGTACAGGAAGACATGATCTTTTCCGGGCTGATTGTAAAACGTGTATCCGCGGTTGTCGCGCCGTCGTAATCCTCTGAATCAATCATCATGAAGACGCGCTGAATGATATTTTCCTCCGGACAGAATTCGCCGGCCGGCATATCCGAAGCAGAACAGAAAGAGTAGACGACATGACGGTCGCAGTATTCTGTCGGCTCGGTTCCGGGAGCAAAGAGCTCTTCATAGATATGGCAGCTTGCATCGCCGCTCGCGTCACAGACGCCGTCGCGGGCTAAAAGCCCGGATTTGCTGCAGATCCTTGCATGGACAAGGCCGTCGTAGTTGAAGGAAGTTTCCTCCATGCCCTCGTGGATCCGCTGCATAATGTGCTGCCAGATCACGCGGTGATAGCCGGGACTTGAACCGAAGGCTTTGCTTGAATCATAGCCGGACCAGATGCCGCAGGTATAGTAGGGGGAATAACCCACAAACCAGAGGTCGTTTGCATCGTTCGTCGTACCGGATTTTCCGGCAACGGCCATGCCTTCGACGGCACAGGTAGTGCTGGTTGCCGAGACACTGTACTGGGGCCAGAGCGTGAATTCCGGCCGGATCGCGCTTTCCAGTGCAGAGGTCAGAAGCTTCGCGGTCGTGGACTTGATCACACGGTGGCTTGCTGCTTTGTTCTCCAGAAGCAGGTTGCCGTTTTCATCGGTCACATGAGTCCAGTAGATCGGTTTCTGATAGACGCCGTCATTCGCGATCGCGGCATAGGCCGTTGTGAGTTCCTCATTGGTTACGCCGTAGGTCAGGCCGCCCAGAGTCAGTGCGTAGGATTTGTCCTGGGGCACGAGAGAAGTGATCCCGAAATCCTTCGCATAGGCGTAGGCTGTATTTTCCGTAACTGTGTTCTCCATGCAGCGGACGGCCAGAATATTCATCGAGGCCATGATTCCGAAGCGGATGTTCGCATAGCCGAGGTTGGCGTTGCCCCACCAGTTGTGGACCTGCTTGCCGTTGATTTCCAGCGGAGAATCATAATAGGTCGTCGCAAGCGTGTCGCCGCAGATATCGATTGCAGGCCCGTAGGTCACAAGCGGCTTAAAGGTTGAGCCGGGCTGACGCAGCGAATCGGTTGCGCGGTTTAATACCAGAGAACCGACGTCCTCCTTATTGCCGCGTCCGCCGGTCACGGCCTTCACTTCACCGGTGCGCTGATCTATAACCATGACCGAGGTCTGCGGCTGGATCAGGGCCTGTACGTTTTCGGTGACAATCTCGCCGCCTGTGTTTTTCACAAGGTAGTTTTTATAGAGCTTGACGGTCTCATACAGCGTATCCAGAGATTTATAATACAGCTGGTAATCCTTTTCCCCGAGCACATTCTGGTGATAGCTTTTCAGGTTGTTTTCATCAAAATGGTATTCCGTACCGTCGGAAACGCGCACCGTCAGATGGCAGGAGAGGGCGTATTCCAGGAATTCCTCTGTAAGCTTATAGCCGATTTCGACGATATAATTATTCGGGTCATTCACCTCGGAATCCACGATCTGCTGGATTTGGGGATCCTGCGTTGTGTAGATCCGAAGTCCGCCCGAATACATCAGGTTGTATGCCTGTGTGTCAGTGTAGGCGAGGTCTTCCTGCAGCGCTAAAAGCACTTCCTCAAAAACCTTATCCGTAAAATATGAGAAAACATGGGTACCGGTATATTCGCTTGAAACGGCCTGGATTCTGCGGTAAACGTCCTCTGAAATGGCTTCATCGTACTGTGCTTCAGAAATATAGCCGTCGCTCAGCATGTATTTCAGGACGATCAGCCGGCGCTTCTGGTTGTTCTCGGGATGCGTGATCGGATTGAAGCGCGTCGGATTCTGGGCAATCGGTGCAAGGACCGAGCACTCGGCAAGATCCAGATCCCAGACATCCTTGCCGAAATACCGTTTGCTGGCGACCTGTACGCCGAGACAGTTGCTGCCAAGGTTGATGGTATTCAGGTAGTACTGCATGATCAGTGTTTTGTCGATTTCGCGTTCGATCTTCAGGGCGATCGCCTGTTCCTGCAGCTTTCGTTCAATCAGGTCGCCGTAATTTTTTTCAAGGCCGCCGTTGAAAATCGTATTCTTGATCAGCTGCTGCGTAATGGTGCTTGCGCCTTCGGATTTTCCGGAAGTGACGCCGACAAAGAGGGCGCGGATGATGCCCTTTACATCGACGCCGTCATGCTTGAAAAAGCGCGAGTCCTCAATCGCAACAAAGGCATTGACAAGGTCTTTGGGGATCTGATCATAAGTGACCCTGACGCGGTTTGAGCCGCTCTGGACAAGTTCCTGCATGACGGAGCCGTCCGCAGCATAGATAATGCTTTTGGTTTCGCCCGGGTTGACGGAGTCGAGGTTTTCAATAGACGGTGCATTCCGGATGATCTCCGTAAAGGAGCCGACGACAAAGGCCACAAAAGCAACAAACAGAAGCCCCGCAAAACCGATGCCGAAAGAGACCAGGCTCATCAGCCGGCGGTTTTTGTCCCGCAGCTTCTGGGTGCTGATCTCTTCGATCTTTTCAATAACGCGTTTCCTGCTGTAATTCATGGCAAAGTGCTTTTCCTGTGTTTATTCTGAAGCGTAGATCACGCTCCGAAGCTTCGTGACAGTGTCGTTGATGTCTTTCGGAATCAGAATTTCATTCTGGCTGTAGTATTCGCCGTCATAGGGGATTCTCTGCTCCACAACCTCATAGTCGATAATGGTCGGAAGGTCGGTCATCAGGTTCAGGGTTTCACGGGCGCTCATGTTGTGTGTGACGTAGGGGAGGACCTGATCCGCGAAAGAAGCCAGCTCCAGAACGCGCATGTTCCGGGCTTTTTCGATCAGGCAGTTGATCACGACGCGCTGGCGCTGGGTGCGTTCAAAATCTGCGTTTCCGTGATAGCGGATCCGGCTGTATTTCAGCGCCTGCGCACCCGTAAGGTGCTGCATGCCGGTATTATAGATTCCCACTTCCGCCATCTCGGACAATTCATAGTCCTTGATTTCGATATCGACGCCGCCGAGAATGTCAATGATATGCTTCATGTCCTCAAAGTCGACGCTTGCATAATTGTCGATCGCGACACCGTAATTGGTCTGAAGCGTTTCCACTAAAAGCGGACCGGCGCCGACCGCATAGGCGTGATTCAGCTTTCGCACACCGACACCGGCGATATTGGCGTAGAGGTCGCGCATGAAGGAAGTCATATAGAGTTTGTTCGTATTCTTATTGATCGTAATCAGGATCATTGCGTCGGAGTTGCCGTTCCAGGACTTGTTGCGGCGGTCGACGCCGACCAGAAGGAGATTATAAATCTTGTCGAGAGCACCTTTTTCGATCTCTTCAACAGTCAGCTGGTTCTGTTCGATCAGTTCGTCTTCAACTTCGGACGCAACAGTGGCAACTTCTTCGGTGCTTTCTTCCTCGGTTTCCTCTGTGTTCGAGACAGGGACTGTTTCATCTGCCATTTGAGTTGTCGTATCCGTAATATCATCATCGCTGACGTAATTGCTGCGGTTGAAATAATGCAGGAACATCACGAGGACACTCACAGTCAGAAGCACGACGATTCCGAGTATAACGAGAAGCGCGATCAGAAGCCCGCGTTTCTTTTTCTTTTTTTTCAGACGCTGCCGAAGGATTTCCTCCTGCGGAGAATTGGGTTTCGCCATCTTAAGTCATCCTTTCCTGAAAAGTGGATTTGTGTACAATCCATTATATTTTACTCCTTTTCATGGAAAATGTCAAAATAATCTTTTCCTTTGGCTTTTCTGAAAAAAGCCTTTACAGACACACCGGTCTGTGCTATAAATAGAATCCGGAAAGCGATGTCTTCGGGGTTGGGTGCGATTCCCTACCGGCAGTATAGTCTGCGAAGCCGACATTCGGCCCGAACCGGTGAAATTCCGGTACCGACAGTTACAGTCTGGATGAGAGAAGTTACCGGTTTTTCCCAGGATCAGGCGGATGTCCGCCTTTTCCGAAGAAACGGAATGATCTTATAAATCCCCGGTCAGACAGAAACCTGGCCGGGGATTTTTCTTGAGACACGCCTTTCAGAAACAACTGAAAAGGAGAGCTTTATGAAAAACGAAAAAGTGAAACAGCTGGTTGTGATGGCAATGTTGGCGGCGCTCGCCTATGTACTGATGGTCCTGATCCGGATCCCGGTCGTATCATTCCTGAAATACGAGCCGAAGGACGTTATCATTACGATCGGCGGATTTATCTACGGACCGCTCACGACCTTTCTGATTTCTTTTGTCGTCTCCCTGATCGAGATGATTACCGTCAGTGATACCGGCCCGATCGGTGCCGTAATGAACCTGATCTCAACCTGTTCATTTGCGTGTACGGCGGCATTTGTTTACTGGAAAATTCCGCGTCTGAAGCATAAACTGAAGGGCGCGATTATCGGCCTTGTACTCGGCGTGATTGTGATGATCGGTGTCATGATGCTCTGGAATTACTTCCTGACGCCGATTTATATGGGCTATCCGAGAGAGGCGGTTGCCGCGATGCTTCCGACAGTTTTCCTGCCGTTCAATGCCCTGAAAGGCGGCCTGAATGCGGCAATCACGATGCTTTTATATAAGCCTGTCGTTCTGACACTTCGAAAAGCGCACCTTGTACCGGAATCTTACGGCGCCCCGAGGACAACCGGCAAAAAAGTGGGCACGACCATCGGCGTTGTGGTCAGCGCTTCAGCCGTGCTCATTACCTGTATTGTACTGATTCTGGTCCTTCGGGGGATCATCTGACTTACTTCACATTCCGGAGGTACAGGCAGCAGAGCCCTTTCAGGAGAAGATCCTGGTCGAGGATGATTTTCTTTTTGCAGAGCGGAAGGACCGAAGCGGCATCGCCGCCAGTCGCGATAATCGTGCAGGGAGAGCCAAGCTCTTCCTGCATTTTTTCGGTCATGCCGTCCAAAAGGGCGGCAGTTCCGTACATGGCGCCGGAGCGCATGGCATCGACCGTATTTGTGCCGATGACTTTTTTCGGGACAGAAATCGATATGTCCGGCAGAAGGCTCGTGCCCGAGGAAAGCGCCTGATAGGAGAGGCGGATTCCGGGAAGGATCGCGCCGCCGCGGTAACAGCATTTTTCGTCGACAGCTGTCAGCGTGATGGCTGTCCCCATATCAATGATAATTGCCGGAAGCGGATAGAAATTCATCGCCGCGACAGCACCGACAAGAAGATCGCCGGCCAGGGTTCCGGGATCGTCGATCCGGACATTCAGGCCGGTTTTCATGCCGGGGCCGACAACGAGGCAGCGGACCTGAAGAAGCGATTCCACAGCCTCACGGAAGGACTCTGTCACCGAAGGCACGACAGAAGACAGGATTGCGCCTGAGAAGCCGTCCTGCGGAATCCGGTAAAATGACAGAATCCCCGAAAGCCGCACTGCCGTTTCAGCGGCAGTTTCCCGCTCCCGGGTCGTGAGGCGGATGGTCTGAAGGACTTGTCCGTTTTCGATACAGCCGAGGACAATATTGGTATTTCCGACATCAATGCAGAGAATCATACCGATATCCCTTTATTTTTTCACGGAACGCTGTCCGATGCGGATGATCTGGACGATCACCGGGCTCAGGATCAGGTTGAACAGAAGCTCGAACAGGAAATTGCCGCCGACAAAGCCGTAGAGCATGTAGGCGCCGACATTTTCGTAACCGGCGGCTGCCCCCCACTCGCGGATGGTCGGAAGGAAGAAAATGACACAGCCAAGAAGGAAAATACCGGTGTTGACAACCGGGCACACGATCGCAGCCACAACAACGCCGAGATTGATCTGCCAGCTCTCCTTGTCTTTCTCTAAATTCTTAAAGACCAGCGCCCATTTCTTCAGGAGATTGTATACAATTCCGGAGAGGAAGCCGGCGAGGGTTCCCTTGAGAAGTACCGTAATGACGGTCCCGGGGATGTTGATCGCCAAGAATGCAGCGGCATCATTGATCAGAACGACTACGCTGAACACAAAGCCGAGCCACGCACCGGCAAGAGGTCCGTACAGTGCCGCACCGACAACGATCGGGATCAGGACAAGGGAAATGGAGAAGGGGCCGAAACGGATGAAGCTTCCGAGCATCTGGAGAACGACGACAACGGCCGTAAGGATTGCGAGCCCCGCGATGGTGCGGGCCCCGAATTTCTGTTTTGTCATAGGATTTGCCTTTCTGCTGTCGCCCCGCCGTAAACCGCGGGTGCGGCGCACCATTATTGTATGGAAAATGCCGGAAAAAGTCAAGCTGTAGAATGATCAGAAAATCCGTCCGATCCGCCCGATATTCCGTCAAAATGCTGACGAAACATGCGAAAACAGTTTACGGAACGCAAAAAAGATGGTATTATGGTACTGGATCTGATCCGCAACAATACTGACGAGGAATATTATCATGACCGATACCGAATACCTGCTTACCGGAGATGACGTCAAAGACTGGGAAACCCTGATGTTTCTGTACAGTTCCGCACTCCAGGAGATCAATACCAAGATCGAAATCCTGCGCGGCGAATTCCAGATTACGCATCACTATAATCCGATTGAACACGTAACCTACCGCCTGAAGTCCGCGAAAAGCATTGTCCGGAAACTGCGCCGGGAAGGACATGAAACGGATATTGCCAGCATGCAGCAGTATCTGAATGATATTGCCGGCATCCGCATCGTATGCTCCTTTACTTCGGATATCTATAAAATCGCAGATATGATCAGCAATCAGGACGATATTAAGGTTCTGATTATCAAGAACTACATCGCGAGTCCCAAGGCAAACGGATACAAGAGCTATCATATGATTGTAACCGTGCCGATTTTCCTTGCGGACGGTCCGGTGGAGACCAAGGTCGAGATCCAGATCCGGACGATTGCAATGGATTTCTGGGCCTCTCTTGAACATAAGATTTACTATAAATTCGAAGGCAACGCGCCGGAATACATCAAGGATGAGCTTGCTGCCTGCGCGAAGATGATCAATGCGCTTGACGACCGGATGCTGTCTTTGAATGAGGCAATCCAGGCCCTTGTCGGTTCGGAATCCCCGGAAGCATAGAACGGATGATCGTAAGCGCCCGAAGAAACTCATAACAGCAGAGAAAAAGAGCTGCTTGCTTTTTCTCTGCTGATTTTGTATAATAAGCTATATTATGCGTGGAGGTACTCCATATGGAACAAAGAGAAAAAAAGATCGGAGAAGTGAAGATCGCTGACGATGTCGTTTCGGCAATTGCCGGACTCGCTGCAACGGATGCGAAGGGTGTCGCCTGTCTTGCGGGCGGCCTGACGCATGATATGATCACGAGCTCCGATGTGAAAAATATCCGCAAATCGGTCCGGATCTCGATTGACGACGGCTGCGTGGCCGTGAAGCTTGCCCTGATCCTGACCGGAGGCCGCAGCATTCCCGAAGTGACAGATGACGTGCGCGAGAAGGTTGTGAACGCGATCGAGTCGATGACCGGCATGAAGGTCACAGACGTCAGCATTACGATTGCCGGAGTGAATGTATGACCATTACGAGGAAAAAACTGCGCGACCTGACCTTTAAGATCGTGTACTCCTGTAATTTCTATCCGAATCCCGAATTAGAGGAGGAGACCCGGCTGTTTCTTGAGCAGCAGGAAGAACTGAGCGAGGAGGATCGGGAAGAGATTCTTGCGCGCTGCATGGATATATTCCCGCGGATTCCGGAGCTTGACCGGGAGATTTCCGAAAAAACCGAAGGCTGGCGGATTGAACGGTTTTCGAAAGTGGATCTTTCCATCATCCGGCTGGCGCTTTACGAAATGTATTATGACGACGAAACGCCCGAGAAGGTTGCGGTCAACGAAGCCGTGGAGCTTGCGAAAGTCTACGGCGGTGACGAATCGCCCAAATTCATCAACGGCGTACTTGCGAGGCTGATCAGAAAGGATCTGTAAAAGGAGCGCTGTATGACCTTTGAGCAGGAACTTTCCATGAAAACCGAAGAGGTCGAAGAGATCATCGAGCGCTTTCTTCCGGCGGAAGAGGGGCTGCAAAAGACAATCTTTACGGCCATGAATTACAGTGTGCGCGCAGGCGGGAAACGGCTGCGTCCGCTGATTGCGCTTGAAACCTTCCGGCTTTTTGACGGACACGGCAGGATCATTGAACCCTTTGTCGCGGCTGTCGAGTTTATCCATACGAGTTCTTTGATTCATGACGATCTTCCGTGTATGGACAACGATACCCTGCGGCGTGGGCTGGAGACGACCTGGCACAAATTCGGCGAAGACATGGGCGTTCTTGCAGGCGATGCGCTGATGATGTATGCGATGGAAACGGCCGCGACAGCCTTTTCCTACAATCTGAATATCAAAAATGTCGGGACTGCCATGCATGTGCTTGCGAAAAAGACCGGAATATACGGCATGATCGGCGGCCAGACAGTGGATGTGGAGGAAACCGGAAAGGTCCTCACGCCCGAAAAGATGGAATTTATCTACGATCTCAAGACCTGCGCGCTTCTGGAAGCCTCCATGATGTGCGGCGCGATTCTTGCAGATGCCTCGCATGAAGATGTTCAGAACGTCGAACGGATTGCGAAAAAAGTCGGAATGGCCTTCCAGATCAAGGACGACATCCTGGATGTGACTTCGACAGATGAAGAGCTTGGAAAAAACGTGGGCTCTGACGAGAAAAACGAAAAGACCACTTACGTGAGTTTATACGGACTGGAAGAAGCGGAAAAGAAGGTGGCGGAACTGACGAATGAAGCGGTCGCGCTCATGCAGAACCTGACCGGCGAGAACCGCTTCCTCGAGAATCTTCTGATCTCGCTGATTTCAAGGAAAAAGTAATCATGCTGGATAAAATACCTACATCCGAAGAACTTCGGGCCATGAAGGATCCCGAACTCAGGAAGATCGCTTCGGATATCCGGGAATTTATTATCGAAAAAGTCAGTAAAAAAGGCGGTCATCTGGCATCCAACCTGGGGACGGTCGAGCTTTCGCTCGCATTGTTCTCGGTTTTTGATTTTCCGGAGGACAAGGTGATCTTTGATGTCGGACATCAGTCCTACACCTGGAAAATCCTGACGGGAAGAGCAGATGAATTTGATACACTCCGGGATTACGGCGGGCTTTCCGGCTTCCCGAAACGCCGGGAATCCAAATACGACAGCTTCAATACCGGTCACAGCTCGACATCGATTTCGGCGGGACTCGGATTTGTCCATGCGCGGGATCTGATGAAGAAGGATTATCACGTGATCAGCGTGATCGGGGACGGTTCGATGACCGGCGGCATGGCCTTTGAGGCACTGAACAACGCAGCTTCCCTGAAATCCAATTTTATTATTATTCTGAACGACAACGACATGTCGATCGGCGAGAATGCCGGCGGCATGCACCATTATCTGATGAACATGCGCGCAGGCAGGCGCTACAACAAGGCAAAGTCCAGTGTAAAAAAGACCCTGAACAATATTCCGGGCGTCGGCACCGGGCTCGTCAGCTTCATTTCCAATACGAAGGATTCCATGAAGGAGATGGTGCTTCCGGACGGCATGGTTTTTGAGAATCTGGGCATCACCTACCTGGGACCTGTGGATGGACATAATGTGCGCGAGATGCGTAAAATCTTCCTGCGTGCGAAAGAACTGCCGCGCTGTGTCCTGATTCACGTCAAGACCCGGAAAGGAAAAGGCTATCCGCCTGCGGAAAAGAATCCCGAGCGCTGGCATGGAGTGGGGCCCTTTGATCCGGAGACAGGGAAACCGAAAAAAGCAGCGAAAAACCCGGAGTATTCCGCGATTCTCTGTGATTTTCTGAGCCATGCAGCAAAAGAATACCCGGACCTCTGCGCGATTACGGCTGCCATGGGCGACAGTACCGGGCTTTCCGGTTTCCAGAAGGCGGCGCCGGAACGCTTCTTCGACGTCGGGATTGCGGAGCAGCATGCAGTCACATTTGCAGCAGGGCTTGCGGCTTCCGGGATGCATCCTTTGTGCGCGATTTATTCTTCTTTCCTGCAGCGGGCTTACGACCAGATTGTACACGATGTCTGCATGCAGGACCTTCCGGTTCTGTTCTGTATTGACCGGGCAGGAATTGTCGGGCGTGACGGTGAGACGCACCAGGGCGTTTTTGATATCAGTTTCCTGAGCTCCTTCCCGAACATGACGCTGATGGCCCCTAAAAACGCCGAAGAGTTCCGGCAGATGCTGAAATTCGCGACGGAATACCGGCATCCGCTTGCAATCCGCTATCCGAGGGGAGAGGCCTGCACGGATTACGCGGAATACAATGCGCCGCTTGAGTACGGCAAAGCAGAACTGATTCGGAAAGGAAAAGAAGTGCTGATCCTTTCTGCGGGTTCGATGCTCGGATCAGCAGACCGGGTCCGGGAGCTTCTCAGGGAACAGGGGCATGACGCAGCGGTCCTGAATATGCGCTTCCTGAAGCCCTGGGACCGGGAACAGGTTTTTTCGATGATTCAGTCCGGAGATTTTAGGCTAATTGCAACGGTGGAAGACGGCATCGTAAAGTCCGGCTTCGGCTCTGCTGTGGCAGCTGCAGTATCCGAAGCAGGCTTTGATATTCCAGTGTTTCCGATCGGCATTCCGGACGAGTTCGTCCCGCAGGGCGATGTGCCGGTTCTGTATGAAAAGCTCGGCATGGATCCCCAGAGTATCGCAAAAAAGATTCTCGGGAGGCTTTCATGAAGGAACGCCTTGATGTGCTTCTTGTGAATCTCGGACTTGCGGATTCCCGTGAGAAAGCCAAACGCCTGATCATGGAAGGCATCGTCTACGTGAACGGTCAGAAGGAAGACAAGCCCGGTCAGAGTTTTGATATCTATGCGCCGATTGAGGTGCGCGGAAATACACTGAAATATGTTTCACGCGGCGGCCTGAAGCTGGAAAAGGCACTTCAGAGCTTCCCGATTGCACTGAGCGGAAAAGTCTGCATGGACATCGGCGCATCCACCGGCGGTTTTACGGACTGTATGCTTCAGAACGGAGCCGAAAAAGTCTATGCGATCGACGTCGGACACGGCCAGCTTGCATGGTCGCTCCGGAATGATCCGCGGGTCGTCAACCTGGAGAAGACGAATGTGCGGTATCTTTCGGAAAAGGAAGTCCCGGAACCAATTGGATTTGCCTCAATTGACGTCAGTTTTATTTCGCTGACGCTGGTGCTTCCGCCTGTAAAGAACAGGCTTTCCAAGGACGCGGAAGTTGTGGCGCTGATCAAGCCGCAGTTTGAAGCAGGACGCGAAAAGGTCGGCAAGAAGGGGGTCGTCCGGGAGCCTGAGACACACCTTGAGGTCTGCGAAAAAGTGATGGATTTTGCCCGTTCCATCGGCTTTTCGGTTTCGGGGCTCGCGTATTCTCCGATCCGCGGACCGGAGGGCAATATTGAGTATCTTTTGTATCTTAGAAACAGGGAAGAGGACGGAACCGCTTCGGCAGTCGATCCGGAAGAAGTGGTCCGCCGTTCCCATGAACTTCTGTGAAGGACAATGAAGCACTTTTTTATCATTCCGAATGCGGAAAAGCCTGAAACAATCGACTTTTCCAGAGAGCTATCCGAGTATATCCGGTCAAAGGGCGGCAGCGCTGTGCTGGCGGAAAACCGCTGCTTTGACGGAAAGCGTTTTGTCCGCGCGGATGAGATCCCGAAAGAGACGGAAGCCGTGATTGTGCTCGGCGGCGACGGGACTATTATCCAGGCAGCCCGCGACACGGACGAGTGTCATCTGCCCGTCATGGGTGTCAACATGGGTACTGTCGGGTATCTTGCCGAAACGGAAAGCGAGCGGGCTTTTTCGGCGGTGGACCGGCTGTTTTCGGATGTGTATATGATCGAAGAGCGGATGATGCTTCACGGTCTTTTGTTCCGCTCAGGAGAAATCCTCTGCGAGAACTCGGGCTTGAATGATATTGTCCTTCGGACTTCCGGCATTTCAACTGTGGAATTTGAATTCTGCGTCAACGGGGAACCGATCAAGCGGTATCTTGGCGACGGGATGATCCTTTCGACGCCGACCGGCTCGACAGCCTATAACCTGTCTGCCGGCGGCCCGATTGTGATGCCGAGCGCGAGCATGATCCTTGCGACTCCCCTGAATCCCCATACGATGCTCCAGAGAAGCATCGTGCTTCCCGATGATGCGGAAGTGACCCTGCGGATTACCGGCATCCGCAGAGGAGGGGTGCTCTTAAGCTTTGACGGCACCGTGTATGAAGGGCTCGCATGCGGCGACGAGATCCAGGTCAGAAAAGACGAAAAGAAGGTCCGCCTCCTGAAGCTTGAAAAAAACAGTTTCCTCGAGGTCCTTCGGAACAAACTGGAGTAGGGCATGCTGGAATATGTTCATGTAAAAAACATTGCGCTGATCCGCGAAGCGGAACTCACGCTTTCGGATCACCTGAATATTCTGTCAGGCGAAACCGGTGCCGGAAAATCGATTCTTCTCGGCGCACTGCAGCTTGCGCTCGGCGAACGCGGCAGTACGGATCTTGTGCGGACAGGAGAGAGCGAGGGCTTTGTCGAGCTTGTTTTCTCCGTAACGGATCCGCAGACATCAGAGAAATTGGCGGAGCTTTCTGTGGAACCGGAGGACGGAAAACTGATCCTTTCCCGCAGGATCTCCGAGAAAAGGAGTGTGCTGCGTCTGAATTCGGAAGTCGTCCCGGCTGCTTTTGTGCGGAAGGTCTCGGCACTGCTTCTGGATATCTACGGGCAGTACGAACACCAGTCGCTGCTGTCGGAAGAGAATCATCTCCGGTATCTCGATACTTATGCAGGCGCTGAAATTTCGGATGCATTTCAGCAGTACCAGGAATGCTACCGCGCCTACCGGAAGCTCCGCGAGGAAATCCGCAGCCTCGGCGGAGAAGACGATGATGAACGCCGGAAACGGCTGGATTTTCTCGGATTCCAGCTTACGGAAATTGAAAATGCAAATATCCGGATTGGAGAAGATGAGGCGCTGACAAAGGAGCTTCGGAAGCTTTCCTCGGCCCGGGCGATCGAAAACGCGCTGAACCTTACGCATTCGGCGCTTTCCGGAGATCTTCCGGACGCGCTTTCCGAATCCATTCGGGAGATTTCCGGACTTGTTTCCACAGATCCCGGCCTTTCGGCGCTTCTCTCGGAGCTTCGCGATATTGAATCCCTGATGCAGGATGCGGCATCCGATGCCGAAGAAAGGCTTCAGAGCCTCGATACCGACGGCGAACGGATGAATTTGGTGGAGGAACGGCTGCAGTTCCTGTCACAGATAAAGCGGAAATACGGCGCGACGGAAGAGGAGATTCTGAAATCCTTTGACCGGCTGCAGCGGGAATATGATTCGCTGAAGGATTTTGACGAGAACCGGGAACGGATGCTTTCGGAGCTTGCGGTTCTACGGAAATCACTCGTCCAGGCGGCAAAAGTACTGCATGACCAGAGAAGGGCCTGCGCAGACGAACTGCAGCAGGAGATGACGGAAGCGCTTCTGGACCTGAATTTTCTGCAGGTGCGGTTTGAATGTGAAGTACAGGAGACAAACCGCTTCAGTCCGAACGGTGCCGACGAGGTGCGGTTCCTGATTTCGACAAATCCCGGTGAACCCGTAAAGCCGCTTGCGCGTGTTGCATCCGGCGGCGAACTGTCTCGGATCATGCTGGCGCTTCGGACGGTATCGGCGGACACCGACGGAATTCATACGCTGGTGTTTGATGAAATCGACGCCGGGATCAGCGGAAAAACAGCCGCGGCTGTCGCACGGCGCATGCATAAGATCGCTGCGGATCATCAGGTTATCTGCATCAGCCATCTGCCGCAGATTGTCGCAGCCGCCGACCACCATTTCCTGATTGAAAAAACCGCCTCAGAGGGCAGCGCGCTGACAGAGGTGCAGGAGCTATCAGAGGATGAGAGCATCCGGGAACTTGCAAGGCTTCTTGGTGCAGAGGAAACGACGGAAGCCGGTATCCTGAACGCGCGCGAGATGAAGGCACTGATGAAAGGCTGAAAACCCTGAAAAGGGCTGATATACAGAATATGACTGAAAGGACAGAGAGAAAATGAGTCAGAGAGAGGATGTCATCACGATCGTCAAGAAATCCGTACAGGCGGTGATGCCGCAGAAGTCGGTCCGGGAAGCAATTTCGGAGCTGGAGCTTCAGAGTGACCGGTTGTATCTCGTGGCAGCCGGAAAGGCTGCATATACGATGGCCAAGGCGGCGGAAACGGTTCTCGGACAGAAGATCCGGGACGGCGTTGTCATTACCAAGTACGGCCACGCGAAAACACCGCTGCAGCGCTGCAGGATTTTTGAAGCCGGCCATCCTTCGCCGGACCAGAATTCCTACGAGGCAACCCAGAAAGCGATTGATCTCGTTTACGGGCTGACGGACCAGGATGAGGTGCTGTTCCTTTTGTCGGGCGGCGCATCAAGCCTTTTCGAAGTGCCGATCATTCCGGAGAAGGAACTCGAGCAGATCACGGAAAAGCTTCTGGGATCAGGTGCTGACATCCATGAGATCAACCTCGTCCGGAAACATCTCTCGCAGGTGAAGGGCGGACGTTTCGCATTGGCCTGCTTCCCCGCGAAGGTCCATGTGATCGTGCTCTCGGATGTCATCGGCAACGATCTTTCGACGATCGGCTCCGGCCCCTGTTATCCGGACAATTCGACCGGCGAAGAAGCCTTCTCTGTCCTTGAAAAATATCATATCAATCTGAATGCCGACATCATCGAGACCCTGATGCTTGAGACGCCGAAGTACCTGAACAATGTGGATCACCGGATTATCGGCGATGTATCGAAGCTCTGTACGGCCGCGAAAGACGCCTGCGAAGCGCTCGGCTACCGGACCGTTATCCTGACCGATTCGCTGAACTGCGAAGCCAGGGACGCCGGTGCGTTCCTATCTTCGATTGCGCGGTACTATCAGGGCAGCAAACGGAGCCTCGCCTTTATCGCGGGCGGCGAAACCGTCGTGAAGATCAAAGGAACGGGCCTTGGCGGACGGAACCAGGAACTTGTGCTTTCTGCAGCCGAAGGAATCTCGGGACTGAAGGATACGATGGTTCTGAGCTTCGGATCAGACGGAACCGACGGACCGACGGATGCGGCAGGCGCCTATGCAGACGGCGAAACCGCCGAAAAGCTTCAGGAACAGAGTATCAGTATTTACGATACGCTGGAAAACAATGACTCTTATCACGCGCTTCAGGCCGTGAAGAGCCTGATCGTTACAGGCCCGACCGGAACAAACGTCAATGACGTTGCAATTATTCTGATAAAAAGATAAATCTTGCTGCAACCCTTCCTTTTCGGAAGTTGTCTTTTGGGTTGAGAGGGAAATGGAGTGACCGTATCTTGGAAGACGAAAAGATCATAGAACTGTATTTTTCGAGAAATGAAACTGCCATCACAGAAACCTCTGTCAAATACGGCGGTTACTGTCATACGGTCTCTTACAATGTTCTTCGGTCAGAAGAGGATGCCGAGGAGTGTGTCAACGACACCTGGCTCCACACCTGGAACGCGATTCCCCCGACACAGCCGGATTCGCTGAAGGCTTTTGTCGGAAGGATCGCCCGGAATCTCTCGCTGAACCGGCTGAAGGAGAAAAACGCACAGAAACGCGGATCCGGCGAATCAGATGCCGCACTCGAGGAACTCGACGAATTCATCGCTTCCGGCACAACAGTCGAGGACGAGGTCGAAGGAAAGCTCCTGAAGGAGGAAATCAACCGCTTCCTCGCAGGCGTACCGAGAAACATGCGGATCGTGTTCGTCCAGCGCTACTTCTATTTCAGCTCGGTGAAGGAGATTTCGGAGAACCTTGGATTTACCGAGAACAATGTCAAGTCCCTTCTCTTCAGAGCCAGAAACAAACTGAAGGAACATCTTGAGAAGGAGGGTTTCGTACTGTGAACAACGATAAAATTATCCGTGCAATTTCAGACATTGACGACCGCTATATTTTAGAGGCGGCTCCGGACCAGCCCGCGATGGCAAACCGCAGACGTTTTCTTGCGGGACGTGTGATCGGGATTACCGCGATTGCAGCTGCGGCTGTGATCGGGCTTCTGATCGGCGGCACTACGCTTTTACGTCCTTCTGGAAGCAAGTCAGCGATGACGGCAGCAGATTATGATATCGTTTCACAGGCCGGGAAAGATACGGGAGCTTCGATCACGGATTCTGTAACAATCAAGGCTGAAGCGGAGGCTGCCGAAGAGGAAGATCAGGTTTATGAGACCGCTGCAGCATCAGCGAACGAGGAAAAAGCACTGACGGAAGACATGTCCGTGAACCGGAATTCCGCTGTTCTTGCAAAAGGGCCGGAAGAGAAACTGCTTCTTCTGGTATCGGCAGACAGCGCGGATATCGAGATTGAAGAAGCTTCGGCTTCATTCACCCTGCTTCTTTCGGAAGAAGGCCGGGCGCTGTATCTTCTGACCCCCGCATCCGACTCGAATTCGGATCTCTACGGGACCATTCATATCAAAGGCGGCCGTGAAGCACTTCAGATTCAAAAAGAATCCGGAGATTCCCATGAAGTTCTGACGGAGATGCCGGAGGAAATGCAGAAGCTTTACGAGAAGGCGATGGAGAAGTAACAGGAGAGGATTGTTTGGCGAGTTTTACTGAAAATGCCATCAAGCGGTCGTTCATCCGGCTTTTGGAGAAAAAACCCCTGAAGTCGATTACGATCCGTGACATTGTAGATGACTGCGGTATCAACCGCAGTTCTTTCTATTACCATTTTCAGGACATCCCGGCGCTGTTGGAGCGGATTATCCAGGAGGGTTCAGACTCCATCATCCGGAAAAATGCGAACGGTACGATTGCCGAATGCATGGAGGGTGTGATCCGTTTCCTCCTGCGCTATAAAAAATCCGTCCTCCACGTCTACAAGGCCGTGGACCGCGAAATGTTCCAGGAGTGGGTCGAGCATGCCTGTCAGTACTTCGTCACGAACTACCTTGAACGTACTTTTTCCGGCATTACGGTGGATGAAACCGTCCGGAAAATGCTCACCGAATACTATATTTTCCTCGTGTCCGGTTTCCTTCTGAAGTGGGCCAAGACGGGTCTCGACGAGAACGAGGCGGAGGATTTCCTGCGTCTTCTCGTAAAAACCTCCGACACACAGGACCTTCTGCAGCTCCTGTCCTGAAAATATAGTAAAGGTTTTGCAAAGAATAAGACCTTCTGTCCGGGAGATTTGAACTGCCTCCGGGACGGAAGGTCTTTTCTTGTTGAAAGGATAATCCTTACTGCTCTTTGCAGGCCTTTTTGCAGGCGTCGATGACGATGCGGAGTGCTTTCAGGCGGGCATAATGCTTGTCATTGGACTCGAGAATGTACCAGGGCGCGAAAGTGGTGGAAGTTTTCCGGAGCATTTCGTTGATTGCTTCCTCGTAGAGGTCCCACTTTTCACGGTTTCGCCAGTCTTCATCGGTGATTTTCCACTGTTTTTCGGGGGTGTTCTGCCGCTCGGTAAAGCGCTGGAGCTGGGTTTCGTTGTCAATCTGGACCCAGAACTTGATGATGACCGCGCCCCAGTCAGAGAGTTCTTTTTCAAACTCATTCATTTCATTGTAGGCGCGCTGCCAGTCGTTTTCGGAGCAGAACCCCTCGAGGCGTTCCACCATCACGCGGCCGTACCAGGTGCGGTCGAAAATCGCAATGTGGCCGGTCTTCGGGAGACGGTTCCAGAAGCGCCACAGGAAATGCCGTGCTTTCTCGTGCGGCTCCGGGCTCGCGATCGGATGGACAACATAACCGCGGGGATCGAGCGCACCGGTGATGCGCTTGATATTTCCGCCTTTTCCGGCAGCATCCCAGCCCTCGTAAGCGATAATGACCGGGATTTTTCTGCGGTAGAGCTCGTTATGGAGGTTCCGGAGCTCCTTCTGCAGCTTGTCCAGTTCCTTTTTGTATTCCGAATCGGATACGGTTTTGTCGCTGAGAGAGACATCCGCTAAGTCCGGCATCTGCACAAGCGGGAAAGTATTCTGGAGAATCGGAACCGCGAGCGCATGGTTCTTGAGTGCGGTGTCGATGCCCTGATTCAGGAATTCCAGCACCTGAAGCTCTGCCCACTTTTTGTCCTTGGCGTCGATGATGTACCAGGGAGAAGTGGAGCGGTTGGTATCCGAAAGGTAGCGGTCGAACAGCTTCTCGTAGCGGTCGTAGTGCTTGTTCTGGTCCTCATCCTGCGGACTGACGCGCCAGCTTGTGTTCTTGTCGGACAGCAGCTCCTTGAGGCGCTTTTTCTGCTCCTTCTGGTCAATCTGGAAGAAGAATTTCATCACGAGATAGCCGTTGTCCGTGAGAGAACGCTCGGTCGTATTGACGCTCCGGATCCGCGCGGCGTAATCCTTTTCAGAAAGGGACCCGTCCGCGGCACCGTTTACGATTTCCTCCATCCAGTAGCCGTCAAAGAACTCAAATTTGCCGGCTTCCGGGATTTCCAGCATATAGCGCCAGAGGAAAGGATAACGCTTTTCCTCTGCGGTCGGGGGAGCCATGGTTTTGACGCGGAAGAAGCGGGGGTCGATGTTCCGGATTACGCGTCCGATCACACTGCCTTTTCCGGCAGCGCCCCAGCCTTCAAAAATCACCATGACCGGAAGTTTCGCTTCCTTGATTCTTGTCTGATAGCCTGCAAGTGTTTCCTGTTCCTTTTTCAGGGCTGCCTGCAGCGTATCATCATCCGGCTTTGCGGCCTTTACAAAATCCTTCAGCATCTGCCTGAACCTCCTGTTCTTCTGCTTTTGGTTCTGATCCTTATGCTTTTGTGAAAATAGCACAGGAATTCCGAAAAGATATAAGATATTTATATACAATTTACCGGCCCTTGTCAAGCGAAAAACCGCAGCAGCTTCTTGATTCCGAAAAGGTTCTGTGGTAGAATAATGCGAAAAGGAGAAGGAAGCGCCATGTTCGGAAGAAAACGGAAAATCCAGACAAAAAGCTACGATCATGAGAAGAAGGAACCTGTGCTTCTTTCGAGCATCTGTACGGGGGAGAAAACGGCCGGTTTCCGGGATCTGGAGACCGGTAAGTTCACCGCTGTACGCCTGATCCAGAATCCGAAGGAGCTTCAGGACTTTATGAAGGAGTACGGAATTCCGGAAGGGGAGATTAAGACAATTTACTGATGCCAGCCTGCAATTAATCATTGCCCACGGGCACGGATAAATGTGATATACTGTCAGCTATCAAGTGAAGGAGGATATTTGAAATGGAAGATGCTTTATTTGCTGTAGTGTTTCTTCTGATCTGGTTTTTCTGCCTTGTCATCATTATGGTGGCAGTCGGAATGTACATTCTGCGCGCGGTGGCGTTCCAGAAGCTTCTGAGGAAATACAATTACCGTAAAAGCTGGATGGCCTGGATTCCCTTTGCACAGTATTACGCGTTAGCGGATGCTGCGGCGGAAGGAAAGCCGACAATGAAGCTGTTCAGCGGGGACTGCCCGGTCTGGTGGTTCAAGTTCTGGTATATTATCACGTTTGCGGCAGCTTATATTCCGTTTATCGGTGCTCCGGCGATTTTCGTCTTTAAGATGTTCTTCCTCGGAAGCGTTTACCGTACGATCTACGCACGCTGCGAAAACAGGACACTCGGATCGCGGACCGCATTGGGATTCTTTTCTGCAATTATCGAACTGATTCCGATCATCAAGTTCCTGCATTACAACAAGGATAAGATCACACCGGCCGAAGAGCCTGAAAGAGGCCCGGTCCTTCTTACGGAAGCAGTTCCCGCAGCAGCACCTGCCCCGGCTCCCGTATATGCCCCGGCTCCCGTATATGCCCCGGTTCCCGCGGCTGCTCCGGCACCCGTATATGTACCGGCCCCTGTGGAGGCTCCGGCCCCGGCAGTGATCGTTCCGGCCGTACCGGAAGAAGCACCTGCTGAAGTCCCTGCTCCTCAGGAAGAAGTTCCTGCTGAGGCTCCTGTATCGGCAGATCTTCCCGCGGAAGATAAACCGGAAGAGCCTGCAGAACCGGCTGTGGAAGCGCCTGCAGAAGAGACCGTTTTGGTATGCCCGAACTGCGGCGAAGCAGTCATTCCCGGTTCCGTTTTCTGCCGTCACTGCGGCACGAGACTGATCCCGGAGAATTAAGTCACTGGAATTTTAAAAAGAATATCTGCATCCATCAGACAGAGTAGAGGCACATGTGTGAAATAGTGCCGGAAAGACGGGGAGTTGCTTTTCGGACGAAACGGCCGTTGATTTTTCGGGCCTGCAGTATGTGCTTCGCATCCCGCTGTCGCATAGCGGGATGATTAATCCTTTCTTCTATGCGGCATGCACAGGTTTTATCGGGAACGGTTCTCGACGTTTTTGATAAGTGCTGTCCGCATGGAGGAAAGGATTTTTTCATGGAAGAGAGAGAACGCACACTGTTTAAAACACCTTTTTCGCGGCATTACTGGGGACTTGCGGCAAAGGAATTCAAATCCCTCCGCATGCTCTGCATCGCCGCCATGCTGACGGCTTTAAGGATTGCCGTGAAGGCGCTGTCAATCCCGGTTCCGGGTATCCCGAACCTGAACATCACCTTTGGATTCCTGGTGAATTCCGTCGGCTCCATGATCTATGGGCCGCTTGTCGCAATTGCTGCATCCGCGGTCAGTGATACGCTCGGCGCGATCCTGTTCCCGCAGGGGGCTTATTTCTTTCCCTTCATTTTTGTCGAGATCGCCGGCGGTCTGATCTTTGCCCTGTTCTATTACCGGGCGAAAATGACGGCTTTTCGGATCATTCTCGGCCGTTTTGCGGTGACGGCGGTCTGCAATCTCATCCTGAATCCGATCATCATGTATTACTATTATGAACTGGTACTCGGAAAAGCCTACACGCTGTACACACTGCCGCGTGTTATAAAAAACCTGGTCCTTTTCCCGGCGGAATCCGTGGTGCTGGTGATCCTGTTCAATGCGCTGATCCCGGTCACGAACCACTTTAAACTGACCTATACCGGAAAGACGAAAATCCAGTTCACGAAACGCGACATCATCATCCTGATTATCATGACAATCGTCGCAGCACTTTCCATTGTCGGATATCTCTGGTATAAGAAGCAGCAGTAAAGCTGCTTCTTTTTTTATAGTTGTAAAAGACAGCCGGATGTGATATAATTTCTGTTTAGTTTATGGTGAGGAGAATTGATTCATGTTCCGCAGCAAACTGTTTACCTTTGCATTTTCCATCCTGTCCGTCCTGATCGTCGGACTGATTGTCATATTCTGTTATCTGGTATTCGGAAACGGAAAAGCAAAGTTGGAGCAGGCCTATACCGGAACGACTTCTCCCGAAAACACAGAGAATACAGACTTTGACCCGAATCTCTGGGGCGACACGGATACAACTGCCTATGAAGAAGCTGCCTTTTCGGATACGGAGGCTCAGACTTCTGAAGTGACGACTGAACCGACTACCGAAACGACGGAAGAAACTACTGAAGAAATCGAGACAGAGCCCATAGACACCACCGTCCGGGCACTGAAATCAGACGAACCGCACAGCCTTCCCATAGTCGGGCAGGATATCGCGGAAATGGGCTGGCTCACGATTATGAAGTCCGGCGACAACGGTGAGGGAATTGTTTTCCATGGTTCCCCGCAGTTTGACGCGGCCGATTCTCCCGGAAATGTCACGAACTACAGCGGTACCTTTGATATTACGGACAAGATCTATATTCTGAACAACGGAACACCGTTTCTGATGTACAAAACCCTGGACGGCTATTATGTGACAAGCAGTGAAGTCTACGTCCATTTCGACCCGGCGGAGGGAGAGCGGACAATCGGGAAGGACGATGCAAAGCGCGGGGACTACGGTCTTTCCGAAGGAGAGGAAATCGTCGTCCGCGTTTATCACGAAGACGGCAGCCATATTGCCTTCTCCATGTTCAACTACAGCCCGGCTTCGGGTGAACTGATGCCTGTATTGGAAAATGTGATCGCAGAGTACACGTCAAACGGTGTCGCGAATTTCGAATACCACAATTCGGACGGACTGCCGCACAGGGGAACGATTGCTTTTGAGACCGTTCAGGGTGCCGAATACTCCAAACGCGTCGATGTGACTTTTGAGAGCCCCGTAACCTTCCGGCTCGGGGAACGCAGCGAAGTGGTACTGCACAATTAAGGATGATGGAATGAACTGTACCGAATCTGTTTCCGAAGCAATCAGGCAGCGGGAATATATCGCGAAAATGCGCGAACTGACAGAGAAACGTGAAGCGCAGATCGGAAGGAAGCTTCGCTATCATATCGAGACTTTCGGCTGCCAGATGAATGCCCGGGACTCCGAAAAACTGGCCGGTATCCTGCGTGAGATCGGCTATGTCGAGGAGGCACGGGAAGATCAGGCGGATTTTGTGCTGTACAATACCTGTACGGTCCGGGAAAACGCGAACCTTCGGATTTACGGACGCCTCGGAACCCTGAATTCCGTGAAAAAACGTTCGAATCCCGGCCTTCGGATCGCGGTCTGCGGCTGTATGATGCAGGAACCGGACGAAATGCAGACGATCCGGGAAAAGTACCGTTTTGTCAGTCTCGTATTCGGCACACATAATATTTTCCGTCTCGCGGAACTGATGTACCGCATGGAGACAGAGGATGAGATGGTGATCGATGTCTGGGAAGGCACCGATGAAATTGTCGAGGATCTTCCGGCGGTCCGAAAATATCCCTTCAAGTCCGGCGTGAATATCATGTTCGGCTGCAACAATTTCTGCACCTACTGCATTGTGCCTTATGTACGGGGACGGGAGCGGAGCAGGACGCCCGAAGATATTGTCCGGGAAATCAGCTGTCTTTCCGAAGACGGAGTGAAGGAAGTGATGCTCCTCGGGCAGAACGTGAATTCCTACGGAAAAACGCTGCCGGAGCCCCTGAGTTTTGCGGAACTTCTACGCATGATTGAGAAGATTCCGGGGATTGAGCGCATCCGTTTCATGACTTCGCATCCGAAGGACCTGTCGGATGAACTGATCGAGGTACTTGGCTCGTCTGAAAAGATCTGCAATCACTTCCATCTGCCGCTGCAGTCCGGAAGCACGCGCCTTCTTCAGAAGATGAACCGGCACTATACGAAGGAACGCTATCTTGAGATCGTGGAAAAGCTCCGCGCGGCTGTTCCGGATATCTCGATTACGACCGATATCATTGTCGGATTCCCCGGCGAAACCGAGGAGGATTTCCAGGAAACGCTGGATGTCGTTCGGAAGGTGCGTTTTGATTCGGCCTTCACGTTCATCTATTCGAAACGGACCGGAACGCCTGCCGCGAAAATGCCGGACCAGGTACCGGAAGATATCGTCAAGGACCGCTTTGACCGCCTTTTAGCGCTGGTCCAGGAGATTGGGCAGGAAGTTTCCGGGCGAGATGTCGGGAAAACGCTTCCGGTTTTAGTGGAGGAGCAGAACCGCCAGGACAGCGAAATGGTCAGCGGGCGGCTCACAAACAACACAATGGTGCATTTTAAGGGCACGCCGGAACTGATCGGAACAATCGTACCCGTCAGGCTCACAGAGAGCCGGGGGTTCTATTATATAGGCGAAATGCAGTAGAAGGAGGCATTCCATGGCGCTTTCTCCGATGATGGAGAAATATATGGAAACGAAAAAAGAATATCCGGACTGCATTCTCTTTTACCGGCTCGGTGATTTCTATGAGATGTTCTTTGACGACGCGAAAATCGTCAGCAAGGAACTGGAACTCACACTGACCGGGAAGGACTGTGGGATGTTCGAACGCGCGCCGATGTGCGGTGTTCCCTATCATGCCGTGGAACCGTACCTCACAAAACTTGTGGAAAACGGTCATAAGGTCGCGATTGCCGAGCAGATGGAGGATCCGAAGCTTGCAAAAGGCCTTGTCCGCCGTGAGGTCATCCGTGTCGTCACGCCCGGAACCCTGACGGATACAGGTGCGCTTGACGAAACTCGGAATCACTACATCATGTGCATCGTCTATGAGAGCGGCATCTTCGGCATTTCCTTTGCAGATGTCACGACCGGCGATTTCTATGCGGCGGAGCTTCAGAAAAAAGAACAGCTCTTCGATGAAATCAGCCGTTTTTCTCCGGCGGAAATAATTACAAACGAAGCCTTTGCGGTTTCCGGGGCGGATCTCTCGGAACTTCGGCTCCGGCTGAATTTCTCCCTTTCCGCGGAAAGCCCGTTCCGCTTCCGGGAAGAGAACGCACGCGACGCGCTTCAGAAACATTTCGACGTCATTTCCATTGAAAGCCTCGGCCTATCCCAGCTTCCGGCTGCAGCGACGGCCGCCGGGGCTTTGTTGTCATACCTTCTGGATACGCAGAAGACAGAGCTTCGGCATATTTCACATCTGAAAGTCTACAGCCTGAACCGCTTTATGCTTCTTGACCAGGCCACGAGGCGGAATCTGGAGCTCTGTGAAACGATGCGTGAAAAGCAGAAGCGCGGAAGCCTGCTGTGGGTGCTGGATCACGCAAAAACCGCCATGGGTGCGCGGACGATCCGACGCTATATTGAGCAGCCGCTTCTTGATAAGGCGGAGATTTTACGGCGTCAGGACGCGGTTTCGGAGCTTGTCGAAGACCCGATTCTCCGGGAAGAGCTTCGTGAATATCTGAATCCTGTCTACGACCTGGAGCGCCTTTTAGGACGAATCAGCTACCGGACGGCAAATCCGCGGGACCTTTTGGCATTCCGGAATTCGCTTGAGATGCTTCCGCATATCAAAACGCTTCTTCGAAACGTCCAATCAGAGCTTCTTGCGGAACTGCAGGATGCAATTGATCCGCTAAAGGACCTCTACTCCCTGATTCTCGAATCCATCGACGAGGATCCGCCGATTCTCGTTCACGAGGGCGGGATCATCCGTGACGGTTTCAATGACGATGTGGACCGCTACCGGAAAGCCCGGACAGAGGGCAAGAGCTGGATTGCGGAGGTGGAAGCGGAGGAGCGCGAAAAGACCGGCATCAAGAATCTTCGAATTCGTTTCAATAAGGTGTTCGGTTACTATTTGGAGGTGACGAATTCTTTTCGCGATCTCGTGCCGGACTACTATGTACGGAAACAGACCCTGACCGGCTCGGAGCGTTATATCACGCCGCGCCTGAAGGAATTGGAGGACATGATTCTCGGGGCGGAAGACAAGCTGACCGCGCTCGAATATGAACTTTTCACGACCGTTCGGGATACGATCGCAGGTGAAGTGGACCGGGTGCAGAAGACTGCCGCGGCACTTTCGGCGCTTGACGCGCTGGCTTCTTTTGCTTATGTTGCGGATCGGAACCGCTATGTGCGGCCGAAGATCAATGAAAAAGGCCGGATCAATATCAAGGGCGGGAGGCACCCGGTTATCGAGCGCATTATCCAGTCGGAGCAGTTCGTTCCGAACGACACGCTTCTTGATACGCAGGAGAACCGGATTGCGATTATCACCGGTCCCAATATGGCCGGAAAATCCACCTATATGCGGCAGACGGCGCTTCTTGCGCTGATGGCCCAGACCGGTTCCTTTGTACCGGCGGATGAGGCGGATATCTGTATTTCCGACCGGATTTTCACGCGGGTCGGCGCTTCCGATGATCTTGCGAGCGGTCAGTCCACCTTCATGGTGGAGATGACGGAGGTCGCGAATATCCTTCGGAATTCGACGAAAAAGAGCCTGATCATCCTGGACGAGATCGGGCGCGGCACCTCGACTTTCGACGGACTTGCGATTGCCTGGGCCGTCGTCGAATACATTGCCGACCCCAAGATCATCGGTGCAAAAACCCTGTTTGCGACACATTATCACGAACTGACCGAACTTCAGGGCGCGATTCCGGGCGTAAACAACTACTGCATTTCCGTGCGGGAACAGGGCGACAATATTATTTTCCTCAGGAAAATCGTCCCAGGCGGCGCAGATAAGTCCTACGGTATCCAGGTGGCGCGGCTTGCGGGTGTTCCGCGGGCGGTGCTGTCCCGGGCGGATGAATTGGTCGATGAACTGATTGATACGGATATTGCGCAGCGCGCGCGGGAGATCGCATCCTATGCCGCAGTCGGCATGCAGACCCGTAAACGCGTCCCGCGGCAGGACGATGTGGATGCAAACCAGATGAGTCTCTTTGAAACTGTAAAAGATGAGGATGTGCTGACGGAAATCCGGGAGATGAATCTCTCGATGATGACGCCGCTTGACGCGATCAATACCCTGTACCGGATTCAGTCGAAGCTGAACAACCGGATCTGATTTTGAAGGAGTTTTCGAATGCCCGCCATTCATGTGCTGGACAAACTGACAATTGACCAGATCGCCGCGGGCGAGGTGATTGAGCGTCCGAGTTCTGTTGTGAAGGAGCTGGTGGAAAACGCGATCGACGCCGGCACGGCAGCCGTGACCGTCGAAATCAAAAACGGGGGCCTGGATCTTGTTCGCGTCACGGACAACGGCTGCGGCATCCCGAAAGAAGAGATTCCTGCGGCATTCCTGCGTCATTCGACCAGTAAGATTGAGAATGCGGAAGATCTTTCAGACATTCACAGTCTCGGATTCCGTGGAGAGGCCCTAAGCTCAATTGCGGCTGTAACAAGGCTCGAACTGATCTCCAAGCAGAAAAAGGACCCGGTCGGAAGCTCTTATGTGATCAACGGCGGGGAGGAAAAGGAATTTGGAGATATCGGTGCGCCGGACGGCTCAACCTTCCTCGTAAAGGATATTTTCTATAATACGCCTGCAAGAAGGAAGTTCCTGAAGACGCCGATCACGGAAGGAAGCTATATTGCGGATCTTTTGGAGAAAATGGCGCTGTCCCGGCCGGACATCAGCTTCCGCCTGATTTCAAACGGCCAGACCCGGCTCGCGACCTCCGGGAACGGAAAGGTGAAAGACCTGATCTATTCGATTTACGGGAGGGAGACGGCCGCAGAACTGCAGGAGATTGACGCGGAATATGAAGACATCCGTGTTTCCGGCTATATCGGTAAACCTGTCATCGCGAAGGGAAACCGCAGTTTCGAGAACTATTTTGTCAATCACCGCTTTGTGAAAGACAAAATTATCCAGAAAGCGATTGAGGAAGCCTTTCGGCCTTTCATGATGCTGCACCGTTATCCGCTGACCGTTCTGTACATCGATCTGCCGGCGGCTTCATTTGATGTGAATGTGCACCCGCAGAAGATGGAGCTTCGATTCCGGAATGAACCGGCGCTCTATGAGGCGGTACTATCTGCAGTGCGCGCGGGACTCGAACATAAGGACCTCATCCGGGAGACGGAAATCGGCGAGAAGAAGCCGGAAAAGAAACCACCGCTTCCGATCGCCGCGCCGGAGCCTTTTGAGCGTCTTCGGAGCGAAAAAACGCGTGTTTCGTTTGACAGAAACGGGGATTCGGGTATATTATTAAGAGAGAGGCGGGAAAAGCCTGAAGAGAACCTGTATTCCGATATTCCGGGTTACGAAAACGTCAGCGCGAAGGTCCGCGAGGAGAAGCTGAAACCGGTTCAGCAGACACTGGAAGCGGTGAAGCTGATTTCCGAAGAAGGCTATCAGAAACACCGCCTGATCGGGCAGGTTTTCGAGACTTACTGGCTTCTGGAACTGGAAGACAAGCTCTATATCATGGACCAGCATGCGGCGCATGAAAAAGTACTGTATGAACGGAAAATGAAGGAGCTGTCCGAGAGAAAGCATCCGTCCCAGACCGTCTCGCCGCCGATCACCGTGAGCCTGAGCGCCCGGGAGGAAATACTGCTGAACCGTTATATGGATGCTTTTTCCGAGCTTGGATATGAAGTGTCCGCTTTCGGCGGAAGAGAATACGCGATTTCAGCCGTTCCTTACGATCTCTACGGTCTCGACCTGAAAGCACTTTTTATGGAAATGCTCGGCGGGATGGAGGAAGAGTTCGGCAGCACAAAAAAACCGGAAATGATTCTCGAAAAACTTGCATCGATGTCCTGCAAAGCCGCCGTCAAGGGCGAGAATCTCCTGAGTTTCCAGGAAGCAGACGCGCTGCTTCGGGAACTGTTGACTTTAGATAATCCCTATGCCTGTCCGCACGGGCGTCCGACGCTGATTTCGATGAGCCGCGCGGAACTGGACAGAAAATTTAAACGAATCGTATGAGAGGAAAGCTTTTATGCCTGACATGATCAAAGAAGAAGCCGCATCCGGCAGCAGTAATTTTATCTGGGACTTTGTCAAAGAGGACATCGGCCCGGGCGGACAGTATGAAGGAATGACCGTTCATACGCGTTTTCCGCCGGAACCGAACGGCTATCTTCATATCGGACACTGCAAGGCGCTCTGCATCGATTTCGGAACGGCGGAGCATTTCGGAGGTCTGTGCAATCTTCGGATGGACGACACCAATCCCGCGAAGGAAGACACCGAGTACGTCGAGGCGATCCAGCAGGATATCCACTGGCTCGGTTTTGACTGGGGCGACCGTTATTTCTACGGTTCGGATTATTTCGAGCAGGACTATGAATTTGCGAAGGAACTGATCAAAAAAGGCCTTGCCTATGTCTGTGAGCTTTCTGCGGAGGAATTCCGCGAATTCCGCGGCGATATCGGCATCCCGGCGCGTTCTCCCTACCGTGACCGTCCGATTGAGGAAAGCCTTGAGCTGTTCGAGAAGATGAAAAACGGGGAGGTTGAGGAAGGCAAAATGACCCTCCGCGCGAAGATTGATCTTGCAAGCGGCAATTTCAATATGCGCGACCCCGTGATCTACCGGATCCGCTATATCAACCATCACCGTCAGGGCACGAAGTGGTGCATTTTCCCGATGTACGATTTCGCGCATCCGATCCAGGACGCGCTGGAAGGCATTACGCATTCCCTGTGTTCTCTGGAGTATGAAGAGCACCGCCCGCTGTATGACTGGGTGGTGGAAAACGTGACGATTCCGTATCATAAGCCGCGTCAGATTGAGTTTGCACGGCTCAATATCGACCATACGGTCATGTCCAAGCGGAAACTGCGGAAATTAGTGGAAGAGGACTATGTTTCCGGCTGGGATGATCCGCGGATGCCGACGCTCTGCGGCCTTCGCCGCCGCGGTTATACGGCACAGTCGATCCGGGATTTTGTCGATACGATCGGCGTCGGCAAGACAAACGGCGTCGTGGAACTTGCAATGCTCGAGCACTGCCTGAGGGACGACCTGAACCGGAGCGCCGAGCGTACGATGGCGGTTCTTCGGCCGATTAAGCTTACGATTACGAATTATCCGGAGGGGAAGAGCGAGAACTTCGAACTGGAGAACAACCCGACCGATCCCGAGTCCGGCACGCATACGATCAGTTTCAGCCGGAACCTGTGGATTGAAGCGGAAGACTTCCTCGAAGAGCCGATCCCGAAGTACAAACGCCTGTATCCCGGAAACGAAGTCCGTCTGAAAGGCGCGTATCTTGTGACCTGCACAGGCTGTGTGAAAGATGCAGACGGAAATGTGACGGAAGTGCTTTGTGAGTACGATCCCGGATCGAGAGGCGGCGATCCTGCGGACGGACGCAAGGTCAAAGGCGCGACGATTCACTGGGTGGATCAGGCGACTGCGATCGATGCGGAAGTACGGCTCTATGAGAACCTGTTCCTCGACGAGCAGCCGGACGGCCCGGACAAGGATTTCCTGCAGTGCATGAATCCCGAGAGCCTTATCGTGCTTCAGGGCTGCAAGGTGGAGCCCGAAATGGGAAGGATTGCGAAACTCTTTGACGAAGAAGAGGACCGGACATCGAAAAACGCTCCGACTTTCCAGTTCATGCGGAACGGCTATTTCTGCCTGGACAACCGGGATTCTTCGGCAGATCATCCGGTCTTCAACCGCAGCGTATCTTTGAAGGACAGCTTCAAACCGAAAAAGTAACCCCTTTGACCGTACTTTCACAGAGGAAGGTGCTGCTTTATGGCTGAAAAACTCTATACCATACCCGTCAACGACGCCTTTGACGAACATTCGGAGTGTCCGATCTGTTCCATGTACAAGAAATTGGAGGATGATTCCATCAGCTTCATGATGGGTCCTTCGTACATGGAAGACGACATCCGGATGGAAACGGACCGTCTCGGCTTCTGCAAGCCGCATATGCTGATGCTTTCGAAACAGGAAAACCGCCTCGGACTGGCGCTGATCCTGAAAACGCATCTGGACCGGCAGAAAAAGGAAGCCCTGGAGCTCTCGGCAAAGGCCGTGAAGGCGAAAAAGATGTTCAAAAAGCCCGAAGAGGCGGAGATTGTCCGCTGGGCAAGGGAAAAGACCCAGTCCTGCTATATCTGTCAGAGGATTAACGTCATGTTCCCGCGCTACATCGACACGGTACTCCGGCTCTATGAAAAAGAGAGTGCCTTCCGTGAAAAATATGCAGAATGTAAAGGCTTCTGTCAGGAACATTTCGGCATGCTGATACAAAAGGCGCAGGAAGTGCTTAAGGAACAGGAGCTGCAGAGCTTTGTCACGCTGACAGCAAAGCTCTATACAGATAACCTTCAGCGTCTTTCCGACGATCTCGACTGGTTTACAGACAAGTTCGATTATCGTTACCGGGACGCTCCATGGAAAAACTCGCGCGATGCCATCGAGCGGGCGGTAACAAAAACAAATGGAATTATTGTGGAGAAAGGAAAAGAAAAATGAAAAAGTTTTTTAAGGAATTCAAGGAATTCGCGCTGAAGGGCAACGTGATGGATCTGGCGATTGCCATGATTATCGGCGCCGCTTTCACCGCGATCGTGACAAGTCTCGTGAACGATGTGATCATGCCGCTTCTGTCCCTTGTGACAGCCGGATATCTGGACTTCAGCCACATCGTCTGGAAAGTCAATAATGTTGAGATCAACTTTGGCGCACTTCTGACAGCGATCGTGACCTTCATCTGCATCGCGCTTGTACTGTTCCTGATGATCAAGCTGATCAAGAAGGCGCAGGAACTGAGGAAGAAAGAGGAAGAAGCAGCTCCGACCACGAAGAAGTGCCCCTACTGTCTGTCCGAGATCCCGATCGAAGCAACCCGCTGCCCTCACTGCACCAGCGAGCTTCCTGCAGAAGAGGAGAAGGAGTAAGCAATCAGCAATTGCGGTACGGCGCTTAATTGTTCACAATGTTTTCACACTTGTATCTTAGAATGTCAGCGTAAGATACGAGAACGATGAGGTATTGAGCCTCTGACCCGAAAGGAGAAAGAAACCATGGGAAAGATTACTAACATTATTCTGGGCGGCGCCGCACTCGGAGCTTTTGCCGCAGCGGCTTATACTTATGTCAAGAAATATAATGCGATCGAGCCGAAGCGCGCGCTTGCGGACGGCGAAGACGAGGAGAGAAGCTATTCCAGCCTGGATACCGACCGCATGAAAGAAGCTGCGAAGCAGACCGTTGAAAGCATCAAGAACAGCAGCGTCAAGGCCTGGGGTGTTGCAAAGGATTCTGCAAAAGCAGTCGGCGGCATTGTGAAAGACAACTACGGCGAAGAGTTCGCGGAGAGGAAGCAGCAGACCGTAGAGCGTTTCAACGGCGCTAAGGAAAAGGCAGCGGAGAAGTTCAGCGATGTGAAGGAAAAAGCATCTGAAAAATTCGCCGAAGTCAAGGATAAAGCTGCTGAAAAATTCGACGAGAAGCGCGAAGAGTTCAAAGAGAAATTCGATGAATTCAAAGAAGACAATCCGGCTGTTTTCGAGAAGGTTGACAAGGCGAAAGAAACCGTCCGCGGTGCTTTCGAGACCGCAAAGGAAAAGGCCGAGGAAGTTGTAAAGAACGTCAGCGAGAAGGTTTCCGACGCTTCGGAAGATGCCGAAGAAGCTTTCGAGGATCTTTCGGAAGCTGCAGAAGAGAACGCAGAAGAAGCTGTCGAGGAAGTTCAGGAAGCAGCTGATGAGGCTGCAGAAGCAGTTGAAGAAGCTGGCGACCACTATACCTCCCTCGAGGAAGAAGTCGAGAAGAGCGAAGCTTTCGAGAATGTTGAAAAAGCAGCAGATGACTTCATCCAGAACATCTGATTGTTTCAGGCTGCGGACTGCAAAATAACGGACGCAGCAAGACAAATGCGGGGACATTCCTGCACCTGTCATATGTTCCGCTGCAGAGAGCGTTCAGGCCTCTCTCCGGCAGAAGACATGGCAGATACAGGAATGTCCCCGTGACTCTTTTGAGTCGATACGGTTTACTTGACGATTCAGAAATAGTACGTTATAATAATACAGTTAAGTATTGTGGGGTGCTGTGCGCCCCGGACTTCCCTCGTTTGTTTGTTGAGGAGGAGAATGACGATGAAAAATCTCAGATTATTCTGTTTGAAATATATTCTGCCGGTATTGATGCTTCTGCTGCTTCTGATTCCGGTGGTTTCGTATGCTGCGGACGCAGAAGGCGGCGAACAGCAGGAGGGTGCTGAGCTGGGCCAGCAGGAGGAAGAACAACCCACTGAAGCACAGCCTACAGATCCTCCTGCATATACGATTTCCGTAATTAATGGGTATGCCACTGATCCGGATAATGGGAGTGTTGTAACGCAAGCACCTGCCGGAAAAAAGCTGCTTGTTCGTTTTGATTCATCTGCCCTCCAAGATGAGTATTCTATGCTGACCAACTGGAAGGCGAGTGATACTGAAGTAAATGACCATATTGCAGCATATATTGCTGAACACGGTGTCAGTAGCTTTGTTGAGATAATAATGCCAGGTCGTGACTTAACTGTAACGGCTGAAATAGGACCTGATGTAGAAAAATTGAAACAATCCAGTGAAGAGGCTTCAATTGCTTCAAGCATCAGTGAATCGGAGAGCATCGAAGAGTCCGTAAAAATCTCCGAATCCGAATCCATCGAGGAGTCCAAATCCCTCGAGGAGAGCAGCCGGCTTGCGGAATTGGAGGAAATGTCCCGTCAGGCCAGTATCGCACAGTCCGAAAAGGAAGCTGCCCGGATCGACGTGGACGGCTATCTGATCTACGTTTATCTGAAAGGCATCAACACGCCTGCAGGCTTTACCCGGGCTAATGATACGCGGACCTTTGATATCGCAACAGAAAGCTTCTATAGTTCCAAGTTCAGGATTTACGCTTATTACGCGGATAAGGACGGTGTCGGCGGCTATTACGTTTATGACGAACTGCATAACTCGATGATTCCCTTTGTCTCCTTCAACGGAAGCGATGGGAAGAGCTATATCGTTTCAGCCCCCACGGATGCGAGCGAGCTTCCGAAGGAAGTGATCGGCGAGACACGTGTGAGCCTCAGTGTCCCGGGTGCGCAGTCTTCCTCGGTTGTTCCCGGCTGGAATGTTGAGGATAAGGAAGGAAAACTGGTTCCGCTTCTCTATCTTGCGGGCGACGATGCGACGAGAAGCTTTTTCGCCTATCAGGAGACCGACAGCGGCATTTCGATGATACCCTGGAAGGAGTTCAGGGAAAACCAGAAGAAGACCGAGGAAGAGTCTTCAGACACCGAGACAGAAACAGATACAACGGAAACAGAAACAGAATCGATTACAATGACCGTACTGCCGACCCCGGAGACGAGTGCAGCGCAGGATCAGCCGGGATCGCTTCTGGGAAATTATATTCTCTGGATAGTCGTTGCGGCGCTTGTTGTTATGCTTTTGGTCGCGGCGGTGATTATCGTCGTTCAGATGAGCCGAAAACAGGACGCGGAAGAACGGGAGATTGATTTCGAGGAGATCCCGGAAGACGATGACCTGTTCTCAGAGGACGATGACGACTTCCTGGATCAGGATCGTTTTGATACCGCTTATACACAGGAAGACAATGAACTTCGGCCCTTTGATTTCAGTTTTGAAGATGCTTTCCCGGAGGAGATGGGCGTGAGTCCGCATAGGGAAGAAATTGCGCCGGAGCCTGTAGAGGGAGAGATCATCGATCCCGAGCCTTTTGGTGCAGAACCGCTGGATCCTGCTTCGGATGAAGCGGACAGCTATGAAGAAGTCCGGGTGCGTGTTCGCCGTACGGAAATCCGCGACACGGAGGTTTATGTGAAGAGAAAGACCGGAAAGGACGTCAGGAATAATCCGGAAAGCTCGACGCCTTCCGTTTATCAGGAAGTTCTGCAGGATGATTTTGAAGTGGTCGATTTTGACAGTAAAAGGTAAGGATCGGAGTGCAGCATGCTTTGCGAAATTTGTCACGAAAAAGAAGCGACCGTAAGGATTACGCGTATTCATCACGGAAACTCCGAAAGCCATAATCTCTGTCAGGACTGTGCAAAGCAGTACGGCGCGGAAGACCCGGAAGCGCAGGATCTGTCCAAGGCGATTTTCAAGCTTTTGGCGGGAGCGCTGATGAAACATCTGGGGCCGCAGAACCAGAATTCCGAGGAGAATGAGCGCGCGAAAAAGCTCGCCTGCCCGAACTGTGGGAAAACCTTCGGAGAAGTGCTGGAGGACGGCCTGATGGGCTGTACGGACTGCTATGAGACCTTTGAGCCGCAGATTCTGCCGATGATCATGCGCATACAGGGGGCGGATACCCATACAGGGAAGAAGGCTGTAAAAGCCCGCAGAAAGAAAACGGAGCAGAAGAACGTCGAGGACCAGACTCTCAGCAAAAAAGAAGAGCTGTCGCTTCTTGAGGACCGGATGAAGATTGCGGTTTCCGAAGAAAACTACGAAGAGGCGGCGCGGCTCCGGGACGAGATCCGCAGGCTTACGGGGGAACTCCATGGATGAGCGCTGGTATCACCGGAAAGGTGAAAATGACGATGTTGTTCAGGTGAGCCGGATCCGGCTTCTCCGGAATTTCAAAAAATGGAAATTCCCTGCCCGGATGAGCGAAGAAGAACGGACGGAGATGCTCCGTACTGTCGATGAAAAACTTCCGCGGCTGCAGGAAATCCTGGGACAGCCGGTACAGAAGCTGGAAACCGACGAACTGATTGAAGAAGAGAAACTGACACTGCAGGAACGCCTCCTCATCAACAAGGCGACACTGGAGCAGAAGAAACGGGCGATAGTCTATGCAAGTGCCGATGAGGCCTTCAGCATGACGGTCGGCGGCTCGGATCATCTGCGGCTTCTTCTGTCGGAGCACGGACAGGGACTCGGACCGCTTTATGAGCTGCTTTCGGAGGTTGACAGCTATATCGACAGCCGGATTCCTTTCGCCTACAGCAAAAAAGTCGGTTACGAAACCTCTTCCCTGCAGAATGTCGGGACCGGAATGCGGGCTTACTATGTCATGCACCTGCCGCTTCTTTCGGAGAGCCGTAATTTCCAGACCCTGTCCCGTGAAATGATCAAGTTCGGCGTCGTCATGAAGGAGGCCTGGATTTCAGGCGCGAAAAAGATCGGCGGCCTGTATGTCTTATACAACCAGCGGACGCTCGGCATGAAAGAGCAGGACCTGATGGATATTCTGACGAATGTCGCTGTCCGACTCACGGGCGAGGAGCGGGAACTTCGGGAGAAGATGCCGGATCTCATGCTTCGGGACCGGGTGCTTCGTTCTTACGGAATTCTTTTGTATGCAGAGCAGCTGGATTTCCCGGAAGCCTGTCAGCACCTGTCGAACCTGCTATTAGGCGTCTCCACGGGAATCCTGTCGTTCACCAAGGAAATGTCCATATACGAACTGATGCTCGGAATATTCCCCGGAAACCTGCAGTATTATTTCAAACAGAAGGCAGACGATCAGAAGCTTAGGAGGCTTCGGTCACAGTATTTGAAGGAATATCTGGAATATATTGAGATGGCATAAAAAGGAGTAAAAGGTTAATGGTAAACCGCTTTACGGAAACAGCAAAAAAAGCATTGAACCTGGCAAAGAAAGCCGCAGAAGAACTTGGCGCCGGTCCTGTCGGAACCGAGCACCTGCTTCTGGGGCTTACGCGTGTATCGGAGGGTCTTGCATACGAGGTCCTTTCGGCGAACGGTATCTACGCGCAGGACATTACGGACCTGATCACAAAATACCTGGTGCAGGACTACTCGGTAGTGGAATTTGCCGGTTATGAATATACCCCGATGTCGACGCGGATTCTCAATGAATCCGTGGAAAAAGCGCGTCTGTTCAAATCCGCACTGGTCGGGACCGAACATATCCTGATGGCAATTCTGAGCTTCCCGAACTGTTCGGCATGCCGGCTTCTGAACGCTTTCAACATTTCACTGGAACGGCTGCACGTGGATCTTGTAAGCTCGATTCAGGAAGGCTCCGGCAAAAATGCAGGCGCGAAAGAACGGGAAAGAGATCAGCGGAGCCAGGGGCAGACAAATGCGACTCCGACGCTTTCGCAGTACAGCCGCGATCTCACGGCACAGGCTTCCCGCGGCCAGCTGGATCCAGTGATCGGGCGCGAGCATGAAATTCAGCGGATCATCCAGATCCTGTCGCGGCGTACCAAGAACAATCCCTGCCTGATCGGCGAACCCGGTGTCGGTAAAACCGCCGTCGTGGAAGGCCTTGCCCAGCGCATCGCAGACGGATTGGTGCCGGATATTATGAAGGACAAACGGCTCCTCATCCTGGATCTTTCCGGAATGGTCGCCGGTTCCAAATACCGCGGCGAATTTGAGGAACGCATCAAGAACGTAATCGCGGAGGCAAGCGCCGACAAGTCAATCGTCCTGTTCATTGACGAAATTCATACGATTATCGGCGCCGGCGGCGCGGAAGGCGCGCTGGATGCTGCAAATATCATCAAACCGGCGCTTTCCCGCGGCGAAATCCAGCTGATCGGCGCGACGACTATCAGCGAATACCGCAAACATATCGAGAAGGACGCAGCCCTCGAGCGGCGTTTCCAGCCGGTTACAGTCGAGGAACCTTCCGAGGAAGAGTGCATCGAAATCCTGAAAGGCCTCCGTCCGGCTTACGAAGCGCATCACCGCGTCGAAATCACAAACGGTGCGATCGAAGCGGCCGTGAAACTTTCCACACGCTATATTTCCGACCGTTTCCAGCCGGACAAGTCAATTGACCTGATCGACGAAGCAGCGAGCAAGGTACGGCTTGCGACCTATGTCCAGCCGAAGAAACTGAACAGCCTGAAGGAAGAACTGAAAGGGCTTGAAAAAGAAAAGGAAGACGCTGTTTTCGCACAGGAATTTGAACGTGCGGGCGATATCAAGCGCAGACAGGATAAGCTGAAGCTTCGGATCGAAAAGATCCATGAGAACTGGGAAAAAGAGCAGAGTGAAGCGCGCCCGCGTGTTTCGGAAGACGAGATTGCGGATGTCGTCAGCGGCTGGACCAAGATTCCGGTGAAGTCGCTGCAGGAGACCGAGGCAAACCGGCTCAAGAACATGGAAGGCACGCTGCATAAGCGCGTCGTTTCGCAGGATGAGGCGGTAACCGCAGTCAGCAAGGCGATCCGCCGCGGACGCGTGGGCCTGAAGGACCCGAAGCGTCCGATCGGCTCTTTCCTGTTCCTCGGACCGACCGGTGTCGGCAAGACCGAGCTCTGCAAGGCCCTTGCGGAAGCACTTTTCGGAACGGAAAACGCGATGATCCGCGTCGATATGAGTGAATACATGGAGAAGCATTCGGTCAGCAAGCTGATCGGATCGCCTCCGGGCTATGTCGGCTTCGAAGAAGGCGGCCAGCTTTCCGAGAAGGTCAGACGGAATCCGTATTCCGTTCTGCTGTTTGATGAAATCGAGAAGGCGCATCCGGATGTCTTCAACATCCTGCTTCAGGTCCTTGATGACGGCCAGATCACGGATTCACAGGGACGACGCGTTGATTTCAAAAACACGGTCATTATCTTGACTTCCAACTGCGGCGCGGAGAGCATTGTGACGCCGAAGCTTTTAGGTTTCGGTGCGAAAGCGAACGCAGAGCAGGATTACCAGGTCATGAAGGACCGCGTGATGGAAGCCGTCCGGAGAACCTTCCGGCCGGAGTTCCTGAACCGGATTGACGAAATCATCGTGTTCCATCCGCTTGACCGCGACAATATGAAGGATATCGTGAACATCATGCTGAAGGAGCTTTCGCGGCGGGCAAAGCAGGAGATGGGCATTACACTTCGTTTCGGCGCTCCCGCAAAGGAGCTTCTGATCGAGAAAGGCTATGATCCGAAATACGGTGCACGGCCGCTTCGCCGTGTGATCCAGAACCTTGTGGAGGATGAACTTGCAGGCCTCATCCTGGACGGAACTTTTGTTTCCGGTGACATCGTCAATGTCGGAAAGACCAAAGACGGCCTGAGCTTTCATAAAGGAGCATAAACTGCATGGCGAAAAAGAATACCATCTTTTTCTGTAAGGAATGCGGCTACGAAAGCAGCAAATGGATGGGCCAGTGCCCGGGTTGCCGCGCCTGGAACAGCTTTGTCGAAGAACCTGTCACAATCAAAGCTGCGTCCGGTACGGCGCGCGACCGGGGAACGCTCCGGAAGACAGCTGCGACCTCGCTTCGCGATGTTCCGACACAGGACCATTACCGGATCAGTTCCGGCATGCAGGAACTGGACCGGGTTCTTGGCGGCGGGATCGTGCCCGGATCCCTGGTGCTTCTCGGCGGCGATCCCGGTATCGGCAAATCCACGATTCTCCTGCAGGTGAGCCGCTGTCTCTCAGAACATGGAAAACGTGTGCTCTATGTTTCCGGTGAGGAATCTCTGCAGCAGATCCGCCTCCGTGCGGACCGGATGGGGGAGTTTTCCGGTGATATCCGGATGGCTTCGGAAACGAATCTTGACGTGATCGAGGAGCTGATTGACCAGGAAAAGCCGGAATTCTGTGTGATCGATTCGATCCAGACCATGTACCGCGAAGATATCAGTTCCGCGCCCGGCTCGGTTTCCCAGGTCCGGGAATGCACGAGTGTGCTGATGCAGACCGCGAAGCAGCAGAATATCACGATTTTCCTTGTCGGTCATGTGACAAAGGAAGGCACTGTTGCCGGGCCTCGGGTGCTGGAGCATATGGTCGATACGGTGCTGTATTTTGAAGGCGACCGTTCGGCTGTATACCGCCTGCTTCGGGCTGTCAAAAACCGTTTCGGTGCGACAAATGAGGTCGGTGTCTTTGAAATGAGTGAGCAAGGCCTTTCGGAAGTCGAAAACCCCTCGGAGTATATGCTGAGCGGACGGCCTTTAGGGATGTCCGGATCTTCTGTGACCTGTGTCATGGAAGGCACAAGGCCGATGCTTTTGGAGATTCAGGCGCTTGTCGCGCGGACGAATTTCGGCCTGCCGCGGCGTACGGCTGTCGGAATTGACTACAACCGGCTGAACCTGTTGATTGCCGTCATCGAAAAACGCGCGGGCATTTCTCTCGGCGAGTATGACGTTTATGTCAATATCACGGGCGGAATGCGGGTTTCGGAGCCCTCTATCGATCTTGCGGTTGTGCTTTCCGTAATTTCCGGTTATTATGATATCGCGGCAGGTGAGGATGAGATCGCATTCGGCGAGATCGGTCTGACCGGCGAAATCCGCGGCGTTTCCAACGCGCCTTTACGGGTACGGGAAGCTGTCAAATTAGGATACAGCCGCGTGATTCTTCCGAAAATATCTGCTGAAAAAATGCCGAAAGAACTCAGGCAGTACTGTGTGCCGGTCCAGAATATCCGGGACCTGGTGCGCCTTTTATCGAAAAAACAGCCCGGCTGACATCATAGTCCCGGGCGTTTTCTTATGCTGAAGAGGATGAGCGTATGAATAAACAAAGCCGGAAAAAAAGCGTGATCGCAGTACTCCTTTCGCTTGCACTTCTTTGTACAGGCTGTATCGGGAGTCCGGCCGTTATCAGAACTTCTTCGGAGGACGAAACGATGCGTTCTTCGGAAATTTCTGCAGGGACGGCTGAGGAATCGACCGCGGAAACTTCGGAGACTGCGCCGGAAACGCCTTCGTCGGAGACGAAGGAAGAAACGGAAACTGCTTCGGAGCCGGAGACTTCGGAAACGGAAACATCAGAGCCGGAAACGTCTGAACCGGAAACAACTGAGCCCGAGACTGCAGAACCAGAAACGGCTGATTCCGAAACCTCCGGGGAATATACGCGCGCCCTTGCCAAAAAGAACCAGATGTTCAATCCGGAAGATGCAAAGATCACGCCATACGGCGTTCGGAACCAGAAAGAAAAAAACTGGACGGTCATGGTCTATATGATCGGATCGAACCTCGAGAGTGCGCTCGGTGCGGCAAGTCAGGATATCGAAGAGATGGCGGATGCCGGGCTGGATTATGACCGTTCCAATCTGATCCTGTATACAGGCGGCAGTTCGCGCTGGCAGTCCGATATTCCCTGCGACCGGAATTCTGTACTGGATCTGAGCCTCAGAACAGAGGACCGGCTGGTCGCTTCCACGGAAAAGAATGCGGACATGGGGGCACCGGGAACCCTTGCGGCTTTTGTGAATTTCTGCACGGAATATTATCCCGCGGAGCATTACGCGCTGGTCTTCTGGGATCACGGCGGCGGACCTCTGTGGGGTTATGGCTCCGATGAACTGTTCCAGGGCGACGGACTTCTTTTGTCGGAACTTCAGACGGCGATGCAGAACACGCTGTTTTCCGGAAACCGCAAACTGGATATCGTCGGCTTCGATGCCTGTATGATGGGCAATCTTGAGACTATGACGGTCTTTGCGGATTTCGCGGAACTGTTCGTTGCCTCCGAAGAACTGGAACCAGGCGATGGCTGGGATTATCATTTCCTTAAGAGCCTCAACGAAACAGAAGATGGTGTGCAGATTTCGAAAGATATCATCGAGGCCTTCCGGGCTCATTATGAAGACCGGCTGTCAGAGCGCTATCACCCGGACCTGACGCTTTCCTGTACGGATTTAACGAAAGTCCGGGAACTCCAGCGGGTTGTTTCCGATGCTGCGGAAAAACTCTCGGGACAGTTGACGAAAGACGGCTTTTCGGAAATTGCACTGCTTCGCGCAGACACGAGAAGCTTCGGCTCCGTGACAGATGCCTCGGGCGGCAGCTCCTATTACTATGATTTAGTGGATCTGCAGGGCTTCTTCAATACCATTTCGGGCCTGAGCGGTTCGGATCTTCGGGCGGCGCAGAAAGCCCTGTCGGATGCTGTCATCGAAAACTACAGCAATTTGGAGGATGCAGGCGGGATTTCCATGTATTTCCCGGCGGTAAACCGCAGCCAGTATTATGAAATGCGCGAGGTTTACGATTCACTCGGCCTGAATCCGGCATACAGCAAGTTCCTTTCGAAAATCAGCAGGGAATGGCAGAGTGCAACAAGAAAGGACTGGGATGATCTTCTGCCCGAAGAATCGGAGGGAGAGTACCTGCTTCAGCTGAGCAAGGAGCAGCAGTCCGAACTGATTTCCGTCCGATATTCCATACTCAGAAAATCCGGCGAGGGAGCGTACGTTCCGATCGTTTCGAACTGCCGTGTGTCCTGGGATAAGGACGGCGTGGTGCACCTTCCGATGGACCCGGAGCTGATCTGTCTTGTGACTGACTGGGAAACGACTGTCTGGCCGGTTGCGGAAACCGAATCCACAAAACGCAGACGTGTGCTGAAAACGCAGCAGACATCCCTGCTTTCGGGCGGCATCCGCAAAGAAGACCGGAAGATTGCCGAGACGCAGGAAATTACGGTGACCCTCGTTTATGATGTGAAATCCGGGGCAATCTCCATTCAGGGCGTCGGCGGGAGCGCTTCCCAGATTGATTCCTCCGGCCGTGAAAACATTGAATTCTTCAATTATGATGCCGTCGTGTATGATTTTGCCCGGCTGATTCCGGCCTGGGGTTCGGAAGGACAGCTGCTTCCGGTGAATGAATGGCGGAAAAGCGGCGACTCAGGCGCTGTTCATCGTGCGCTCACAGACATGCTGGATTTCACAACTGTGCATGCCTCTGAGCTTTCGGAGGAGCTGTATTATGTCGTGA
>JAFYGJ010000030.1:0-14521 GCA_017543275.1 Lachnospiraceae bacterium | reverse complement strand
TCTTAGGGATTATGCCGTACTGTCAGATAACCTGGAACATATATCCAACCCTGAACCGTTAAGGAAGCTCTTAAGGCGGCTTGCTCATGAACAGCGTGTACTGTCCCGAAAAACAAGGGGCAGCCACCGTTATGAGAAGCAACGCATTAAAGTAGCTGAACTCCATCAGAGGATCAGGGACTTTAGGAATGATTTCCTGCAGAAGCTGTCGACAGAACTGATCAAAAAGTACCGTGTAATCGGTATAGAGGATCTTGATGTAAAGCATCTTCTCCGGGAAGGAGATACGGATACAGCAAGACGGATCTCGGACGCCGGATGGAATGCCTTTGTATCCATGCTTCAGTACAAGGCTGACTGGTACAAAAGAACACTGGTCAAAGCGGGAAGGTACTTCCCGTCAAGCCAGATCTGTCATGACTGCGGATACAGGTTCCCGGAGGTAAAGACAAAGCGTCTTGTAACATGGACCTGTCCTAAGTGCGGGAAGGTGCACCAGCGTGATGAGAACGCAAGCCTCAACATAAGAGATGAAGCGCTTCGGATACTGGCAGGAGTATCGGCGTAACACAGTCAGCCAATCATAACAGGTAGGGCCGGGACGGTCCGAAGTCATGCGCGTGGAGGGCGGGAACCGTCCTATGAAGCGCGAAACATCCCGGATATGCTGCATGAGAAATCAGCTTACGGAGACAGGCCCGAGACCGGAATCCCCCCTCCTCTAAGCGCAGCGTAGGTGGGGGTAGTTCAATTCAATTGTATTATCCGGCAAACATCATTCCGTCAAAGAGATCGTCGATGGAAATCCCGTTCACGGTTTCCCGCCAGATTGTTTCGTCGTAAATACACTGAACCGAAATCAGCGTACCGTCTTCAGTATATAACAGGACGCGCCGGTCTTCGGGATTCGCGCCGCAGATCGTTACCTGGTCATCCTTCTTAAGCTGGAGTTTTCCGGTTGTCTCCCCGTCTTCAGTCGTGACATCCACCTCAAGGTCCTGAAGCAGGGTCAGGGTGCGGTTCACACTGGGCATATACCAGTATTCGGTCGGCACCGGCATTCCGTCTTCGCCTGCTTCATAACTGCGGTATCCGAAATAGGAACTCAAAAGGTGGATCGGCGTTCCCATCATAAAATGCATCGGATCCGTCAGGATCTCACGCGTCGTATAGCCGGTGCTTTCTTCATCGCCGTAATCGCCTTCGTATTCGGTGAATCCTTCCACGCCCTCGGACCTGCTGCCCACACAGACAGGCGCCGCACCATTGATATTATAAATCACCGTGGTTGCCCATCCGTTGTAATCATCGCAGACTACATACAGGAAATCACCGGCTTCCTGAAGATGCATCTGATAGATTCTGCTGATGGAGATTCCGCTGAAATCAAACTCTTCCGTCGAATCGCCGAGCGTGACCTGCATGATTTCAAACCAGTCCTCATATTCCGGGTACCAGATCGGACTGACAGCCAGTGTCCTTCCGTCTGAAAGCAGGTACGGCTGCTCTGCTCTTGCCGGGATTTCGGTGATGTACTTTTCGGGTACATTCAGCGCGAGATCCGTGAACAGCGCCTCGTTTCCGGCAAACAGAACATCAATCCGAAAGTTCGAAAAAGCATTGGGCAGGATGTCGCCGGAGTCAAACCAGAAGCTGATCCGGTCATAATCAACCGTGAAGCGCATCTCCTCCGGCTCAATGTCTTCGAAGAAATAATCTGCCTGATTGACTGCATCTTCATTTTCCGTTTCTTTGAGGATATATGCTTCCACCTCTTCGTGAAGCTTCTGGATCAGGCCGTTTGTATCCGAAACGAAATCCGAAAGAGCCAGTTCCTTTCCGGTCTTTGCACTCAGGTTTGTCACAACGGTCTCCCGCCAGGGCCGCATTGTGCCGGCGTAGAAATATTCTTTCTCAACGGCAAAGCTCAGCACCGCGCTGTCGGAACGCGCCAGTTTCAGTGATGTATTATAACTGGACTGAACTCCCTTTGTGCTTTTCGCGGCCGAAAGCAGGTCCTCATGCAGGGATTCAAACTCTTTCCAGTTCTCTAACTTCTTCTTTTCCAGCGTTTCCAGAAGTTCCGGATACAGGGAAAGATCATCGTCGCGCATAAGGCTGATGTCGTCCATTTTCATCTGGCAGAGCGTACGGTAGCTGTCATCCTCCGTTGTTGAATTGTAGCGGGAAGTTTCATACTGGAGAAGATGCAGGACTGTCGGTTTCTCCGCCTCCGAAGGCTCCGGCTCGGTCTCCGTTGTCGTTTCGCTTTCGGACTCTGATTCGGTTTCCGTCGTCGTCTCCTCCGGCGTCTCACTTTCCGTTTCTTCCTCGCTTCCGGATTCCGGTGCTTCGGAAGTTTCCTTTTCTGTCTCAGAAAGCGCTTCCGAGACATTCTCGCTCACATCCGAAACCGCCTCCGAGATCCCGGAGGAAATTTCCGATGCCGCACTTGAGAGATCATCCTGTAAACTCGACGCCGCCTTGCTGGCTTCATCCCGGAGCGCGCTGGTCAGTTTCCCGATCACGCAGCCGCTCAGAACCAGTGACAGCGTAAGCACCAGCGCAAGCGCTGCAGTCATCCGTTTTTTCATGAATCATTACCCCCTTTAACAGAATCCTGAAAAATCCTGATTACCTTCCTGTCAGATCTGAACCAAGCACAGACCTGCACGCAAGAATCCATTTCGCGCGGTCCAGCGGATCCACACCCCGGCGCGGGAATGTCTCCACAACTTCCGGGGGCGCCTTCCGATACTCTAAAAGATGCATTCCGATCCGTCCGTTTCCGGACGTAAGCGAACGGAATTCCACCGGGTAGGACGCACATTCCCGAAGCGGTGCCTCTGCTGTCATTGTAAATCCGCCTTTTTCCATCACAGGCGTTTCGAAACTGCCGTTCATTCTGAGAATCTGTCCGGTTACGCGCCCAAGGTGTTCCTCTTTCGCCGACAGTTCCATCCGCATCCAGGGTTCATACAGGACTTCCCCGGCATTCTGCAGCGCCCGGAGCACCGCGATCGGCGTCGCGACAAAAAAGTCCAGCGGATGTGTGTGTACGTGATGGCTCATGCCGCCAACAAGCGTGAACCGGCAGTCCATGACCTCCCACCCGAAGAGTCCCTGCTGTACCGTTTTATACACGCTCTCCCGCACATGCTCCTGATAGCGGTACGGCAGCTCTTTTTCCTTGATTACGGATTCGAACTGAATACCGGAGCCCGGCGGAAGCGGTTCGACCCGAAGTTTCACGATCGCCCAGCAGGGTTTCGGCATCAGGTAGGCTTCCTCACCAAAACCGGTCTCCTGCGGCTTCTCACGGAAGATTACCCGCGGCGCCGAGAACTGCAGGGATAGTCCGAAACGGTCCATGATCAGCTCCGTCAGGATTTCCGTCTGAATCTCTCCCATGATATGCACAAACATCCGGCCGGTCTGGGGATTCCGTTCAAAATCAAGAAGCGGCTCCTCTTCGGTCAGGATCGTCAATGCTTCTGCGACTTTGATTTCATCCGATCCGGGTGCAGGTATGACCTCGGAAAGAAGCAATGGCTTTGCATCCAGAATCCCTTCCGGAATGGGTTTTCTGCCTTTTGGCGCCTCCCCGATCGTATCTCCGACCCGGATATCCCGAAGCCCGTAAAGTACTGCAATCTCTCCCGCGGATATCCGATCCACAGGAGTTTCCCGGCTTCCCTGGACGCTTCGGATCTGCGATACCTTCTCCGGGATTTCCGCTGCCCTCCTCTTAACAGGCAACGGGTCCCTTGCGCGTATCATTCCGCCGAACAGCCGTACAAAGGCAGCCTTTCCGTCTTTTTCGTCATGCGAAACCGAGAAAACCGTCCCCGAAAGCATTCCGGGATCCGCGGGCACAGTATCCGGAAGGCAGTCCATTACTGTCTGAAGCAGCTCCTCGACACCGTCTCCGGTTTTTGCAGATATCAGGCAGACAGGGGATACTTTTCCTGCTTTTGTCAGCCGTTTCAGGGCTTCTTGGATTTCCGCGTCGGAAACAGGTTCGTCGAGAAGGAAGCGCTCCTCCAGCTTCTCATCGCATTCCGCGAGATACGGAAGCATTTCCTGAACCGGGATATCCTGCGGCACAAATACGCCGCCGAGTTTTTCCGTGAGATCTGACAGGGAATCTTCCCGCGAAAAACCCGGAAGATCCGTTTTATTGATGCAGGCTATAAAGGGAATCCCGAGTTTCCGAAGTGCCTCGCAGATTGTCTGCGTCCGTCCTTCTGCGCCGTCCGACGCGGAAATCAGAAGCACGACGCCGTCCAGCGCATACAGCGACCGCAGTACTTCTCCGGCGAAGTCCAGATGTCCCGGCGTGTCCAGAATCCGGACCACATTGCCCGCATAGTGAAGCTCCAACAGTGAAGTCCGTACCGAAATCCCCCGCCGCTTCTCCACTTCCAGAAAATCGCTGGCGGTCGTTCCGTCATCTACACTTCCGCGCTTCCGGATACCGCTCGCAAGATACAGAAGCTGCTCCGTCAGCGTCGTTTTTCCGGCGTCTACATTTGCCTGTATTCCGATTACAAATTTCCGTCCCATCAGTCTGTCGTGCCGGAACTTCGGCCTGGTTCCTCTTCCTCTTCCGGAAGTTTCGTGATATGCAGCTTCTCAACGCGCCGCTCATCCATTTCCGTCACTTCAATTTGGAAGCCTTTGAACTCAACCATATCGCCTTCCTTCGGGAAATGCCCCAGATACTCGATCATGAAGCCCCCGGCCGTATTGGATTCGTAGTCAAAGTCTTCCTCCGGAACTCCCAAAAGTTCGCAGAAATCCGAAATATTCATATCGCCGTCAACCATGAAGTCATTCTCTCCGGTTCGGACAACCTCTTCCTCCACGGTATCGGTCTCATCCCAGATATCCCCGACGATTTCCTCTAAAATGTCCTCCATCGAAATCACACCGAGCGTTCCGCTGTATTCATCTGTAACGATTGCAAGATGCTGCCTTGCGGCTTTCATCGCATCCAGGCACTGCGGCAGTTTCATTGTCCGGTAAACAAAGCAGGCGGGCATCAGAAGGCTGCGGATATCGGTCTTCTCCTCGGCCGCAAGCGCTTTCAGCAGATGATTCAGGTGAATCACGCCGATGATATTGTCGATGCTGTCCTCGTATACCGGCATCCGGCTGTGCGTGGACTGCAGCACCAGCTCCAAGATTTCCTCCGGATCATCGTCAATCGAGAGCGCCTCCATATCGACGCGTGCCGTCATGACTTCTTCCGCCGAAATATCCGAGAAATCAATCGCGGCAGACAGAAGCTCCGAGCGGTCCGAATCCAGAACGCCTTCATCCTCGGCGGTTTCGATCAGGGACTGCAGTTCCATTGCCGACTCGTCCTGGTCGCTGTCTTCTTCCGTTTTAATCCCCTTCGTCAGAAGGTTTACAAGTCCTACAATGACAAAGTTCAGGGGCCAGAACAGATAAACGAGGAACTGAATTATGGCTGATCCCGACATCGCGAAGCGGTTTGAATACTTCTTGCAGACAATCTTCGGAATCGTTTCGCCGAAAATGATTACCAGTACCGTAACCATGATCGTCCCGACCCAGTTCAGCCGGTCCCCGCCCGTGAGCAGGATAATCAGCACGGTTGTCAGGGAAGATGCGGCGATATTCACCAGGTTGTTTCCAACGAGAATCGCGGAAAGCGTGTCGTCAAAGTGAGTCGACAGCCGAAGCGCCCGTCCGGCGCGCTTTTTCCCGGCCTTCTCTTCATTCTCAAGCCGCACCGTATTACAGGCCGAAAGCGCCATCTCGGAACCCGAGAAAAATGCGGACAATACGATACACAGGACAATTCCGGCAGAGACTAGGATGACAGGTGTAGTCATGATTCCGCCTCCTCAGCTCTCCGCTCGATATCCACCCGGACCTTCAGGATCCGGTTATGCACCACTTCGTTCACTATAATCGTCAGGTTGTGATAGGCAAAGTAGTCTCCCCGTTCCGGAATCCGTCCGAGTGTCTCACAGACCCAGTCCGCCATCAAAAGATTCGTAAAGCGGTCCTCATCCTCTTCTTCGTCCTGCGGCAGTTCAAAGCCGATAAAGTCAAAGGTGTCCTGCACGGTTTCATCGCCGTTCACCAGGTATACATCACGCGTGATTTCCACGATCGGGTCACGGATCACATCGTCTTCATCCCAGATTTCACCGACGATTTCCTCCAAAATATCCTCAACTGTCACAACACCGAGCGTTCCGCCGTAGGAATCCGTCACAACCGCCATATTAAGCTTCCGGCGGGTCATTTCGTCCAGCAGTTCGTCGATTTCCGTGCTCTGGTGCGCATAATACACCTCGTCAAGAAGCGGACGGATCTGCGGGATTTCCTTGTTTTTCACATAAGCTTTCAGGAATTTGCGGATCTGAAGCACTCCAATCACGTTGTCGATCGTTTTCTCATACACGAGAATTCGGCTGTGATTCTGCGAAATAATGAACTGCAGGATTTCCTCCGGGCTGTCCGTTACGGAGACCGCCGCCACATCCACACGCGGCGTCAGGATCGAGCTGACCGTCACATCCCCAAACTGCAGGGCCGAAGAAATCAGTTCGCTCTCCTGCTCGTCAATTGCGCCGTCCTCCGCCATATCTTCAATGATATCATAAAGCTCGTCCTCGGTCACGGAATACTCCTCCGAGCCCCGAAGCGAGCGCGCAGTCAGGTTGCCGATCCCGGACAGAACGATTGAGAACGGCCAGCATATTTTCATCAGAACGACAAGGAATCCCGAACAGGAAAGGCTCGCCTTCTCGCTTGCCTTTTTTCCGATGCTTTTCGGAAGCATTTCCCCGAAGAAAAACATCGCCAGTGTGACAAGGAACGTAGACAGCGTCACAGCGGAGAGGCCCCATTTGCGGGTCACAATCACCGTCATGAGGGAAGCTGCCACGATATGGGCGATATTGGTACAGATCAGAAGTGTCGTGATGGCATCATCAAAATGATCCAGCACGTAGAGGGTTCTTTTTGCCCGCGTGTCTCCCCGGTCCGAAGAAACCTTGATCTTATTTCTGGACACGGAAGAAATGGCGGTCTCAGTCAGCGCAAAATACGCCGAACAGATAAACATCAGTACAACAAAAATCAGTTGCAATCGACTGTCATCATCCATCGAGTGGGTGTTTTCAACTCCTTTTTCAAAAATTGCCGGTTTTACAGGGTTCTAAACCGAAACTATAACTATGTCAGTATACACGAAAAGCGCAGAAAGATCAATAGATTTGCAGAAAAAGGGCGGATTATCTGCGGATAATCCGCTGCGCTGTCCCTGTATTTCTGCGGGGATTTCAGTATAATATGATAAAATGATCAGCAGCAAAAATTCGAAATGCTGCGCATTTCTCATTTGGGTGGTCAGAGAGGCTTCGCCTCTTGCCCACCAGGCAAAAACTGACCAAATCAGTTCGGAACACAAGTGCTCCGACCTGGTTTGTCCAGTTTCTACCATGGTGCTGATTCACAAAAATGTTCAGGCAGGAACCGCGGCGGATCAAACCACACGATCCGAAACACAGGCGGTCTCCTGCAGGTTCACAACCAGTCTGAAGAAAGGAGGGTGCTGAACATGTGGAAAGTATTAATCATTGCAGTTGTAGTCTGGGTAATTGTAGGAGCGGTCCGTAAGAGCCGTCATCAGTATCCCGCCTTTAACTGGCGTGTACTTGCCGGAATCGGCATCGGCTGGACTGCACTTCGCATTCTTCTGGCGGTCATCGCCGCCGCCACGATGCTGAAAATCTTCGGCTTCCTGGCGCTGATGGAGATGATCTTCTGAACAGGCGGCGGGGACAGATCTCTGTCCCCGCTGTCTCTTTTTCTCTTCAGAATCCTTCATCCGTCGCGTAGCTTATGATCGGTCCTTCCTTCCCGTCGAAAAACATATGCCCGACGTCGCCGTAGCTGATCATCCGGGGCACAAAGGGATGCGACGGATCTCTGCCTGGGAAGGAGAATGCCGTCACCCCGGTATAGTTTGTGATGAAGGCATAATTGAAAGCCTGGAAAGGCAGGTTCAGAAGCCGCGACAGGATCACCCGCTGCATCGCCACATGGCAGAACAGCGCAATATGATCTTCATTCGGGGATTCGGGCAGATAAAAGCCCTCCTCCGTCCGGCGATACCCGTTTTCGAGAAGCAGCCGGTCGAGGCCGTCGGAGATCTCCTGATACCGGTCCCAAAAATGCGTTTCCCTGACCGCCGGATCCTGAACGAACTCTGAAAGCGGAAGGCTCCGCCGCTCCGGTGCCATCCAGTAGGTGCCCTCTATCGCCGAAAGGCGCTTGAATTCCCCGTCCGGGAAATGCGTATAGGTCTCGTGCCCGAGTTCATAAGCCCAGGGCAGAACCGTCACAGGAAGACCGAGTTTATCCGCGGTCGGCGCCGCCGTCTCCCGCGCCCTGCCCATCGGCGAGCTGTAGATCCGGTCGAGCCCGGACCGCAGGAATCTACGAGAAACCTGCTCTGCCTGATGCTTTCCTTCGGGCAGCAGCGAATCCGTTTCGTAATCCGGCTTTCCGTGACGAACAATATACAGAATCATAATTTCAAACCCTTCAGAAGATCCCCGAGGCTCGTCGATGCTGTCTCATTGTCGCTGTATTCCTCCGGCTCTTCTTCGGCGCGCTCGGTCGCGATCTGCTCAATCAGCGCTTTTATGGAGAGGCTCACCTTTCCATTATCCACCTTCGTGATGACAGCCTTGACTTTCTGGCCTTCCTTAAGAACCGCACGGATGTTTTTCACCCGCTGCTCCGAAATCTGGGAAATGTGTAAAAGTCCGCTGATTCCGTCGCCGATATCGACAAAGGCGCCGTAATCCTTCAGCGTTTCGACCGTTCCTTCCACGATATTGCCGGGAACCAGTCTGCTGATCTTTTTGTTTTTCTCCTCGATCGCCTGCTCCTGCAGCAGTTCCTTTGCGGAAAGCACCAGGCGCTTCCCGTCTTCTTCCACGCCGATTACCTGCACGCGGACGGGTTTATTCAGGTATTCATCCGTATTTTCAACGTATTCAAGCGCCAGCTTCGAAGCGGGAATAAAGCCGCGGATACCCTCAACATAGAGAATTGCACCGGCTTTTACAACCTCGGTGATCTTTCCCTCGATAACCGTCTTTTCCTCCATCATCTTCCGAAGCTTATCCCAGGAAAGCTCATCGTCCGCCTGTTTCCGGGAAAGCACGATATTGCCCTTCCCGTCATCGCGTTTAATCACGGTTCCCTGGAATTCATCGCCGATTTTCACCGCACTCAGGATATCAAAATGCGGGTCCGCACTCATTTCCTCGACCGGAATCCGTCCCGGTGCATAATAGGAAAGGTCCATCAGCACGCCGGTCTCATCGACATCGATCACGCGGCCCGAGAGAACGTCGCCGACATGGATCTGCCGGAAGGATGCCTCCAATTCATTCTGGTAATCCGCCATCCCTTCCCCTTCCGAAAGCTCGGGATTGGGGGTCGCCTGTACCGTTGAACGGATCAGTCCGTGCGGATTCTTTTCCCGTTCACGGCGCTTCTGATCCTCTTCCGCCTTCTCCATCTCCGCAATCGCTTCCTGTTTCTCCGTGTCTTCGGAAACAAGCTCTTCAATACTTTTCTTTTCTTCTTCCATCTCCTGGTCCTCTCTCTGTCTGCCTGTGATGATTCAATCCTTATAATACTTTTTGGGATCAACATTCTCCGGGAAAACAAAGGCGTAGCAGTTCACATAGCCTTCGCTGTCCTGTGCCGCAAGCTCCAGCTGCCGTCCGATTACAGTCATCGCGATAAAGTCAAACTCGGCTTCCGAACGCGCACCGGGAAGCAGCATGATCAGTTTTTTCGCTTTCTGGTGGTATTTGGAACTGATCCCGGCAGCCCGGAGCAGCCTGATCCAGGCATTGAAATCTTCCCGCAGGATCTGCTGAACCCGGTATGCTTCCTGATCCAGTTCCGGCATGCTGCAGTAATTCGCCCCGATCAGGCTTCCGGACAGATATCCGTCACTGAAAAGCCGGCAGATTCCTTCGACACGCGCCCGAAGGTCCGCAAGTCCCAGAAGCCGGATTACATCTCCGATGCCGCCCTTTTTCACAAACCAGCACATAAAACTGTCCGGATTGTACCAGACGCCTTCGCGGGCATACAGGTGATACTGATGGTAATTCGGCCGCGACGCACGAATCAGAGACTCCGCCCCGACATCCCGATCGTCAATCGAAGGCTGCGCATAGTCCGGCGCATACTCGCAGAAACCGTGAGAAGCCGCGGAAACCGCCTGGAACGGATACATATGCGGCTTTGTCTCCCACTCCGGCAGAATCTCGCGGAAGAAAGGCGCATACAGCGAAGGATCCGAATTGCAGGAAAGCGCATGCTGCATCAGTTCAATGTCCGGAAGCGAAGTATGGGTGAAGTTCATGTCATACCGCGCTTTCGACAGATGGTGCAGAATTCCGGCTTTCAGTTCCCCGAACCAGCCGCGCCAGTCATCCGGGTATGCCGCACTCAGCTTTTTGAACGCATTGACCGCCAGCGGATAATCCGAGAACTTCATCACCGCTTCCGCGTCTTTATACAGTTCATCCGCTGTAGGCCCTTTCTTCTCCGTACCCGGAACCGAAATGCCCGGAGCCGGCGCCGCGGACTGCTCCGGGATCATATCCCGCGCATTCTCACCGGAAATGATCTGGAATGTCTCATTGCCCTCTGCGTCCTTGACAATCTGCAGGATCGGCGCCCCGAACAGGCTCGCTCCGCAGGAACTGCAGTACTTGGAATTGTCCGGCGCGTAGGCGCCGCATTTCGAACAGAACATAAAAGCCTTCTTTCTGTTTTACCCGATATTACTCTTCTCTGAGATCTTTGGAGTTGTACGCGGAAATCACCTTGCCGGAGTCCGCATTGAAAAAGATCACCTGAATGTTGTCGACGGAATCGCCCTTAAAGCAATGGTATCTGCCCGCAGTGCCGAAGAAGCTTTTAACTGCAAGGACTTCCCCCTCATCGGGTTCCCCGTTTTTCGTCGTGACTGCAAACAGGGTATAGTTTTCCGCAGCCTGAATGTCCAGGATTTGCGGCGTATTCTCACTGCCGACGAAACCGAGACGCATTTCTTCAAGCTGTTCCGCCAGTTCATCCGCCATAGCAAGGCCTTTCTCTTCGGTCACATAATATGTAACACTGCCATCGTCATGGATCACGACAGCCCCGATTCCTTCTGCCGCCTCGTCTTCCTGCCGTCTCTCCTCCGTATAGTCCGAAGCAAACTCCGGAGGAACCGTGATCTTCACACTGTACAGCTCCTCATCGATTGCCGTGTCCGGTTCCGATGCCGCTTCTGTTGTATCTTCGGTCGGGTTTTCCGTGGTTTCCGCTGCCGTCTCTGAAGTTTTGTCCGTATGATCCGTAATCTCCGCAACACCGGATTCCGAAGCGGATGTACTGACTTCAGGCACAGTTTCCGTCTCGGGATCGTCTGTCTCGGAATCGTCTGTCTCGGAAGTCTGTGTCGTCGATTCTGCGGCGGTCTCCTTTTTCAGCGGATTCCCATAGAAGTGATGGATCAGAAAAATCAGCGCCAAAACAGCCGCTGAAAGGACCGCAATATCGACGATCAGAAGAATCCAAAACTTCTTTTTATTTGGTTTTCTGTTGTCCGTTTCCATAGAATTCCTTTCGTGCCTTCCTGCTTCGCTTCCGGTATCAGCCGCTGTTACACTTTCTTCAGCTTCGCGAAACTTGCAAACATCCGCTTCTCGCCCGGGCCGTCAAAGCGTACCAGCACCTCAAAATCCTTCTTGCCGTCTGTGATTTCCAGAACAGTTCCTTCACCGAACTTGATGTGTCGGACACGGTCGCCGACATCATACGAAAGGGCAGCCGGTTTCTGGATCTCAAAGCTGCGGCCGAAACTGGGTTTCGGCGGTGTGCTGTAGGATGAACCGGAGCCCCCGCCCCGGGATGCCGAAAACGCCTCCCGATTCGACTCTGCCGAATAGCGGTACTGGTCCCGGCCGGAATAGGAGCTGCCGGATCCGAAGCCGAAATCACCCTCATCCCCGTCGTCAAACACAAAGCTTTTCTTTTTCTTCGGAACCTGCGCCTCCCAGATCTCCTCCGGGAGTTCCTTCACAAAACGGCTGATGGGGTTGAATACCACGTCGCCATGCAGGGTCCGCGCGCGTGCGGCAGACAGAAACAGCCGCTTCATCGCCCGGGTGATGCCGACATAGCAGAGCCGGCGCTCTTCTTCGATATCCATCGGATCACCGGAATTCAGGGACATATAGGAGGGGAACAGACCGTCCTCCATGCCAGCTAAAAACACGGTCGGAAACTCCAGGCCCTTGGCGCCGTGAATCGTCATGAGAAGGATCCGGTTCTCCTCGTCCGAGACCGCGTCCACATCTGCGACAAGCGCTACTTCCTCCAAAAACGCGGTCAGGGTCGGAGGGCCTTCCTCTTCCCAGTTGTTGACAAAATCCGCAGCCTTACTGATCAGTTCCTCAATGTTTTCGCGCTTCTGCTCCGCCCGTTCCTCGTCAAAGTCCTCCAGCGTCGATTCATAATCCGTCCGAAGAAGAATCTCCCGAAGAAGGTCCGGAAGCTCCGTATCTTCATCACGGGACAGTTCCCGCAGTTCCCCGATCAGGTGTGAAAAGGCCTGCAGCTTCGGAACGACCCGCTGGATTCCCGGAACCCGGTCCGCATGCGTTATGGTTTCCATCAGCGAGAGATCGTTCTGGGAAGCGAAAAGCTGCAGCCGCATGAGCGTGCTGTCACCGATGCCGCGGCGCGGGACATTCAGGATCCTCTGGGTCGAAAGATCGTCTTTTCCGCTGTCAATTGTCTTCAGGTAAGCTAAAAGATCCTTGATTTCCTGTCTCTGGTAGAAGTTTACGCCCCCAACCAGGCGGTACGGAACATTAAAGGCAATGCATTTTTCTTCAAAAGCACGGGACTGGGCATTGGTGCGGTACAGGACCGCGTAGTCGCTGTATGCGGCGCCAGCAAGCACTTCCTTCTGGATCCGTCGCACCACAGCCTCTGCCTCCTGGTAGCCGTTCTCATATTGATTGAAGCATACCGGCGTCCCGATTCCGAGCTCCGACCACAGATGCTTTTCCTTACGGCCGCGGTTATGGCTGATCACGGCATTCGCCGCGTCCAGAATCGAAGTCGTGGAGCGGTAATTCTGCTCCAGCCGCACAACCTTAGCGCCCGGGAAATGCTGCTCAAACTCGAGAATGTTTCGGATATCCGCGCCCCGGAAACGGTAAATGGACTGGTCATCGTCGCCGACGACGCAGATATTCCGGTGCTCGGCGGCGAGCATGGCCACAAACTCAAACTGCACATGATTGGTGTCCTGGTATTCGTCCACCATGATATATCGGAAGCGGTTCTGGTAATATGACAGAACCTGCGGATTTTCACGGAAAAGCTGTACAGTAAGAAGCAGCAGATCGTCAAAATCGACGGCATTGTTCTGCTTCAGTTTTTTCTGGTAATTCTGGTAAATCTCGGCCTCTTTTTTCTTCCTGTAGTCCGATCCCGCGTCTGAAAGCGCCTGCTCTGCGCTGTACATTTCATTTTTGCAGGCGGAGATCCAGGCCGCAAGCGCGCGTTCCTTGTACATTTTCGGATCGAGGTCCATTTCCCTGATGACGTGCTTCACAGCCGTCCTCGCATCATCCGCGTCATAGATGGTAAAGTCCCGATCGTAGCCTAAAAGATCGATGTGACGCCGGAGAATCCTTACGCAGCTCGAATGGAAGGTTGCAATCCAGACCGTGTCCGCATAGTCCACCATCCGCGCAACACGATCCTTCATCTCCTGCGCGGCTTTATTGGTAAATGTGATCGCCATGATGTTGTAGGGGGCGACACCCTGCTCTTCAATGAGATAGGCAACGCGGTGCGTCAGCACCCGTGTTTTCCCGGCACCGGCGCCCGCTAAGATGAGAAGCGGTCCTTCTGTGTGAAAGACCGCCTCTCTCTGCTTTGCATTTAAGAGCTCGTATTTTCCGCTCATGCCAGCTGCTTGCCGCAGTTGCCGCAGAACTTCATGCCGTTTGTGGCTGTTCCGCAGTACGGGCAGAATTTCGGGATTGCCGGAGCTTCGCCGTCAGCGGACTGGGGCTGCATCTGCGGAGCCGCCTGCTGCGGAGCCTGCTGATACAGAGGCTGCTGGTACTGGGGCTGCTGATAGCCCTGTTGGTACTGAGGCTGCTGATAACCCTGCTGGTATTGAGGCTGCTGATAGCCATACTGCGGCTGCTGGGGCTGCATGTTGTTGACCATCTGCTGACCAAGCGCCATGCCCATCTGCATCTGAGCCATCTGGGTTGCGGTATTTCCGCCGCCGTTGCCGCCGTCTTTTCCGAGGCTGTCCGCAAAAGCGATCTGGGTGTAGGCATTGACATCGCCGATCATGGAATTGCCGGCTGCCTTCTCCTGCATCTCGCGTACGGAATCCGGATAGGAAACGCTCTGGATC
>JAFYGJ010000029.1:0-31633 GCA_017543275.1 Lachnospiraceae bacterium | reverse complement strand
ATGGGAACTTGTTCCCAGTTCGGTCTGCCCCTGATCCGGCTCGACAGAATATATGCTGAATTCGGGCTTCACCGCCCGATGTACCCTGAAATGCGCGGGAAGAAAAGCTCTTCCGATATGCGCTCTGGCCGCCGGCAAAATAAAGCAGGGAGGGAGCCCCGCCATAGGCTTCGTCACCCTCCGCGCAGATTTTGGCGGAATAAGGCCAGCTGCGCGTTGAGGGAGAGTTTTCTTCCCGAAGCGCATTTCCGATACACTTCCGCGGTGAAGCCCGGAATTCAGCTCCCGACCTCCCCGCAGGAAACGGCGGCGTCAGGAAAACAGGATTCGGCACAGAATTCCAGCCGACATACGGCTTAGAACAGACCGCTGATGACGCCGTTTTCGTCAACGTCAATCTTTTCGGCGGAGGGAACCTTCGGGAGGCCGGGCATCGTCATGATGTCTCCGGTCAGGACGACGACAAAGCCGGCGCCGGCGGAAACCTTGACAGATTTCACCGTGATCTTGAAGCCTTCGGGAGCGCCGAGTTTCTTGGGGTCGTCTGTGAAGCTGTACTGGGTCTTCGCGACACAGATCGGGACCTTGTCAAAGCCGAGGGCTGTAAGCTGACGGATCTGGCGCTTCGCTTCCGGCATGATAGTGACGCCGGCGCCGCCGTAGACCTTGGTCGTGACTGCTTTAATTTTCTCTTCAATCGGGAGATCCAGATCGTAGGAGAAGGTGAAGCTGCCTTTCTCTTCTTCGCAGAGACGGACAACCTCGCGGGCCAGGGCTTCGCCGCCCTTTCCGCCTTCGGCCCAGACAGTGGAGAGCTCCGTGTTTACGCCGAGCTCACGGCACTTCTTGATAATGAAGTCGATTTCGGCGTCCGTATCTGTCGGAAAGCGGTTGACTGCGACGACACAGGGCAGATGATAGACATTCTTAATGTTGCTGACATGGCGGAGAAGATTCGGAATGCCCCGCTCGAGTGCGGTCAGATCTTCCGTTGTAAGCTCCGTTTTCTTGAGACCGCCGTGCATCTTCAGCGCACGGACAGTGGCGACCACGACAACCGCGTCCGGTACGAGACCTGCCATACGGCACTTGATGTCGAGGAACTTCTCTGCGCCGAGGTCGGCGCCGAAGCCTGCTTCCGTCACGGTGTAGTCGCCGAGCGCACGGGCAACACGGGTTGCCATGACCGAATTGCAGCCATGCGCGATATTCGCAAAAGGACCGCCGTGCACAAAGGCGGGTGTGCCTTCGAGTGTCTGTACAAGGTTCGGTTTCAGAGCATCCTTCAGGAGAGCCGCCATCGCACCGACAGCCTTGAGGTCTGCGGCGGTGACAGGCTTATCGTCATAGGTGTAGCCGACAATGATGCGGCCGAGGCGCTCCTTGAGGTCCGTAATCGAATCCGCAAGGCAGAAAACCGCCATAATTTCAGAGGCAACCGTGATATCGTAGCCGTCTTCACGCGGAACACCGTTGGACTTTCCGTTCAGGCCGTCCACGATGAAGCGGAGCTGGCGGTCATTCATATCCACGCAGCGCTTCCAGGTGATCTTACGGACATCAATGCCGAGCTCATTGCCCTGATGAATGTGATTGTCCAGCATCGCGGCCAGCAGGTTGTTAGCGGCACCGATCGCGTGGAAGTCACCGGTGAAATGCAGGTTAATATCCTCCATCGGGACTACCTGTGCATAACCGCCGCCTGCAGCGCCGCCCTTCACACCGAAAACAGGGCCGAGGGAGGGCTCGCGAAGCGCGACCGTAACCTTCTTTCCGATCCGCGCGAGGCCGTCCGCAAGACCGACCGTCGTCGTTGTCTTGCCTTCGCCGGCAGGCGTCGGCGTAATTGCAGTCACAAGAATCAGCTTGTTGTCGCGTTCGGGAAGGTCTTTCAGAATCTTCGGGTCTACCTTTGCCTTATTGCGGCCGTAAGGCTCAAGGTATTCTTCCGGAATACCCGCCTTCCCGGCAATTTCCATGATCGGTGCGGTTTTTGTCGCCTGCGCGATTTCAATATCAGATAAATAAGCCATGATCGTATCCCTCCTCTACTATCAAACCTGGCGGAAATAATTTGCCGCCGCTTCAAACATCCGAATGTCATAATTACCCGGAACATTCTTATAGAGACCTGTGCCGACGCGCTCACTGTGTCCCATTTTGCCGAACACACGGCCATCCGGCGAGGTAATGCCTTCAATCGCCCAGGCTGAGCCGTTCGGGTTGAACTGGACGTCGTAGGTTGCGTGATCCGTAAGATCCACATACTGCGTCGCAATCTGCCCGTTGTCGGAAAGAAGCCGGATCAGATCATCAGACGCATAGAAACGCCCTTCGCCGTGGGAAATCGGGACGCTGTACACCTCTCCGACTTCGGTCAGCGCAAGCCACGGAGATTTATTGCTCGCGACCCGGGTCCTGACGATCTTGGACTGGTGGCGCGAAATCACATTGTAAGTCAGTGTCGGACTGCTGACATCCGTTTCCAGAATCCGGCCGTACGGGACAAGGCCGAGCTTGATCAGCGCCTGGAACCCGTTGCAGATACCGCACATCAGGCCGTCCCGCTGATCAAGAAGCTCTGTTACACCGGACTTGATCGCTTCATTCCGGAAAAATGCCGTGATAAACTTGCCGGAACCGTCCGGCTCGTCACCGCCTGAGAATCCGCCCGGGATGAAAATGACCTGGGATTCGCGGATCTTTTCGGCAAATTCCTCGACGCTGCGCTTGATGCCGTCAGAGCTCAGGTTATTGATGACGTAGATTTCTGCGGAAAGTCCTGCGTCCCGGACAGCTTTTGCGCTGTCGTATTCACAGTTTGTGCCGGGAAAGGCCGGAATCAGCACTTTGGGCTGGGCTTTTTTCAGAACCGGCGCCATCCGGTGCTCTGCCGTATAAGAGAAATTCCGGACTTCAGCAGACTTTTTCGGAATATTGCAGGCATAAACAGATTCCAGCCGGTTCTCATACAGCGTTTCTATTTTACTGTACGAAACAGCTTCGCTGCCGAGCCGGAAGTTCCGGTCCTCTGTAACGATACCGATCAGGGTGCCGGGAATCTCTTCCGCTTCCGCACTCAGCTCCAAAAGGAACGCGCCGTATCGATAAGAGAACAGCTCCGAAACGCTGAGGTTTTCTGCAAATTCAAAACCGAAGCCGTTGCCGAAGCACTGCTTCATCACCGCTTCCGCGATGCCGCCCGGACCGGGGGTATAGCAGGAAACTGATTTCCCGCTCTCCAGGAGTTTATGCACCTGGTAGAGAATCGAAAGGAATGATTCTGTCTCCGGAAGGCCGTTCTCATCATAAGCAGGGGCAAGAAGTACGACCCGGTCTCCGGTTTCCTTATATTCCGGCGATACGATGTCGGCGGTTTTGGCCGTCGTGACTGCAAAGGATACCAGCGTCGGCGGAACATCCAGCTTTTCAAAGGAACCGCTCATCGAATCCTTGCCGCCGATCGCGCCGATCCGAAGTGCCTTCTGGGCTTCAAACGCACCTAAAAGGGCGGCAAGCGGTTTGCCCCAGCGCGTTCCGTCCGTACCCGGACGCTCGAAGTATTCCTGGAAGGTCAGGTAGACATCCGTGAAGGAAGCACCGGACGCAATCAGTTTGCTGACGGACTCGATCACCGCAAGGTAGGCGCTGTGATAGGGGCTCTTCTCGGCAATCTGCGGGTTGTAGCCCCAGGACATCAGCGAAACATCATCTGTATGCTTCTCTTCCATCGAAATCTTCTGCACCATTGCCTGGATCGGCGTGCGCTGATACTTGCCGCCGAAAGGCATCAGGACTGTGCCGGCTCCGATCGTGGAGTCAAAGCGCTCGGATAGGCCGCGCTTCGAGCAGATATTCAGGTCGGACGCCATCGTCTTCAGGTTTTCGGTGAAAGAGCCGCTGATTTCCTTCTGATAATTCTCAGGCTTCTTCGGCGTAATCGTGATATGCTTTTCCGCGCCATTGCTGTTCAGGAATTCCCGGCTGACGTCGACAATCTTCTTTCCGTTCCACTCCATCACGAGGCGCGGCGATTCGGTCACAACCGCAACCGGCGTCGCATTCAGGTTTTCCCGGTCGGAAAGCGTCAGGAAGCGCGTAACATTATCTTTTTCGACGACGACTGCCATGCGCTCCTGCGATTCGCTGATCGCAAGCTCCGTTCCGTCCAGACCTTCGTATTTTTTCGGAACCCTGTTGAGGTCGATCAGAAGACCGTCCGCAAGTTCCCCGATCGCAACGGAAACGCCGCCCGCACCGAAGTCGTTGCAGCGCTTAATGAGTCTGGTGGCTTCCGGATTCCGGAACAGCCGCTGAAGCTTCCGTTCCTCCGGTGCGTTGCCCTTCTGGACTTCCGCGCCGCATTCTTCAACCGAATGCACATTGTGGGCTTTTGAAGATCCCGTCGCACCTCCGATGCCGTCGCGTCCCGTTGCGCCGCCGAGAAGAATGACAACATCACCTGGCGCCGGCACTTCACGCCGGACATTTTCCTGCGGTGCTGCCGCGATGACCGCGCCGATTTCCATCCGCTTTGCCGCGTAGCCGGGATGATACAGTTCGTCTACAATGCCGGTCGCAAGGCCGATCTGGTTGCCGTAGGAGCTGTAGCCCTGGGCAGCCGTCGTCACAATCGTACGCTGCGGAAGCTTTCCGGGAATCGTTTCGGAAACCGGAACTGTCGGGTCCGAAGCCCCGGTTACACGCATCGCGCCGTAGACATAGGAACGGCCGGACAAAGGATCCCGGATCGCGCCGCCGATGCAGGTCGCCGCGCCGCCGAAAGGCTCGATTTCCGTCGGATGGTTGTGCGTTTCATTCTTGAACAGGAGAAGCCACGGCTCTTTTTTTCCGTCCGCCTCGACTTCGATCTTTACCGTACAGGCATTGATCTCCTCGCTTTCGTCCAGCTTTTCCAAAAGGCCCTGGCTCTTTAGGTATTTCACGATAACCGTCGCTAAATCCATCAGGCACAGCGGTTTTGAGCGGCCAAGCGTTTTCCTGACGCCGATATAGTCTTCCCAGGCTGATTTCAGCAGATCGTCTTCAAACTGCACGTCGTCGATAATCGTCTGGAACGTCGTATGCCTGCAGTGATCAGACCAGTAGGTGTCGATCATGCGGATTTCGGTAATCGTCGGGTTCCGGTGTTCCGATCGGAAATACTGCTGGCAGAAAGTGATGTCCGCAAGGTCCATCGCAAGGCCGTAGTCTCTGATAAACTGCGCAAGTTCTGCCTCTTCGTAATCGTTGAAGCCCGTCAGTACCGCAACTTCTGTCGGAATTTCATAGACAGTTTTCAGGGTCTCCGGCTTTTTGAGTTCCGCTTCGCGCGCCTCCACCGGATTGATCACGTATTTCTTGATTGCAGCAAGATCGTCCTGGGAAATCGCACCGTAAAGCGCATAAACCTTCGCAGTCCGGATCAGCGGCCGCTCGCCTGTCGAAATAATCTGAATGCACTGTGCAGCCGAATCCGCGCGCTGGTCAAACTGGCCCGGCAGGTATTCGACAGCAAATACGGAAGCACCGGTAAAATCCGGTTCCTCATACACATCGTCAAGCTGCGGCTCCGAAAAAACCGTACCGATCGCCTGACTGAACAGTTCTTCGCGGATATCCTCCGCATCATAGCGGTTCAGAAGTCGGACGCGCCGAATTCCCCGGATGCCTAAAAGCTCCCGGATTTCCTGAAGAAGACCATCTGCCTGAAGTCTCAGCCCTTCCTTCTTTTCCACATAAATCCGATATACCATTATGCTCCTTTCACGGCCGCAAGCGCACGCGCGCCGATGTCCGTTCTGAAGTATGCGTTGTCAAAATGAATCTGTTTCACATCCTCGTAAGCTTTCCTGATTGCCTCGGGAAGGCTGTCTGCTATCTCGGTTACGCCGAGCACACGCCCGCCGTCCGTAAGGATCTTCCCGTCGGAAAGCTTTGCACCGGCAACAAACACATTGTCGAGAAGTTCTTCCGGAATGCTGATCTCAAAACCTTTCTCGTACTTCACAGGATAGCCCTTGGAAGCCATAATCACACAGCAGGCGTGCTTTTCGCTGAAACGGACTTCGGTTTCGGAAAGCGTTTCATTTGTCACGGCCTGCATGATTGTGAAAAGGTCCGATTCAAGAAGCGGCAGCACAACCTGAGTTTCCGGATCGCCGAAGCGGCAGTTGTATTCGATGACTTTCGGTCCGTCCGGGGTAATCATCAGTCCGAAATACAGGCAGCCCTTGAAGGTCCGGCCTTCCGCGTTCATCGCCTTGATTGTCGGCAGGAAAATCTCCTTCATGCAGCGGTCTGCGACTTCCGGCGTATAGTAAGGATTCGGGGCGACCGTACCCATTCCGCCGGTGTTCAGGCCGGTATCGTGATCACCGGCACGCTTGTGGTCCATGGACGAAATCATCGGAACAACGGTTTTTCCGTCTGTAAAGGAAAGTACCGAAACTTCCGGTCCTGTCAAAAACTCTTCGATCACGATCTGGTCCCCGCTCTTCCCGAACTGGTGGTCCTCCATAATCGAGCGGACTGCAAGTTTTGCCTGTTCCCTTGTTTCACAGATCAGGACGCCTTTTCCGAGTGCAAGCCCGTCCGCCTTCACAACCGTCGGAAGCGGACAGTTTTCCACATAGGAAAGTGCTGATTCTGCGTCTGTGAATACTTCGTATTTCGCGGTCGGGATACCGTATTTCTTCATCAGGTTCTTGCTGAAAACCTTGGACCCCTCGATGATCGCTGCATTTTTGCGCGGACCGAAGCAGGGAACACCCATCAGATCAAGCCGGTCCACGAGTCCGAGAACCAGCGGATCATCCGGTGCGACAACCGCATAATCCACCATATGATTCTTTACAAAATCCACGATTCCGTCAAGATCCGTCGCCTTGATCGGGAAACATTCCGCATCCCGGGCAATTCCGCCGTTTCCGGGAAGCGCATAGATGGTTTCCACAGCCGGATTTTTCTTCAGGCTCTTGATAATGGCGTGTTCCCGTCCGCCGCCGCCGACAACCAGTATGTTCATAAAATGATTCTCCAGATGTGCAGATTAATGATGGAACAGTCTCATTCCCGTAAATGCCATCGCAATGCCGTATTTGTCACAGCAGGCGATCACGTCGTCGTCGCGGATGGATCCGCCCGGCTCTGCGATGTATTTCACGCCGGAACGGTGCGCACGCTCAACATTGTCCGAGAAGGGGAAGAATGCATCAGAACCTAAAGCGACATTCTGGCGGGTCGAAAGCCATGCTTTCTTCTCTTCCGCCGTCAGCGGTTCGGGCTGTTTTGTGAAATACAGCTGCCAGATGCCGTCTTCACAGACGTCTTCTTCGTTCTGGTTGATATAGCCGTCGATCACGTTGTCACGGGTGGTCCGGGCGACGTCTGCTTTGAACGGAAGATCGAGAACCTTCGGCATCTGCCTCAGGAACCAGGTGTCCGCCTTCGTTCCGGCAAGTCTTGTGCAGTGAATACGGCTCTGCTGGCCGGCGCCGACACCGATCGCCTGTCCGTCATAGGCATAGGCAACCGAATTGGACTGCGTGTATTTCAATGTGAGAAGCGCGATGATCAGGTCACGCTTCGCTTCCGCCGGAATTTCCTTGTTCGCGGTCACAACGTTCTGAAGAAGTTCTTCATTGATGCGGAAGTTGTTTCTGCCCTGTTCGAAGGTAATGCCGAAGACCTGCTTCTTTTCCTGCACTTCCGGTACATAGTCCGGATCGATTTCAACAACATTATAGGATCCGTTCCGCTTTTTCTTCAGGATTTCAAGTGCCTTCGGCTCGTAACCGGGTGCAATCACACCATCGGAAACTTCGCGGCGGATCAGTTTTGCCGTAGTCACATCGCAGGGCTCCGACAGGGCAATCCAGTCGCCGAAGGAGCTCAGACGGTCGGTGCCTCTTGCTCTTGCATAGGCGCAGGCCAGCGGTGAATCATCAAGGCCTTTCACATCGTCCACGAAGCAGGCGCGCTTCAGGTCCTCTGAAAGCGGAATGCCGACAGCCGCGGATGTGGGACTGACATGCTTGAAACTTGTCGCAGCCGGAAGGCCAAGCTCATTCTTGATCTCGCGCACAAGCTGGTACGAGTTGAAGGCATCCAGGAAATTGATATAGCCCGGGCGGCCGGAAAGGACTTTGATCGGAAGATCGGTCCCGTTTTCCATGTAGATCTTCGCGGGTTTCTGGTTGGGATTGCAGCCGTATTTCAGTTCGAATTCTTTCATGTCAGTCTCCTTTACTGGTATTTGTTGATCAGGCGGTCGGTAAATTCGCCGCTCACAGGATCGGTATAGCGCACATAGAGGGAAATCTTGTTGTCCTCATTGAGGTTTTCCCAGAGGTCGTTCGTGAATTCATCAATATCTGCCGGGATCAGAACGCGTTCCGGTTCTCCCTGGAAGGTCGGGATCGGATTGCCGTCACAGACATAGGTGTGAATAAAGTGGCCGAGGCCGGCTTTTCCGGGGTAAGAGAAGGTATAGCGCGCACAGTCCGTTCCTTCTGCGTCGATGCTCTTCAGAATGCTGATTTCGTAGGAAAAATCAGCCTTTCCGAGGTATTCCACCGCGCTGATTCTCGGGGTAAAGTTCGGTCCGTCCGGCTCGAAGCAGCGGGATTCCAGCGATTCCTTGAAGCTTTTTCCTTCCGCAAAACCATCGACAATGGTGTCAGTCTGGTCGCCGTTTGTAAAGACAAGGTTGTCTCCGGATTTCCTGAGGGCAGCGTAGATAATGAGGCTCGGATCCTGCACTTTCGACGCATCGTAGGGCCGCGTGAAAAGTTCTTTTTCCTCCGTCAGCTCAAACACCCGGTTCCGGCTGTTCTGGGAGCGGCCCATGATGAAATAAGCCGCAGCGGCCTTCCCATCCGGCGTCATTCCGGCCACGATGCCGCGTCCGACATAGGCGTTGTCATGAATCAGTTCGCCGATGTTGTCAATCTGATAGATGTTCATTCTTCTTCCCTCCCGCTGTAATATTCATCATAAATCTTTTTTGATACCATTTCGACGGCCTGCGGCAGCAGAACCCATTCCGCTTCCTGCATCACGCGAAGCTGCAGGGACTCCGGCGTATCGTCCGGAAGGACCTCTACCGCCTTCTGCAGAATGATCTTTCCGCCGTCCGGGATTTCATTCACGAAATGCACGGTCGCGCCGGTCACTTTCACGCCGCGCTGAAGCGCCGCTTCGTGTACCTTCAGCCCGTAGAATCCCTTGCCGCAGAAGCTTGGGATCAGCGAAGGATGCACGTTGATGATGCGCTCCGGGAAACGCGATGTGAAGTCCTCGCTCAGGATGCACAGGAAGCCGGCAAGCACGATCAGGTCGATGTCATGGGCCTCCAGAAGATCGAGGATCCGGCTCTCGAAAGCTTTCTGCGATCCGAGCTCCTTTTTCACAACGACAGCCGTCTTTGCACCGGCCATTTTTGCGCGTTCCAAAGCATAGGCATCACGGACATTCGAGATCACGAGTTCAATATCTCCGTACGGCAGAAGTCCGTTCTGCTGCGCATCAAGAAGCGCCTGGAGATTGGTTCCGCCGCCCGATACAAAGACGGCAATGCTGGTTTTGTTGTCCATAAGAATCCCCTTTCTCTATTTCTGGCCTGCCTCTTCGGAAGGCTTTGCTTTTTCCCTGATAAAAACGGTCATCGCACAAAGAAGGAGCGCTCCTGCTGAATTACCGAGCACAACAAGCACAATGAAGAGCAGCGTTTTCAGGCTGTACTGATCCGAGCAGGCAAAATAGAACATATCCGCAATCGAGTGCTCAAACCCGCTCAGGATGAAGACCGGAATTCCGAAAAGAATTCCGAGAGGGCTTTTGTGGTTCCGGTAGATCGCAACCGCTAAATACATCAGCATGCCGCAGAAAGCGCCGCGCACAAGCGTTCCGTACCAGGGCTGTGTCAGTTTCGCCTGACAGACTGTATTCGCAGTTTCGCGCATCGACGGAACAGCAAATTTCAATATCAGCCCGCAGAAAAGCGTCCCGATAAGATTCCCCAAAAGTCCCCACAGGAGAACGGACCACTCTTCCTTCCCGTGCTTTTCGGCCATGAAGCCGACTTTTCCGGTGTACAGAGAATAACCCATAAAGCAGATCGACAGCAGTGCAACTGAAAACAGCACCGCACCGACAACCCGGTTCTCACAGGAAAGAAACACGGCTCCCCCGATCGAAACGAGGATGCCCGAAAGGATTCCGCTGACGATTTTCTTTAACATGCAGCCTCCTTCCTGTCAGATCAGCGTGATTTTCTCTTCCTGTCTGCGGATTTCGCCGATCACGTAAGCGTCTTCTCCGTTCTCCCTGAGAATGGAAAGCGCACATTCCATGTAATTCGCCGGGACAATGACGCTCATGCCGACGCCCATGTTGTAGGTGTTGAACATGTCGCGTTCCGGAATCTTCCCGGTTTTTGCAATCAGCCCGAAGATCGGCGGCACCTTAACGGCATCTTTCCGGATCACGGCGCCGAGCCCTTCCGGAATACTCCGCGGAATGTTTTCATAGAAACCGCCGCCCGTAATATGCGAAATGCCTCTGACCGGGACTTTCGAAAGAAGTGCCAGAACGGGTTTTACATAAATCTTTGTCGGCGTGAGAAGCGTTTCTCCGAGTGATGCGCCGGAAAGTTCTCTCACCGGTGCCTTAAGATCGCAGTTTTCCACATCAAACACTTTCCGAATCAGGGAGAAGCCATTTGAATGCACGCCCGATGACGGAAGCGCGATTACGACGTCGCCTTCCTGCATCTTCGTATTGTCAATGATCTTGTCTTTATCCACGATGCCGGTTGAATAGCCCGCAAGATCATATTCATCTTCCGGATAGAATCCGGGCATCTCCGCGGTTTCGCCGCCGATCAGCGCGCATCCGGCCTGCACACAGCCTTCCGAAACGCCCTTTACGATGTCTGCAATCTTCTCGGGAAAGTTTTTCCCGCAGGCAATGTAATCAAGGAAAAACAGGGGCTTTGCGCCGCAGCAGATGATGTCATTGACACACATCGCAACACAGTCGATCCCGACCGTATCATGCTGATCCATCAGAAAGGCAATCCGAAGCTTTGTTCCGACGCCGTCGGTTCCGGAAACCAGTACCGGTTTCTCAATCCCGGTAAGGTCCGGTTCAAACAGTCCGCCGAAACCGCCGAGGCCCCCGATTGCGCCGGGAATCATTGTGCGTCCGATATGCTGTTTCATCAGTTCCACGCTTCTGTAACCGGCCGTGATATCCACACCGGCAGCCGCATAGGATTCCGATCTTGAGTTTGTATTCATATTCATTCCTTTCCTGACCAGCAGTAGGTACAGAGTTCGCACTCCGGGAGGCCGATTGCGTCAATCACGCCTTCCAATGTCTGGAATTCAAGAGAAGCAAAATGGAGCTTTTCGCAGATAGTTTCCCGTAGCTTTCTGCCGCGTTCGGTCCTGCCGTCTGCATACTCTTCGATATGCTCCAGCCCTTCTTCGCCTTCTAATTCCAGGATCACGCGTCTCGAGATCAGGTCATTGTCCGATGTGGAACGGGAGAAATTCAGGAATTTGCAGGCGTACATAATCGGCGGACAGGCGGAACGCATATGGACTTCCTTTGCACCGTTTGCATACAGGAAATCGACCGTTTCCTTGAGCTGTGTGCCGCGGACAATCGAATCGTCGACAAAAAGCAGCTTCTGGTCCTTAATGAGATCGTGGACCGGGATCTGCTTCATATGCGCGACCCGGTTCCGCTCCGACTGGTTGACCGGCATGAAGGAACGTGCCCAGGTCGGTGTATATTTGATAAAAGCTCGTGCAAAGGGAATCCGCGATTCGTTTGCATAGCCGATCGCGTGCGGGGTACCGGAATCCGGAACGCCGCCGACATAATCGATATCCTGCGCCTTTCCGCTCTCCTGGTCGTGCTGCGCCATAATCCGCCCGTTCCGGTAGCGCATCACTTCGACGTTCTGTCCCTCGTAGGTTGAGGTCGGATAACCGTAATAGGACCAGAGGAAGGAACAGATCCGTTTCTTCGGGAGTGCCGGCTTCAGCACGAAGGCTTCTTCCGGGTGGATTTCCACGATTTCACCGGGACCGAGTTCCATCACCTGTTCAAAATCCAGCTTCTGCAGCGCAAAAGACTCAAATGACACGCCATAGCCGTCCTCGTTCTTTCCGACGAGGATCGGAAGCCGTCCGTCCCGGTCTCTTGCCGCAATCAGGGTCCCGTCCTCTTTCAGGATCAGGATCGAAGTCGTGCCTTCGATCTTCATCTGCGCATGCCGGATACCGTCCGCGAAATTATCCTTTTCGCCGATTAGAGCCGCTGTCAGCATGACCGAATTGATTGCGCCGCCGGTCATCGCGTCAAAGCTTGCGCCTCTTGAAAGCATTCCGGCAATCAGCTCATCCGCATTGTTGATAATACCGACTACACAGATGGCATAGGTTCCCAGTTTCGATGTGATCAGAAGCGGCTGCGGATCGAAATCACTGATGCAGCCGATTGCCGCGTTGCCGGAGAGTTCTTCGAAAATCCGCTCAAACTTGGTCCGGAAAGGCGCGTTTTCGATCGCATGAATCTTGCGCTGCATACCGGTCCTGCGGTTCGTACTGGCCATGCCGCCGCGCCGCGTCCCAAGGTGTGAATGATAATCCGTTCCGTAGAAAACTTCCGGAATGCAGTCCTTCCTCGAGGTCATGCCGAAAAAACCGCCCATAATCAGTCCTCCAGCCGGGCCATGATGCCCCGGTCTTTCTCAAGGACTGCCGCGGCGTCCCGGTCCCGCTTTTCCTGAAGTTTTTCAGCAAGCTGATCGTCTGAAACTGCCAGGATCTCAAGCGCTAATAAAGCGGCATTCGCGCCTCCGTCGACCGCAACTGCAGCCACCGGAATACCGGTTGGCATCATCACTGTCGAAAGCAGGGCGTCCATGCCGCTGAATGTATTGGATTTACAGGGGATTCCGATCACCGGAAGCGTAGTGTTCGCAGCGATGGCGCCTGCAAGGTGCGCCGCCATGCCTGCTGCCGCAATCAGGACCGCGATCCCGTTCTCGCGTGCAGAGCGTGCAAAATCACGTGCTTCGTCCGGTGTCCGGTGCGCCGAAAAGACATGCACTTCGTAAGGCACATCGAAAGTCTTCAGCATATCCGTCGTTTTTTTGATCACAGGAAGATCCGAATCGGATCCCATGACAATTCCGACTTTTCGCATAGATTTCCTCCGTTCAAGAGAAATGATAGAGTCCCGAAAAACACAAGATACTGTGCTCTTCAGGACTCTATCATACCATTTTCTGTAGAGGAGCGTCAAGCCGGATTTGCAAGTTCTCTTTTGTGTCTCGAAAAAACGCACAAACCGGAAAACCATTGTGCAAAAATAACAGGGGATCGATACCAACCGGTATCTGATCCCCTGAATCTCAGCTCGCTGAATTATTCCGCGTCCTTCACTTCCGCAGCAGCTTCTTCCGCAGCAGCGGCAGCTTCGGCAACCTGCTCGACAACAGCAGCTGCCTCTTCGACAGGCGCTTCAGCAGCTTCCTGAACTGCTTCTGCGATCACAGGCGCTTCCTCGACAGCAGCTTCCACTGCGGTCTTGGCAGCTTCTTCCGCCTTGGCAGCTTCTGCGGCGGCCTTTTCCTCGGCGCGCTTTGCGTCGGCATCCATCTTGCGGATGTAAGCTTCGATGTCAACATCAGCCTCGTCCACGTTCTCTTCCTCACGGTTTCTGCGGCCGCGGGAATTCTGACGGCGTTCGGGCTTCGGCAGAAGGGCCTTCATCGAAAGGCTGATCTTCTTGTTGTCGAGGTCGAGATCCACGATCTTCGCGGTAATCTCTTCACCCTGTGTCAGGACATCCGAAGGCTTCTCAACGCGCTCTCTCTTGATCTGAGAGACATGAAGAAGTCCGTCAACACCCTTTGCAAGCTCGACGAATGCGCCGAAATCGGTGAGACGTGCAACCTTACCGGTTACAACATTGCCGACCGCGAAACGGGTCTCGGCATCCGCCCAGGGATTGTCATCCGGGAACTTCCGGGAAAGCGCAATCTTGGTGCCGTCAATGGCCTTGATGAAAGCGGTTACATGGTCGCCGGTATGGAAAACCTTCTTCGGGCTTTCAATACGGCCCCAGCTCATCTCGGAGATGTGCAGAAGTCCGTCTGCTCCGCCGAGATCGATGAAAGCGCCGAAATCGGTGATGTTTTTGACCGTGCCTTCGACAACGTCGCCGACATTGATCTTGGCAAGAAGGGCATCGAGGGCAGCTTTCTTGCGGGCAACAACCAGCTGCTTTCTGTCGCCGATCACGCGGTGCTTCCGCGGGTTGTACTCGGTCAGAAGGAATTCGATTTCCTTGCCTTCGTATTTGCTGAGATCACGCTCAAAAGTATCGGAAACAAGGCTCGCCGGAATGAAGACCTTGACTTCGTCTACGGTGCAGGACAGGCCGCCCTTGACAACCTCGTCCACGACAGCCGTAATCGGCTCCTGAGCAGCAAAAGCATCCTCCAAGATCTTGCTGGTCTTTTCGGTGCGTACCCGGCGGGTGGACAGCTGTACCAGTCCGTCGCCGTCATTGACCTTCAATACCTTGACATCGAGTTCGTCACCCACATGGACAAGCTCCTGAAGATCTGCCTGGGGATCATTTGTAAATTCATTCTTCGCAACAACGCCGTCGTGCTTATAACCGATATTCAGCTCGATCTCGTTCTCTTTGACAGCGATCACGGTGCCTTTGACAACCTCCCCCGTTCTGATAGTCTTAAAAGACTCATTGAGTAATTGTTCAAAACTTTCTGACATTAGTTTGAACCTCCTGAATAATAGTTTTTGGGGTTGATGCCCCGGCTGTAATCCCCACAATGTTTACGCCGCACCACCAATCGTTACAAAGATCCGCTGCAGTTTGAATGAAGTAGGTTCGATTACAATTTTTCCTGCAGATTTCGTACAGTTTCTGTGAATTGCTGGAATCTCTGCCGCCGATTACGATCATGACGTCCGCCCGCGACGCAAGATCTGCGGCTTCTTCCTGTCTTTCACGCGTTGCACTGCACACAGTGTCTGCAATATTAGCATTGTACCCTATGTCCTGAATTTTTGCAACCACTTTTTTAAAATTTTCATGGTTAAAGGTTGTCTGTGCAACCAGGCATATTTTTTCTTCGGAATCGGGAATCTGAGCATGAAGTTCCTCTGCCGAAGAAAGCACAACCGCCTGTTTTCCGGCGTAACTTCTGATGCCGACAACCTCCGGATGATCCGGGTTCCCGGCGATCACAATCCGGTACCCTTCCGATGCATATTTTTCGGCAATGCGATGGATTTTTTTGACAAAAGGACAGGTCGCATCAATCAGGTTGAAGCCATGGTTGCGGAGTTTTTCCTCTAATTCTTTCGGAATTCCGTGTGCACGGATCAGAATTGTACTGCCCTTTGGAATGTCCGACAGTTCTGTCTCATCAAGAATGGTCCGGATTCCTTTTTCCTCAAGGTCCCGGATTACGGTTTCATTATGGACAATCGGTCCATAAGTATAGACTGCTGCATGATTTTCAGCCGCCGAAAGCGCTTCCCGGACCGCACGTTCCACACCGAAGCAGAAACCCGCCGTTTTTGCAGTCAGGACTTTCATGCCAGGCTCGCTTCCCATTCGATCCGGCGCTCAAAAATCAGCACGAGGACTGCCTTGACGGACTGATCAACCGTAAGATCCGAAGTATCGACGACAACTGCATCCTCCGCCTGCCGAAGCGGCGCGATTTCCCGGTGCGAATCCCGGTAGTCCCGCTCTTCGATCTCCCGCTCAACATCCGCGTATACAGCCTGTTCGCCTTTTTCAATCAGTTCGTCATAACGGCGCTTTGCCCGCACTGCGACCGATGCGGTCAGGAAGATTTTCAGCTGCGCATCCGGAAGAATATTTGTCCCGATATCTCTTCCGTCCATGATGACATCCTGCTTTTTTGCAAGGTCCCGCTGAAGATCAAGAAGCTTTTCGCGCACCGCGCCGTAGGCGCTTGTGACCGACGCCGCTTCTCCGACTTCCTGGGTCCGGATCTTCCCGGAAACATCTTCGCCGTTCAGGATCACTTTCTGAATGCCATCCTCATAGGCAATGCTGACAGTAATGCCGGGAAGGCTCTCTGCGACAGCCGGTTCGTCATGAATATCCACGCCTTCTGTGAGAAGATACAGGCCGATTGCGCGGTACATCGCACCGGTATCCACATAGATCAGGCCCGCAGCCTTCGCTGCAGCCTTTGCCACCGTACTTTTCCCGGCGCCGGCCGGTCCGTCCACTGCTACATTAAATCCCATCAATTCCTCCTGTTCCGTCCGCCGGTCATGCACCTGCGGATCTTCCTGCCAAAACGCCTGTCGACCAGGCGATCTGCAGATTATAGCCTCCGGTGTAAGCGTCCAGATCGAGCACCTCACCGGCAAAATACAGTTCCTTTACAATCCGGCTCTCCATCGTCCGCGAATCAATATCCTTTACCGAGACGCCGCCCTTTGTAATCACCGCTTCCTGATAGCCGCGCGTCCCTGTGATTTGAAGCGGAAAGGCCTTGAGAAGCCGTACGAGCTTCTGCCGTTCCTCCCGCGTGATATCGTGAACTTTCTTCAGGGGATCAATTCCGGACAGCATCACAACCGGTTCCTGGATTTTCCCCGGCAAAAGCTTCGCAAGGGCATTTCGGAAGTCCCGGTTCTTCTGCTCCGAGAAATCCTTCAGAATCCGCCTGTCCAGTTCCTCCGGATTAAGCGCCGGCTTCAGATCGATCTCCGAGGAAAGCGAACCTGTCGCTTCCAGTGCTCTTCCGCAGCAGGCCGATGCCGAAAGTACGAGCGGTCCGCTGATCCCGGTATGGGTAAAGAGCATTTCCCCGAAATCGCTGAAGAGTTTTTTACTGCCGTTATAAACCGTAAGCCGGACATTCTTCAGACTCAGCCCGGAAAGCGCCGGGACGAACTCCTCTTTGCAGGTGAAAGGTACCAGTGAAGGAATCGTCTCAACAATCCGATGCCCGCTTTTTTCTGCGAAGCGGTAACCGTCTCCGGTCGATCCGGTCGCCGGATAGGAAAGCCCGCCGGTGCACACAATGACCGCATCTCCCCGAAGTTCCTTCCCGTCCGATAGTCTTACGCCGACAGCCTTTTTCTGCTCAATCAGGAGTGCTTTTACCTCCGTCCGAAGCCTGACTTCCACGCCCTTTTGCTCTAAAATCCGGTTCCAGGAGCGGATCACATCTGAGGAATGATCCGATGCCGGGAAAACACGGTTCCCGCGTTCGGTTTTTAAGGGGCAGCCGTTCTCTTCCATGAGCTGCATCAGGTCTTCGTTGGAAAAGCCGTATACTGCACTGTACAGGAATTTCGGATTTGAAACCACATTTTTCAGAATGGTTTCGATGTCCGAAGCATTCGTCAGGTTGCAGCGCCCCTTTCCGGTAATATACAGCTTTTTGCCGGTTTTTTCGTTCTTTTCGAGGAGAACGACCCGGGTCGATTCATTTTTCGCAAAAGCGGCAGCGGCCATCCCGGATGCGCCGCCGCCGATTACAAGTACTGTTTTCATGACTGCCACGGATCGTTGCCGCCCGGGTTCGAATCATGCACATCCGTGTAATTCACCCCCGAACCGTCCGGATTCTTCGTTTCGACATGGATGTGGGTATAGAGATGGTCGGAACAGTATTCATAGGCCCCCTGGCACTTGGAACAGTAACGGAAATCGAGCTCCGGATTGGAGCGGTCCGTCCTGCCGCAGAGTGCGCATTTATGCCGGTAATTCGTCGAAGGCGTCCCCTGTCTCTTCTGGTTCTGCGCATAGGAATTCATATGAATCACATTGCTTCTTGCGCCGGAACGCTTCCGCGGCCGGTAGCCGGAAAGTGCCAGGAACAGCATCAGAGACAGAACTGCCGCGATGATCATGAAGACAAGAACCCAGCCATAACTGAAATTTCCCTGTACAAAAGCCGCGATCACGTCGATCATGTACATCGCAAGCGTAATGAAGACCATCCATTTGCCGCGGATCGGGATGATGAACATCAGCAGGAAGCGGGCATCCGGAAAGATCAGCGCAAACAGTACAAAGAGCATCGCGTACAGGTAATAGGGATTCAGCGCCATAACATTTCCGGCAGAATTCGATCCGCTGAAAATCAGGTAATACAGGAAGCCGAAAATGACCAGCATCAGGAGCCCGGTAACCAGGAAGAAATTTACCTTCCAGCGGCCGACAACCTGCTCCAGGGACCTGGAAATCGAAAAATAGATGAAACAGGTCAGCATGGCCATAAAGATCTGGTTCGTATTCGGAATCATGACAAAAGTGAACAGACGCCAGACCTGCCCCTGCAGAATCAGATCCGGTGAAAAAGCCAGATACAGCACAATCATCGGGTTGATCTTCGCAATGATAAACCCTGCTGCATAGGCAATGACCAGGATCAGCATCAGCGGCGGATAACGCAGAAATTTCAGCTTCTGTTCCAGCCTGTCAAGTGTACTCATTCAAAAAACTCCTTATCAGTCTGTAATGACCCGCCGGATACAGATCGGATCATCCAGGTAATCATATGTGTCCACCGTGATGCCCCGGGCTTCACTTGCAGCGTGGATCATCCAGCCGTTCCCGACGTAGATCGCCACATGGCCGACTCCCTCGGTCCAGGTCTTCTCGGCATCGTTGTAGCCGCGGTAGAATAATAAATCTCCGGGCAGGATATCGTCCATGGAAGCGACTGCCTTGCCCCATTCCGCCTGCTCTGCCGAAAGACGCGGCATCGGAATATCGAATTTCTGGAAAACCCGCCAGACATAGGCCGAGCAGTCGACCCCCTGTCCGAGCGTTTCGCCGCCCCAGACATAGGGCGTTCCGAACCAGTCAAAAGCATAGTCCAGTATCTCAAGCCTCAGGTCGGATACATGCTCTCCCGGTTTCTGGAAGAAGTAGGAATCATCGAGGAAACGGTTGTTTTTCACGCGGTCTCTGCGGACATAGCCCGCATAGATCGTATTATCCACTTTGTACCAGTCGCCGAGGTACTGTTTGATCGTAAACAATTTGCCGGCTGCCGCAAAGCAGACCGCTTCGGAGGCTTCATCCGGCTCTTTGTAAATTGGTTCGCCGTCTGTCACGATCTCACAGATCGAATGACAGTACTCAAGGCCAAGCGCTTCCGCCTTTTCTCCGGTACGAACCGCGTTTTTCAGCACATATCCGTCAGAGCCTTTGTATTCGATATGATAGAAATACTCTGTCTCATCCAGGATATTCACACCCGAGTACACCCGCGCTTTCCCGATTACCCGGGCTGTTGTCGAAGGTTCTTCGTAGATATCCTCAAGCGTCGATGTGGGCGGAAGCACGAAACCGAAGTTTGCAAAACGACTGATGGCTTCATAGCGCGGATCCGATTTGTACTCATCCGGCGCTTCCGTCTCGGGTGCTGTCGTAGTTTCTTCAGGCGCTTCCGATGTGTCCAGTTCGAAATGAATCGGAACCACTTCCGCACCGCTTGTCTGCGGTTCCTCCCGGAGGATCCGTTCCGATTCACTCGCGTTTTTCCTTGCGCCGCGGACATTCAGGATCAGAAAGACCACGTTGAAGATCAGGAGAAAAATGAGCACCGCACTGAGAATCAGGTAGAACATACGCTGCCGTTTGCGGCGCAGCATTCGCTTCCGCTGGAGTTCTGTCAGCCTGTCATTCATAAGGCACCTCTCCGGCAGAGTTCCTGCGAAATCTTGTAGGAGCTTGCAGCGCCGATCACAACAACCATGCCGCATTCTCCCCTGTTAATCCGGTCGAGCACTTCCGAAATGATCAGATCCGAATCATCCTCCTGGAGGATTTTCGGGGAGGCTGCTTCCCAGTCTGATTTCGAAAGCGGTGTCACATCCTTATGCACTTCGCGCCCGATATGGGTTTTCGCGATGATCACCTGATCCGCGATCGTCAGCGCACTGACATAATCGTCAAACATCAGCCGGAGCCGCGAGATCTGGTGCGGTTCGAAAACGGCCAGGATCTTCGTGTCCGGATAATAGTCGCGGCACATCTGAAGAAGCGAGCGGATTTCGGTCGGATGATGCGCATAGTCGTCAAAAACCGGCACATCATGAACCATCCCGACACAGTCAAAGCGGCGGCCGACGCCGGAGAAATTCTGAAGCGTCCGGGCTGTATCGTCATCGGAAACACCGTGGCTTCTTGCAAGAAGTACGGCAGATACTGCATTCTGGATATTGTAATCGCCCGAAAGCCGCATGGTAAAGTGAACGGTTTCGCCGTCTTCTGTCAGAGCGAACATGGTATGACCGATCTTTTTCTCTTCCGCGCGGTAACCGGCAACGCGGTACGGAAGCCTGCAGAAAGAAAAATCCTTCTTGGGATCACGGGTAAAGATTTCAACCGAGACATCTTTCATGGAGGGAGCATCCTGCGCCATCTCAAGAACCGTAAGCGCACCTTCGCTGTCTCCGTTCAGGATGAGATGCCGGAGCTTTCCGCCCTTCGTCAGGAAATCACAGAAGCTCTGCAGCACTTCTTCGAAGGAAGCGTAGCATTCCGGATGGTCCATTTCCACGTTTGTGAGAAGTGCGGTTTCCGGATGATAATGATGGAAATTGCGGTTGAATTCGTCCGCCTCGCAGATGAAAAGATCCGATTCACCCGCTCTTCCGCCGGAGCCCCACTGCCGGTATACGGAACCGCCGACGCAGGTCGGCGAAAGCCCGGCGTCGATCAGGATTTCAGAACTCAGGAAGGTTGTCGTCGTCTTTCCGTGCGTTCCGGCGATCGCCGTCACACACTTCCCTTCCTGCAGGTATTTTCCCATGAATTCCTGCCAGGTCATGAGAATGCCCCGCTCTTTTGCGAGACGCAGCTCCGGGTTGTCCGGCGCAATATCAAAAATCGCCGGGGAAACCGCAACGACATCCACATCCGCCGAAAGATGTGCCGGATGATGGCCGGATTCGATCCGGATGCCCCGCTTCTTCAGTTCCCCCGCATAATAAGAGTCCGTCTGCATATCGCAGCCGGAAACAGAGAATCCGAGATCGTGCGCCACCATTGCAATCGATGCGCAGCCCGATCCGCAGATTCCCATAAAATGTACATTCAGTCTGTGATCCGTCATTCTTTTCACCTGAAATAAAAGATTACACCGAATAAAGAGTATAACACAAGTACCGCCTGATTTCCAGTAGGAAATGCAGGCGGCCGGAATTTTTATGCAGTCATGCGGAAAATCAGCATTTCCACGGACATGTTTTCCTGCAGATCGCCGGATTTCACTGCAGACTCCAGGTCGAGTGCTTCTTTCAGAAAACCTTCCAGCGATGCGATACTGTAGCGGCTGGCTTCCTGCAGAATCTTTCCTGCGATAAAGGGACGCAGCTTCAATACTGCTGCCATCTGGTCCCGGGAACGGCCTTCACGCTGCATCCGGAGCACCAGCATCATCTGATTGAGCTGCCGTGTGATCAGGTACAGAATCCGCATCGGCGCTTCCTTCAGCGCCAGAAGATCATAATAAAGATCCAGCGATTCCACACGCTTCCCCGACGAAACGCGGTCAATCAGGTCGAAGACCCGGTTCTGGAGACTTTTTGTCACAACAAGATCGACGTCTGAAGTTTCAATTGTGCCCTTTTCGCTGCAGTAATCCAGAAGTTTCTGCAGTTCATTCTCCATGGTCTGCATTTCGGGATCGCAGATCTCAAAAAAACGGCGGAAAGCGTCTTTTGTCACCGAAAGCTTCCGCTGCCCGATCTTTTTCAGCACCCAGTCCGAAATCATCCGCTCATCCGGGTGGTTCAGCTCCGCGATATAGCCTTTGTTTTGAACCGCCTTATAAAGACGGGTCCTCTTGTCAACTTCCTTCTCCGAGAAGATCACACAGGCTGTCGGCGGAAGTTTTTCGATCCACCCATCGTATCCTTCGGAAGCCTGTTTGAAAAGGCCGGTATCCTCCAAAAGCACGACGCGCCGGTCCGCGAAAAACGGCAGGGTATCCGTAAAATCCCGGAGTTTCATGAGATCCGTGTCCTTCCCGGCAACGCTCATCGTGTTCATCGTATCGCCGTCCGAAGCCGCCTGGAACAGACGGTTTTTATACTGTGAGACAAGGTAGTCTTCATCTCCGTACAGCAGGTAAACCGGTAAGAAGCTTTTGTTTTTGATATCACTGGCGAGCCGTTTCATTGTATGCACATCTCCGAAAATCAGATGGTTCCCGCGCTTTTACGCTGTCAGAAATTGTACCACAGGCGCCGGTCTTTTTCAAGGAGAAAGCTCCGGATCCCACACGTTTTTCCATCAGAAATCAGAATGGATACCGCGCCGCATTCCGCGCTGACATAAGTGTTCAGATCGTGCTCCGAAAACCGTTTCATGGTTTCCTTCCCCGGATGTCCGTATGGATTATTCCTTCCGCAGCTGATCAGCACGGTTTCGGCCAGGATATCCGTCAGCAGTTCATCGGAAGAAGCATAATCCGATCCGTGGTGTGCAGCTTTCAGAAGGCTGATCTTTCCGATCGGAAGCAGGCTCTTCTCTGTTTCAGCGGAAATGTCTCCCGTGAAAAGCGCCCGGTATCCGTTGGAACATAGAAGAAGCACCAGTGAACCGTCATTTCCGCGAAGCGGACTTTCTTTCTCTGGCGCAAGGCAGGTAAAGCGCATGGAATCCGGGCCGAAGGAATCTCCTTCTGAAATACGCTGTACGGAGCAGTGTGCCGGAAGAAGTTCCAGTACAGATGAAAACTCCTCTTCTGCTTCTATAAGATCCGGAATGACCAGCCGTTCCGTAACGATACCGCTGTCATTCAGAAGCGCCGGAATTCCGCTCACATGGTCCGAATCCCCGTGCGTCAGGATGACCGCCCGAAGCCTTCCGATTCCGTAGTACCGGAGCGCCGGAAGCACTACTTCTTCGGCGACATCTTCCCGCGATGAACTTCCGCAGTCCAGAAGCACATGATTCGACCCGGACGACAGAAGGAAGCAGTCTCCCTGTCCGACGTCGAGCATGACAATCCGAAGCTCCTGATCCGAAAGCTTCGGTATCCTTAAAAATACCGTTTCGCCTGCAAACAGGGCAAGAAGAAAGACAGCAAACAGGATCCGGCCCCGCTTCCCTGGAATCCGCTCCTTCTCTTCCGGCGTCTTCCTTCTGATCCGAAGAAGTACCAGAAACACCGCGGCAGTCAGAATCAGTACGCCAAAAACTATCAGTAGCTTCCATTTTTCCGGACAGCCGTTATGGATCTTTGAACCGGGCAGTTTCTGCATCAGATTCGCTAAGAAGCGCCAGAAACGAAGCATATAATGCGCTGTCCCGGAAAATCCGAGACCGGTTTTCTGGAGGATTGTTTTTATGACTCCTTCCCCTGCGCCTGGTAAAAATCCGAGAAATACCGCACCGAAGAATCCGGTCAGTAAGGTCAGAGACAAAAGAGGCACCGAAAGCGCCGTTATCAGCGGTGCATACAGGGAGGAGGAAAAGCTGTTCATGATCTGAACCGGCGCAAGAGATACCGGAAAGAACAGAAGCCGGACAGCCTGCCGCATCACGCCCTTGATGCCCCGGAAATATTCAAAGGCAAGCGGTGCCAGCACGCCGAAAGCATAAAGTGCCGCTAAATAATACTGCAGTGAAAGCGTAAACAGGTATCCAGGACTGCACAGAAAAAGCAGGGACAGCGCTAAAGATGCGCCGGACAGCAGGTCGAATTTCCTTTTGAAAACAGCCGCGAAATGCCGGATGACAAGCATAAGAAAGGCGCGAAGAAAAGACAGGGAGAAACCGCTCACAGCGGTATAAAACAGACAGGGCACGATCAGAAGCACTGCCCGAAAAAGCGGCCGGTGCTTCTGCCTTTTAAATATCCGCTCTAAAAGAGCCGAAAAAAGCGTCAGATGAAAACCGGACTGCAGCAGGACGCGAAGCATCTGCACCGCTTCAAACTCTTTTTGCAGCGCAGAAAACTCCTCGTCCCGGATTCCCAGAAGGAAGGCATTGAGATAGGCTGCATCCTCTTTCGGAAGACCGGATTCGATCCCTTCCTGCAGGAAACAGCGAAAGCGATATGCTGCATCCCGAAAAGGCAAAAGCGGCTCTTTCACCGTGACAACAGAAGCCTCCCGCATCATCAAAAAGCAGCCCGAAGCATCATAATAACGCCGATAATCAAACTCGCTGGGATTTGTCGCCTGTGATGCGAGATATACTTCTCCTTCCACAAGAACCGTTCCTCCGATCCGAAGGTCCGGATGTTCCCCGTCCTGGAGCCTGACACGAAGGATCCCGTCATTTCGGCGTCCGGTCTGTATGATCAGGACCGTGGTTCCTTTGTTTCCCCGGATATCCGTAAGCTTCCCCGTTGTCTTCAGCGGAACGCTTTCTCTTCCGCTTTCCTCAAGAAACAGACGAAGAGCGGGAGGCGCAAACCACAGCCGATACAGCCGGTTTTCCTTCCTCCCGTTCAGAATCAATATTGCGAGAACCAGAACCGCCAGCACAGTCATGCACGGGCGTTTCGTATTTTATTCCTCCCTGCTTTCCTGCAGTTCCTCCTCAGTCAGGATCAGATCGAGGTTCCGCTTTAAATTTTCCCTCAGGTCGATCTGGTCCATGTACATCAGGTTCGAACTGCCGTTGATCGAAATCTGGACACTGTTGATCCCGGCGATTTCTGTCAGCGAATCTACAATCGAATAGATGCAGACTTCCGGCGATACACCGGAAGCTTCCGAAAGCATCGTATCCGACAAATTGACATTGCAGACGCCCGAAACCGTACTGATCGAGAGCGCCTTTGTCGTAACAGGCAGTGTCCGGTAGGCATCCTGGTCTTCCGCATCCGGCCCGGCAATCAGCGAATTCAGTACCTGTGCCTCCAGCGTCGTCGCGTTGGTATAGGTCACGGTCCTTGTCCGCGGTATCAGGCGGGTGCCAGTCTGATCCGAGAAATACAGCGTCGCTTCCGTCCTGGTATAGGCATTCAGACTGCTTCCGATCACATCGACAAAATCCGTACCGCGCTGCGGCCCTACGACGATGGTGTCTGCGATCACAAGAGGCTGTCCCTCCACACGGATCTCCACCGTGGAAATGTCCGGCAGCTGTGTAAATGTCCGGACCAGCGCCGCACGGAACAATAGTTCTTCTTTCTTTTCCAGTTTCGAATACTCTGAACTGAAATTCAGGATCAGGTTGCCCTCTTCATAGCGGTAATCCCGAAGTTCAGCCGTCTTCGGAACCGCACTCGAATAATTGGCCTCATCGCCGCCGGTCATCATGTGCGTATAGATGGACCAGATCAGGTTGCTGTCATTGATATCATTGTCTAAAACCGCCTCCACCGGGGTGAGCGAGGCTTTTCCGAGTTCGATATAGTAGACATAGAATTTTTCCTCTTCCTGCTCCTGCGGTCTTTTCCCGGAACAGGCTCCGAAGAGGACCGGGATCAGAAGGACTGCAGCAAGGAGCCCTGGCAACATCCGTTTCATCATCCTCTGCCTCCCGTATCTTTCACATGTTTTAAGGGAATCCGGACCGTAAAGGTCGTTCCCTGGCCTTCTTCGCTCTCCGCCTTGATGACGCCGTAATGCTGCAGGATAATGGTCCGGGCGATGGAAAGCCCGAGACCTGTGCCGCCGGTTTCGCGGGAACGGGCCTTGTCCACGCGGTAGAAACGCTCAAACACGTGATCCAGCGCGTCATCCGGGATTCCGATGCCGTTATCCGCGACCTTGATATAGAAATACTCATGGTCGGCGTCGATACTGACTTTGACGAATCCGCCGGTCTTGTTGTATTTGACCGCATTTTCGATCAGGTTCGTGACCGCCTGGGAAAGCTTCGGCTCATCAACATCAGCGGATACCTGACGGAAGCTTTCGTAAATCAGCTCGACATCCCGCTCCTCCGCGATCGGACGGATCCGCCGCAGCGTATCAAGGACGAATTCATTGATGTTGATTGTCGAAATGTTCAAGCTCTCGGAGCCCTTGCCGAGACGGACCATCGACAGCAGATCGTCGATAATCGTGGATTCGCGGTCCACTTCATCCGAAATATCGCTCAGAATCTCCTGATACATTGCCTCAGGAATGTTGTCCTGACCTTTCAGGGAATCGGCAAGCACCCGGATCGAAGTCATCGGCGTCCGGAGTTCGTGCGACACGTTGCTGACGAAAAGCTCCTGCGACTCCTCTAAATCCCGGTAATGGTCGACCATCTGCTCGGCGTTCTTCATGACCTGGTCAATCTCGCTGTAGGATTTCAGATCACCCAGCTCCACGTTGAAATTGCCTTCATTCAGCCGCTCGATCTCCAGGGAAATCGTATTGACTGGCCGCACCAGAAGGTAGGAAACATAAATCGCGCCGAGGACCAGAAGGATCAGGATGATCCCTTCCACTAAAAGCATGCCGTTTGCAACCGAACGCACGCTGCCCCGGATCCAGCTTGTATCCGAAGACATGATCAGGGCACCGCTGATCGTCTTTTCCGAATCATTTTCCGCATAAACAGGCAGGACGAACTCCAGCATGTCGTCATCAGAGCGGTAATTCTGGTAATTGTTTCCGGAAAGTGCCGAGAATACGGCATCAGAAACACAGACCCGGTTCAGGTCCATGTGATAGGTATCATGTATGATGCGGCAGTTATCGTCCACCGCCAAAAGCCGTCCGCCGTAAGCGTCTGCATACCAGTTCAGCGTATCCAGTTTCTCCTGCGTCAGGCTCTGCTGCAGCGTTTCAGACTCGCCGAGCTGCTTCGAAATGACGGAGAGACGCTGGAGAATATCGATCCGGCGCTGCTCGATCAGGCGCGACTCATAGGTCAGGACGACAATCAGGTGCAGAATGATAATCGGTATGATACCGGACACCAGAGAAAACAGGATAATCCGGCTTCTCAGGGATTTAAACAGTTTCATCGTTCTTATAGAAATAGCCTACGCCCCACTTGGTCTGAACATATTTCGGGACACTCGGGTTTTCCTCAATTTTTTCCCGGAGCCGGCGGATATGGACGTCAACTGTACGCGCATCTCCGGGATAATCCGAACCCCAGATCATGGTCAGAAGTTTTTCACGGCTGTAAACCTTGTTGGGATTCGTGACCAGAAGATGCAGCACGTCAAATTCGCGGGCCGTCACGTTCACTTCCCGGTTCCGGATGAAAACACGCTCGTTCTCCGTATCAAGCCGCAGATCCCCGGAAATCACAACGCCCTTCTCCGGCGCTTCGGCGGTTCTCTTATGGTTGCGGCGCATGATGGCTTTCATGCGCGCCTTCACCTCAAGGATATTGAAAGGCTTTGTGATATAGTCGTCCGCGCCGTATTCGAGACCCATGATTTTGTCCATATCCTCGGATTTCGCGGTCAGCATGATAATCGGCATGTTGCTGAATTCCCGGATCTGCTGGCAGACCTCAAGGCCGCTCATTTTGGGCAGCATAATATCAAGAAGCACCGTGTCATACTCGGTCTCCCGCGCCATTCGGAGTGCTTCTTCGCCGTCATAGGCCGTATCAACCTCCCACTGCTCCTGGAGCAGGGAGAAACGAATTCCCTTGACAATCAGTTTTTCATCATCGACCACCAGAATCTTTGCCATACCGTCCCTCTATATCTTAACCCTGTTCTTTATCTTTTCAAATAGCGCTTCCCCGATGCCGGATACCTGCATCAGCTCTTCAATCGTCTGAAAGGGGCCGTGCTCCTTCCGGTACTGCAGGATTGCCTCGGCCTTCGTTTCCCCGATTCCGGGAAGCGTCATCAGTTCTTCTTTCCCTGCCCGGTTCAGGTCCACCTTTCCGTCCGAAAGCTGTACCTGTCCGGACGAATCTTCGCCCTTTTTCGGAAAATAGATCATTTCACCGTCTGTAAGCGGTTCCGCGAGATTAATGAGGCCTTCTTCCGCCTCTTGTGTGAGTCCTCCGGCGGCATCCAGTGCTTCATAGACCCGGCTGCCCAAAGGAAGCCTGTACACGCCCGGGTTTCGGACCGCACCGGATACATAAACGAGAAGCGATTCTTCCGTCTCCGGTTCAGAGGCCGAATCTTCCGAATCTTCATCACGCTCCGATACGCTCAGACGGTCATCCGCCATGAAATCCGTTTCCGGATCAGCGCCGGAACTTCTTCCTTTCAGTTTGATCAGGAACATCAGCCCTAAAAGCACGAAAAGCACAGCCCCGATCAGGGCTTTCCTGTACTCTTTTTTCATGTCTCAGAAAGATTGCCGGATCAGCTGTCAGATATTTAATTTATTTTACAGAATTCTGAAATAAATTACAAGCAGATTTTACAGTTTTTTCATTACTTTTTCATTTTAATCCGGATAAAGCCTCAAAAAAACCGAAATCTGTATAATTTCCTTCACAGTTCAGTTCAATTTCGTCCCACAGAAGCGCATTCCTATACAATATCACTTTTTCTTCCTGCTCCCGGTAAATGCCTGACCATCCCTTAAATGCACGGGCTGCAAGAATGTTGCGCTTATTGTTCAGGGAAAGCAGCGTGTTATAGGAATTGTTCAGCCGGATAATGTAGAATGAGCCGCCGGCTTCGATGATCTCCGATGTCTCGCCGTTCTGCATGGAAAAGACCTGTTCATCCAGTTCCGGAATCAGTTCCCCCTTTGCCGCAGAATAGCTGATATTCCGGTCTGTCGTACATTCCGAGGCGAGGCTCGTGAAGCTCTCGCCCTGAGAAAGTCGCTGAAGCACCGTCTCCGCATCCTCCCGGCTCCGAAGATGAATCACGGAAAAGTCCGCAACCCGGCTCTCTTCTTCACTGACCGACGACTCCTCCGGAGAAAGACGGTTTACTTCCTGCATCGCGATGTAGTAATACCGGATCAGGCGTTCAAGGTCCTTTTCGGAAGCGCGTGTAAAGGTTTTGTCATCTTCCGACATTTTTTCGAAACACTTTTGTGCGGCGTCTGCAATCATTTCCTCTTCGATGTCGGAAACCGGCAGTTTGTCTGCGGCCGCCTGTTCACCAAGATAAATCAGTGCACGGCACTCCCGGAAAACAAAATACTCCTTAATGTAGTCTTCGTAGCGCATGCCGGACTCGACTTCTATATCCCAGAAGGAATTTCCCAGAAGTTCGGAATAATAGGATTCAAACTCCGTCTTATAGGCCAGACAGAGAAGCCGCACCTCCGCACCGGTCAGCTCCATATTGTCTGAGGCAATCAGGACTTCCCGGCCCGGAACCCAGTTCAGGCGCAGATTGCAGCCCGAAAGCGTCAGGCACAGAAGTAATATTGTCAAAAGTCTGATTCGTTTCATAGACAAACCCGGAAGCGTGAAATATTGGAAATCAGGTGCCCGCGGAACAAAGATGAACCGCTGACAAACACATCGACGCCGGCCTGTGATAACAAAGAGGCATTCTCGAAGGTAATGCCGCCGTCCGCCTCAATCAGAAAAGAGAGACCACGCCTGTCTGCTTCCTCCTGCAGCACACGGATCTTTTCGATTGTTTCGGGAAGGATCTGCTGGCCGCCGAAACCCGGCTCGACAGTCATGATCAGCACCATTTCAAGTTTCGAAAGGTAAGGAAATACAGTACTGACCGGTGTTTCCGGCTTGATTGAAACTGCTGCAGGGAGCGAGCAGGCGTGAATCTCGTCAATCACAGCATCTGGATCCTCCGCCGCCTCCAGATGGAAGGTGATCCGGTCCGCGCCGCAATCGGCAAATGACCGGATTTTCGGGAGCGGGTCCATAATCATCAAATGGACATCCAGCGGCTTTTCGGCGATTTTCCTGATTGCACGGATAATCGGCTGTCCAAAGGAAACCTCCGGCACAAAATGTCCGTCCATCACATCCACATGTATCCAGTCGCATGAAGAATGATTCAGCGCCTCAATCTCCTTTCCGATGTTCAGAAAGTCGGCCGCCAGGATGGAAGGCGCAATCAGTTTCTTTTCCATCAGTACCTCCTCAGACTCGCGAGCTCCTCATAAATCCTTACATAGCTTTCGTAACGCACCTTCGAAATCCGGCCAGCCTTCACCGCTTCCCGCACAGCGCATTCCGGTTCATGGATGTGCGCGCAGGACCGCAGATACCGGCAGGAAGGAAGGTAGGGTTTGAATTCGTTGAAATACAGGTCCAGTTCTTCCCTGTCGATAAAATCAATATCAACCCTGGTAAATCCCGGCGTATCGCAGAGATAGCTGTCGTCCCCAAGATAAAAGACTTCGGAATGCCGCGTCGTATTTTTCCCGCGGTCAATCTTCTTCGAAAGAAGTCCGGTCTCCATGATCTGGCCGCCTAAAAGCAGATTGATCAGGGAAGACTTTCCGACACCGGAAGGCCCGGCAAGGCAGGAAAAGCAGCCGCGCATCCGCTGCCGCAGCGCATCAATTCCGCGCTCTTCCGGAACAGAAATGAATTCCATCGGATAGGTGCTCTCATGGAAAGCATCCCGGATTTCCTGCAGTTCTTCTTCCGTACAGAGATCACATTTATTGACAATCAGCACGACCGGTATTTCTGTATCATGCACCAGGCAGAGATAGCTGTTCAGCATATCGAAATTCGGTGCGGGCGTTTTTGCGGAAAAGATCAAAAAGATCTGGTCAACGTTTGCAAGCGCCGGGCGCACGAGCTGGCTGGATCTCTCCAAAATCCGGTCAATGCTGCCTGCATTTTCAATCTCAGAGTCAAAGACCGTGCTGAATTCAACACGGTCTCCGACAAGTGGTTTCTCATGATTTTTGCGGAATATCCCCTTGGCACGGCACTGATACAGCGCCGCACCGTCATGGACATAGTAGAAGCCGCCGACACCGCGGATAATCCGGCCGGTCATTCGCCGCCCCCGGTATCTTCAGGAGTTTCGCCGCCGCTGTTATCCTCAGATGCCTGTGTGTCTGGAGGTGCTTCAGTATCAGAACTCGGAGGTTCTGTCTCAGAGGAACTCGGCGGTTCCGTCTCAGAGGAAGTCGGCTCTACATACTCACCGTAAACATATAAAGTTACAGTTGTTCCTTTCGCATATGCTTTACCAGGTTCCGGTGTCATGCTTTGAATTATGTTATCATAATCATGACTTATTGTATTCTCCACATAAACAGGATCTGCTACTACAAACCCAACACTTTGCAGTTTATTAATTATATCGTCTTTTATTAAGTGTGAATCCACATAGGGGTCAAGTACAATTTCTTCATAGGAATAGTATTCAACATCTACTTTCATAGGCTGAATCTCTTCACCATCTTCTCCAATTCCTGACGAAATTACCGTACCTTCAGGAATAGACTGCGACAGTATTTTAAGCTTCAAATCTTTATCATCAGTTTGCACAGCTGTAGCAACACCAATGATAAACCCTAATTGACTGCCTAAATCATCAGCTTCCTGAAGTGTCTTTCCGACCAGATTCGGCATCAGCGTTTCCGCCTTCGCAACTGTCAGCTTAATCGGATCCCGGAGCGGCCAGTAGTCGCCTTCGACCGGATCCTGCAGGGTGACAGTGCCTTCCGGATATTCGGCATTCACTTCTTCGACGATCTCAACCGTAAATCCGACAGCATCCATTGCCGCGGTT
>JAFYGJ010000028.1:0-12621 GCA_017543275.1 Lachnospiraceae bacterium | reverse complement strand
TCTTTGTTCCGCTTCGGGTTTACGCGGAGCCGGATACCGACGGCTGCCGGGGGTCACAGGACGGGAAACATGAGTGGGAAGAAGTGACGGACAATTTTGATCCGGGATGGTCTGCCACCTGCGAAGAAGGCGGCCATATCATGTACCGCTGTAAAAAATGCGGTGATTATCGCGAGGAAGAAGTCGGCCCGAGAGGGCATGTGTGGGATTCTGGAAAAGTAACGAAGGAAGCGACCTGCACCGAAGCGGGTGAGAATGTTTATACATGCACGCGTCCGTTATATCAGGGAAAGCCCTGCGGCGCGACCAGGACTGAAGTAATCCCCGCAACCGGCCATCGGGTGATTCCGATTGAGGGGAAAGCCCCAACCTGTACAGATACAGGCCTCACAGAAGGCCAGCGCTGTACTGTCTGCGGAACGATCCTGAAAGCCCAGGAAGTCATTCTGGCAACAGGCCATCAGGCAGTTCCGATCCCGGGAAAGCCGGCCACCTGTACGGAATCGGGGCTTACAGAGGGACAGCGCTGTGATGTCTGCGGCGTAGTTCTTTCGGAACAGCAGACGATTCCCGCCCTTGGTCACGATTATGAAGGCGTTGTTACAAAGGAACCCGAAGGCTTCGAACCAGGTGTGATGACATACACCTGTAAAAGAGATCCTTCTCACACCTATACCGAGGAAATTGCGCCGGAAACCAGTCTTTTTGGGAAGCTCAGAAACATTCCGCCGGCTCCTTCGGGCATGGGGCCGGATCCGCTTGTGATTACGAAGCAGCCGGAAGGCGGCGGTATCCACAGAAATGTCGGCGGGAAGAACTACCTGCACCTTACCGTAGAGGTGGAAGGCGGTGTAGGTCCCTATACCTATGAATGGCACAGACGCGATGAGACTTTGGTGGAGCAGGCGCTGAAGGATTATCTGGCATCGATCTACAAGGATGAGTTTCAGGCAATAACGAATGCACATGGTCATAAAGTATCTGTGATCAAGGAAATGTGGGAGTGGTTTTATGAGTCAAAAGGCGTCGGTTCCATGACGATTGACAAGAATTCCGAAATGCAGGAACTGGTCCTCGAGGAGCTGGATCTTTTAGACCATGTGGAATTCACCTTTGAAAATGAGCCCGCTGAGTGCGGTTTTAATGCCAGAAAGGGTGCCAGCAGCTATTATGTTGTGGTCTATGATTCTGTCGGGAATCACGTAAAATCGGACAAGGTAAAGGTCGAATGGCTTCTTGGCATCGAGGAGCAGCCGGTATCTGCCGTGAATGCCAAAAACAACGAAAAAGTGCAGGTCGTCGCCTGTGACGGAACACAGCCCTACACTTACAAGTGGCGCGTGCGGGAAGAAAACGGCGCATACGGACCGATCGACGGCGCGACAAAGGCCGAGTTCCAGCCGACGGAGGACCTGATCGGAAGGACAATTAAGGTTGAAATCCGGGATGATACAGGCGACTATGTCTTCTCCGACAGCGTGCTTGTATATGCATCGAATCCGCTGACAATCGTGGAGACTTCCGGCGACCGGTCGCTGGAGTCCGGGCAGGAAGCAGAGCTCTATGTCCGCTATGCGGGCGGATATTCCCTGGACGGGACCACGGTCACCTGGTACCGGGATCTGGATCAGGCAGGGAACGCGGAAACGAACCAGAATGTATCGAAGAGCAGCACATGGGACCGGATTGACGAGTCCCGGATTAAAGTATCGGATCCCGGAACCTATACAGCACTGATCAGAGATGAGGTTGGCAATACGGTTCAGGCCGTTTTCTCGGTCGGAAACCGGAAGCTGAAAATCAAGACAGAGCCGAAGGATACCCGCCTTCCCTACGCGGGGAGAGACGGAACTGACCCGGTGTCTGTTAAGGTCAATATTGTCATGGAAGAGGGCTATGCGCCGTTCAAGTACCAGCTTGAAAGCGCAGGCGTGATCCTTGCAGAACAGACCGACAAGAATGAATTCGAGATCACAAAGCCCGGACTTTATTCGATCCTGGTCACAGATTCGTTAGGCGCCACGGCGCACTCCAGAACCTTCCGGGTTTATGAGTATGATCTGACCGTGACATTCACGCCGGTCAATCCCGCGATACGGACCAACAGCAACCAGCCGTATTACGCAATTGCCCGCGGTGAAGCCGAAGGCGGAACCGGACCGTATACCTACAGATGGTACAAGTGGGACGAAACGCAGAAGACATGGGTGTACTCCTGGAAGGCGACGATGCCGGTCAGAAATTACGGCGGCGGAGATATCAGCCCCTTCCCCGCGGAAAGCATGTTTGAGAACTCGATGAACAATCTGGCGTTCTATGAAGTATATGATTACCAGACCTTTGGCTATTATTTCTCAAAATGGGCGAAGATAAAAAACAGTGATGGGTATTTCTATCTGGTCACCAGCGAACCCGGCAAATATTGTGCCGGTGTGAAAGATGCGACAGGTGCGATTGCTTTCTCGGACTTTTTCGACGTCTCCTACAAAGGACCGGATCCGAAGATTATCGTGCAGCCGTACAGTGTCGGCCTCAGCCCGACCGAGAAAAACACGAATATCACACTCACCTGTGATGCATACTCCGCAGCACGGGACAGCGATGAGTTTGTCGGAAACAGGGGTCATCTCATTTTCCGCTGGGAAAAATGGCTCGGAACCGGAGAGTGGCTGAGTGATCACAACGTTCCCGGAAACGACAAGTGGGAAACAGTCAGCGAGAAAGTCGGAAGCGGTACGCTAAATCTCGGGAAGCTGAATGACAATCAGGGCTATTACCGCTGCCGCGTGAAGGACATCGACAGCGGCCCCTATGGACCTTTTATTACCAGTAAAACCGTCAGTCTGAAAGTGGATATGCTCTTCAGGAAATCCGCCACAAAGGTTTTTGCCGTGAACGGGAAAAACATTCAGGGACTCCGCTTCACCTTTGAAGGCGGCTCGGGACCCTACAGGGTAGTAGGCATCCTCCGGAACGGGGAAGTCTATAAGATCGACCGAAAAGATATCCAGGTTACAGTGTCGGATAAGGGCAAAGTATATGTGGATATCATGAAAGAACTGGATCTTTATCACATGAACGGTTCGAAGAATGTGATCGGATATTATGAGCCCTATAAATACGAGATCGAGCTGAAGGACCAGTACGGGCAGACAGTCTGGGGATCCTTTAAGCTGCCGAACTGAGCTTCATCTGAAACGGGACTGATCCCGACATCTTCCCGGCGCCGCCTGATCTTTTCGGAGCAGACGGCGCCGTATCTATTGCAGTGTGTCGGAATAATACTTGCAAAAGACCGCCTGATCGGGTATAATATTACAGATTATGGGCAGAAAAGGAGAAGCATGTTCGCGGAGGTTGTGATCGACATCAATCGCAAGGATCTGGACCGGCCGTTCACCTATCGGATTCCGGAGGAACTTCTGGAACGGGCGGTAACGGGCGCTCCGGTTCGGGTGCCGTTCGGACGGTCACAGAAACTGCGTCAGGGCTTCATCATCGGAAGGCTGTTAAGCCCGCCGCCGGAGCTTTCGCCGGACCGAATCAAGGATATTGATTCGGTTCTGGAGCGCGGGTTCGGCGTCGAAGAACAGCTGCAGGAACTCGCAATCCGTATGCGGGAGCGCTACGGCGGAACGCTGTACCAGTCGCTATCTGTCGTGCTTCCCAATAAGCTGAAGGTCACACCCAAACGGGAACGTTATTTCCTTTTCGTCGGGACAGAAGAGAAACTATCCGAAATGATCCGGACTGCAGAGCAGAAGAAGCATTATGCGAAGCTTCGGCTCCTCACGGCATTTCAGGAAAACCGGGTGCTTCCCGGATCCATTGTCACAGACCGGCTGAATATTTCGAACCCGACAATTAAATCCCTTGCGGATGCAGGTGTCCTGCAGGTGCGTTCCCAGGAAAGCGGCGATGATCTTCGTGCGGTCCATGAGGAAATCGCGCGCCGAAGAAAAACGGTCACACCGAAGACCCTGAACACGGAGCAGCAGCTTGCGGTCGACGGAATTCTATCGGAAAGCCGGCCGGTATCGCTTCTTTTCGGAATTACCGGCTCCGGAAAGACTGAGGTATACCTGAGCCTGATTGAAAAGACACTGGCTTCGGGCCGTGAAGCGATTGTCCTGATCCCGGAAATCGCACTGACTTACCAGACTGTCATGCGCTTTTATGAGCGCTTCGGGGATCTGGTGTCGGTTGTACATTCCAGGCTCACAAAGGGCGACAAATGCGAACGCTTTATCAAGGCGCAGCAGGGCGACATCCGGGTCATGATCGGTCCGAGATCCGCGCTGTTTACGCCTTTTAAGAATCTCGGACTCATTATCATCGATGAATTCCATGAGCCGAGCTATATTTCCGAGCAGGTTCCGAAATACGACACGGTTGAAACGGCTGAGATGCGCGCGGCGCTTTCAGGTGCAAAGCTTGTTTTAGGCTCTGCGACGCCGACGGTAACGGTTTACCACCGGGCGCTTCAGGGCGAAATCGCACTGTTCCGGCTGAATCAGCGCGCGGTCGAAGGCGCTCAGCTCCCGAAAGTCGAAATTGTCGACATGCGGGAGGAGCTTCAGGCGAAGAACCGCTCGGTTTTCTCCCGGTCGCTGCAGGAAAAGATCCGTAACCGCCTGGATCGTGGCGAACAGGTGATGCTTTTCCTGAACCGGAGGGGTTATTCAGGTGCAGTGAGCTGCCGCTCCTGCGGAGAGCCCTTAAACTGCCCGCACTGCAGCGTCGCGATGAAACTGCACCGGGACGGCACGCTGCACTGCCACATCTGCGGTTATGAAGCGCCGATGCCGAAAGCCTGTCCGCAGTGCGGTTCGCCGCTTCTTGGAGCATTCGGCACCGGTACGGAAAAAGTGGAGGATATGGCGCGGGAGTGCTTCCCCAATGCCCGGGTGCTCCGGATGGATGCGGACACGACCGCCGGGAAGGACGGGCACCGGGAGATTCTGGAGAAATTCCTGCATCACGAGGCGGATATCCTCGTCGGGACGCAGATGATCGTAAAAGGCCATGATTTTCCGAATGTGACGCTGGTCGGGGTCCTTGCGGCAGATCTTTCGCTGAATGTGCCGGACTACCGTTCGTCGGAACGCACTTTCCAGCTTCTGTGCCAGGCGGAAGGCCGCGCCGGGCGTGCTTCGGTACCTGGAGAGTGTGTCGTACAGACTTATCTTCCGGAGCATTATGCGGTACAGGCGGCGGCGAGACATGACTTTTATGAGTTCTACCGGCACGAGATGCTTTTCCGGAACCAGCTGAATTACCCGCCCGCAGGCACCTTTACGGCGATGACGCTTTCCGGCGCGGATGCATTAAAGACGGAGGAGACGATCCGGCGGATTTTTGAAACTGCGAAAAGGCGCCTTCCGGTGTCTGCGCGCTTTTTAGGCCCTTCGGAGATGAGCATTTACAAACTGAAGGACATGTTCCGCCAGGTGCTGTATTTCAAGACCGGAAGCATGGAGGACATGATTCTTGTAAAGCGGCTTTTAGAGGAGATCAGCGAAGAAATCATCGGAAATGAACGGCTGTTTATCAGCTTTGAACGATAGAGGAAGGAACAAACCATGGCAATCCTGAATGTCCGCCAGCTCGGCGACGAAATACTGACGAAAAAATGCAAACCGGTTCGGCTTGTGACACCGCGGATCCGGCAGCTCGTGGACGATATGTATGACACGATGTATGAAACCGGCGGTGTCGGGCTCGCGGCGCCCCAGGTCGGAATCCTGAAACGGATCGTCGTGATCGATGTGACGCCGGAGCCGGAAGAGGGCGAAGAAATCCCCGAGGAAGAGATCATGCGCTTTACGATGATCAATCCGGAGATTCTGGAAAAGTCCGGCGAACAGCGCGGCTATGAAGGCTGCTTAAGTTACGTCGGAATGAGCGGCATCGTGACGCGGCCGGAGCATGTAAAGGTTCGTTTCACGGATCTCGAAGGCGACGAATACGAACTGGAGGGCGACGGGCTTTTGGCGCGCTGCATCTGCCATGAGGTGGATCATCTGGAAGGCCATATGTATACGGATTTTGCCGAGCCTGGCTCCGTCATTTCAAACGAAGAGCTGGCAAAGCAGCAGAAAGAAGCACAGGAAGAAGGAAAAGAGGAGAACTGAAATCTTCTGATCCCTGAACTGCGCGAAAGGATAAGATTTTGAGAGTTGTATTTATGGGTACGCCGGACTTCGCGGTTCCGACACTTGAGGCCCTGATTGAAAGCCGCCACGAAGTTGTCGCGGTCTATACACAGCCGGACCGGGAACAGGGCCGGGGAAAGAAACTGGTCTTTTCCCCGGTGAAGGAGTGTGCACTCGCGCACGGAATTCCGGTGCGCCAGCCGAAAGGCCTGAAAAAGCCGGAAACGGTAGAAAGACTGAAAAGCTATGAGCCGGATGTCATCGTCGTCGCGGCTTACGGCGTGATCCTCCGGACACCGGTGCTTCAGGCGGCAAAGTACGGCTGTCTCAATGTCCATGCATCGCTTCTGCCGAAATACCGCGGTGCGGCGCCGATCCAGTGGGCGATCCTGAACGGAGAAGAGGAGACCGGCATTACGATCATGCAGATGGACGAAGGCCTTGATACCGGCGATATCCTTCTGCAGGAACGGATTCCGATTGCGAAGGATGAGACCGGGGAAAGCCTGTTTGCGAAGCTTTCCGAAATGGGCGGTCCGCTGATTCTTCGGGTACTGGATCAGGCGGAAGCCGGAGAACTGCATCCGATAAAACAGGGCGAAACGACGACGATGTACGCGCGCATGCTCGATAAGGACATGGGCGAGATTGATTTCAGTCAATCTGCCGAAGAGATCGAGCGCTGGGTCCGCGGCCTGAATTCCTGGCCGAGTGCCTACACTTATCTGAATGGGAAGATGCTGAAAATCTGGAAAGCGGAAGTCGTTCCGAATGCATCTGCTGATGCCGCGCCCGGATCCATTGTCGCTGTGGATAAATCATCTTTTACCGTTTCCTGCGGCCAGGACGCGATACGGATTCCGGAGCTTCAGATCGCAGGAAAGCCGCGGATGGGTACGGATGCCTTCCTTCGCGGCAACCGGATCGAGCCGGGGATCGTGCTCGGACGGCCGGAAAAGGAAAAAGCGCCGGAGGATGCGACCTGATGGCTGCAAAAACTGCCCGTGACTGTGTGCTTTCGATGCTTTCCCGCGTTTTTTCGGAAGAAGTGTTTCTCCGGGATATTTTCGAAGAAGAGACGGCAGCGCTTTCCGGGCGGGACAGGGCTTTTGCGGAAAAACTTGCACTTGGCGTTTTAGAGAAGAAAACCTCGCTTGATGCAGTCATCGCGCAGGTGTCAACAACTCCGCTGAAGAAGCTGAAACCGAAAATCCTTCGGATTCTTGAGATCGGAGGCTATGAACTGCTGTTTCTTTCCAAAGCATCCTATGCCCCGGTCAATGAGGCCGTTTCCCTGACAAAGCGTTCCGGCCTTGCGGGCCTTTCCGGTTTTGTGAACGCGGTGCTTCGGCGCATTTCGCGCGAGGGGCAGGAGATTTTCAATGCGCTGGATCCCTGGCAGAAACTGGGCATTCCGGAGACGCTGAAAAACCTGCTGATTCAGTGGTACGGCGATGAAAAAGCCCTTTCCGTAACCGAAGCCATGTGCCGTGAAGATACGCGAATGGTGATCCGGCGCTGCAAACGCTTCTGCACGGAACAGGAATTCACGGAAACGCTTGAAAAAGACGGCGTACAGCCCGTAAAAACGGGCCTTACGGCCGATACATACTATGCGGACGGAGAAAGTCCCGTCTTTCTTACGGAAGGCTTTAAAAGGGGTTTTTTCTACATCCAGGACCTAAGTTCCTGTATGGCTGCGGAAGCGGTTTCGGATCTTATGCCCGAAAGAATCCTCGACGTCTGTTCGGCGCCGGGCGGGAAGCTCCTGCAGATTCTCGATGGGCTTTCGGATTATACGGAAGCCGTTGCCTGCGATCTCACAGAGAAGCGGACAAAGCTGATCCGGGAAAACCTTGCGAGACTCCCGTACCCGAATGTGCAGGTTCGGGAATCGGATGCTGCCGGTTTCAACCCGGAATTTGAAAACCGTTTCGATCTCGTGATAGCGGATCTTCCCTGTTCGGGACTCGGAACGCTCCATAAAAACCCGGAACTTCGGTACAGGACAACAGAGAAGAGCCTTTGGGAGATTCAGGCGCTTCAGAAACCGATCCTTGATACGGTCTGCCGTTATGTGCAGCCGAAAGGAACGCTTTTATATTCGACCTGTACGCTGAACCCGGCGGAGAACAGCCTTCAGATTTCGGAATTTCTCCGGAATCATCCGGAATTCACGCTTACAGCCTTCATGGAAAATCTCCCGGAATGCCTCAAAAGCCGGGAAGCGGGAACGGGACAGATCCAGATCCTTCCGGACGAATTCCCCGGGAGCGGTTTTTACATTGCACGACTTTACAGGAAACCCTGAAGGAGCAGCCTTATGAAGGAAATCCGGGGACTTCTGCCGGACGAACTGAAAACGGAAATCCTTGCCATCGGCGAGAAAGCGTTCCGCGCGCAGCAGATCTTTTCCTGGCTGCATGAGAAAAGGGCTGAAAACTTCTCGGAGATGACAAACCTTTCCGCTGCACTCCGGGAGAAGCTTGCCGAAAACTATACGATCGGTGCCCTGCGGATCGAAACCGTACAGACGAGTGCTTTGGACGGCACGAAAAAGTACCTCCTGGCGCTTCCGGATGGTAATATGATCGAATCCGTGCTGATGCGTTATCATTACGGCAATTCCGTCTGTGTTTCGACGCAGGTTGGCTGCCGGATGGGCTGCCGTTTCTGCGCGAGTACGATCGGCGGACTGGTGCGGAATCTCACGGCTTCTGAGATTTTGGGCGAAATCTACGCGATTGAGCGGGACTGCGGCGAGCGGATCTCTCACTGCGTGCTGATGGGTTCCGGCGAACCGATGGATAATTATGACGAAGTGGTTCGCTTCCTCCGGCTGATCACGGATCCTTCAGGATACAACATGAGCATCCGGAACATCACGGTTTCGACCTGCGGGATTCCGGAGAAGATCCGAGAGTTTGCGGATGAGAAGCTGCCGGTCACGCTGGCGCTTTCCCTGCATGCGGCGGATGATGAGACCCGGAAAGAACTGATGCCGATCGCAAGAACCTATCCGCTTTCCGAAGTGCTATCCGCCTGTGATTTCTATTTCGAAAAGACCGGGCGGCGCGTCAGCTATGAGTATTCGGTCGTAGCGGGCGTGAATGATCATGATGCGGAAGCGGAGAAGCTTGCCGCGCTTCTTCACGGGAAAAACGCACATGTCAACCTGATCCCGGTAAATCCGGTGACGGAACGGCATTTCGAGCGTCCTTCGCGGGAACGCGTGGAGGCTTTTCAAAAAACTCTTGTCAAAAACGGAATACATGCTACAATTAGGAGAGAGCTCGGCACGGACATCGACGGTGCCTGCGGTCAGCTCCGGAGAAAACACCTCAGAGATCAGGAGAAAGGAGGGGCTTCGTGAATATTTACGGTATGACCGACAAGGGCATGATGCGCAGAAACAATGAAGATTCCTTCTTTCTGACGCTCGGTACGGTCGGTGTGTTTGAGGCGCTGATGGTCGTCTGCGACGGCATGGGCGGACATAAGCTCGGCGAAGTCGCAAGTTCCACAGCGGTCCGGGCGATGGTGGATTCCATTGACTCAGAGCCGGAAATGAATCCGGCAACGGTGATGGAGCAGGCGGTTTCGATTGCGAACTTAGAGGTCCGGAAAGCCTCAGAAGAGCACAGAAGCTACGGGATGGGCACAACGCTTGTCGCCTGCGGTATCCTGGAGCGGACGGCCTATGTCGCAAATGTCGGTGACAGCCGTCTCTATCTCATTAACAGGAATGAACAGTCGATCCTGCAGGTCACGCATGACCACTCTTATGTGGAGGAACAGGTTGCGCGCGGTCTTTTAGTGCGCGGATCGGAAGAATATAACCGCAAGAAAAACGTGATCACACGTGCGGTCGGCGTGTACAGTGAAGTCGAAGCCGACCAGTTTGAAATAGATCTTGCAGAGGGGGATTACATCCTTCTTTGCAGTGACGGCCTGACCAATATGGTCGGAGATGAAGAGATTAAATCAGTGGTCCTGGATGAAAGTCTTTCCGTAGAGGAACGCGTCCGGGCCCTTGTTGATGCCGCGAATGCTTACGGCGGCCGGGACAACATCACGGTGGTCCTGTTTAATACAGAAGAGGTATTTGAATGATCAAAAGCGGAACAGTGTTTGCCGGACGCTATGAAATCATCGAGCGGATCGGTTCGGGCGGAATGGCCGATGTGTACAAGGCGCACGATGCGCGCCTGAAACGTGACGTGGCCATTAAGGTGCTCAAGTCATCTCTGTCGGAAGACTCGAATTTTGTCGAGAAATTCCGGACAGAGGGTGAGGCTGCTGCAAGCCTTACGAATGCGAATGTTGTCAGTGTCTACGATGTCGGGAATGTCGGTTCGACGTACTACATCGTGATGGAACTGATTGACGGCATCACTTTAAAGGACTATATCCGCCGCAAGGGAATGCTCAGTTCCCGCGAAACCATGGCGATTTCCGCCCAGGTTGCCGTGGGTCTTCGTGCTGCGCACGCCCGCCACATTGTACACCGCGACATCAAACCGCAGAATATCATCCTGTCCCGCGACGGAAAAGTGAAAGTAACGGATTTCGGCATTGCCCGCGGCGTGACGGAAGAAACGAAGCACGGACAGAAAGCCGAACTCGGCTCCGTACATTATATTGCGCCGGAACAGGCCAAGGGACAGCCCTGCGACGAGCGGAGTGATATTTACTCCCTCGGTATTGTCATGTACGAGATGATTACCGGGCGGGTGCCTTTTGACAAGGATACTCAAGTCGCGGTCGCGCTTGCGCACATGAATGAAACTATGATTCCTCCTTCAGAGATCAATCCGGACTGCCCGGTTGCTCTGGAGCAGATCATTTTCCGGGCAACCCAGAAATCCAAGGAACGCCGTTATCATAACTGCACGGAGCTTCTGCAGGATCTAAGGATTGCGGTTGCGAACCCCTCTTTCAATTTTGAGAAACAGGAGCAGGAGACAGTCCTGAAATCCACAACACAGGTGTTTACAGGACCCGCGGCATCCCAGCGCGTTTCCTCCTTTGACAAGCCTGCATCTGGCGAGAGAACACCCGCATCTTCGAAGACGTCAGCGTCTGCGAAGAGCACAGCATCAGACGGCGGGACCCGTCCGCGGAAGGGCACGCCGCTGTTTCAGCCGAATGTCCCGGCAGTTCCCGGGGATGATGTCGATTTTGATACGGAACCGGATCTTCCCGAAACCGTTTCCGAGTCACCGGCACGCCGGCAGGCCATGACGATTATTGACAGCGAAGAGAAAAAGCCGAAGCGTCCCGGCATCCGGGAACATCGCTCCGCCGGCGCGGTGATTGATTTTACCGAGCTCAGCCCGGACCAGGATTTTGATGAAGCGGACACCGAGGAACAGAAGGAAGAAAACCATGATCTTTTCGCGGAAGATATGCGGGAAGACGAAAAGCCGCTGATGGACCGGATCATTCTGATCGCAGGCATCGTGATCGGGGCGGTCATTATCTGCCTTCTGATTTACATCTTTGTGACACTTTCCGGCTGCAACCAGAATGCAGTCACGAGGCCGACCAGTACTTCTGCGTCGGGAACCAGAACGACAGAAGCGCCGAAAACCGAGACTGAAACGACCACCGAGGAATTCATTGAACTTTCCACCAAGGAAACGGAAATGTTCAATGAAGAAACGGATGCGATTGTCCCGAATGTCATCGGCTACTATTACGAAGAAGCAATCCAGCGGCTGAAGGATGCCGGCCTTGAGGCGAAACTCGGTTCCCAGTTCGGCTATTCGGATGAATATCCTGAGATGTACATCATCAAGCAGAGTTATCCGGAAGGCACGATTGTCGAGAAGGGCAGCACGATTGTCATCATGATGTCCCAGGGCTCGGACAAGTTTGAAATCCAGGAGCATTATGTCGGCGGAACGCTTTCGGCATTCAAGAACGACGCCGTAAACTATCCGGATATCAATTTCGTCTATGAGAATACCTATTCGAGTACAACGCCGGCGAACCACATCATTTCGATTGATCCGTCTTCCGGACTTGTGCAGCCTGGCGATACCGTTACGGTTATTTACAGTCTTGGACCGGAATTCGTAGCGGTTCCGAACCTGTACGGCATGTATAAGGGCGATGTCTCGACAAAACTGATGTACAGCGCGCTGACAATCGGCAATATTACAGAGGAGTACAGCGACGAAGTGAATGAAGGCCTGATTATGGGTCAGTCGCCGGCTCCGGAAACGACAGTCCGGAACGGATCGTCCGTCGATATCGTTGTTTCCCTTGGGCCGAAGATGGAACAGGTACCGGGCGTTATCGGAATGGATGTCGAAGCCGCAACCGCGGCAATGGATGCTGTCGGATTTACGGTTGAGATCGTCGAAGAAGTGAATGCCGAATATCCGGAAGGCACTGTCACCCTGCAGGATCCGGTCGAAGGCGACTACTGGCCGCTCCGGGATCCGATTAAGCTGACAGT
>JAFYGJ010000027.1:0-1541 GCA_017543275.1 Lachnospiraceae bacterium | reverse complement strand
TCATTAAGGGCTTGACGGCGGGCGCGGTAAAAGGATAAAATCAGGGCATCAGAGGGAACGGGGGAAAGATCATGTACCGTGTTGTTCTGATCGACGATGAGAGACTGATCGTGGAAGGGCTGAGCCGGGTGGTGAAATGGGCTGACTACGGCTGCGAGGTCGCCGCGACCGCAGAGGATGCAGTCACCGGGGCCGAGACCATCCGGAAGATACAGCCGGACATCCTGTTTACGGATATCCGTATGCCCGGTCAGGACGGCCTGACCATGCTGGCGGGACTCCGGTCAGAGTTTCCGGATATGCAGGTAACGGTCCTGACCGGATACCGGGACTTCAGCTATGCACAGGAAGCAATCCGGCTTGGAGTCACCCGCTTCCTGCTGAAGCCGTCCAAAATGGACGAAATCAATGAGGCACTGCGCGCCATGACGGAGCACTTGAAGAAGAAACGACCGGACGCGGAAGAAGAGAGCCCGGAAAACAGCCGGGCTGGCAGCTTTCTGGTCAAGCAGGCGGTGGCTTATATGGAGGCGCATTATGCCGAAAAGCTGACGCTTCAGGAAGTGGCGGATGCCTGCTATGTATCCCAGTGGCACCTGTCCAAGCTGCTGAATCGCTTTACGGAACAGAGCTTTTATGATATCCTGAACAGCCAGCGTGTGGAAGCGGCAAAGAGGCTTCTGGCCGATCCGAGTCTGCGGATCGGAGACATCGGAGAGATGGTCGGCTATGCTGACCCGGCACATTTTGCCCGGATCTTCAAGAAGACAACCGGCATGAGTGCCAATGAGTATCGCAACAGTCTGTAAGAAGCAGACCATAGCAGAGAACAGACAGGAAACTGAAAAAACTGTCCGACGGCAGATCTACGGGGATTTGTCCGACGGACGGTTTTTTTACTTCCTATTCGATAAAATTCGGCGTATAATAATAAAAAGCGAGGTGTGTACTCCGGTACAGGGAAGACCGTTGGAACTGCTTCGGGGAAACACAATATACCCCGCAGGGGAGGGAACATATGATCCGATATTTCTTCATCTATTTAGCGGTCATAAACCTCATTGCCTTCGGCCTGTTTGCCGTGGATAAAAAACGAGCCGTGTACAACGGCGAGATCGAAAAGGCGAAGCGAAGACGGAAGCCGGAACCGATCAGAGCCATGAAACGCCGCATTCCGGAAAAGACACTGTTCGTCACGGCGGCCATCGGGGGAAGCATCGGTGCGATGGCTGGAATGTGGCTGCTCCGGCACAAGACCAAACACTGGTATTTCGTTTATGGGATGCCGTTGATCCTGCTTGTGCAGCTGCTGATCGCCTGGATCGCAGTCGGGGGAACAGGTTTTTTACAGCTTTGAAGAACTGTCGATTGAGATTTGGGGTTGATTATGCTATAAAAAACCCAGAGGTCAGAAGGACAGAACAGCATTCTATCAATCAGGAGGAATTGAACCGATATGAGTACCAATCTCATCTACTGCTATTCCGGAACCGGAAACTGTCTCGATATGGCAAAGAACATTGCAAAGGAACTCGGAGATA
>JAFYGJ010000026.1:0-97556 GCA_017543275.1 Lachnospiraceae bacterium | reverse complement strand
GAGATATGAAAACAGCAAGAGCAAGGTGCAGCCCCAGTACAATGATGTTGCTTTATTGACAACAAAGTGTATTGATAGTAAAAATCGGGTATATATCCCGGGTCGGTTCAGAATGCATTTTATACTAAGTTAATGACATTGAGTGTTCATGCGGGTTTGCGCATTTGCACTGGCTACTTTTTTGTCATTTTTTGTAGTAGTTTTGTGTGTCCTTACACCCCGCTCACAGTACGGACCGTGGACAGTGAAACTACCTGCCGTCCCTGTGACTCCAACGGAAACCTTTCCTGAATCATTTCACGGATACAGCACCATATATACATCCTCCAGTCCGACCGCCGCCGAACGTATTCCCTCGATTTGCGGCGGCTCCTTTGCGATAATCTTCATGCTGACTTGCCCCTCGCGTTCCCCGATCACCCGGTTGCGGGGAAAACGGCTGTTCAGTTCCTCATACCGCTCCCTTGGCACTTCCGCCTCAAAAACGTAAGGACGGACAGCCTGCTGAACTTCCTCCTGCGATCCTGAAAGCACAATCCTCCCTTTTCGAAGAAAAATCGTTTCCTTTGCAATCTGCTCGATATCCGAGATGACATGCGTCGCAAGGAGAATCGTCTTCCCCTCTGCAATGGTATAAATATAGTTTCGTATATTCATCCGCTCCTTCGGATCCAGGCCGGCCGTCGGTTCGTCGAGAATCAGGATCTTTGGATCATTGAGAAGCGCCTGTGCGAGGAGCACCCGCTGTTTCATACCGCCGGAAAGCGCACGCAGGCGCTGGTTCGCATTCGGAAGGAGACTGACCAGCTCCAGAAGCTCCCGGATCCGCCGGTCTGCCAGCTCCTTTGTAAGCCCTTTCAATGCCGCGAAATAGTACAGAAACCGCTTCACTGTGAAGTTTTCATAAAGCTGCTGCTGTTGAGGCATATAGCCCAGGATTTCCCGATACGTCCGTCCGAGCGACCCGATCTCCTGTCCTTCATAAAGTACCTGTCCCTGCGTTGGTTTCAGATTCCCGACGATCAGATTCATCAGCGTCGATTTTCCCGCACCGTTCGGGCCCAGAAGGCCATAGACACCATCCTCGAATTCATAGGAAAAACGCCTGAGCGCCATCGGCCCGTTCCGGACATACCGCATGCTCAGATTTTCCATTGTCAGTCTCGCCATTGTGCTCCTTTCCGTCCTCTGCTTTCTCTGTCCGGTTCTTTATTTTGTAAACACTCTTCTGTGCAGCAGCATAACCGCCGCCGTAATCCCTGCATTCTTCAAAAGGATGATCGGAATGACCCATGTTCTCCCGCTTCTTGCCAGAATCTCCGTCACCCCAAAACCGGAGCTTAACGCGAGAGAAGACATCACCGGGAAGCCAATCAGGTTTACCAGGAAGTCCGCCGCGATGATGACAGCCGATACAATCATGGTTGTGCTGTTCTTCCTGCAGGCTCCCGACAGAAACGCCATCAGAAAAACAAAGCCCGTACCGGAAACATAAGTTCCCAGTATCCACAGCACCAAAAAACCCCGAAGCGTCATGTTCCCTTCCGTGTGAACATACCGAATCACACTCTGCAGCGGCGCTTCCCAGTCCGTCATCCGGTATGTTTTCAGAACGTTTATCGGATACGGAAAAAAGAAAAGGAGAAAAGCGCCGGTATAGAAAAGAAGCATCACCAGGTATCGCGTGAAAAAGATCCGGTTTCTTCCAAATTTCACCGTCCGCACCAGCCTTCCCATTCCGCTCTCTTCATCCTGAGAGAACATTGGACAGAGGGTGAAGCAGAGAATCAGGAAAACCAGCAGTGCGGAAAAGAGATATGCATTTCCGTTATTGTAGATCGGATCTGTCTGAATCTTCGAGATATAGTGCACCGGGATTCCTTTTGACCGGGCCGTCTCCAGAAGAAGCAGCTCTTCCTGAATTCTCATCAGAACCCGTTGTTTTTCTTCGATCTCCCTGCTCTTCACCTGCGCCGCAAAAAGCGCTTCCATGCGCTCCTCATCCGTCAGCTCCGCATCTTCCGCAGTTCCCCCCGAAGCTTCCAGGCTCAGCTCCTCCTGTTTCTTCACGATCCACGCACTCGTTTCATCTGTAATCTCTCCTGCGATTTCCTGGCCGTAGGTATAGTACAGATAGTCCGCATTCGAGAGAAGCCGTTCTCCTCTCTCCGTCTTCCGATATCCGAGAATCAGCAGGATCCCGATTACAAGGACGCCGAAGGCGCCGATATACAACCGATAGTTTTCCTGAACAAAAATCCGGACGCTGCCATGAATCCTGATTTTCCGACGGAGTCGGAAAGCCGACGATTCATTTAGTCCGATTCCCTTTGAAAAACACAGGACGCCAAAAAGGCCGCCGGCAATCAGCAGAACCGCTCCCGCGGCAAGTACCGTCGGAAGCACCGATACGGGAAACCCAAAGAAGTTGATATTACAGTACACGGAAAACCGTGCGTAAACATCGGAAAGACCGAAGAGATTGACAAACTTCAGTGCATTCAGGCCCCCGTTTTCCGTCAGGAATCGGTAGAACAAATAGTTTCCCCCGATGAAAACCGCTGCCGTACCGGCTGCAAGCCAGGGTTTCTTCAGAAAAATAAAAAGGAACGCCGTAAGCGATGCAAAAATAAGTGCTGCTGTCATCGGAAGAAGAATCGACATGATCAGATATCCGCCGACACTGAGCTGATAAACGCAGTCCCGGAAATCCGAAACAGACTGAATCGAACGGGAAAGATCCCCGAAACCAAGCCGGACACCGGCGATCAGGATTTCTCCTCCGTACAGAAAAAACACAAAGACGGCAGAAAAGAAAAGGAGTGCGCCCCACTTCACCGCCGCAAGTTCGGCGCGTCCTTTCGCTGTTGTAAAGAGAAGTTTCCGAAGCCCGTTCTCCTCTTCCTCCGAAAAAAGGATTACCGCCGCCCCAAGGGTCAGCACAAATACAAAGAGGATCGAATTATAATCCAATCCCACGGCCTTTACGCCCTGATCATAGTCCGGGCGGATTTCCGGTTCTCCAAGGCTCAGATAATCCCGAAGGCTTTTCTGAATGCTGCGGTAGGAAAAAGAACCGGCATGAGAAAAAACAGATATCGACGAGAGCTCCTCCGCCCGCTCCGGAAGATCTGTGATAAATTCGTGATAACTCTCCCGATAGTTATACTGTTCTCCTAAAGTGTTGAACACCGACTGCAGCTTCTGCCGTTCTTCATCGTCAGCAGCATACGCATCATATTCTGAAAGAAAGTCCGCAAGACTCATTCCGTACCGTTCTGCGATTCCAGAAAACTGACGCCGAAACAGTTCCTGTCCCTCTTCTGTTTCCCCGTAGATCTTCTGAAAAGACAGCAGCATCAGTCCATCCCGATCCCGCTGAAGCCGAAGAAGCGCCTCCTCCGCGGGAAGCGCTTCCATCTCCTTTTTAACAGCCCGGTACATAGCCCGGTCCACATAATCCAGCTGATCGCAGTTCATAAAAAAGCGCACCCAGAGCACTGCTGCCGTAAACAACACCAGCAGCAGGAATACCGGCTTCGAAAGAAGCTTTCGAAGTTCATAATACAGCAGCTTCAACTTACCTTTGGCTCCTCTCTTTATTTTCTCTGAATTCGCTGCGGTTCCGCCTTTCCCTGCAGAAGGTCGCTGACCTTATAGAGTTCCACCGTGGTGTCTCCCACATAATCCGGCCCGAACATCACGAGGTACTTCTCTCCTTTGATCGTCTTGATCTGCGGTGAAGTCCAGGGTTTAGCTTCATCCTTTATTTCACAGAGAAGATTGCCATGCGTGTCTACCACCTTCAGATCCGTATCAACGCTCACCACCGTGTCTCCATCTATTTCTGCTGTAAACATCAGTGCAAAATCTTCATTGATACAACTGGCCTGGCAAGCCCATTCCGGATGCTGCTCATGCAGTTTGTTGAGCCAAGTCGCTTCACTGAAATCCGCACTTTCCGGCGAATACTCCAGATGTTGGACATTATAGCCGTCTGACTTTAGGAGAATCAGATGATCTCCGACTGCACCGCTGATAAGGAGCAGTTGAGATTCTGCCAGTAAATGCTCTTCTCCACTAGACAGGTCATAACAATAAAAATCCCCCAGCATATCTTCCCCGTAATACTCTTCCGTATAATACAGCTTGTCCTTCAAGGGCAGAAACGGAATGCCGGAATCAAAATGCTTCTCTTTTCTGGCAATTGAAACCAGAACTTCCGATTTCTCATCGATTTGATCGATTTGATCGATCGGAATTCTTCGGATCTGCTGCGCAAACTCTCCGCTTTCTTTTTGTGCATTCGTAATATAATACAGAAATCCCCGATGGAAAAGCATTGTGCCGGAATCAATACCATTCATATTCTTAATGAGAATCTTCCTTGCGGAACCATCCATCTCCATTGAAACCAGCTGATTTCGCATCTCCGCTTCCTCATGATCTACGGCGCATAGATAGAGCTTTCCTTTATATTGTCCGAGAAAATTCCCGTCCCCGTTCAGATTCATGCCTACGTATGCATCGCAATTCAGCATATTATCCTCTTCTTCATGACGGCATCCAAGCTTAAAACACAGTGGGTAGGTTTTCTGTGTTTTTAAATCAGCATAATAAAGAAAGCTTTTCAAAATATAATACAGGCCTTCCTCTGTAGCGATGACAGGAAATCGTGAGGAAAGCGAAGAGAATTCCGTCACATTAAAATCCTCTGTATCATTTTCGGAAGCCGTGGATCTCCTCGGCTTCCGATTGCAGGAGGCAATCGAAAGCACAAGGATTATGAGCATGCAAAACACTGTCATTTTGAAGCTTTTCATAAACCAATCACCTCTCTGTCCGCTCCGGTATCTTCATCTCCCCATCCTGAAGAGACAGAATGATCCGCTCTGTTCCAGCATGGTACACGGAATAGTCTGATGTTTCAATTACCATTTCTTCTTTTCCTGCAGTAAAGATGAATGGTGCATAATGGAATTCCAGCGTCTTTCCGACGGAATCAGGGACAAGCATATCGAAATCGAAACGGTCGAGTTCTTTGCCGTTGTAGTCGTACATGTGAATCACCGATGCTCCGATATCTTTCATTTTTATTTCATTCCCGTCCAGCAAGCCCCGGGGGAGAAAATACGGGTCCTGATAGGTGACAGCTGCAATATATCCGTCCCCAAAAACCGGACGAGCGGCATAATCTTCTTCCGAAAACAGCGAGACCGGATCATAGAAGCGTTTTTCAGAAAGATCAAAGCCTGTGATCAGGTAATCACAGAAACCATCCTGTTCTTCTTCCATCGCATCACGCAGGCCAAGGAAACGAATTGCATTTCCGTCAACCGTTGCTCCGCATAGGCCGTCCAAAGGCGCAGATCCCTGATACAGAAGCTCTGCTTCTTCCGCATCAAGCCGGTAACGATAAATCTCCAGATTGCTGACATGATCCTGGGATCCGCCACCGCCGCCGAATCCGTCCGCGTTCATCTCATAGCATGCTTCCGACAGGACAGATTCCAGCAGAATATAAAGCTCATCGCCATAAGGCAGAATCTTGATCCGGACCTGGCTGACATCCGGAATCTCCTTTTGTATCAGCGCCTTTACTTCGCCGGTTTCTCCATTTTCAAAAGGGATTACACAGACCGCAGCTGTATAATCATAGCGTGATTCGACCTGTTCGTCGACCTGTTCGATAAATTCATCCCTGTAAGCCCGAATATACGGATTCCCGCCGGAAAATTCTTCTTCAGTTTCCTCTTCTTCCCGATTATAACCCGTACCGGTGAATTCGCCCTGTTTTGTCATACTGACTGCCGCTATACCCCGATGGAGAACTACCTGCGGCCAGAAATACTGGTCATCTGTATCCAGAAGATCCCTGAGTTCGCTGTATGGCAGCTTCAGGAAAATTTCCTGATGTCCCTGAAAGCCCACAGGAACCGAAGTCAGAACACCCAGATCCTGCAGAATCAGGAAATTCTGGTATCGTTGAATAAGGCTTCCGGTTCCGGATAAAAAGGCATCACAGTCGGGGGAATCATGACTGCAGCTGACTTTCGTACAGAGAATCCTGTCCTTACCGGTTTCCCTGTCTATGCGGTGAATAAGAGCCTGATATGTCTGAGAAACCGGTATCGGTTCCAGATAATAATACGCCAAATCACTTCTTACGACACCGCCTGCATACAGATCATAGTCTGCGTTGCCGCCCTCCTCTTCAATCGGGGCAATCAGCTCGATCTGTTCGACGGCTGCAGGGGATTCTTCTTCGCTGCTGCCTGTTTCTTTCTTTTCGTCCGCATCAGTCTGTTTTGTGTTTTCCACCGTCTCTGTCGGGAAGATATCCTGATCCTCGATCAGCAAGTTTTCTCCTGCATCTTTTTTGCAGGAAGCAAGGAATATCGTAAAAGACAGAATTAAAACTGCTGACAGGAGAGATATGCTAGGTGTGCACCGCTTTCTGTACTTCATGATTGTTTCCTCCGCTCAATTTATACTACTATATTCCCTGTTTATAGTCTATTACTTTTTATGGAGTTCTTCCGTTTCATAATGGTATTCCCCTGAGAAAAATATACCGCCTTCACTTGTATTTCCGACAAATGAAGACGGTTGGTTTCATGAAAAAATTGATTCATCAAAAGATATCCACTTATCGCTCCATATCCCTGTACTGGTCTCGCGGTTTCTGCCCGTGCCGTGTGTTCCTGCCTTTTGCTTCTTCCTCCAATTCCCGAAGCTGCTGTCGGACACTTTCCCTTCTCGGCGGGCCTTCCCGTATCGGTTCAGCTCCTTCTCCGCTGACTTTCCGTTCCCATGCCGCCAGTTCTCGGTTGTACTGCTTCACAAGATCCGTCACTTTATTATAGGCTCTTGTGAAGGTCTGCACGTCCGGATATCCTTCCTCTCTCAGGATCTCCGCCATCCGGTTCATCCTGCTTTCGATTTCCTTTTTCAGACGCTCGATTTCCTCCTGCAGTCGTCTTCGATCCTTCCCTTTGAACAGGCCGGTCGTTTCCGCCAGCTGCTTCTCGAGTTTGGGCAGCTCTTCCTCCGTCAGCTTCTTCACTTTCCTGGCCTCGTCCTGTACCCGGATCATCAGCTTCTGCATCGACCGGTATTCCTCCATATTGACTGAGAGAACAGGTTTCGAGGGTAACTCCTTCTCCCTGATGAGTCCCAGCAGGAAGTCTTTCGCTTTCCGGATGATCTTACGAAACAGTCCCGGCAGCCATCCGTTCTTTTGTATTGACCGGCTGGCTTCTTTGTTGATCTGCTCATTCTTGATCTCTATGATCTTTGCTTCTGCAATCCCTGTCACAAGAGCCAGGTCTGCTGTCTGGTTCCATTCCTTTCTCGCTTCGTTGTCCGCCCGGATCTCCGATGCTTTCGGGTTGTTCTTCCCGATCTTCTTTGTCGGGAGATATACGCTGTCCGGATTGAATACCTGGAGCATGTCCTTCTCATAGTAGACATACTGGTTGATCAGATCGGTATAAAAGTGCTTCACATCATCCACAAAGGCCTTCGTCTTGAACTGCTCATCCTTCGGGGAGAAGAGATGCTGTTCGTATATTTCGCCCTTCTTGATGACCCTGCAGCATTCCCGGATCTGTCCGTCCTCTCCGGTGATCTCTTTCTTTGTCCGTACCCGCTTTCCCTGTTCGTCATAGAAAACGCTGCGGGTTGCGACCTTCACTTCCGGTTCTGGAAGCAATCTCCGTTCCGAGAAGATCAGGTGGATATGGTAGTTCGTCAGAGTCTTGTTATGGTGGATCGCGGAGATACATTCTACATTGTATCTGTCTTTGAATGCTTCCGTAAACTTCCCCAGTACCAGGTACGGGTCGAACTCCGTGTATTCTTCAGGGAGTGCAATGATCAGTTCCCTGGCTTCGATACATTTTCCCTCTGTACCGAAGCGTTTGAATTCCTCCCGGCTTTCCCTCGAAAGATCCTGCCAGAAGGATAAATCTTCCCTTGTCGTATACCTTGCATACAGGTATTCCTGCCGTTCGGGATCTGCGATATAGGAGATCCTTCCGCCTACATCCGACAGTTTTGACATCTGGATAAAGCTGTGTCTCGCCATTGTTCTCACCTCCCTTCTGTACTCATTTTGCATACTTTTAGGCTTGTTCGAACTTTGCCCAAGCTATACTTTTTTTCGCTGTTTCCTCTCGATAGCCCGGTTTTCTCGTTTCCTTTACTCAGTCTTTTTGCTTCGCTTTCAGCCGCCTGACTGCTCATTTCCGGGATACGATCCTTTCTTTTGCAGCCCGCGTCCCTCAGCCCGTTACAGCTGCCGCCAAAAAGGCAGGCAGCGTCCCTTTCTCCTACAGCGAAAGATAAAGCCGGGAGCATTTTCAGCGCTTTAAGCGTCCTGTCTCCCGGCTTTATTCTTCTCGCGTCCGGCCCTCCGCAGGAGCGAAATACACCTTGTACAAATCGGCAGATTTGTGCGAGGGGTGTATTTCGCTCTCAGTCGGCGAGGCCTCCTCCTGTCAGCTTTTGATTCCGGTTCCATCCTTAATGCACCTCCCGGACTTCGGTTTCGTTTCGTAAGTTTCGTCCCTGGTTCACCGTCATGAAGTTCTCTAAAGTGTCCCTCCTGATAATGGTCTTTCTCCCGACTTTTAATACGGGAATCTTTCCCCAGTCTACGAGCTTCCTCATCGTGTTCCTCCCGATCCCGGTCGTTTCCGCCGCTTCCTCAATCGTAAGTCCCATCTTGATTCCGTCCATGCCTTTCACCCCCTCTGTTCTCTGAATGTTTCCAGCTGCAGGTTTTTTGGCCTTGTTTGCTTTACACTTCGTCCGGCTCAAAATACTCATTCTGCAACTTTTATACGATCATTATACGAATTTCAAACTTTTTTTATCAACTCTTATTGCAACTTATTCTGTGAATTATATGTGAATATATGAAATATTTGTTGCAAAACAGGTGCGTTTGTGATATACTTGCGTCAGACAGGAGGTGAACGCCTTGAAAAAAGATGATAAGTCCGAAGCAAAAGAGATCGGGGAACGGGTAAAGCAGCGACGTATAGAACTGGGGATATCAATGCCGGAACTTGGCAGAAGAGTCAACGTCAACAAGTCCACGATCCAAAGATATGAGGCGTTCGGAGTAGATCCGAACCGAATTATGATTATCAACGGACTGGCGGACGCGTTATTCACAACTCCGGAATGGCTGCTGGGACTGTCCGATGAGAAGGAATACGGTACATACACCCTCTGCCAGATGGACCTCGACAAGCACATCCGAAGCTACCTGGATACCCTGACCACTGTCATTGACGGGGAACCGCATCAGCAGTTCCTGACAACACTGCTCGGTCAGATCGTTGACCTGTATACCGTTTTTATCCGGTACTGGTCCATAACGATGAAGAAGATTGACGGGATTGCAGAGGATGAAGGACTGAAAGAATCCATAAGGAGGTATGCTATTGAGATTTCCGCAATCCAGGAACAGGTATACCGGAAAGAGATGGAAGTCCCGATCGAGGATATGAAGCGGTATATAGACAGCCTGCTGCATATCTATGACAAGGGAAGGGGGTTCGTTTCCGTCCCGGATCTTTTTGGCATCGTCGAAGAGGCACAAAGAAAACTGACTGAGAAAAAAGAATAATCAGTATCGTGGCACCTTGAAAGAAGAATAAGGGAAGTTAAGCCGGTTTATAGGACCGGCTGACAAAACGCGCACAGCATATGTCACAGACCCGGCTGCCACAGATACCGAAGAAAGGAGAAAAATATCTATGGCAAAAGGATCTGTAAGAAAGAAAGGCAAAAAGTGGTACTACCGCTTCTACGTGGAAGACGAGAGCGGGAAGATGGTCCAGAAGGAGTACGCGGGAACGGAAAGCAAGTCCGAGACGGAAGCGCTTTTACGGAAGGCGATGGAGGAATACGAAGAGAAGAAGTTCGTAGCGAAGTCCGAAAACGTGACGGTCGGAGAACTTCTCGATATGTGGATCGAGGAAGAAGTCAAGCCCGGGAATCTCTCCAACGGTACGGCGATGGCCTACCAGGGTGTTGTGGGAAGGATCAGGCAGTTCCCGATCGGCAGCAGGAAACTCAAAACCGTAACATCGGAACACCTGCAGGAGTTCTTCGATCTCCTGTCCTTTGGAGGAACCGCTCCGGACGGGACGAAAACAGAACCGCTCAGCAAAGGATACCTGAGACTGTTTTCCGCTGTGATGCACGGAGGATTCCGGTTCGCGGTATTCCCGAAACGGATGATGAGTTTCAACCCGATGCAGTACGTCCGGATCCGGCAGAAGAAAGAATCCTACAGCCTGTTCAATGATAACGACGATAACGGGATGACAATTCCTGCCATCTCACACGAGCAGTACAAAGCCCTGACGGAATATCTGAAGAAAAAGGAGAATCCGGCTCTCTTACCAGTCCAGATCGCGTACTATACGGGACTTCGGATCGGGGAGGCATGTTCCCTTACCTGGCAGGACATTGACCTGAAGGAGCAGACCATTACGGTACGGCGCAGTATCCGTTATAATCAGGCAACACACAAGACCGAGATCAGTACAACCAAGCGGAAGAAAGTCCGTGCGGTGGACTTCTGCGATACGCTTGCGTCGATCTTGAAAACAGCGCGAACCGAACAGCTGAAGAACCGGATGAGGTACGGCGAACTCTACAGCCTGAACTACTACAAGGAAGTACAGGAAAAAGGCCGGAGCCATTATGAGGTGTACAGCCTGCAGAAGTCAGAGGAAGCACCGGAAGGTTATAAGGAGATCGATTTCGTCTGTCTGCGTCCAGATGGATGCTATGAATCGCCCAGTACGGTAGGGATCGCCTGCAGGACAGCCGCAAAGAAAGTCCCGGGACTGGAAGGGTTCCATTTCCACCTGCTCCGCCACACCTTCACGACGAACCTGCTCTCAAACGGAGCGGCGCCGAAGGATGTGCAGGAGCTTCTAGGGCATTCCAACGTCAATACCACTTTAAACATCTACGCGCACTCGACAAGGGAAGCGAAACGCTCCTCAGCCCGCCTGCTGGATAAGGTAGTCGGCGACTGAAAAAGTTTCCCTTGTTTAGCCCCATAAGGGCAAAAACAAGGGAAACAGGTGCTTTTTAGGCGACAGGCTTATGAAAAACATAGAGTTTTCAACGGTTTCAAGCGCTTGTTACACATAAAGCCAGCGTTTCAGCCGAATTCGGCGATGCACTGGCTGCTTTTTTGTGGTAAATGTTTTTGTGCCTGTTCAAATCCCGCTGTTGAAAATCTTTCTCAGCCACTGATCTGCGAGTGATGTCCAGACGGCTGCTTCTTCGTTCGGCTCCGATCGAAATTGATCTGCAAGATCCGGCGGAATTTCTCCTTTGAAGAAGGAAATCATCCCTAAAAACCGTGCTTTCTGCTCTTCCGGAAGCGGTATTTTTCCTGCCTGGACAGCGTCGGCCAAAGCAAAGGTCTGAGCCATCGTATACGGTGCCGCATACTTGTGATCTGCCCAATCCTGTGTTGCGACTGAGATGCCGTGTGCTCCGTCGGTAAAAAGGTGCAGCGCAAAGGGAATGCCTTCTTTCTTCAGTGCCTGGGCCATCATACAGCTGTTTTCAACCGGAACGAGTTCGTCTGTTACCGTTTGCCAGAGGAAACAGGGGACCGTATCCTTAGTGACCTGTGTCTCCAGCGACATGTAGTGAAGCATATCCGGGGAAGCATCGGCTCCGAGAAGCGCCGTGAAGGAATCGCGGTGTGCAAATTCGCCGGAGGTGATGACGGGATAACAGAGAACCGCTGCCTGAGGCCGGTTGCTGATTTCACTGTACTCCGGATTCGGCTCCGTATCATCCATATAATGTACTGCGAGACTTGCACACAAATGTCCCGCTGCCGAGAAACCGCAGACCGCAAGTTTCATGGGATCTACGAAGAATTCCGATGCATGTTTCCGCACAAAGCGGACGGCCCGGGAAATGTCATGAAGCGGCTGCTCATTTAAAGGCGCAAGATCCATCATATTGATCGAATAAGTCAGCACAAAACAATTCCAGCCTTTCTCATAAAAGCTTCTTGCTACAATTTCTCCCTCTGAGGGAGATACAAAGCGGTAGCCGCCGCCGGGCGCAATCATCAGAACCGGCCGGATCTCCTCATCTTCATGCAGGTAAGTATGCAGGAAAGGTTCAAAACCGTATGCCGCAGGGTACCGGTACTCGCCTGGTGCGTATAAACTGTATTCTTTCTCTTTCATTTCGGGCCTCCTCCTGTAACGCTGTCGTATTTTCAAAAAATGTTTTTTCATTTTGCAGCCGCTGCGCGCAGACGGTCACAACTGGTTCAATATATCCATGATCTCATTATGACAAAATTGTTCGTAAAAGTCAACGATATGGACAGGTTTTGGGTTTGCCGCGCATGCGTTTTCACTTTATATGTGTGGACAGAAGAGCGGCTGTCGTGGTATGATGGTTGCGGCAGCACCTCAGAGATTCAAAAACGGCTGGAAAAAAGGGGGAAAACAGACCATGAAAATGAAGCTGGATACGCTTCGGGATATTGCAGAGTGGAATGAGGCCGGTGTGCGTCTGCCGGCTTTTGACATCGAAACCATGCGGAAACAGACAAAGGCCAACCCAATCTGGGTGCACTTCGGCGCAGGAAATATCTTCCGTGCGTTCATTGCCGAGCTGCAGCAGCGCCTGCTCAACGCCGGAAAGGCGGAATGCGGCATTGTGGCAGCCGATACCTTTGACCTGGATAACATCCGCATGATCTATGGCGGTTACGACAATCTTACGATGAACGTAACGCTGAACTCCGACGCCACCATTGACAAGGAGATCATCGCGTCTGTCTCGGAAGCGCTTGCGGCCCAGCCGCAGGAAAAGGCCGATTACGATCGGCTGAAAGAAATATTCGCATCGCCTTCACTTCAAATGGTTTCCTTCACCATCACGGAAAAGGGCTATGCCCTGAAGCAGATGGACGGCTCTTTTCTGCCCGTTGTCGCCGGCGATTTCGAGAATGGCCCGGAAAGCGCGCGGCACGCCATGTCCATTGTTACGGCGCTTTTAGTTCACCGCTATCAGAACGGTGCGAAGCCTCTGGCGGTTGTCAGTATGGACAACTGCAGCCGCAACGGGGAAAAGCTGCAGGAGAGTGTGATGGAGGTGGCGTACGCCTGGCTGGAAAAGGGCTTCGTGCCCACAGGTTTCATCGACTGGCTGAGGGATGAAAAACAGGTTTCCTTCCCGCTGAGCATGATCGATAAGATCACGCCGCGGCCCGCGCCCGTCGTGCAGAAAATGCTTGAAGACGCAGGAATTGAAGACATGGCTCCGCTCGAGACGCCAAGGGGCTCATTCGTCGCGCCCTTCGTCAACGCGGAGAAGCCGCAGTATCTCGTGGTCGAGGACCGGTTCCCGAACGGACGTCCTCCGCTGGAAGAAGCCGGCGTTTACTTTACAGATCGTGAAACGGTCAATATAGCCGAGCAGATGAAAGTGACAACCTGTCTGAACCCGCTCCATACGGCGCTGGCGGTCTATGGCTGTCTTTTGGGTTATACGCTGATCTGCGATGAAATGAAGGACGATGAGCTCGTGCGCCTGGTGCGCCGCCTGGGTTATCAGGAAGGCCTGCCCGTCGTGCACGATCCGGGCATTCTCAGTCCCCGCGCGTTCATCGATGAGGTGGTCAATCTGCGCCTGCCCAATCCGTTCATGCCCGATTCACCTCAGCGCATCGCGACCGATACCTCCCAGAAAGTCGGCATCCGCTTCGGTGAAACCGTGAAGAGCTATCTCAAAGAGAGCCGCCCGATGGACGGCCTTGTTGCGCTGCCGCTTGCCATCGCCGGCTGGCTGCGCTATCTGCTGGGAATAGATGACAGGGGCGATCTGATGCCGCTCTCCAGCGATCCTCTGCTGGACGATCTTCAGAAGAAGCTTGCCGGCATCGAGCTTGGCAAACCGGAAACAGCCCGGGGGAAACTTGCGCCGATTTTAGCGAATGCGGCGATATTTGGCAGTGACCTTACGAAAACACCGCTCGCCGCGCGCATCGAGGACTATTTCCTTGAGGAGATCGCCGGCCCAGGCGCCGTGCGTGCGGCATTGAAAAAGCATCTGGGATGATCTTTTGTAAACATGTTTCGGAAACATACGAGCCCCGGCTTACAGAAAAGCCGGGGCTCGCTTGACGGAATATCTATTACATTTTTTCGAGTGCTTCCCGGATTCCCAGGAGATATTGAACCCCAAGCGCCCTGTCGTACAGACCGTAACCCGGCCGGGCTTTCTCCCCCCAGATCATCCGGCCGTGATCCGGCCGCAAGTAGCCGTCGAAACCCACGTCGTGATACGCACGCATGATCTCGAACATATCGAGGTCGCCGCACGCGCTCATGTGGGCACATTCCTGGAAATCGATGGGCGATGTGTGCCTGATGTTGCGCACATGTGCGAAGTGGATTCGCCCCATGCCGCCAAACTCCCGAATCATCGCCGGAATGTCGTTGTCCATATCGGCGCTGAGGCTGCCGCTGCACAGGGTCAGTCCGTTATAGCGGCTGTTGTTGAGGCTGAGAAAGCGGCGGATGTTTTCTGCGTTTGTGATCACTTTCGGCAGGCCGAACAGCTGCCATGGGGGATCATCCGGGTGGATGGCCAGCGCCACGCTGCACTGTTCTGCAGCGGGAACGACGGCATCCAGGAAGTATTTCAGGTTCGCCCAGTAATCATCCTGCGTCATGCCGCGATAGAATTCGATATCAGCCTGCATGAGCCGGATGCGTTCCGGCTCCCAGCCCGGGAGAGAGTAGCCGCGTGCTTTCCCGCTCATTGCATCAGCCAGCTGATCGGGCGACATATGTATGACCGTATCGTGGATATATTCCATGACGGTGCTGCCGTCTGCGGCCGGAGCGGCGAGATCAGACCGAATCCAGTCCATGACCGGCATAAAGTTATAGCACAGGCACCTGACGCCGATTGCTGCCAGATTCCGGATGGTGGCGATATAGGCGTCGATATATCGGTCGCGTGACGGAAGCCCCTTCTTGATATCCTCGTGAATGTTGACGCTCTCGATCACTTCACATTCCAGACCATAGGCGTTTATTTCGTCCCTGAGCGATTTCAGGCGGTCGAGGGGCCATACCTCTCCCACCGGGATGCGGGGCAGACAGGCAGCCACACCGGATACGCCGGGGATCTGCCGGATCTCTTTCAGTGTCACGGAATCGTCTCCGTCTGGAAACCAACGCAGGATTGTCTTCATCATAACGTGTGCCCTCGTTCGGGCGATAAACTGCCCAGGCTGATCAAGATTTCATTCAGCATAAGCGTTAAACCTTCTGCTCCCCCTTAAAGTCCCGGCTGTGCCTGCTTTTCAAGGCTCTTTTTCGCCTCTTCATAGTCTTTTTTCAACTGCGACAGATCCAGGGTTTTGACGTCGCCGGACCTTTCGACATTGGGATCATCTTTGTTCTCTCCGGGTATAAGCGCGGTCAGTGCCAGTCTCTTTTCCGGATGCTCTGCATATTGCTTTGCGAGTTCGTCAACTGCCGGATCATTCATAAGCTGCATGTTCTTCATCAGGATTTCATCCTGGTTGTATACGATCGTGGAGTGTCCTGTTTCACGGCTCTTCATGTAATACAGCTGTGAATCTGCTACCGCAAGAAGAACGCCCAGATCGTTTTTGATCTGCATGGCATTCATTTCCTTTCCGGACGCAAACTCCTTATACATCGCGATTGTCGACTTGAACCCGTCCGGATGTCCCTTGATGTTTTTCGTCCAGGGTATCAGTTCGGAAGGATCCGCAGGCAGCTTGTCCGAGCCGTACCGCACCAGTTTTTCCTTTTCTGCCGGTTTGTATTCGGATGTCCGGACTGCCTTCTCATATTCCCGGATCTGATTCATATCGGGAGAATTGGTGTGCGCGGAAAGATGTGCTGCCCCGTATTCTGACAGACTTATCGGATCATAATTCCGGTCGGCGCCTCTTCGCACCTCATTGATCCTGTCGACAACGGCCTGCGCGCTGTATTTGGCATAATCGCTGCCTTCCGACAGAACCGACAGGATATCCAGGGACTGGTCAAACTGCTTCCGGTCATGTTCATTGCCGCGCAGCTTCTTAATCCCCTTCATATAGCCGCAGGTATTGTCGAGAATCTCCTGAAGCTTTTCTGCGCCTTTCGGATCATCAGGGTTGATCGTCCGGATGCTCTCCTTCAGTTTTTTCCATTTGCTGCTGCTTCCTTCCGAACCGTCAAGAAGCGGCTCCATCTGTTTGAGTTTTTTCAGAGTCTCCCGCATTTTGGACTGATCCATCTTGTAGAACGGCCGGTGCATGCGGACAGTCGTATCAAAGAGCGTCTTCGGGTCTTTTTTTCCGGCCTCGATAAGTGCCCTGACGCGAAGCGGCTCCTTGCACATCTGTTTGAAGGCAGGCATGGCCTGAATCTTCTCTGCATAATTTCTGGCTGCCTTCGTACTGAATTTTTCCGCGTCTGCCGGTTTCATCCGGCCGTGTTCCGCGTTAAAAGCACCGGCCATGGCCTTTGCAAGATATTCTTCTTTTCCCTTCAGAGTATGGGGCACGTTCTGAAGATGCGCTGCCGCGTAATTATCCCAGCTCCGTTCACCCGGTATCGTTGTTTTTCCGACGACGGCTTCCGGCTGCCACTTTTCCAGCTGCAGGCCGAGCTTGAGTTTTTCATCGATATACTGCAGGTCATCATACAGGGTACTGATGGGGATCCCGTTTGCGACAGCCGCCTTTTTCATGGCCTCAAGATACCGCTGTCCCTGTTCATCCTTGTTTTTATAGATATAGTCAAACAGCTTATAGCCCTTCCGGAAGCCCTTCAGCCGCATTTTTGCGGCCCGGCGAGTAATTTCTTCCTCTTTGTTTTCCGCCAGCAGCTTTTTCTGCACCTCAATGCGGGGTGCGGCTCCGTAGGAATCACGCAGTCCGAGCGTGATGTCCATCAGGTCATCAACGGCTTTCTGCGTCTTTTCATTTTCGGACTCATATTTTTTGTATGGATAGTTTTCTTTTCGTTCCCGCGCCTGTTTGGTCATTTCCTTTTCCGAGGCAATCTCATTAAGGTCCTTTCCGTCAAGAGCCGCCTGAAATTCCTCGGACATGGCAATCGTTTGGAGACGGCCTGTAATATTCGCCATCGTGTTCCGGTAATATTCGTCTCTGCTGTTTCGAAACTGCTGTTCAATATTGACTGTTTCTCCAGCCATGTTGGTTCTCCTTTATGTTTTTTTTTGCATTTTAACATCCGATGTCCATCAAATGTCCAACACAATCAGAGTTTTTCTGCTTTTTTTCGAAATATTCGCCTTTTTAAAGGAATAGCCGTCCGCTTATGAAAGAAACCGCCGCTGAAGTTCCTCCCGCTCGGCATCGCTGATCTGAAGGCCTTCCCGGATAAAATTGTCGAAGCTTCCGTACCGCGATTCTGCTTCCTGATAGACGGTAAGCGGATACCGTTCATGAGCAGCCATAAAGGCCAGCATCCCTTTTTTCGCGTTCTCATCCATGCCGCCGTTTCGCTCCGCGGCTTTTTCGACGAACTCCCGGACTTCGTCTTTCAGGTATTCATTGGTCATCAGATAGTCTGCGAGGATATCCTCCCGGCTCACGCCCAAAATTTCCTGGATGAAAAGCGCGCCGGTACCGGTCCGGTCCTTGCCGGCAGAGCAGTGCCAGAGAATGCCCTTCTCACGCGGTTCAAACAGCAGCCGGATAAAGCGCCGGTACTGGGAGAGGCAGAATTCGTCATTCACGAAACGGGCGTATACCGACGCCATACGCGTAAGCGCAGTCTCCGGGTCCGGCGGGGTCATTCGCCGCTCGGATTCTTTGTCGCGGGTAACACCTGTCTCCGGCATCTCGAAGATCGGGAGATGCAGGTATTTCACTCCGGGAATCTGAGGATCCGGGCTCTCTGAGACCTCCCGGGAAGACCGCATATCCACCACAAGCGAAACGTTTCGGGTGAACCAGTCCGGATCCTCCAGTTTGCTGAGCCTTGAACTCCGATACAGCATGTTCGGCCGGATTGTCCGTCCGTCCTTCGTACGCATTCCGTCAAGATCGCGGGTATTATTCATCCCCGGGATTTCAATATACCTGCTGGTGATTTCGTCCATTCTCGTTCCTTTCCTGATTGCGGCCGGGCTGCCTGCTGCACGGACCGGCCCTGCGTTTCAGCCTTTTATCACTTCTGCCTATAGTGTACTGTATGAATTGCGGAACGTCAAGGCTGTGCGGCCGGATTCTTTTTGGTATTGAAAGCGCGGGCCGGATATGGTATCATCATGAAAAGAGAGTTCGGTTTGGAGAAAGGAAGCAGCAATGACAAAAGTATTCATAGACGGCAGTGAAGGAACAACAGGATTACGGATTAACGAACGTTTCGCCGGACGAAATGAGATTGAAATCATCCGGATTGATCCGGACAAAAGGAAGGATATTTCGGAAAGAAAGAAACTGATCAACCAGTCGGACATCACATTCCTGTGCCTTCCGGACGATGCGGCGCGTGAGGCGGTCTCTCTGATTGAAAATGAGGATGTGCGGATCATTGACGCATCCACAGCTCACCGGACAGCCCCGGGCTGGAGCTACGGACTGCCGGAGCTTTCGGACCGGTTTCGCGAGAACATCCGGAACGGAAAGCGGATTGCGGTTCCGGGCTGCCATGCGACCGGCTTTATGGTTCTCGTATATCCGCTGATCGCAAAGGGGATTCTGCCGGCAGATTATCCCGTAGCAGTCACATCCGTTTCCGGATACAGCGGCGCAGGGAAAAAGACGATTGCGAAGTATGAAGAAGCAGGCAGAGATGCCGAATATGACGCGCCGAGGTTTTATGCCCTGGCGCAGGCGCACAAGCATCTGCCGGAGATGCAGCTGATTTCAGGGCTGAAGAAAAAACCGATCTTCTCCCCGATTATCGCAGATTATTATGCGGGTATGGTGGTGGAGGTGCCGCTTTATACAGAATATCTGATAGGTGTTCAAGGCGTAAAGGACATGCTTGCGTTTTACAGAAACTATTATGCGGATGAGAAGTTCATTCAGGTTCATTATGATGAGAATCTGAATTTCCTGCCCTGCAATCAGTGTGCGGGCTGGGACGGACTGAATATTTACGTGACCGGCAATGACGAGCGCATCGTGATGGCTTCGCAGTTTGACAATCTCGGCAAAGGCGCCTCCGGTGCGGCGATCCAGTGCATGAATATCATGCTTGGATTTGAAGAAGACAGAGGACTGGTACTGTAAAGGAAACAGCTGATTGGATGGATAAATCAAGAGGCCCCGGAAACCGGGGCCTTTCTTCATGAGAACAGATCTGAGTATTTTCTTCTGGAATACTCGTACATCTCGTCGGAGAAGGCCGGCGTCATGGCGAAGGATCCGTAGTGGGAGAGAACGGCCGGCTTTCCGGGCACAGAGTAGTCGTCGACGAATTTGCGGGCGATTTGGCGCTGTTCCTCTTCAGAGGTGGTTTCGGGATCGAATTTGTCCGGCCAGACGGCAAAGATGATCTGATCGCCGTAGTTGTCGTAGAGCTGTTTGATGTTGTTCATGGTCTGCGGCGCCCACATGTCGAAGCCGCCGTCGATGAAGCACTGGATCCGGTCCTCGTTGTGGCCGCAGGAATGCAGCGTCGCTTTCCGGCCCCAGGAATGGATGTGGTCGGTGAGCTTTTTCATAAAGGGGACAAAGAGTTCATACGCGACGTCCTGCGAGAAGAACGGCGCGGCCTGGGAACCCCAGTCGTCGTGGATGTTGATGAAGTCCATCAGCGGATACAGTTCGCAGAGCTTGTCAATGACTTTGCAGGCAAGATCGGTGGTGGCTGCGAAAAGCTCCTTGATCGCATCCTCCTGTTCTTCGTCGATCAGCGCGACGGCCGCTTCCATGAAATCCATGAAGGAGATCAGGCGCTCGAACCAGAATCCGTTGACAAGGGACATTTCGTGAGAGAAACGGGGATCGAGAGAAACCGCTTTGGCTTCCTCCTCCCAGCCCCAGTCGGAGATGTCCGGAATGATGATCTTTTCCTTCCAGTTGTTCACGTCGTCAAGAAGCGGTGTGCCCGGGCGGACGATCGAGCCGCCGGCTGACTCCACGAATTCCCATTCGATACCGAAGACGTCGGTGACGTCGGCATGCAGGCCGCGGCCGAGGTGGGTGCTGTAAACCTGGGAGCCCATCATCCGAAGTTCGCTGAAATAGGGCATCCAGAAGGGCTTTTTGTCATAATACAGGGAAATGATATTTTCCCGGGGTGTGACGGGCGTATTTCGGATCGGCGAACCGGGCCGTTTGCCGAAGCCGGGGGTCATGCCGATCACGTCAAGTTCGGATTTTACAAAAGGAATTTTGCGGAACATAAATTGTCCTCCCAACATGATGCAAAAGAAAGCTGCGCCAAAAAAAGTGCAGCTTTCTTTCATGATACAGCTATTCTGCGCGGCCGCATTTGGCGATGCGGGAGAATTCGTAAAGGGATTCCCGGACACCGGGAGCAGCCATCATGGTGCTCGCAAAGCCGCCGTAGACACGGTAGCTGTTAAAGGTATCGATGAATTCTCTGCAGGCTTCGCGGACTTCTTCTTCAGTTGAACTGCTGTCGATCGTAATCGGGTAGGCACCGAAGATCATCTTGTCGCCGTATTTTTCGACGAGCATCTTCTTGTCGTTCATCGGCTGGCCGTTCCACATATCGACGCCGGCTTCGATCATCGCAGGCACAAGCATTTCGTTTTTCCCGCAGGAATGCAGCTCGAAATAGATGCCCAGGTCATGGGCCGCATCGACAATCCGTTTCAGGTAGGGTACGAGCATCTCACGGACAGTATCCAGCGAGAAGAAAGGCGCGCGCTGCGAACCCCAGTCGTCGTGGAATGTCAGGATATCGATGTGATAGTATTCCTTGTACTTCCGGATGATCTTCGGATAGAAATCAGCGAGCCGGTCAAAGAGACGGTGCACTGCTTCCTGCTCGTCCTCGTCAATCATGGCAACGAGCGCTTCACTCATTTCGACGAACGAGATCAGGCGTTCAAAAAGGCCGTTCAGGATCGTGGCGCCGAGGAGGAGATCCTTCTGCTCTATCAGGGCTCGGTTCTTTTCTGCGCTTGCAGCCCAGTCCCAGGAATCGGGATCGGGGAATTCGATATAGTCTTCCCATTCGGTAATGTCGGGGACTTTGGGGTTGCCGGGGCGGACCATGGAGCCGCGTACCTGCGGAACCCATTCCCACTCAACGCCGAACATGTCCGGACCGCCGCCGTCTTTGTTGGGGTCAAAACCGGTCATATCGAAAACAAAGCCGCGGGCGATGTTGTCTTTCACAATAGCGGGAGTAACGCTGAGCGTGTCCCGTGCGAGCGGCATCCATAAGGGCTCTTCGCCGCGCAGGAACATAAGATAGTTTTCGCGTGGGGAGATCGGGGTCGAAAAGAGCGGATAGGCGCCTCTTCCGAGGTTTATGGTCTGCCCTGCGACTTTAAGTTCTTCCTTACGGAAAGGAATTCTTTCCATGCATTTGCCTCCTCTTACTGTCTGATGCGTCATCTGCAGCCGGGATCAGCCTGCCACGAATTTTTTTGCGACACTTGCACAGGTCGCAGCATCAGCGGTATAGGCATCAGCGCCGATTTCCTCAGCAAACTCCTGGGTGATCGGGGCTCCGCCGACCATGACCTTGAAATCAGCCCGGTTCGGGGCGGCATTCAGTGCTTCCACCGTAGCCTTCATCGCAGGCATTGTGGTCGTCAGAAGTGCAGACACGCCGACGATCTTGACGGCGGGATCCTGCGCAGCTTCCACGAAGCGCTCCGCGGGAACATCAACGCCGAGATCCAGGACTTCAAAGCCGGCAGATTCGACCATCAGGCAGACAAGGTTTTTGCCGATGTCGTGCAGGTCGCCCTGGACGGTTCCGATGACAGCCTTTCCGATTGAAACATCTGCGTCTCCGCCAAGCGACGGTTTCAGAACTTCAACGCCCTTCTTCATAGCACGGGCAGCAACCAGCATTTCCGGAACGAAAATCTCGTTGTTTTTGAACTTCTCGCCGACAACGCTCATGGCGTCAATCATGCCTTTGTTGAGAATCTCAACGGGATCGATGCCCTCATCGAGTGCTTCTTCAACAAGACCGGGTACCAGTTTCGCCTTTCCGCGTTCCACGGCAGAGGCGATTTCTTCGAGTTTAGACATAGTAATCCTCCATTCAGTCTTTCTCAGGTAGTATGCTTAACGGATTCTGCCCGTTGTCAGTCTTTGGGCAGCGGTCCGATCAGTCCTTCACGGAAGGCGCCGATGTATTCCATGCAGTAATCATCGAGGCCCATGCAGGCTTCCGCTGCGTAGATCGCGCCGCGCATGTCGCGGTTCATCGGATCCAGGATGCCTGCGTCCATGCCCGCTGCGATCGCAAGGGTAGCGAAGGTCTGGTTAATGAGTGCTCTTGCCGGCAGGTTGAAGGAAATATTGCTGATGGCGCCGACGATATGAACGTCCTCGTCCCGCTCACGGATTCCCTTGATGGTATCCACGACGGTGGAAATGCCGTCCTCGGAAGTGCAGAGCATCTCAACCAGCGGATCAATGAAAAGGCGGTTATGGGCAATGCCGTACTTGTCCGCTTCCGCGAGGATACGTTCAAAGACCTCAAGACGCCTTTCAGCGGTGGCCGGAATACCCTTTTCATCGGAGCAGAGCGCGATGCATTTCCAGCGAGTGCCGGCGATTGCGGGGAAGATCTTGGAAATCTTATCTCCTTCCATCGAAACCGAGTTGATGAGACCGGGCTTTTTGACGTACTTCATCGCCTTGACGATTGTATCGGGGCTCGGGGAATCGAGGCAGATCGGCAAATCGGATTCTTCCTGCACAAGATCAAGCATCCATTTGAGGGTTTCTTCCTCAACATCCTCCGGAACCGACGCACACACGTCCAGGTAATCAGCGCCTGCTTCTTCCTGCTTTGCCGCCAGCGACCGGATCCTCTTTTCGTTTCTTTCCGCGATCGCCTTGCCGACCGAGGGAATCGAACCATTGAGTTTTTCGCCAATGATAATCATGCGTATTCGCTCCTTTCACTTGATAAAAACTTTTTATAATAAACAGCATCCGACGAATGCTATTGTATTCTCCCCATAATAGTACGGAACATTGTTTTTGGTGCAGACTTCGCTGACCAGCATGCCGTAGCCTTCCATTGAGGAGAAGGCTTTCTCGGGGAAACGGCAGGGCTCAGGATAGTTGCACTTTTCGCAGACCGTACAGCCGCCCGCGCCGAGGCACAGGGCTTTTGGATAAACGGATTTCACGAGTTCAGCCATCCGCATGAAATTCTGTTTGTGTCGGGCGGCGGTGTCCATCATCGCCTCATAATCCATGGAATCTTCAAGCTGTCCGATGGTCTGAATGATCACGCCTTCTTCACAGCGCGCAATTACGCTCCGGCAGTACGAAAGATCGCCGCATGCCGGCGGGCAGGTCCAGTTATGGCCGTAAGCCTTGCATTTGCCTTCGGCGCACATTTCGCGCACTTCTTCATGGAGCAGGATTGTTTTCGGATCGAGCTTCACGGCGGCGTCAAAGCCGGCTTCCTTGCCGAGTTCAATCATTTTTTCCGTTACAGTCATAATTCCTCCGGAAACATCAGTTCTTCTACGAAGCGGTCCTGGAAATCAGGACTGGATGCGAGTTCGATAAATTCTGTACGTGCTGCCATTTCGGCCGAGCGCCGGAAGCAGCGTTCACTGAGAGCACATTTCAGGGCGCCGGCGCCGGCAGCATTTCCGACGGCCTCGATCCGGGGCAGAAGCACGCTTGGGATCAGACCGATTGCACAGGCACTTTCCGGTGACATATAGTTGCCGAAGGCTCCCGCGATCAAGACTTTTCGGATGTCCGTTACCGGGCGGCCAAGGTGTTCGAGCATCAGGGCGATTCCCGCGGCCATTGCGCCTTTGGCAAGCTGGACTTCACGGATGTCCTTCTGGCTCAGGTAGATGCAGGATCCGATATCACTTTCGGTTTCATCCGCGATGACGAAGCAGCGAAGGCCTTCAATTGTCTGCAGCCTTCTGGAGAGCGGCTGCGCTTCCTTTGGAAGATCCTCTGGGTCCGAAAAGCGCCCGGTTTCGTCCAGAATTCCTGCCCGAAGAAGCGCTGCGGTAAGGTCCAGCAGGCCGGAACCGCAGATCCCGCGGGGCTTTCCCGATCCGATCACGCAATACCGAAGGGTTCCGTTTTCAATGGATGCGTGATCAATTGCGCCTGAAGCACCGCGCATACCGAAGGTAATCTTTGCGCCCTCGAAAGCCGGGCCGGCGGCAGTAGAGCAGGCAACAGTCCGGTTTTGGTCGCCGATTACAAGTTCTCCGTTTGTGCCGATGTCGATTGCGAGCGTCAGTTCATCCCGCTGATCGAAATCACAGGCCAGCATGACGGCTGCGGTATCGGCACCGACGAATCCGGCAATACATGGAAGCACAAAGAGCTTGGCCCGCGGATTTGCCGTAATGCCGTAATCCGCAGCATTCAGGACCAGCGGTTCGGCAATCGATGGGACATAGGGTGAAAGCACGAGGCTTTCGGGATCGATGCCGAGAAACAGGTGGTGCATGCAGGTATTTCCGACGACCGTGAGCGAGAATACGTCCTCCCGTTCAGCGTTCGCTTTTCGAAGCGCGTCGGAAAGAAGCTCGTTGACTGCTTTTCGGATGGCAGCGGACAGCGCTTCCGTCGAATGCTGCAGCGCGTAATTCGCACGGCTGATGACGTCGGCGCCGAATTCCGTCTGCGGATTCAGCATGCTGTTTGTCACGAGGACGCTGCCGCTTTCCTGATCTGAAAGATACAATACCACGGTAGTGGTTCCGATGTCAACTGCAGCGGTAAGAAGCCGCCCGCCTTTACGAAGCGTCAGAAGCTCATCTTTGTAAAGAACCGCCTGCGGTCTGTACTGCAGTGTCTCAAGTGTTTTCCCGAGACCGTCAGAAAGCGCCGGATCCGGGCGGATCCCGGGGCAGCCTGCATTTTCGACTGCGGCTTTCAGCCGCGCCCAGTCGGATGTTGGATTCTGAAGAGTTGCCCGCTCCACGGTAAGATCGAGCGTGTGGATCGCAGGACAGAGCTCTGCCGGCGCACTGTTTCCTTCTGTCAGGATCCGGTGCTCTGCATCTGAGGTGAAGAACACGGTCATATCGCGGTTCACCTTCGTCTCGCAGGCGAGGACACTTTTCCGTTTTCCGTTTTCGTCAAGGATTTCCACGCGGCATTTTCCGCAGACACCGACACCGCCGCAGGGGGCATCCGGCCTGAGGTCCGCAGCGATCTCCGCCGCAAGGAGCGTAGTGCCCTCCCGGACCGTGATCGAGTCATTCTGAAGTGGGAAACTGACTTTATACAGCATAGCGCTTTGTCCTCTCAGGACGCGGACAGAATCTTAATGAAAATATCTCCGATGCAGGCCATATCCTCCGCGGTGAAGGCATAATGGAAATTGTCGGAAAAGAGTATCTGCGCCGACGGCGGAAATTCTTCGTCGGCATTCCAGATGGAAATCCGGATCGAGAGACCGGGCATGAATTCGAATTCCCAGCCGATATCGCCCTTTTCATAGGGCTTTCCCTGAAGGGCTTCCATCCGGTGTGCAACCTTTTCGCCTTTTCCCGCAAAGGTATAGGCAAGCCGTTTGATGCAGCGGCTGTTGAAGTTCGCAAGGTACACGTCGCCCCAGGGATTCTCCCGGTAGGAGAGAAATCTTCCGCCGGGCCGGACGAACTGGCCGCAGGTAAGGTATCGAAGCAGCAGGATGTGCCCGAAGGTATAGCCTGTAAGACGGTCTCCCTCGCCCGATCGGAAGCGGACGGAAAAGTCCGGATGCGTGATCTCATAGACGCTGTTCATCAGCGTAAAGAGGAAGACTTTTCGTGCTTCATCGTAGGGGACTGCGGTACGGCCGGAAATCTCCAGCGGGTTGGAATCGTGGTAGATTTCAGCGTAATGCTTTGCCGGGACATTGTCTTTGTTGTTCTGTACTTCTGCCATCTCTTAAGCCTCCGCAAAAAGCGACGCATCCGTATGCGGAAGGAAGCAGGCCGCCACAAATTCGTCCATATAACCGGGCTGAGTGCTGAGCTCGAGATAGGTCAGGCTCGAAGCAATTTCGGAGACCTTCTTCTCGGCGTCATCAGATAAGAGCATGCACAGAGCGCCGGAAAGAGAAGTGTTTCCGAGATAGCTGTAGCAGTCTTCCGGAAGCTTCGGAAGCATGCCAATCGAGACTGCATTCTGGATATTGAGACCGGAGCCGATGCCGCCGGCGATGTAAATATGTTCGATCATGCTCATGTCCATGTCGACGCAGCGGAGCATTGTCACAATCGCGGAGAAAATCGCACCCTTTGCACGGATGAAATTCTGGATATCCACTTCATCAATGGAGATTTCGCGCCGCTCTTCGGAGCCTTCCGCGATAACATAACGGGCGATTGAACTCTGATCACGCTGAATGCGCTGCCCTTCGCGGATAAAAATGCCTTTCGGAGAAATAATGCCGCAGCGGAAGAGTTCACTGACCGTATCGATGATGCCGGAGCCGCAGAGCCCGAGTGGGGCGGCAGATCCGATTGTCGTAAAATCAGGCTCTATCGTTTCAGGATCGATTGTGATCGAATCGATGGCGCCCTGGGTTGCGCGCATACCGCAGCTGATGTCGCCGCCTTCGAAGGCGGGACCGGCCGAGCAGGCGCAGCACATCAGAAAATCTTCATTGCCGAAGACAATTTCGCCGTTCGTGCCGAGATCGACGAAAACGGAAAATTCCGGCTTCGTCCACATCCGCGAGATCAGGGTACCGGCCGTGATGTCGCCGCCGACATAGCTTCCGACATTCGGCGCAAAGAGAACCGGCGCATCGGGATGAACCCCGAGTGCAAAGTCCCGGCCGTGGAAGGCATCCGTATCAAAGAAAGTCGGAATATAGGGCTCCATGCGGACAGGATCCGCGAAACATCCGGTAAACAGGTGATTCATCGTCGTATTTGAAGCGACAGAGAGCCGGACAATATTCGAAGGGCTGACGCCTGCCGTATGGCACAGCCGCAGGATCATCGGGCGGAGAGTATCGTCGACAACGGCCTGCTGCAGGCGTTCCGCGCCGCCCGGCCGTACAGAGGCGATGATGCGGTTGATGACATCGGCGCCGTAGCGGATCTGCGCATTTCCGGCTGAAGCGCGGGCAAGGATTTTTCCGGAGGAAAGATCGGCAAGCACGGCCGTAACCGTCGTTGTTCCGATGTCGATTGCGGCGGCGGGAATCACAGTCTGATGCGGCGGAAGGATATCGTAGACAAAGAGACTTCCGTCTTCTTTTTTCTCAACGGGGAGAGAGACGGCAAAATCGTTTTCCCGCAGTGTTTTTGCAGCTTTCCGTACCAGAACGGAAGAGAAGCGGATGGTTTCGCAGCCGGTTTCCTTTTCGATTTTCAGGCGCACCCGGAGAAGGTCGGGCATCGTATCATCAAGCGTCGGCGGATCGAGCACAAGGTCCAGCATCGAGAATCCGTTTTGAAGACGGGCAATTCCCTCGCCCTCAAGCGCTTCAGCCGCCGCATCGAAACCTGCCTGCTCCTTTTCGGTGGAAAAGTCGGCAGTCACGATGCCGTAGCGGAAGGATCCGGCGGTTTCCGGAACCTCAATCACCGCATCGCCCGAAATGCGGCTCTGACAGGCAAGGCGCACACCCGATGCCCGTTCTTCTTCGGAAAGCTGACGGCCGATCCCGCCCTCAAGTTCCCCTGAAAGCAGGCGGATCCGGCATTTGCCGCAGAGTCCGTTGCCGGAACAGGGCGCGTCAATATCAACACCGGAAGCCCGGGCAAGGTCCAGAAGACTCTCGCCGGGCTGTGCCTGCGTCTGGATTTCGCTTTCGTTCTGTCTGAAGATGATGGTAAACAAAACGGCCGCTCCTTCTGTGTTTTTCTCAGATCTCCAGGAAGGAATCCGCGTAGAGGTAATTGTCCTTAATGATATCGCAGGATTTGATGGTCTCAATCATGCGGCGGTCGCAGGGATTGATGATCGCGGAGCTTAAGCCGTTCGCCATTGCCATGGCGATCATGGCGGAGTCAATGATCGGCCGGACGTCTTTGGGCATACCGTTAGAGACATTGGAAAGGCCGCCAGTCGTACGAAGGCCCATTTCCGTGAACATCCGAATCGCTTCCAGCACGTCCTTCTGCTTGTCCTGCATGCCCTTAATCACGAGGAACAACGGGTCAAAGAGGATGTCATCCTCGCTCATGCCCTGCATCATGGCACGCTCCAGGATCTCCTGGCAGTACATCATGCGCTCATCGTTATCGGCAGGGACGCCGGCTTTGCTGCAGAGACCGATGACAATCGCATCGTTTGCAGCGGCAAGATCGATGTTCTCGATCCGGTCGCCCGCATCGGCAGAGTTGACAATCGGTTTGCCCTTGGCGCGGTTGTAAACAGAGATGCCCGCTTCGATCGCCTTTTTGTTTGCAGTATCGAGGCACAGCGGAACATTGTCGAATTCCGACTGGAGAAGCTGGACAGCCCACTTCATCAGCGTTTCGCCGTTCGACTCCGCAGGTCCGATGTTGACGTCGAGGTAGTCGGCGCCAGCGTCGAGCTGCTGTTTCGCTCTTTTCACGATCGGGCCGGGATTCATGGTGTTCATGGCTTCACGGATCACGGGCGAAATGCAGTGGATGCGTTCCCCGATGATGATAAATTTCGACATACTCTTTCTCCTTTATTTAATTTTGCATATCTTTTAAGAAGCGGATGATTTCGACCGCTTCATTTGTACCGACAAGAACCTGCCAGTTTGGCAGCTTTTCCTGAACCTCACCCTTGAGTACGGCAACTTTTCCGGGCAGGACAAGGATTCGGTTTTTGATCTTGTCTTCGATGTTGTAGTCCGCAATGAACTTCGCGATCGAAGAGGCGCTGAATTTTCCGGCCGCCCAGGCGGTCAGAACGGAGTATCCGCCGGCGTCTGAGATCAGGAGATTGACCGGGACACCGGAACGTTCGATTTCGCCGGAAACGATGAAATAGGTCAGAGCGAAGTCGACCGTGATCATGCAGATCGAGTTTTCGTCTGCGCCGTTTAATGGATAGATGCCCGGATCGACTTTCATCGGTTTCTGCGGGTCGGTAAAGATGTTCTGCCGCAGGCCGTACAACGGAAGTGCCTTCGCATAGTCCATTTCGGTCAGCACGACGATCGAGCCGTATTTCGCGGTGAACAGCGAAGCGTAGGCAGCTTCCATATGGGCATCGCCGTGCGAGAGCGCCGCAACATCCACGAGAGAGGGATAACCGAAGGTCCGGTCGCCGCCCTTTAAGGCGCCGCGGCGAACTTCGACTGTATTCCGGAAGGCGTCTTTTACAGAAGCGCCGGTCGTGTTGAGAATGAGATTTTTGTTGCCGATCTTCTCAAGCGAAGCGACGGTATCATGCAGCTCCTCAAGGCTTTGCCCGCTGACACCGAGCACGACTTTTGCAGTGTTTGCTGCGGCATTCATTGCTTCGTAGTTTCCGGCGTTCGCGCCTATCAGGATCACATTTTTACCGGTGCACAGCGCGAGCGCTTCTTTTGCAAGGTTCGGATCGGTGCAGGAAAGGATCAGATCGCGGTCAAGCGCGGCTGCCTTTTTCACAAGGTCCAGGAAGCGATTGTTTTCGCCATCTGCCGCTTCGACAAAGACGAATTCGCAGTACATACGCTCGCCGATCCGGTCGTAATCCACAGCCGGGACCTTTGCGAGGATATCGTCGTTTTTCGCGTCGTCGAATGCGGCGGAAACCTTCATCGCATACAGCGTCTTGCTGACGAAGGTCTTCTCGTGGCGCTCGAGTACGGTCTCGCCGCCAAGAGAATGCTCACCGACCTTGATCGTCTTCATCGGGGGCGCGGTCGCTTCGGAGAGCTGGTCCTTGACTTCATCGGTGATGAAGGGACATTTCTCCAGCGGAAGCGAGCCCTGTGCAACCTTCATCGAGAAGGCCATACAGGTCGGAACACCGCACTTTTTACAGTTGGTTTTGGGGGTCAGCTTGAAAATGTCAAGTCCTTTTAATGCCATGATGAGTCCCTCCTTCCCTTAAACAAGTTCGCGGATCATTTCGGAAATCGCCGCGATGGATGCGGGATGACGAAGAATCACTGCGTTGGAACCGGACGCAAGACAGGCCGCCGCCGTCACGATTTCCATCTCGATACCTCTTTCCTCCATCGGACCCCATTCGGGGATGTCCTCTTCGGAGACGAGGGCTTCCTTGACGTTCCAGGCTTCGCTGGCCACCGGGGTGACAATGGGCATCTGAAGCATGTTGTCATTCTGGGAAAGGGCTGCCATCTTGACACGTTCCATCGTGGAGACGACGTATTCGAAACCGTAACCGGCTGCCGCAGCGCCGACGTTCATTGCGATGCTCGTAGGTTTGACGCCCATCTGGGAAATGACGACATTGAGCTGCTTGGCGAGGTTGATGTCGACGGCGGATTCCGCTCCGATCTTCTGGTTGTAGGCGAGGCCTGCAGAAGCCGCGATGGTCTTGTAGTTTTCTTCTTTTGCCGACATCAGAAGAACGTTTCTTCCTGCGAGCGCATCGGCGATCCTGTCAAAGAGAACTTCGTTCTTTTCAATGCCCTTGCTGCCGATGATGACCAGAGGAAGGTCTGTACCTTCGGCGACCTGGCGGCATTCTTCTGCGCATTCCTCTACGCTGCGGTCCTCGCCGTTGGGGTCAGCCGCATCCAGTGAGAACGCGACAAAATCGACGCCGGGGATCGCGGAAGCGCGCCGAGCGAGTTCGCGGAAGTCTTCGGCGCCGGCATAGTAGTCGCGGATTCCGGGAACATTGTTTTCCATGCCGCGGTCGGAAATTTCCACGCCGATTTTCGGTGCGTTTTCGATCGGCGCGTCAAAGGTATAGAACGGAAGCACGTTTTCGCCGCCGAGCGTTACGGTCTGATCGCCCGTCCCGATCGTAAAAGCATTGATCGAGGCATTGAATTTCTGGGAAGTTTTCGGGAGAGCCATAAGTCTGTTTTTAAATCCTTTCTATAGTTGCATTACATCATAGGTTCTAAGCCGAGTGCCGGATGACCGACTTCCGAGAGGAAGTTGACGAGTTCCTCGGGATCTCCGTTTCCGGCGCTTTCTTCATCGGCGATCATATCGCAGAAGTTTTCAATACCGTAGAGCTCCATCGCGGTCTGGTTGAGCCGTTCGCGGACGGTTTCTTTCAGGGCTTTTGGCATCCAGACAATGCGCTGCACGCCGCCTTCCGCCTTCATGAACTTCTTGGAGGCAATGAAGTGTTTGCCGTGGCCCATGAAGCCCGGGGTCTGTACCCCGCCGCCGGTCATCGAAGCCATTTCGGAGAAGGTCATGCCGAGAGGCGTCATGCCGGTGTGTTCACGGTTGACGATGATGACGCCGTTACTGAAGGGCTCGATACCGCAGATGCATTCGAAGCAGCCGCAGGAGGTCATCGGGTCTTCCATAATGGAGTAGAGCGTTACGCGCTCCAGAGCGCCGCGGGAATATTTCGCAACCGCTTCGTTGACATCTTCCCAGGAACCGATGTTGTCGTCGATCACGCGCTCTTTTGTGACAACCTGGCTCGGGCCGTTCGGGTCGAGCTCATTCGTCGCCTTGGCGTCGAGCCACGAAACGGCACCGCAGAGGCCCAGACGCTCGGGGGTAACGATACAGACATGGGACGGAGAGAAGGACTGGCAGAGGATGCAGGTGTAGAAGGTGTCCACGCTCTCGTCCGTGAGGCCGGCGAGACGCTCGTCACGCTTGTCGTAGATTTCGTTGGCCATTTTCCGGAGGTCATGCAGTTCGTCTGTAGAGGTATAAATTTTGACCTGACACTTGTCAATAACGGCCGAATATTCGTTTTTCAGCTTGGCGTAAAGCACTTCGCCGATGTGACGGATGCGGAAACCGGCTTCATAAGCATTTTTGCTGATCCGGATCCGGATCAGGTCACGCTGGCCGGTATGCATGATGCCTTCCATGCAGTTGACGAAGGTATGGAATTTCCGTTCGAAAACCGATTCGAAATCGGACTGCATGTTCTTCCCGGCAACTTCGGCAATAAATGCCGCGCACATCTTGGAACCAACGGGGATTTCGTCGAAATCCGGGCCGATGACTTCAATCTTATGGTCCTCGACTTCATGCGCTTCTCTGGTGACGCAGAGCTCGAAGCAGTCTTTCCGGGAGCCGTCGATCTCACACTGCATATCCGGACGGCGGATGATTTCGCCTTCGAAAGCGGAAGAGTAGGCAACCGGAATGTCGATGTTCGTGACTTTGATCTTGATATCGCGGGCTTCAAGAGAGGTCTCGATCCAGTCTTTGGTGTCTTCCTGGATGATCAGCGTCTTCGGAACACGCCACATGTCCTTCGTGTCGTTTGTGATGACCGGGAAGCCGAGGGCGATCGCACAGGCGCCGGCTGCGATGGTCAGATCATCGACCGGATCAAAGGCGTTGACAAAAGCGAAGATCCGCTCGAAGGTGTACTGGTTCATTTCATCGTACTGCAGCGGCTGGATCGCGCCGAAGATCATCGCGGCTCTCATAACGAGCGAAATGACGTGGGAGGCGCACCAGATATCCGGGCCGACCGGAACGATACGGACCGGGAAGCCCATGTTGATGCCGCGCTCCTTTGCCTGGTCAATGATGCCGCCGATCAAAAACACGAAAATGCCTCTGGACTGATAGCCCTTGATCAGGGCTTCGGCTTCTTCTGCAGATGGCGCCGGTCCGATGATGACGACGAATCCGGGGATATCGCGCGTAACCAGCGGAACACCCAGCTCACGGACTTCGGCGTCGTTCATATGGCCGTGATATTCACCGTTATAGGGCGTATCGGTGTCCAGATATTTGCAAAGCTCGATCACTTCGGCCGCCATGGCGGTTGCAATACCGGAAGTGAACACGTCATGCGTACGGTAGTTGCGGGTCATCATGGCTTTGATCGGCTCCATTGCCGCCCGAAGGTCCCCGAGGGTCATCACTTTGATGCCCGTATATTCATAAATGACGGCCGCATAGTATGCCGTGTTCGGGAAAACGGCCGGCGTGCTCTCATCATGTGTGGCAAGAGCTTCCGCAAGCGCTTTTTCCGCAAGCGCATACATTTCATCCGAGCCTTTGAATGCTCTGTCAAAAAGTCCCACCATAATTTATACCTCTTTATCTAAAATCTTCTTGATTTTTCTGATTTCTTCCACTGCCGAAGGAGCGGTTTCATAGGGAGAAACTGCGTCCCGGTCGGCTGCTGCCACCTCGGCGGAATAATGGATGATTCCCAGAAGATCTTCTGCGGGGATCTCCCGGTGAAGGAATTCTTCATCCTGCGCGTCGCGGACTTTGTTTCCGACGACGGATACCTTGCGGATTCCGAGATCGCCTGCTAACTTTTTGATCTGGTGATAGGTCTGGACAGACCGTGCACCCGGCTCCGCGACAACGATGAAATGATCCATGCTGTCGGCGGTGCCGCGTCCCAGATGTTCAAGCCCGGCCTCCATATCCATGATGACGACTTCGTCACGCTGAATAATGAGGTGGGAGATCAGGCGCCGGAGCACCACGTGCTCCGGGCAGACACAGCCGGAACCGCCGGTTTCGACCGTACCCATGACGAGCATCCGGACGCCGTTTTTCTCCCGTGCGAATTTCTCCGGGAGATCGTCCACCTTGGGATTGATCCGGAAGAATTTGCCGAGTCCGTCCGAAGGCGCGCCGGTGCGTTCCGCAATCATTTCGCGCATTTTGGAGATCGGGACGATTTCCGAGAGTTCCTCCGGCGTAAAGCCGAGCGCGAGGCCGAGATTGGAGTCGGGATCCACATCCGCTGTCAGAACGGTTCTGCCCTCATCTGCATAGAGTCTCGCGAGAACCGCGGCAAAAGTTGTCTTTCCGACGCCGCCTTTGCCGGTCACAGCTATTTTCATAGCGCCTCCCTTTAGATCCCCAGAGCGGCACGTTTTTTCTCAATGCCGTCGATCATGGCATCCACCAGTTCTTCATGATTGGTGTTGATGATGAAGCCGCCGCCGACCATCTTCCTCGTGCCTTCTGTAATCAGTTCCATCATCTGCTTTGACCCGGAAACCTGCGGAGATACGCCGAGGTAGGTGTCAATACCGGTCGTGACAACGTAGTTTGCGATCGAAACAGCTTTCTCACTCATCCACTCGGGCGCGCAGCCGACAACCGGAACCTGGGGAACGTCGATACCCCAGTCCTTGGCAATACCGGTCGCAAGAAGCATCATACGGCTGATATCGACGCAGGAGCCCATGTGCAGGACCGGCGGGATGCCGACGAGTTCGCAGACACGTTTTAAGCCGGCGCCGCAGAAATCCTTCGCGCGCTTGTCCATGAGGCCGTATTTCGCGGCGGCCTGCGCAGAGCAGCCGGAGACGACGATAATGATGTCGTTCTTCAGAAGCTTCTTCATGATTTCGATATGCGCGTAGTCGGGACGAACCTTCGGGTTGTTGCAGCCGACCATGGCGACCGCACCGCGGATGACGCCCGCCTTGATGCAGTCAATCAGCGGCTTATAGGTATCGCGTTCGTCGAGATGGCTGTTCGTGACGCCGTCCAGGACATGGCGGATCGCTTCGCAGGAATAGCCGACGGTCGCGTTCTGCTTGTCTTCGGGGACGTAAATCTTGGTCTCGTCGCGGTTCTTGAAATTCTCAATCGCTTCCCGCACGAGGTTCCGCCCCTGCTCGCGCGCCTCAGCCGTATTGAAGGGCACGTAGCGGGAGCCGGGAATGCGGGCAATCGGAGAGGTTGTAATGAAATGGGTATGGAAGCATTCGCTTAAGGGTCCGAGTGCCGGGAAAATGCACTGCACATCAACGACCATCATTTCGATGACGCCGGTAAGAAGCGCTTTTTCCTGCTGGAGGAAGTTTCCGACCATCCTGACGCCGTGGCGCATCGCGACTTCATTTGCGGTGCAGCACAGACCGCAGACGTTAATGCCCTTCGCGCCGACGGAACGGGCGTATTCCTGCAGGTCACGGTCCTCGGTGGCCTGGACGATCATCTCCGACATTGCCGGATCGTGACCGTGGACAATGATGTTGACCATGTCTTTTGAGAGCACACCGAAGAAAGCCTCGGTATCCCGCGGCATCGGGGTGCCGAAGAGCACGTCGGAGAATTCGGTTCCCATCATGGAACCGCCCCAGCCGTCGCTCATGCCGGTACGGAGGCCCTGATGAACCAGTGCTTCTGCATCGCCCGTGTTGCCCATATGGGTCATGTGCATGGCCTTGACGACTTCTTTGTCGACGGCGCCGGGCTCTACGTCATTCTCTTCCCAGACTTTTTTGCGCTCTTCATTGGCGCGCTCGAGGAAATTCAGTTTGCCGAAGGGCTTGCCGTATTCCATGAGGCCGGTGTAGGCGACTTCCCGCGCGACGTCGTAAATGTCGCGGTTCTCGGTTTCAACGCCCCATTCCTTTGCGATCCGCTGGAGTTTCGCCACATCGGTGATCTTGTAGCTTCCGTTCGGATCGGCATTGTACAGAACACGGCAGATTTCACGGCCGTGATCGGAGTGGGTTGCAGCGCCGGCGGCTACCATTCGAAGGTAATTCCTGCCGGCAATGGTGTCTGCGGTTGCACCGCAGATTCCCTTGGGGGCTTTCGGCGTAATGCGGCAGGGACCCATTGAACAGATCTTGCAGCAGATTCCGCCCTCGCCGAAGTAGCAGGAAGGGGTCTGATTCTTTTTGCGGTCTTCCCAGGTGTCAATTCCGACCTTCTTTGCTGTTTGAAGCAGCCGGTCGGAAACCTCCTCCATGCGCTCAACTGTGGTGAAGAATGTTGGTTCCATAATTCAGTTGACACTCCTTTTTTCGCTGTATTCAGCTGAAATTTAATTTCCTGATAATTTCATCAAACGCCGCCCGCACAGGCGCGGACGCAGGGATCGTGACGGTCGGTTTTCCTTCGCTGTCGTATTCGTAGATCAGATCGTCGTGCGGCAGGACGCCTAAAAGATTCAGGCCCTGCAGGTTGATTTCCTCGCGGATACCGTCATTCAGCGCGCCGTTTGGGGCACGGTTGACAATGAGGCCCACGGTTTTCGGGGTCAGACCGAGTTCTTCCGCGAGTTTCGCGATCCGGCCGACCGCCTGGATTCCGCGCCGGGAACAGTCGGAGACTAAAAGAAGCGTATCAATCTTCGGCAGAATGCCTCGGCTGATATGCTCCATGCCGGCTTCGTTGTCCACGACGATATAGCGGTAATTACTGGCAAATTTCTGGATCTCCGCCTGCAGAAGGCCGTTGACAAAACAGTAGCAGCCCTTGCCCTGCGTTCTTCCCATCACGAGCATATCATAGTTGTCCTGCTCCACGATGGCGTTGTTGAAGCGGAAGTCCATATAGTCCTGCTTGCTCCAGCCTGCAGGCACCTTGGAGTCTTTGGCGATGCCGGACTGCGCGATGTCTTCCCGGATTTCACCGAGCGTTTCCTCGACCGTAACGCCGAGGACCTCATTCAGGTTGGAGTTTGCATCGGCATCCACTGCCAGAACGAGTCCGCCGCCGCGCTTTACAAGCGCATCGATCAGAAATCCGCACAGGGTTGTCTTACCGGTTCCGCCTTTTCCTGCAACCGCGATGGTATGCGTCATGAGGATCTGTTCCTTTCTTTTTGCAACTTGTATATACAAGTTAGGTTAATCTTGTATACATCATGAACAGTATAACAAAAAGTCCGGCGTCCGTCAAGAACGAACACCGGACTTTTGTATGATATTGTTTTGGAAAAGTGCTGTCTTTTTCGCAACAATCCGGATCAGTTTTCTTCCGGTGAACGGTTGGAAACAGCCGTCAGGATGCCGCGGTCCGGAGAGTACCACCTGCGGCCGAAGCCGATCGGGGTTTCGTCGTTCGCATAGACGGTACGGCTGACACAGAGAAGGGATTCTCCGGCTTCGGCTCCGAGCGCCGAAAGTACCTGATCCGGCGCCTTTTCCGACTTGATTTCCATGTTGGTCCAGATCCCGCGCGGCACGTATTTGTCTGTGAAGACATCCGGGAACTGTGCATAGTGAAGCTCGCGTTCGATCAGCGGTTCTCCCCGGACATAGGGGAAGAACTTTTCGTCATAGGCTGTCGGTCCGATATCGTCCTGAATAAGGCGTCGAATCACGACGAGCATCGTGCCTTTCTGGACATGAAAGCGCATCGAAAATTCCGCGCCGGCAGGGATTACATTGATCTCAAGGTACTGCGAGCTTCCGCCGGCCGGCTTGTCGACGAAATCCAGCTGGAAGCGGCTGTATTCGGGCGACAGGACAAAATAGCCTTTTCCGTGCTGCGGACGGATCAACCCTTCATTTTCGAGGATGTGAAGCGCTTTTCGAACTGTTACGCGGCTTGTTTTATAGGCGGACGCGAGGGCGTTCTCCGAAGGAATCATCTCATCAGGGGCATATCTTCCGGCAGAGATGGCGGTTCGAAGATCCTCGGCAATATTCCGGTAGACGAAATTGCTTTCCATGATCAGTCCTCCCCTAAAACGAGCTGCCTTGAGAGGCGGACACAGTCCAGAATATCGCGGGAATATGCGTCTGCGCCGATCATCAGTGCCTGCCGTTCGTTGATGCAGTTTCCGCCCAGAATAATCCGAACCGCGGACCTTGCGCCGATATCCTCGATCGCTTCAATGGTCCGCGCCATCATGATTTCGCTGCCGGAAAGGGTTCCGGAGATGATGAGAAGGTCCGGCGCTTCGGTCAGAACCGCCGAGGAGAAGCGCTCCGGCGGAACACTCACGCCGAGATCCGTCACTTCAAATCCGCCGTTTCGCAGGAGAAGGGCGATCAGGTTTTTGCCGAGATCATGGATATCGCCCTGGACGGTGCCCATCAAAACCTTCCCCATTCCGCCGATTGCACCGGCGGGATTGCTGCGGGTCAGGTGATCCAGCGCCTCGCGGTAGATATTGTTTGCCATGATCAGATCGGCAATGAAGTATTCTCCGGCGGTGCAGCTGTTGTTCACGAGATCCATTCCGCGCTGAAGAAGCGCGAAGATTTCTTCGCCCGGGACACCGAGGGAAAGAAGTTTATCCGTGCTTTCCAGAACCGCTTTCATATTCAGCTGTGCAAGTGATGTAACGAGTCTCTCGCGATCCGACGGCATCTTTTTCCTTCCTTATGAAAATCAGCCTTCTTTCACCCTGATCTGGTTTTTAATGAGGTCTACGCTTAAAATGGTGCCGACAACGGTAATTTCCTGGCCGATCACGTCGGTCAGAAGGATTTTGTCTCCTTCTACGGCAACGCTTTGCGCGTACTCGCAGACAAGCTTTTCATCGTCGTCGGAAACAAGATAGACGTTCGATAAGCACATACCCGGATGCCTCCTTTTCGAATGATTTTCTGAATTATTCTTTCAAAAGAGCGAGCGCGGCAGCGAGCTTTTCGTTTGCCTGATCGAAAAGTTTCGTGCCCAGAAGAAGCGTTTCGGCGGCTTCCGCTTTGCCTTCCGAAGAGAGCTTTTCGGAAATGCCTTTGAGTTCTTCGCAGTGATGCATGTTGTGATCGAGCATATAGCCGAGAACCGCAGTCAGCGTATCCGCACCGGCGGCATCGTGATCGTGGTGGTGATGTTCATGATGATGCTCGTGGTCATGATGATGTTCGTGATCGTGATCGTGCTCATGTTCATAATCGTGTTCGCATTCATGGTCGAGATGATCTTCGTGTTCGTGCATGATACAGTCTCCTTCCGAAGTTTGATAATGGGTTGTGTTTTGATTTTTCTAAAACAAGTATATACAAGTCGGATCCAAATATCAAGAGGAAAATCAAAAGATGGCCCCGTGCCTGGACACAAAACGACCTTTTATACCGGAGGTCCCGCATGGAAAAAGGGCATTGCACATTTTCCGGAAACAGTGTAAAATAGATCCATCATCACTGCAAAAAGCAGCAGAAAGGAACAGTTTCAAGATGAAAGCACCTTTTTCTCCCTATCTCGAAGCGCTTGCCCCCGGAATGAAGGCGCTCACGGAAATCCTCGGACGCTCGTTTGACTATGTCAGCGTGCTTTCCACCGATTCTGTGGGATTTTCCGTCTCCATTTCCCAGAGAAGCAAGAATGTTTCGGGTAAAAACATGACGACCGAACGCGGCAATGTCGTCCGCGTCGCAAAGAACGGACAGTACAGCGAATATGCATTCAACGAGGTTCCGTCGTCGATCGAAGACCTGGCGGAAGAAATCACCCGGGAACTTCAGAAACAGTTTGACCTGATGGCGCTGACCGGAACGAAGGCCTATGAGACCGGAATCCTTGATGACGAAGCGTTGGAACTATTTGTGGAAAAAGAAACCGAACGGCTCCCGGAAGAAGAGGATATGAAAGCACTTGTGGAAAACCTGACCGCGCTTTCGGACCGGGGCATGGAGATCATTCCGCGCGCTTTAGACTGTATGCTGCGGACGAGTTCCACCCATATTTCCAAGATGTTTATCAGCAAAAACCGTTTTCTTCGCCAGAGCTACGTCTACACGGAAGGCAACTGCGCGTCCTATGCGCCGAGTGACGCGGGCGAAATCAAATTCGCTTACGAAGGCGTTTCCGGCTGCTGCGGACCCGAAGTTCTTTCAGGGCTTTCGGAAGTTCTCGAAAGGATTCCGAAGACCATGGAAGAAGTGCTCGGTTCCGAGAAGATCGTGCCCGGCGAGTATGAAATCATCACCGACCCCGGCATCAGCGGCCTGATCGCGCACGAAGCTTTCGGCCACGGTGTGGAAATGGATATGTTTGTCAAGAAGCGCGCACTGGGCGCCGAATATATCGGAAAACGCGTCGGGTCGGACCTCTGTACGATGCATGAAGGCGCGCTCTGCGACGAGAGCGTCGCGGCTTATGTGTTTGACGACGAGGGAACGCTTGCGGGCGATGTCATTGAGATCGATCACGGCATCCTTCGGACCGGCATCTGCGACGCACTGTCGGCGCTCCGGCTCGGAACAAAGCCGACCGGAAACGGAAAGCGCGAGAGTTTCTCGCACAAGGCTTATACCCGCATGACCAATACGATCTTTGATTCCGGCGAAAGCACGCTCGATGAGATGGTGGCATCCGTGAAGCACGGGTACCTCTTGAAGAGCACTGAGTCGGGCATGGAAGATCCGAAACACTGGGGCATTCAGTGTATCGTGGCACGAGGCTACGAGATCAAAGACGGCGCATTCACCGGAAAAGTCGTCTCACCTGTCGTTATGACCGGATACGTTCCGGATCTTCTCGGCGGTATCTCCATGGCTTCCGTAGACCGCAAAGTGGACGGCAACGGCGCCTGCGGCAAAGGCCATAAGGAATGGGTCAAAGTGGCCGACGGCGGCCCGTATCTCAAGACGAAAGCGAGGCTCGGATAATGCTAAGACTGATACAGGAAAAAATCAAAGCGCTCGGGTGCGATACCTGGGAGCTTACGGAAAACACGACCCGCGGCTGGGAATTCTATTTCATCCGGCATGAACTGGACCAGAACCGCATCACCGATATCAAAACCTACGGCGTTACCCTTTACCGCGCGCTTCCCGAGGGACTTCTCGGTTCGGCATCCGGCGAGATTTCGCCGGGCGCGACGGATAAGGAGATCGAAAAAACGCTTTCCGATATCTATTTCCAGGCTTCTCTCGTGAAGAACCCCGAATACCGCCTGAACGACAAGCCGGTCGTCTCGCCGGAACTTGGGGAAGTTGATACGGCTGCGATCTCAAAGGATTTCATCACCGCGATGGCGGAAGTGAAGGAGACGGCAACCGAGGACATTAACTCCTATGAAATTTTCGTGAAGGAGATGACGCGCCATTACCTGAACTCGAACGGCGTGGAGTATACGGTCCGTTACCCGAGCTCCATGATCGAAGTCGTCGTCAACGCCAGGTCGGAAGGCCATGAGATTGAACTGTACCGGATGTACCGTTCCGGAACCTGCGACAAGGACCGTCTTCAGAGCGATATTGAGAAGGTGCTTCAGTACGCGAAAGACCGGCTTGTGACCGAACCGACGCCGAAGCTGGAAACTTTCGATGTGCTTTTCTCCACGGAAGATTCGGTGAATATTTATGAGTATTTCGCCGACAAGATGAGTTCCGACATGATTTACATGCGGCTTTCCGACTGGGAAACCGGGAAGGAAATCGTCGAAAATGTCACAGGCGACCGGATTACGATGAAGGCCGTATCCTCTCTGCCGAATTCTTCCTCCGATTACCCGATCGACGATGAAGGCGCAGCGATTACGGACCGGGTCCTGATCGAAAACGGCGTCGCAAAGAACATCTGGGGTCACCGCCGGTTCTGCCAGTATCTCGGTGCGGGAGACAGCTCGATTGTCCACAATTTTGTATTCGAAGGCGGCAAAAAGACCGAAGCGGAAGTCCGCACGGGCGATTATCTTGAGGTCGTGGAATTCTCCGATTTCCAGGTCGATCCCATGGGCGGCGATATCGCAGGCGAAATCCGTCTCGGGTATCTGCATCAGAACGGAGAAGTCCGTATTGTCAGCGGCGGCTCTGTGACCGGCCAGATGGCGGAAGCAGTCCCGACGATGGAATTCTCCAAAGAAACCGTACAGTACAACAACTTTGTGATTCCGCGTGTGACCAGGCTGAAAAACCTGAAAATCACAGGGATTGCATAAACTTTATTACAACCCCGGCGGAGGACGGAAGGTCTTCTGCCGGGGCTTTTTTTCACAGGCGCGCTTACCCCATGCGGCAGGCGGTGCGTTAAAGCAGGGAGGGACAGCATGAAGATCAGAAAAGCAAACCTGCAGGATTTTCCGGAGCTTCGCCGGATTTATAAGGCGGCAAGGTCTTTTATGCGTGCACATGATAACCCGAACCAATGGGGTGATACGAGTCCGGAGGAGGAACTTCTGCTTCAGGACATCCGGGCAGGGCATCTGTATCTTGTGACGGCGGATGAAGGAGCACCGGCTGTCGGCGCTTTTGCGCTTTTTACGGAGCCGGACCCAACCTACAGCTATATCGAAGACGGCAGCTGGCTTTCCGAATTGCCTTATGCTACGATTCACAGCATCGGATCGGACGGAACCAGGCACGGAATTCTCGGCTCGGCGCTTGATTTTGCAGAACCCCTGTTTCATCATATCCGGATCGACACGCATACAGACAACTATGTGATGCAGCGGGCACTCGAAAAGGCGGGATTCTCACGCCGGGGGATTATTTATCTTGCAAACGGCGACCCCCGGATTGCCTATGAACGGATCGGCGGCTGAATCGACGCTGTTCCGGTTGATTTTGCAGGCCGGATGTGATACTTTATAGGTAACTCATAAACCCGTGCGGCGATCGTGAAAGGCCGGCGGGAAAATACAACACAGGAGGGACAATACATGCGGTATATTTCATTCGGCAGAAAAAATGTACAGGTTTCGGAGGTGGTTGCGGGCCTGATGCGCATTCCGCAGCTGAGCATTCCGGAACTGGAGGTCCTTGTTGAGACCTGCCTCGAGGAGGGAATCAATGCCTTTGACCTTGCGGACATCTACGGCGGGGGAAAATGCGAAGCGCTTGTCGGGGAACTTTTAGCGGCGCGCCCGGATCTTCGGGACAAAATGTGGATCCAGTCCAAATGCGGAATTCATTCGGACGGCTTCAACTATTTTGATTTCTCGAAGGAGCATATCCTGAATTCGGTTGACGGGATCCTTTCAAGGCTTCAGACCGACCACCTGGATTCGCTGCTTTTGCACCGCCCGGATGCTTTGATGGAGCCCGAAGAGGTTGCGGAGGCTTTTGATATTCTGGAAGCGCAAGGGAAGGTCCTGGAGTTCGGCGTTTCGAACCAGAACCCGTCCCAGATGGAACTCCTGAAAAAGTGCGTGAAGCAGCCGCTTGCGGCGAACCAGCTGCAGCTTTCTGCGGCATTTACCCCCTCTTTGGACGAAGGCTTCAATGTCAACATGCAGATCGAGCCGGGCATTGTCCGAGGCGCGGGTGCCTTTGAGTATTGCCGGCTTCATGATATCGTGATCCAGGCCTGGTCGTCCCTGCAGCACGGCTATTTCCAGGGTGTCTTCTTCGGCGCGCCGGGCTATGAAAAGCTGAACGAGAAGATCGATCAGCTCGCTGCACAGAAAGGTGTTACCAATACGGCGGTTGCGCTTGCGTGGATCCTGCGCTATCCCGGCAAGACGCAGGCTGTCATCGGGACGACGAAGCCGGAGCGCATCCGTGAATCTGCGCACGCCTGCGACTTCACGCTCACGAGAAAAGAGTGGTACGTAATTTACCTTGCGGCAGGAAACCGCCTGCCGTGATGGATTCAGGTTTTCTCCCTGAGGCTGTCTTTTTGCGACAGCCTCAGGGGAAACTGTGAGGTATGCCATGTTTTTTACTGACCCTTCTGTCATCCGGCTGTCGATCGGATACGGACAAAACAACTTTACGATGTCGCACGGATCCTTCTCTTATGACGAGGAATTCACTTATCGGAAGGAACTGCGCTTTGCCGGGACGGCAGCGGACCCGGAATCCGCCGGGATGCTTCTTATTTACGAAGACCCTTCCGTGCCGGTCGAATATCTCCTGCGGCTTTCGGAGGAGGACGGAAACACCGTTCTTCGGTACGAAGGCGCGCGCGGAAAGAAGGACGCGGAAATCCTCGTAAAACCGCTTCTTCCGAACCGTTTCTTTATCACGATTCCGTCGGATCCGTCGGAGCATTTCTACGGCGGAGGGGAAACTTATTCCGAATGGGACCTGAAAGGCCTTACGGCGCGTGTTTTCACGGCGGAGCACCAGAACAGCAAGAGGATTACGGAGAAACTGCAGCGGGAAGCGGTGTCCGGCCCCGATCCGAAGCATAAACTGCCTTTTTCGGAGTACGAGTCCTACTATGTACAGCCGACAGTGCTTTCCTCGAAGAAGTATTTCATCCACTGCGACACGGTGCGGTACATGCAGTTTGATTTTACCGAGGCTGATTCGACCACCCTGTACCTGCAGGAAGAGCCGACAATCATCATCGGGGAAGCGGAATCTTTCCCGGCGCTCGGAAAAAAGCTGCAGCGGCTTCTCGGCGGGCAGCGGAAGCTCCCCGACTGGGTTTATGACGGCGTGATCGCGGCTGTGCAGCGGGGATCCGATGAAGTCGACCGGAAGCTGAAAAATCTGTTTGATGCGGGCGTTCCGACTGTCGGGGTCTGGTGTCAGGACTGGTGCGGCTGCCGGAACAATACCTTTGGCTACCAGGTCATGTGGAACTGGGAATACGACCGGGATCTCTACCCGGATCTTCCGGAGAAGATCAAAGAGTGGCGGGGAAAAGGTGTCCGCTTCTTAGGCTACATCAATCCTTTTATCGCTTTGGAACGAAACCTCTACCCGGAAGCGCATGAAAAGGGGTATCTCGTGAAGAATGCGGACGGAGAGGACTACCTCGTCACGATCACGGTTTTCCCGGCTGCGATGATCGATTTCACGAATCCCGAGGCCTATGACTGGTATAAAAATATCATTAAGGAAAACATGATCGGCGTCGGACTATCGGGCTGGATGGCGGATTTCGGCGAATACCTGCCCACAGACGCGGTGCTGTGGAACGGTGAACCGGCGGAACTCTGGCACAACCGCTGGCCGGCGGTCTGGGCGCAGATGAACCGGGAAGCTGTGGAAGAGTGCGGAATGGAAGACGAGATCTTCTTCTTCATGCGCGCGGGCTTCACGGGCTCCGTCAAAGACTCCCTGATCATGTGGACCGGCGACCAGCATGTGGACTGGTCTTTGGACGACGGCATCGGATCGGTCATTCCGGCGACGCTGTCACTTGCCGTGTGCGGCTTCGGGATGGCGCATTCGGACATCGGCGGCTATACGACGAACGACCGCATGAAGCGTTCGGAGGAGCTTTTAATGCGCTGGGAGGAGATGAATGTCTTCTCGCCTGTCATGCGCTTCCACGAAGGCAACCAGCCGTGGAACAACGTACAGTTTGACGCGAGCCCGAAGCTTCTTGCGCACTTAAAAGCCTGCGCGGATCTGCATGTACAGCTTGGGCCGTACCTGAAGAAATGCGTGGAAGAACTTGTCACGGACGCGCTCCCCGTACAGCGGCCGCTGTTCTGGCACTATGATGAGGAGGAAGCGTATACGATCCGTGATGAGTATCTTCTCGGGCGGGATATCCTGGTCGCACCGGTGATCGAACAGGGCGCGACGAGCAGGGAAGTATATCTTCCGGACGATGACTGGAAGGATTTCCGGACCGGAGAGTTGTACCGCGGCGGGCACTTTACCGTGGACGCACCGCTCGGCAGGATTCCGGTGTTTGTACGTGCGGACGCTTCTCTTTAAAGGAAGCAGGAAGATAAACAGAGTGTCTTAAGGAAAGGGGATCGGTATGGGAGAGAATACCAACATTGAAAAAACCAGCGGGATCGGGACAAGGGACAAGATCGGATATGCGTTAGGCGATTTCTCATCGCTTCTGGTGTTCGGCCTTGTACAGTCGGTGCTGCAGAAGTATTACACAGACGTCCTCGGCGTCGGGATTGTGAGCATCATGATCATGTTCATCGTCGCCAGGATCTGGGACGCGATCAACGACCCCCTTTGGGGCCGGATCATTGACCGGGCGCAGGCAAAACCTTCCGGCCGTTACCGCCGCTGGCTTCAGATTATCGCGCTTCCTGTAGCACTTGCGGCAGTTCTGATGTTTGTGCGCATTCCCGGGCTTTCCGAGACCGGAAACCTGATCTTTGCCTATGTGACCTACATCCTGTTTGGTATGCTCTATACCTGCATCAACATTCCCTACGGGTCTTTGGCGCAGGTCATGACCTCCTCCGACCGGGAACGCTCGACGCTGTCCGTGTTCCGCTCGATCGGCTCGACCTTCGGCGCAATGCCCGCAATGGCACTGATTTCGCTGTGCTATGTAAAGGATGCAGACGGCAACAAGGTCATGTCCTACCAGAAGATCATCATCGGCGTCATCATCATTGCGGTGCTCTGCGTAATCGGTTTCTCTCTGGCGTATCATTGGACAAAAGAGCGCGTGAAGACCGAGCCTGCGAAGCATGAGAAAGGTCAGACCTGGAAGGTAGTGAAAACCCTCTTTAAGAGCCGGCCTTTCGTCGCGGTCTGTGTCGCGAGCATGCTGTTTCTTGCCGCCCAAATGTTCGGACAGAGCTATTACAGCTATCTTTTCGACTATTACTTCAACGCGCCCGGGCTTACCTTCCTGCCGATCGTGTTCCAGTATCTGCCGGTGGCGGTCATCATGTTCTTTGCGACAAAGCTCGGGAATCGTTTCGGACGGCGCGAGGTGTGCGCCTACGGAATTCTTGTCGCCGGCGTCTGCAACCTTGTGTTGTATCTTTTGAATACGCACAATGTTGTGCTTTACCTCATCGTGCTTCTCCTGTCCGGCATCGGAAACGCCTTCATTTTCCTTCTCGTGTGGGCGCTTGCAAACGATGCGATGGACTATAACGAAGTGAAGTTCGGCCTGACGGATACCGCAACTTCCTATGCGTTTTATTCCTTCATGCGGAAGCTCGGCCAGACGATCGCGGCGATTCTTGTGAACGCGGCGCTCCTTCGGATCGGCTACACCGAGAACGTTCTCAATACCAATAATATAACTGACGCCACGCTTCGCGGCATGTACGCCTATTCCGTACTGATCCCTGCGGTGTTGTACATTCTTGTATTTATCCTGCTCCGCTTCGTGGATCCCCTCGGAAAGAAACAGGTGGATGAGCTGCAGGGGGAAAAGGCCAGATAAGGAGATGAAACCGACGAATGCCTAAGACCGATATTCTGAAGAAATGCGTACTCTTCCGGGGGCTTTCCCCGGAAGAACTTGACTGTGCGCTAGTCTATTTCCATGCGCAGGAAAAGCACTGTAAAAAAGGCGAATACCTGCACCGCGCTTCGGGACCTCTCCGCTTTTTCGGCCTGCTTCTTTCGGGAAATGTGCAGGTTTTCATGGACGATTTCGACGGAAACCAGATGCTGATGGCAAGCGTCACGCCGGGGATCACCTTCGGGGAGGCTCTGTGCACAATCGAGCAGGAGGCGCAGGTTTATATTCAGGCGGTAGAGGATTCGGATATCCTTCTAATGGATACAGCTTTTCTGAAAACACCCTGCACCGACATGACGCAGCTTTCCTGTGAACTGTCACGGCGCTTTACCGCGATGATGGCGGAGCGTTCGCTTGCGCTGAACAACCGTATCCAGATTCTCAGTAAAGGGAGCATCCGGGAAAAGGTGATCACACTTCTCTCGGAGGAGCACCGTCATCAAGGCGGCGACACAGTTGTCCTGCCCTTCACAAGAGAGGCGATGGCGGTTTACCTCGGAGTCAACCAGAGCGCGCTGTCGCGGGAGCTGTCGCGGATGCAGGAGGAGGGAATCATCCGGTTCAGGGGAAATGTGTTTGAGCTGCGAAAATGACAAATTTTTAACAAATTTTGGAGCGCCGTTGCAATTGCAATGGCGCTTTTCATTGTTTCCGACTATACTGAGCCTTGCCGCCACGAATGAGAGATTTTTTTCGGCGAGCAAATACTGTTGAGTGAGGACAATCATGAAAAAACTGATGAAAATCATTTCCCTGCTTCTTGCAGCGGTGCTTCTTACAGCGGTACTTTCGGCCTGTACGAAAACGAAAAAAGCCGATACGACCGAAATCAATATCGGTGTCCTGAAGGGGCCGACCGGCATGGGCGCGATCAAGCTTCTTGATGATTCCGAGAACGGCGTCTATGCGAATTACCACTTCACGCTGACCCCCGAAGTCACGGACATCGTTGCGCGGCTCTCAAACGGCGATCTTCAGATCGGCGCGCTTCCGACGAATGTGGCGGCGAACCTTTACAACAAAACATCGGGCGGCGTTCAGCTGATCGCCTTAAACTGCCTCGGCGTCCTGTATGTGCTGGAAAACGGCGACACGGTGCACGGTCCGGAGGACCTGAAGGGTAAAACGCTCTATACCCTCGGACGCGGCAGCAACCCCGAGTACATGATCAATTTTGTGCTTGAGAAAACAGGCCTTACGCCCGGTGAAGATGTGACGATCGAATATGAAGACGCTTCAGAAATCGCAACCAAGATGATCACTGGCGATATCGATCTGTGCATGCTTCCCGTACCGGCCGTGACGACGATTCTGATGAAGAACGAAAACGTCCGGAAGGCCATTGACATGACCGAAGCCTATGACAAGGCCGCAAACGACGGCAGCCAGCTCACAATGGGCTGCCTTGTTGCCAGGACAGACTTTATCAAGGAACACCCAGAAGCGGTGGAACAGTTTTTGGAAACCTATGCAAAATCCGTGGAATCGGTTCTTGCGGATATTGACAGCTCTGCGGAACTGATTGCAAAATACGAGATCACTGGAAACGCCCAGATTGCGAAGAATGCGATCCCGGATGCAGCGATTGTCTGCGTTAAGGGAAAGGATCTCAGAAAGTCTTCCGAAGGTTATTTCCAGGTGCTTTACGATGCTGATCCGGCCTCCGTCGGCGGCGCAATGCCCGGAGACGATTTCTACTATGGCTCTGAAAAATAAGAAATATTACCAGATCAGAAAGAACACAGGCGGTCCGGCGCTTCTGCCCGGGCCGCTTGTCGGCGCCCTGGTGCTTCTGTTCTGGCTTTTGGTGTGGCTGTCTGCCGCACTCCTCATGGATCAGGAACTGCTGATTCCGTCTCCGTTTACGGTCGTACAGCATCTTTTTCGGATTGTAAAGGATCCGGGCTTTTTCGGGATTCTCGGGAAGTCACTTCTCCGGGTTCTCGGGGGCTATATCTGCGGTTGCCTTGCGGGCGTGATTTTAGCGGTTCTGTGCGGCTTCTCGCGGATACTGGATTCGCTGCTGCAGCCTCTTGTGCGGATCATCAGCTCGGTTCCGGTCACAAGTTTCATTATCCTGGTCATGCTCTGGATTCCCTATGACTATGTGCCGGTTTTCATTTCCGCGCTTCTTGTGACGCCGATCGTATTCGGAAACGTCCGGACGGGCATCCGGGAAACAGATCCGCAGCTTCTGGAAGTTGCCCAGATGTACCGGTTTACACGCTGGAAGGCGGTGCGCTACGTCTTTATTCCGTCCGTGCTGCCGTACTTTTTCTCTGGTGCACTGACGGCACTGGGGCTTTCCTGGAAAGCAGGCATCGCAGCGGAAACACTGTCCCTGCCGAAATTCGCGATCGGTGCGCAGATGTATTATTCGCGGCAGTACCTGGAAACGGCAGATCTGTTCGCCTGGACTGTAATCGTCGTGCTGTTCAGCTTCTGTCTGGAAAAGCTGATCCAGCTGATCCTGAAAAAGCGGAAGAAAAATACGCAGGAGGTGCAGGATGAAGATCAGTAAACTCTGTGTCAGCTACGGCGACAAAAAAGTACTTCAGGATTTTTCGGCCGAGTTCGGGAACGGGATCACGCTTCTCACGGGACCTTCCGGCTTCGGCAAAACGACGCTGCTGCATACGGTTGCGGGTCTGATCGAGCCGGATTCGGGAGAAATCATCGGGCGGCCGGAGCGGATTTCCCTGATGTTCCAGGACGACCGGCTTCTGCCCTGGCTCACGGCGCTCCAGAACATTGAAATTGTCTGCGACGACAGGGAAAAAGCAATGCATTATCTTCGGGCGGTGGAGTTAGAGGCGGAAGCCGGAACGAGGCCTGCGGCGCTTTCCGGCGGAATGCGCCGCCGCGTTGCGCTGGCGCGGGCGCTCGTCTATGAGAGCGACCTGCTTCTTCTGGACGAGCCATTTAAAGGGATGGACATCCCGCTTATAAAGCGGCTGGCACCGCTTCTTCAGAAGTTGACGATCCCGGTGATCCTGTCTTCGCATTCACCCGAGGAGCAGGAGATTATCGGCGGGACGATATTCCCGATGGACCGGGTGTGAGTGAGGGAAGTCAACACAGAAAAACAAAGGATTTCACATATGATCAAAATCGCACTGTACGGAAAAGGCGGCATCGGAAAATCCACCACTGCCGCGAACCTAAGCATGGCTCTTTCGGAAATGGGCTACCGCGTGATGCAGGTCGGCTGTGACCCGAAAGCCGACTCGACCGGCGCTTTATGCGGCGGGCAGAAGATTACGACGGTTCTTGACGCGATCCGCGAAAAGGGTGACGCAGTGGAACTTTCGGATATCGTGACAGTCGGAGACGGCGGTGTCATCTGCCTCGAAGCCGGCGGACCGACGCCCGGCGTCGGATGCGCGGGACGCGGAATCATTACCGCTTTTGAGAAAATGGAAAAGCTCGGCGCCTTTGAGACTTATCGGCCGGATGTCGTGATCTACGATGTTTTAGGGGATGTCGTCTGCGGCGGTTTCGCGATGCCGATCCGGAACGGCTACGCACGGAATGTTTTCGTTGTGACCTCGGGCGAGAAGATGGCCATTTATGCGGCCGGGAATATTGCAATCGCAGTTGACAATTTCAAGGCGAGAGGCTATGCGCGGCTTCGGGGCGTGATCCTGAACTGCCGGAATGTGGATCAGGAACTTGAACGCGTCGAGAAATTTGCGGACGATATCGATTCGAAGATTGTTTCCGTGATCCCGCGGGATCCGTTGGTGCAGCAGGCGGAAACGCTTGGGAAGACTGTTGTCGCGGCATTCCCCGAAAGTGCGCTCGCGGATACCTACCGCGAGATGGCAAAAAGCATACTTTCGGCGTGCGAATCGTAAAGGGGGCTTACTATGATTACTGACAACACCGGCGGCCTGCCGCGCTACTGCCACCCTTATCACGGCGGCTGGGATGTGGCAAGGATCGCGCTCGATATTCCCCAGAGCCGGATCCTCTTTGTCTGCCCCGTTTCCTGCGCGCGGATCATCTGCCTGAACGCTGTGAAATACGGCTACAAGGACCGGATTGACGTTCTCGCGCTCACGGAAGACGATATCGTGTCGGGAAATTATGAGGAGAAAACGATCGAAGCGGCCTGTGAGATCATGGACACGATCGAACCGAAGCCGGAAGCCCTGATCCTTTATGTTAGCTGCATCGACGCGATGCTCGGAAATGACCACAGCTTCCAGACCGAAGAGATCATGGCGCGTTATCCGGGGCTGAACTGCTTTGTCCTTCGGATGTGCCCGATCACGCGGTTTTCCGGTGACAATCCGATGGTCGCGCTGAACAAGGATATGATGGAACCGCTTCCTGTGGAACTCATGGAGAAGGAGAAAATCGTCGCTTTCCTTGGGTCGAATATCGCCTATGATCCGGAATGCGAGCTGGTGCAGATCCTCACAGACAACGGATATCGCGCACTTCACATCCAGGAAGCGGGGGCTCGCTATGAAGATTACCTGAAAATCCGGGCGTCTTTGCTGAATCTCTGCCTGATGCCTTTTGCATCTTCTGCAGGAAAACTTCTTCTGGAGCGTTATGGGACGCCGATGCTGCCGTATTTTTCGCGCTATGATTTCCAGTCGATCCGAAAGACAATCTCAGATCTGTGTACGGCGCTGAATCTTCCGCTTCCGGATCTGCAGCAGATGGAAGACGAGACACGGGAAGTGCTTCAGAACTGTGCAAAAGAGATTGGAGATACAAAACTTCTGATTGATTCGACGGCAACACTGTTCCCGGATGCTCTTCGGACGACGCTCGAATCCTGCGGCTTTAAGGTCCTTTCTGTTTATGCGGACGATATCAACCGTGCGGATCCCGATGTGGACAGCGGAAGTATCTTACGGGCGGCGGACCGGGAATATATAAGGCCTGAAGCAGGCGCCATATCGGAGAATACAATCGGCATCGGAATGGTTTCCTCCTCCTTTTACGGGACGGAAGGTACCGTCAATATCTTCTATGATAACGGAGAATGGGGCTTCTACGGGCTCAGAAAACTGTCGGAGCGGATCTTTGACGCATACCGGAACCCGAAAAACGCGGCGGAAATCCGCCTTGAGCAGCGGCAGGAGGTGTTCGCATGAAGGATTTATATCGTATTCTTCCGCCTTTTGCGCCGGATTACGGCGGCGCCTGCGAAGTCATGTACGAGCTTGGGGGCCTCGTGCTGATCCACGACGCTTCGGGCTGTACAGTGAATTATGTTTCGTTTGACGAACCCCGCTGGCATGAAAAGCCCGGCTATGTCTACTGCAGCGGGCTCACGGAAATCGACGCGGTCATGGGAAACGACGATGTGCTGATTGAGAAAGCGCTCCGGGCGGCGGAGACACTGCATCCGAACTTTATCGCCTTTGTCGGATCGTCGGTTCCGATGATCGTCGGGACAGATTTTGAAGGGATTGCGCGGGAAACCGAGGAGCGGTCCGGGATACCAAGCTTTGGCTTTGACTGCAATGGGATCCGCTCGTATACGGAGGGCGCGGGGAAGGTGCTTCTCGAATTAGTACAACGATTTACCGGAGAAAAAACCGAAAGCCGGGGGATCCTGCTTCTGGGGCAGCTGCCGCTTGACGACAACGGAACGGATGCGTCGGCGAGACTGAAAGCATTCTTCCCCGACGTTCGGGCCTCGCTCTGCTTTGACTGCAGTTTTTCGGACCTTCGGGACGCGCAGAATGCAGAGAAAATCGTTGTCGTTTCCCGATCCGGACTTCCCGCGGCGGAGTATCTCCATAAGACATATGGAATCCCGTATTCCATCGGAATTCCGCTTCCGAAAGCCGTGTCCGGCCATGGAAGCACGCTCGTCATCGGCGAAGACGTCCGCGCATGGAGTCTCTCAGAGGCGCTCGGAAATGCAAAGGCGCTGGACATTTTCTCGAAAGAGGGACTTTCCGATTTCCATACGGCGGATGAGGACGAAATTGCGGCGATTGTCGAGGGATTTGACAATGTAATTGCCGACCCGGTTTTCGAACCGATGGTTCGCGGGAACTTTGTTCCGATGCCGACCGTCTCGGTTTCAGGCGGGATTTTCCGCGACCGGGTGCAGGCGCTGGATACCGCGGGGATTGCGGCGCTTCTGGTATAGGATTTTATAAAGGGGAGTATGAATATGAACTATTTTGTTGAAGGGCTTCAGGGCAGCGGAAAGAGCACCATGGTGCGGAAACTGTCCGGGAGAAATCCCGGAGCGACCGCTGTGCTTGAAGGGGACTATTCCCCTGTTGAACTTGCGTGGTGCGCCAGGATGGATGCGGAAAAATACCGGGAGATTCTGGAGAAATACGCAGAAATCCGGCCACAGATCGAAGAAAAAACTGTCGTAGAAGGGGATCGGTACGTTGTCTGCTATACGCAGATCCGGACGGAAATTCCGGGCTTCTACCAGGACCTCGAGCAGTATGAAATCTACAACGGCCGCATCTCATGGGAAGAATTTCGGGCGATTGTTCTCGGGCGCTACCGTCGTTTCAGCGGGGACCGGATGATCTTCGAATGCTCCCTGTTCCAGAACATCGTCGAAGATATGATCCTGTTCCGCTGCGCATCCGATGAGGAAATCCTCAATTTTTACCGGGAAATCCGGGAAGCGCTTGCGGGGACGGAATACCGGATCGTCTATCTCGCGGCAGAAAACCTGCGTGAGAACCTTGAGGTGATCCGGAAGGAACGTTCGGATCCTGAGGGCAATGAACTGTGGTTTCCGGTCATGATCGGCTACTTCAACGATTCGCCCTACGCAAAAAAAGCGGGAGCCTCGGGAGAGGAAGCACTGATCCGGCATTTCGAACACCGTCAGGCGCTGGAGCTTCGGATCATCCGGGAACTGTTCCCGGACAGAAGCGTCGTCCTGACTTCCAAGAAGTATACCGAAGCGGATCTGGAGCGCGTGGACAGGGCGTGATACCGGTCAGACGGGATGATGGGGGGAGTGCCGAAGGCCCGTGCCGGAGAGGCCGCCGAGGGATTTTGTCACGAAAGCCCTTTCTGATCTTCAACCATAAACAGCAGAACCCAATGATATACCCTCTGCAGAGGAGACCTGGAACCGTCTCCGATGCGGAGGGTATATCATTGGGTTCTGCGTCCGGGAGGCCACCCGGAGATTCATTTCCGGGAAGTACCCCTGGTTTCCCGCCATAGCCAGCCGCCCCCGGTAATCCATACAGCTTCTTCTTCAGGAGACCTGGAACCGTCTCCGAAGAGGAAGCTCTATGGGATACCGGAAGCGGCGTCCGTGTCAGCAACCCGGGAAGCACTTACACGCTGCGGTGGGTGCCCTTGCCGGGATACCAGGGGTCGTCACGCGGGATCCAGTCCATAAAGGCTTCAATCTCACGATGCCAGAAGCGCCATTCATGCTGGAAGCCGGGGCCTTCGACCCAGGTTACGTCGTAGCCGAGTTCTTCGGAGAGGATCTTTGCGGTATCCTTCAGGTTTTCAAAGCCGCCGTCCCTGTCACCGCAGGTCATGTAGATCGGGATCCGGCGGTCTTCCTCTGCGCATTTTCTTGCCTGGTATTCGATGTCGTATTTGTTGTCCGTGCCGGGAACACGGGCCGCGCCTCTTCTGAATCCGCCGCCCGAGAAGGCGCCGATTGCGCGATACATTTTACTGTCCGTGAGTCCATGGATCATCGCGCCGAAACCGCCCATCGAAAGACCGGCGATATAGCTTTCTTTCGGGTCTTTTGAAATCGGGAAGTACTCGGTGACGAATTCCGGGATCTCCTCCGACAGGAATTCATAATATCGCTCCTGAATATCGAAGTTTTCACGGCCGGTTTCCACATTGATGTAGGACTTGTTTTCGCCGGAAATCATTACGACGGCGATGTTCCGTTCTTCGGCGAACATTTCGACGCCGGTGTAGGCGTTCCAGATCGCGTGGTTGTTGCCGTAGCCATGGAGCAGGTAAATGACCGGGAACTTCGCTTTCAGCTTATGCGAAGGATTTTCGCCCATCATTTCCTGAAACACCATGCTCGGAAGCACAACGGTAATATCGACCGCGCGGCGCAGCTTGTGAGAGAGAAAATTGACTGTCAGTTTTGCCATAAATTGTTCCTCCGTGTCAGTTTTTCTGCCTTCATCATACTTCAGGGCAGGGCATTTTGCAAGCGCGTTTTTCTTTTCCCTGCGTGCGGAAAGTGCTTGCTTTTTCGCGGTATCGATAGTATAATGTTTCCAAAGGGTGTTATTCAATAATCAAACATCTAACTATCTATCAGGAGGAATATTCCAATGGCTGTAAAAGTTGCGATTAATGGTTTCGGTCGTATCGGACGTCTGGCTTTCAGACAGATGTTCAACGCGGAAGGTTATGAAATCGTTGCAATCAACGATCTCACCAAGCCCTCCATGCTTGCTCATCTTTTAAAGTATGATACCGCTCAGGGCGGATACTGCGGAAAGATCGGTGAGAATCTTCACACCGTTTCGGCTGACGACGAAGCCAACACCATCACTGTTGATGGCAAGACCCTTAAGATCTATGCAGAAGCCAATGCTGCGAACTGCCCGTGGGGCGAGCTCGGCGTTGACGTTGTCTTAGAGTGCACCGGTTTCTATACCTCCAAGGCGAAATCCCAGGCTCATATCGACGCAGGCGCCAAGAAGGTTGTTATTTCCGCTCCGGCCGGCAACGACCTTCCCACCATCGTATTCAGCGTAAACGAGAATACCCTGACCCCCGAAGACACCATCATTTCGGCAGCTTCCTGCACCACGAACTGCCTGGCTCCGATGGCTAAGGCCCTCAATGACTACGCTCCGATCCAGAGCGGCATCATGAGCACGATTCACGCTTACACCGGCGACCAGATGATTCTGGACGGCCCGCATCGTAAGGGTGACCTCCGCCGTGCACGTGCAGGCGCTGCGAACATCGTTCCGAACAGCACCGGCGCTGCAAAGGCAATCGGCCTTGTTATTCCGGAACTGAACGGCAAGCTCATCGGCTCCGCTCAGCGTGTTCCGGTTCCGACCGGCTCCACCACGATCCTGACCGCTGTTGTCAAGGGCGCTGATGTGACGAAGGAAGGCATCAATGCTGCAATGAAGGCTGCTGCTTCTGAGTCTTACGGCTACTGCGAAGATCCGATCGTTTCTTCTGACGTTATCGGCATGAAGTTCGGTTCCCTCTTCGACGCTACCCAGACCATGGTTGCGAAGATTGCTGACGATCTGTATGAAGTTCAGGTTGTTTCGTGGTACGACAATGAGAACTCCTACACCAGCCAGATGGTAAGAACAATTAAGTTCTTTGCGGAGTTAGGCTGATTAAAGCCTGAACAGGTTTAAAACCCATTGAGGGTCCGGTCCGTCTGGACCGGACCCTCTTTCAGATTATAAACGATAAGGAGATAAGACAGATGTTAAACAAGAAAACCGTTGAGGATCTGAAGGATCTGAATGGCAAGCGGGTCCTTGTGCGCTGTGATTTCAACGTTCCGCTGAAGGACGGTGTCATCACCGATGAAACCCGTATCGTAGCAGCGCTTCCGACCATTAAGAAGCTCATTGACGAAGGCGCAAAGGTCATTCTCTGCTCCCACCTCGGGAAGGTTAAGGACGGCCCGAATGAGAAGGAATCTCTCGGCCCGGTCGCAGTCCGTCTCTCGGAGAAGCTCGGCAAGGAAGTCGTTTTTGTCGGCGATTACAATGTAACCGGCGAAGCAGCGACCGCAGCGGTTGCAGCGATGCAGCCCGGCGATGTTGTCCTCCTTCAGAATACCCGTTTCCGCGGCAAGGAAGAGACCAAGAACGGCGAAGAGTTCTCGAAGGAACTTGCCGATCTCGCGGACGACTATGTATGCGACGCGTTCGGCTCCTCTCACCGCGCACATGCCTCTGTCGAAGGCGTTACCAAGTTCATCACCGAGAAGGGCGGCACCAATGCGGTTGGTTACCTGATGCAGAAGGAAATCGACTTTTTGGGCAATGCAGTTGAGAATCCGGTTCGTCCTTTCGTAGCAATCCTCGGCGGCGCCAAGGTTGCGGACAAGCTGAACGTCATCAACAACCTGCTGGAGAAGTGCGACACGCTGATCATCGGCGGCGGCATGGCCTACACCTTCCTGAAAGCGCAGGGACTTGAAGTCGGCACCTCCCTCGTAGACGAAGAGAAGATCGAGTACTGCGGCGACATGATCAAGAAAGCGGAAGAGCTTGGCAAGAAACTGCTGCTCCCTGTAGACACCGTGATTACCGATCATTTCCCGGATCCGATCGACGGCGAGATCGACATCGAAGTCGTTGACGCGGACAAGATTCCGGCTGACAAGATGGGCATGGATATCGGTCCGAAGACCCAGGAGCTTTACGCAGAGGCTGTGAAATCCGCGAAGACCGTTGTCTGGAACGGACCGATGGGTGTTTTCGAGAACCCGATCCTTGCAAAGGGCACGATCGCAGTAGCGGCGGCTCTGGCGGAGACCGACGCAACCACCATCATCGGCGGCGGCGATTCGGCGGCGGCTGTCAACCAGCTCGGTTTTGCCGACAAGATGAGCCACATTTCGACGGGCGGCGGCGCTTCCCTTGAATTTTTGGAGGGCAAGGAGCTTCCGGGCGTTGTGGCAGCAGATGACAAGTAAGGAGATTGTTTATGCGTAAGAAAATCGTAGCGGGCAACTGGAAAATGAATATGACCCCTTCGGAGGCAGTTGCTCTTTGTGAAACCCTGAAGCCTCTCGTTGCGGATTCCGCAAACGATGTTGTGTACTGTGTACCGGCGATCGATATCGTTCCGGTTGTCAAGGCAGTTGCGGGAACCAATGTAGCGGTCGGCGCTGAGAACCTGTATTTTGAGGACAAGGGCGCATACACCGGCGAGATTTCGGCGGATATGATCCTGGATGCCGGCGCGAAGTACGTCATCATCGGCCATTCGGAGCGCCGTGACTACTTCAAGGAGACCGACGAGATCATCAACAAAAAGGTCCTGAAGGCGCTGGAAAAAGGCCTGATCCCGATCGTCTGCTGCGGCGAGTCTCTTACACAGCGCCAGCAGGGCATCACGATCGACTGGGTCCGCATGCAGATCAAGATTGCGTTCCAGAACGTATCCGCTGATCAGGCGAAGGGCATTGTCATTGCCTATGAGCCGATCTGGGCGATCGGAACCGGCGTGACCGCGACGACCGAGCAGGCACAGGAAGTCTGCAAGGCCATCCGTGACGTGATCGCGGAGATCTACGACACCGACACCGCAGAAGCCATCCGTATCCAGTACGGCGGCTCCGTCAACGCCAAGAATGCGGCAGAGCTTTTCGCTCAGCCCGATATCGACGGCGGCCTTGTCGGCGGCGCTTCCCTGAAGGCAGACTTCGGCGTAATCGCAACGGCGTAAGGAACAGAATCACAGGAATATTCGAAGCCGGCTGGAAACAGCCGGCTTCATAAATCAGGAAAGAGGGGAGAGTATGCGAATCAATTCAGGGCTTTTTGACGGTCACATTCACACACACGGCGGCTGCGGCGTCGACAACTATCTGAGAAACATCCGCGACAGCCTGAGCGCGGGCGGCCTGGACGGGGAGAATCTTTTAGCGGTACGGATCGCCAGTTCTGCCTGTACGGCGGACACCGAAGCGCTTCTTGCGAAAGCGCTGATGCCGGACCGGCTGACGGTTTACTGCAATCCGACCTTCCAGATCGAGGGTTTTGACACCACACCCGAAGGCGTGGCGGCGCAGGTGCAGGATTTCATCGACGCAGGCGCGGATGGGGTGAAGCTTGCAGACGGAAACGCGGGCGACGGCGTCCCGCTGGACTCCGAGGTCTTTGACCCGATGTTCAGCCTGATGGAGAAAACCGGCTTCCCGCTTCTCTATCATGTTGGCTATACCGTTCGGATCCCGGAGCGGCGGACTTTCCAGAAGAACCGCTACCCGGTCGCCAATTTCCCGGCGGTTCTTTACCATCCGGGCGGACGCGACGATGATCATGAGGCGATCGAAAACTCCTCGGATCTGATGGAAGCGAAGTTCTGCCAGATTGAGAATATGCTGAAGAAGCACCCGGATCTTCACGTAACCTTCCCGCATATGTATTACATGTCCGATCAGCTGTCCAGGCTTTCGGACTTTATCGAATGCCACAAAAACGTCATGATCGACATGACGCCCTGCAGTGAGATTTTCTACAATCTTTCGAAGGACCCGAAGAAAAGCCGCGAATTCTTATGTGCCTACAGCGACCGGCTGATTTTCGGGACCGACAACGCGACTGAGTGGGACCCGCTTCCCGTGATTACGATCATGAAGGCCTTTTTCGAGACGGACGAAGCTTTCTTCGCACCTGCCTGGGGTTTCGACGTGCGCGGTGTGGCGCCGCTTCCGAAGGATGTACTCGAAAACATTTACAAAAAGAGCTTCTTTCGGATCTGCGAGCCGAAGACGCTGGTGCCGAAGAAAACGGTAGAATTCTGTGAAAAGCTGTATGATACGGTCAGAGATTTCCCGGATCTTCCGGAGGCAAACAAGCAGGAAATCCTCGAGTGCGCGAAGCGGCTGAGGGAGATGTAAGAGGCAGAAATAATGACTCAGAACAGGGGCTGACACACTACTGCGGCCCCTGTTTTGTCAATATCTGGTACTTAATACTGTTTCCAATCTGATAAAATCACAACAGCGTTTTGTGAGAAGAGGCAGCTTATCAGGGTTTTCTGTTATAAGGCGATACAGCTTTTCCGCTTTTCGGATAATGGCCTCCTGGTTTTCATTGCACCAGTCCAGCTGATCATTCAATAGAGACACATATTTTCTTTCGTGTTCACGCATTTCAGGATGGAGTTTCATGTTAACGGGACTCAGGACAGAATCGGACACCGGAATCATGTTGTTAAAATTCAGGCAGCCGATCATCTTCCCGTTTTTATCAAACATTCTGGTAAAGTCTTTGTCGTTTTTCATTGTTAAATGCTTTGGCTTCGGCGATGTAAGCGGAATGCAGTATTTTTTGCTTTCACAGAGAATGACAATACCGACAAACGGTCGTTTTTCTTTCCCGATCTGAGGAGAAACGGACATTACGCGATCATCAGCTTTTGCCAAATCTCGAATATACTTCATATCGATATGGTAAAGGTTTAGTCTGTATTTTTGCATATGTTTTCCTCCGAAAAACATGATAGGCTGCGGAAATCCACAGCCTATCATAATAAGAACTCCCACTCACAGTAGGGACCACTGCTTTTACAACTCCCACTCACAGTAGGGACCACTGCTTTTACAACTCCCACTCACAGTAGGGACCACTGCTTTTACAACTCCCACTCACAGTAGGGACCACTGCTTTTTACAAAGGCGCAGGCCTTTATAGAGAAGGGTATCACCCCTGCACAATCATCATACACGATTCGTTTTGGTTTGTCAATCGGATTCCACGAGAATATGCTGTCCGGCGCATCATCTGATATTGATCCAGATTCCGACATCGTGCATCTCCGAATCCGGGATGTTTTTATAGAAGCGCTGCGCCTCGTCATTACTGGCGGTCAGCGCAATCAGGGCAACGATGCCCAGCTCTTTCAGGCGCTTCTTGAGTTCTGCGAGAAGTGCCTGTCCGACGCCTTGGTGCCGTGCGCTTTTGACGACACAGATCCAGTCCAGATAGGCTTTAAGCGAGCCATCGAAATGCGACGGCAGCAGGACCGTGTCGATCCGCCCGACAACTCGCCCGTCTTCATACGCGAGGAGCGAAAGGGAATTGTCAAACCGCCTGTCATGGAAGCTTTCACGGACGCTTTTCACATAAGCGTCATCAATTTCCCAGCCCCAGACGTCCTCTTCTTCCCGGAGCCGTTTCTCAAAATCCAGCACGTCCGGGAGCTCCTGCTCCGTGAATTCTTTTATGGTGAAGTCTTTTTTCATGATTTCTCCTGTATCTGATCGTCGTACCAACCGGTATTCACAACGGACAGTCTATCACAAAGGGAGCGAAATGTCTATTGTGAAAGTCTGCCGTTCTGAACATACGGCTCAGGCCGCCCTGCTGAAAGGAGATGAGAGTTTCTGGTTACTTTTTTATATCTTTCCGATCTCTTTCTCGATTGATTCTTTCGTCGGAATGCGTTATTATCAAACCATGGAATAGCGACTGCTCCGGAGCAGTCTTTCAAGTATAACCGGTTTCGTCTGCGAAACGCGCGGGGATAAGGGAGGAATATAAAAATGGACAGGAAATTCAGAATCGGTATTGTCGGATGCGGCGGAATGGGCGGCGGTCACGCAATCGCGCTGAAGAGCGGTACCGGGAATGCGATCTGGAACACGGACGGTCTGACGGCACCCGGCTATGACAGCCCGATGACGACGAAAATCGGGGAAATGATGGAGCTTGCGGGTATTGTGGATATCAAACCCGAGCGCGAGGAGTGGGCACGGGAGCGCGGCATGTATGTCTATCCGGACTATGATGCGCTGCTCTCAGATGAAACGGTCGACGCAATCCTGATCGCAACGCCCAACAACTGCCACAAAGACGAAGCGATTCAGGCCATGCAAGCGGGGAAGCATGTGCTCTGCGAGAAGCCGGTGATGATGAGTTCCGAAGAACTTCTTGAAGTGATGGAAGTCAGCCGCGAGACCGGAAAGGTATTCTACCCACGGCAGAACAGAGAGTGGGACGAAGATTTCCTGATCATCCGGAAGATTTACGAAGAAAAGCTTCTCGGCGAAACCTTTGAGATCCAGTGCCGGATCATGGGCTCGCGCGGCATTCCCGGAGACTGGCGCGGCATCAAAGCCTGCGGCGGCGGGATGATGCTGGACTGGGGTGTGCATGTGATCGACCGGATTGTCGCGATGGTGCCCCAGAGGATTACCCGGATCTTCTGCGCCATGAAGAACATCACGAACACCGAGTGCGAAGACAATGTGACGATTCACCTGACCTTTGAAAGCGGGCTGACGGTGCTTTTAGAGGTGGACACCTGTCACTTTGTTAATCTGCCGCTGTGGTCTCTGTATGCGGATCACGGCTCAGCAGTCATCGAGAACTGGAAACTTGACGGGAAGATGGTGCGCCTGAAGTCCTGGGAAGACAAGGATACGACGCCGATCCTCGCAGGCGCGGGACTCACGAAGACCATGGCGCCCCGACAGAACAATTCAGTGGATGAGCTTCCGCTGCCTCGCTTTGATTTCGACCGGAACACACTGTACCGGAACTTTGTCAATACCTGTCTCGGAAAAGAAGAGCAGATCGTCACGCAGGAGCATGCGCTTCGGGTAATGCGCGTGATGGAGGCCTGCTTCGAATCGGCGGAAAAAGGAATTGTCGTCGCTTTTGAATAAAAAGCGGGTTCGGCTCCGGGTGAAGCGGGGCTGAAGAGAACGGTTCTTTGATGCAATGATTTCTGCAAAGCGGAGGTGTCTAAAATGCTCTACAAGTCAGACGGAAACATCTGGGATAATCTGGTCATAGAAGACGACAAGGGCCTGTTTCATAACTTTTACCTGATGCTGAACGGCTGTCTCGGACATATCGTAAGCCGGGACCTCGTGCACTGGGAAACGAAACCGGTGCTGGATTTCCATGTCCCCGGCACCTGGTGTGAAAACGGTGAGAACCTGACCGGCTCCGTCTTCAAATGGAACGGCCTGTGGCACTATTCCATCGGAACTATGGGAAGGCAGGGCATCGGCTACGGGTTCTGGGTTTCGGAGGATCTTGATCACTGGGAACTCCGCGACAGGGAGTATGCTGTTATCAGCAGAGAACATGTGGATGTTTCCCTGGCAGATGAGGGAGAGCCGATCGAATCGGGCTGGATGGACCCCTGTTTCCGGATTGAACGGGACGGAGTCATCCACGGTTATTTCTCGGCAAACCTCCCCTTATGTACGCACCGGGATACGGGATGCGTGATCGCACACCTGACGAGCAAGGATACGGTTCACTGGGTTCGTCAGAAACCGGTCGCTTTTCCCGGGAAAAAGGTAAACCGGGCATCCTGCCCCAGCCTCTTTTCGATCGGAGACAGGTGGTATCTGACCTTTATCGGGCACGGCAGCGGCGGAATGCGCTGGCATGCCGGCGGGCGCACGGATACGGCCGGAACTTATTATATGGTATCGGACAGCCCGGACGGTCCTTTTGAATTCACAGAGAATCCGCTGCTTCTCGGAGCCGGCTGCGACTCACAGGAATCCTGGGCCGGACGCGCGGCGGTTCTTCAGGGCGTTCCGTACATTTATTCACACTTCACAAAACCGATGGCTGTCAATTCCCTGAAGAAAATTGTGCAGACAGAAGACGGCGGCCTGAAGTGCGTCTATGATCCTGTGATCGAAAAGCTGGCGGTCGGTGAGCCGCAGCAGATCAAGAGTGCGGAGCATACAGAAAAAACGCCGAACTGGAGCGACCTCGGGGAATGGAAGAGTGAGCAGGGCGTGATCACAGGAGAAGCGGAAGTCGTGGGAACCGCGGCACTCATTGCCAAAAACAGGCAGGACTTTATCCTGAGCTTTAAAGCGGTCCTCGAATCCGGCGCCTGCTTCGGCGCAGCACTCCGCGCAAAGGAGTACCCGGGAAAAAACTCAATGGCCTTTGAAATCCCGGGGATGAAGATTCCGGACCAGCGGCGGGCCGTCGTAATCCGGGTGGACGCCGGGCAGCGCTGCACCGAGATCCTGTATCTCGAGAGAGCATCACGTGAGGGCTACGGAAGGTCCCAGCGGAGCATTGTCGTGGGCGGAGAAGCGCGGCTTTACGACTGCTGCCGCTTTGATGCCGAATACGGGAAAACGGTGGATGTCAAGATTGTGGCGCGCGGCTGCTATTATGACCTTTATCTCGACAACGACCTGATTTTCAGCAAATCCATGATGGAAGCCCCGATCGGGGATGTGGAGCTTCTCGTGGAGCGCGGAAAAGCGCGTTTTTATGACGTTCAGATTACGGATCTGAGTCCGCTGGCAACGGAAGAAATATAGGGAACCGCCCTGTTTTCAATTGAAAAATGCGACTGCTTTTGTTACAATAGAAGCAGTACAATCAGGCTGTGAAATCAGCCGCCGATAATACATTTACAGTCTTATTAAGACAGAAAGGGGTAACCATGGGTAAAGTCAATCCGAAATTCATCGGCCTGTCGCAGTATAAGGCTGCGTTCTGCCAGGAACTTTCGGGAAAGCATTTCCATCTTGTAATGGACGACGGGAGCGAACTTTCGCTGAATTTCCTCGACGGGGAGAATGTTCAGATCGCTGAAAAGGGACAGCCCTATGTCTGGGAGTCCTATGAGTGCATGAAGGGCGACGACTGCACCTACTTCGTACACGTGCAGCCCGTATCCGGCAAGGGACTCATCAACAAGAGCTGGATCCTGGATCTCGAGCAGCGGCTCGTGACCTATGTGCTGATGGAAGAAGGCTACGATCCCGAATATCCGCGCCTGATCCGCACGGAGCCCTTCTTCGGGGCGATCAAGGTTCCGGGCATGCCGCTTCCGACGATCCGTCATCACCTGTCGAAACGGCTGGTAGGCCGCCACATTTACTGGCGCTACAATCCGGGCTTCCGCATCCAGCATATTTATCATACTGCGACTACCGTCCGTGCAAATCTCGGACCGGACACCGGCTTTATCGACGAAGACAATCTCTACAAGGATCTTCTGGAGTCCGACGATCCCGAAAAGAGAGAAGAAGGCCGCAAAAAACTCGAGCATTTCAAAGAGTGGCGCAAACTTTACCCCTTTTACGAGGAGCCCTGCTTCCATGTCTGGATCAAGGAAAATATGAATGTGTTCTGCTTCGTCGAAGAGAATGCAAACCGGCTCGATCCGGCGCGTCACTCGGGCGGCGGCGGAATCCTGCTCCTCCAGGAAATCGACCGGATGACGGATGTGGGCCTCTGTTTCAGCGGCGGAGAATACTATATGATTACGGCACTCGGAGATCTGGTAGACGATCCGGATCCGCTGGATGATGTTCCGTCTCCTTACGACTTCACCGGCTTTACCGCAGTCCCGACCGTGAACCGGGAAATCCCCGAGGAGTAAAACCGGCGGAATGATTCTGTCAGCCTCCGTGCCGCGAGGAGCAGGCGGGAAGCGCTGACCTGAAGCTGTCTGCGGTCTGTAAAAACCGTATTGAAGCAGTATGCGATGGCGGTTCCAACTGGAAACGCCATCGCATACTGCCCGATGATTTCAGCGCCTTTGGGCGCTTTCTTTTTTCCGGGTACGCATCAGATTGACACATCCGGACAATCATGTTATGATGCTGATAACAGATGGTAATACCCGAAGGAGTTCGTTACAGAAGAAGGGCCGGGAATTCTTCCCGGCAGAACAGAAAAAGGAGTATGTATGAGAGAAGTAAGCTTGATCAATGATGGGTGGCTTTTCAGCAAAACCTGTAAAGAAGCACCTGAAACCCTTCCTTCGGGCGAAGGCTGGGAGAGAGTAAATCTTCCGCACACCTGGAATGCTGTAGACGGCATGATCGGGGTGCCTTTTGAGCGCGGCGCCTACTGGTATGTCCGGGATTTCGAGCCGCTGAAGCAGCCCCGGGACGGCGGACGGCTCTATGTCGAAGTCGGCGCGGCAGGCCTTGTCGGCGAAATCTATGTGAACGGACAGTTTGTGACACGTCACGTCGGCGGTTACAGCGCTTTTCGCGCAGATGTGACGGATCTTGTCCGGGACGGGGAAAATACGCTTGCGATCCTTTGCGACAACCGTTACGACGACAAAGTCTATCCGCAGCGTGCAGACTTCACCTTCTACGGCGGACTGTACCGCTATGTCAGCCAGATCAGCGTCCCGGCAAGCCATTTTACGCTGGATGAATTCGGCGGCCCCGGCGTGTATCTTGACACCGAAGAAGTCCCGGGCGGCGCTTTCGTTACGGCGCGCACGAAAGTTTCGGGGCTGAAGCAGGGCCAGAAGATTTCGCTTGGCATCGTGCCTTCGGAATTCGCTTTTATGGACGAGGACCCGCTGACAGAGGTTTACGCGCTCGCGGAGGAAGAAAGCACGCTTCGGGCCTTCATCCCCGATGTGCGGCGCTGGGATCCGGAAACAGACTGGCAGATGTATACGGCGAAACTTCTTCTGGTGGAGCACAATGAGGTGATTGATGAAATCGAAGCCGACTTTGGTGTCCGTGATTTTGAAATCGATCCCGAGCGCGGCTTTATCCTGAACGGACGGGACTACCCCCTTCGCGGCGTCTGCCGTCATCAGGACCGGCTGTATAAAGGAAGCGCGCTTCCCCTGGATGCGGCCTATGAAGACGCAGCGCTGATTTCGGAGATGGGCGCGAACAGTGTAAGGCTTGCGCATTACCAGCAGGCACAGGAGATGTACGACGCCTGCGATCATGAAGGACTTCTTGTGTGGGCGGAGATTCCGTATTTCGCGCAGTCCTGGGACGATGACGCGCACCGATCAGCGGTCAATGAAATCCGGGAACTGGTCGCGCAGAACTACAACCATCCGTCGATTTTCTGCTGGGGCCTGTCAAATGAAATCCTGATCGGCGGAAATGACAATGAAAAACTGATCCCCTGCCACGAAGACCTGAATCACGCTGTGAAAGAGCTGGATCAGAAGCGCCTGACCGTGATCGCGCATGAATACAATGCGGGCTGGGACCATCCGCTTCATGACGTTTCCGACGCGGAAGGCTGGAATCACTATTTCGGCTGGTACCGCGGACAGATGCCGGATCTTGCAGAATGGTGCGACAAATACCACAGCCAGTATCCGGCGCGCCGCTTCGCCGTGACCGAGTACGGCTGCGACAGTGTGATCAGTTACCACAGTGACCATCCGGAGAAGCAGGACTATACCGAGGAATACCAGGTACTGGTGCATGAAAACGCATGCGAAACCTGGGCTTCACGGCCTTTCATATGGGGCACCTACGTCTGGAACATGTTTGATTTCGGCAGCAACTTCCGCCGGGAGGGCGGAACGATGGGCCGGAACAACAAGGGCCTTGTCTCCATGGACCGGAAGATCAAGAAGGATTCCTTCTACGTCTACAAAGCCTGGTACGGAAAAGAGCCTTTCGTCCATATCGACGGGCGGCGCTACTTCGCGCGTCCGGGGAAGACCATAACGGTACGTGTCCATTCCAATCTCAGCCCGGTCGCGCTGTATGCGGACGGGAAGCTGATCGCGGAACTTTCCGGCGCGCATACCTTTGTATTTGAGAATGTACCGATCACAGAAGCAGGCACGGTTCTTGTGGCAAAGGCGGAGGAGTATTCGGACACCATTATGGTCAGAAGCGTCCCGGAGATGCTTCCGGAATTCACTTTTGCAGGCTTTAAGGAGACGAAAGACGCGATCAACTGGTTTGAGAGCGTCGAGGAAGTCGCGGGAACGCTCGAGACGAAGCCGGGTTTCTATTCGGTGCATGATTCGATGGCTGTAATCAGGGCGAATGACCAGGCGAAGAAAGCATTGCTCTCCTGTCTCACGGCGATCATGGAACGGGCGCTCCCGGAGCAGATGCTGTTCCAGGGAGATCTCACGCTGTCCGCGGCGGACTTCCTTTCAACCGGATTTATCGGGGAAATTCTCGGTGATCAGAAGGAGTCTACACTTCGGAAGCTTCATGCTGCACTTCTGCAGATTCCGAAAGCATGAACCGGGAGAATGCACATTTCGTAAACCATGGAGGGAGTATGAATCAAAAGTACAAGTCAGAGGAATCCCGGATCGCCCTCGCGCGTGAAATCGCCGGGGAAGCGATGGTACTTCTGAAAAACGAAGACCGGGTACTGCCGCTTCCTTTGGGAAAGTGTGTCGCACTTCTCGGGCGGACGCAGTTACATACCATTATCGGCGGCGGCGGATCGGGCGCGAGCCGCTGCGACAATCCGCTCGGGATCCCGGAAGAACTTCAGAAAGCCGGGCTTCGGCTGTCGGGACCGCTGTATGATTTTTATCAGGAGATCAAAAACGAGGAAGCTTCCACATCGACAGACCCGTTCGGCGGCGGAGACGGAGACAGTTTTTTCAAGAATATCGAAGGCCTTGTCGCAAGCGGGATGATTTATGAACTGTTCGGGCGGTATACGCCTGCGGTACCGGAAGAACTGCCTGAAGAAGCGCTGTTCTCCGCAGCCGCCCTTGAAACCGATACGGCAGTCGTCATCATCGGCCGGCAGACCGGCGGAGAGGAATGCGACCGGCGCGTAGACGACGATTATGAGCTTCAGGAATCAGAAATAGAACTTCTGCGGCTGACCTGTGCTCATTTTCCGAAGGTCGTCGCAGTTCTCAACGTCAACGGGATGATGGACATTCCGGCGCTGGAAAAATTCCCGGAAGTAAAGGCAATTCTCTTCATGGGTACTTCCGGCGAACAGGCTGCGGGGGCGCTTGCGGATATCCTGACAGGAAAGATCAGTCCTTCCGGAAAGCTGAATCAGACGGCGGCGTTGTCGTATGAGGATTATCCGACGGCGAAGCACTTTTCCTCGAATAAGGACAAACCGGAGACGATTCTGCAGTACAAAGACTACGGACTGTCGGCGGAACAGAACGGCAGCATCGGTTTCGACATGAGCCCCGTGACAGTTTATGAAGAAGACATTTATATGGGCTACCGGTATTTTGACAGTTTTGAAAAGCCGGTGGCATATCCCTTCGGCTTTGGGCTCTCGTATGCGGAATTTGTGATCGTGCCGGCAGAGGCTGCGGTTTCCGACGGAGTATTTTCGGCGGATGTCTGCGTGAAAAACCTGTCCGCGGAGTATGCAGGAAAAGAAGCACTCCAGCTCTATGTCCATGCGCCGTTCGGAAAGCTGAAAAAGCCTGAAAAGGAGCTTCAGGCAATTGCGAAGACAAAGTGCATAGCCCCCGGCGGTGAAAGTCTTGTCCGGCTTGAATTCCCGCTTTCGGAGCTTGCTTCCTTCGACGAAGAAACGAAGGAGTATGTAATCGAAGCAGGAGACTATACAGTCCTTGTCGGGAACAGCTCGAAAAACGTCTCGCCCTGCGCGGTGCTGAAAGTATCGGAACCGATTGTGACGAGAAGCGTCACGGCGGATATCGGGATGCTGCCATGCAACAAAGGAAAAGTGAAACTGCTGAAGCCGGAGCAGGAGATTCCGGTCACGGCCGAGGCACTTCAGGACGCCGGAACAGAGATGCCCGGCGGTCTTCCGGTGATTTCCCTCTCTTCTGCAGACGTCGTGACAGACTGGCCGGTTTATCAGGCCTATGACTTCAGCGCAGGGCTGGTTCCGTCAATTCTTCAGGATGTTTTGGACGGAAAAGTTACGATGGAGCAGTTTGTTGCCCAGATGAGTGCGGAAGAACTTGCGGTTCTCTCCTGTGGTTATGGGCCAGGCTTGCCCTTCGGCGGAATTGCGGCAAAAGGCGCGCCTCCGACGATTTATTATGAAGACGGCAGTCCGATCGGCACGACGACACGTCCGGATTTGGGCTTTGGCTACAGCAATCCGGCAATCGAAAAGTACGGAATCCCGACCCGCTCCTACAAGGATGGGCCGGCGTCCGTCGGAAAGACCGCCTGGCCGACCGGCATGATGCTGGCCTGTACCTTCAATCCGGAACTTGCCTACGAATTCGGTTCCGCCTGCGGCGCGGAGGCGGAGGAGCTCGGGATTGATTCCTGGCTTGCACCGGGTATGAATCTTGTCCGGAATCCGATCGAGGGAAGGGCTTTCGAATATTTCGGTGAAGACCCTTTCCTTTCGGGCATCATGGGCACGAAGGTGACACTTGGTGCCATGGAGAACAACGCGGTCACAACCTGCCCGAAGCATTTTGCTCTGAATGAGCAGGAAACCTATCGGAGAGGCAAAACGACCCGGAATATTGACGCCGCAGACTCCGTTGTCAGTGCCCGTGCGGCAAGAGAACTCTATCTCAAGCCTTTTGAAATGGTGCTGACACAGGCAAAACCTACAACACTCATGACTTCCTTCAACAAGCTGAACGGAAGCTTTGCAGGCGGAAACCGTGTGCTCTGTACCGAGATTCTGCGCGGCGAATGGGGCTTTACAGGTGTCGTCGTGACCGACTGGGGCGATATGGACATTGTTGTTGACGGCGCCGACGCAGTCGCGGCAGGAAACGATGTGATCATGCCCGGCGGCCCGCCTGTCATCGCACAGGTCCTTCAGGGCTATGCAGAAGGCCGTGTCAGTCTGAATGAGATGCGCGAAGCCGCCGCTCACCTGATGAATTTTGTGAAGTGAGACAGTTCATCTGTCCGCTCCCTTGAATTCCCACACAAAAAGTGATATAATTTTCCCGGAAATCCTCGGGTCGAAAAGCATCCCTCCCGCATGGCGGGAGGGATTTTTCACGAATCAGGCAGAAAGGGGTACTCTATGGCGATCAAAGACCGGAAATTGCTGCAGAAATCAACCGTCATTATGACTGAGGGCTCCATCGTGAAGCAGATCATTCTGTTTTCCCTGCCTCTGATGCTCGGCAACATTTTCCAGATGCTCTATAATACCGTCGACTCGATTGTTGTCGGGAATTTCGTCGGAAAGGAAGCGCTCGCGGCAGTCGGGTCGACCACGATCATCGTCAACATGCTCGTCATGTTCTTCAACGGTTTCTCGGTCGGTGCAGGCGTTGTGATCGGCCATAATTTCGGCGCGCGGGACATGAAGAAACTGCACACAGCGGTTGAAACGACAATGATGATGACTTTCATCGCCTGTGTGCTCTTCACCGTAATCGGCGTTGTCGGTGTCAAGCCGATGCTGCATTTCATGGACACGCCGGAGGATGTGTTTGATGATGCGGTCACCTATCTCACAATCTATTTCCTGGGACTTTCCGGGCTTCTCATTTACAACATGGGCTCGGGCATCCTGCGGGCAGTCGGCGACAGCACGCGGCCGCTGCTGTTTCTGATCCTGACAAGCGTGCTGAATACGGTTCTTGACCTTGTATTTGTCATCTGGCTCCGGATGGGTATCGCGGGCGTTTCGATTGCAACGATTATTTCCCAGGCGATTTCCGCTGCATTGATCCTCATTCTTCTGACGCGCTCGAAGGAAATCTACCGCCTCTCGTGGAAGGACCTTCGGATCGACGGCGCGACCCTGAAGCAGATCTTCGGCGTCGGACTTCCGGCCGGCATCCAGTCGGTCATTACGGCCTTCAGCAATATCTTTGTTCAGTCCTACATCAACTACTTCGGTTCGACGGTTATGGCAGGCTGGAGCTCCTACAATAAACTTGATTCCTTTATCATGCTGCCGATGCAGAGCATGGCAATGGCTGCGACGACCTTCGTTTCGCAGAATATCGGCGCCGGGAAAGAGGAACGCGCAAAGAAGGGCACTTTTACGACGATTATGATGTCACTTGTGGTGACGGCGGTGATTGCGACGGTACTTTACATTTTTGCGAAACCGGCCGTTGGCCTGTTCTCAAAAGATCAGGGTGTGATCGATGCCGGCGCGCTGTTTATCCACGCAAATACCTTCTTCCTGCTTTTCAACTGTGTGAATCACGTACTGGCTTCCGCGCTCCGGGGCCGCGGTGACTCCCGGGGCCCGATGATCATCATGCTCGCTGCCTTTGTCGGGATCCGGCAGATTTACCTCTTCGTGGTTACGCACTTTATCGCGAACACGCCGCTCCTTGTCGGCCTCGGCTATCCGGTCGGCTGGACAACGTGTTTCATCATTGAGCTTACCTATTATTACCTGAAGCATATCCGGAAAAAGAACAGATAGTTTTCTAAACAGTCATTTTACACAAAAAGAACGCCGCGGCCATGATGCCGCGGCGCTCGTCATTTTAATAAGGGCAGATACGCTTACTTCAGCATGCTTTCTTCCCAGCTGTCGTAGGGCTTCAGGCCCATGAGGCCGACAACGGTCGGCGCGACGTTTGCAAGACCGAAGGCGCCTTCCTTCATTTCGTGGCGCTCATCCTTGTCGTAGATGATGAAGGGGACGGGGTTCAGGCTGTGCGCAGTGCGGACTTCCACTTTACCCTTCTTGTTCTTCTCGAGCATCTGGTCCGAGTTGCCGTGATCGGCGGTCACAAGGAGAATGCAGTTCTCTTCATCGACGACCTTCTTGACGCGGGCAAGCTGCAGGTCAACGCTCTCGACCGCGATTTCCGTTGCGTCAAGGTTGCCGGTGTGGCCGACCATGTCGCCGTTCGGATAGTTGCAGCGGATGAAGCCGTACTGATGGCTCTTAATTGCTTCGATGACCTTGTCGGTGATTTCGGTTGCCTTCATCCAGGGGCATTCGTCGAAGGAGCGGACATCGCTCGGGATCTCGCAGTAATCTTCGAGTTCCTCGGAAACCTTGCCGGAGCGGTTGCCGTTCCAAAAATAGGTTACATGGCCGTATTTCTGTGTCTCGGAAACGGCGTATTCCTTAATGCCGTTCTCGACAAGAAGCTCGGTCAGGGTGTTCTTGATCTGCGGCGGGTTCACAAGGTAGTGATGCGGAATCTTGAGGTCACCGTCGTATTCGAGCATGCCGGCGTATTTCACGGCCGGGATCACGCCGCGGTCGAATTTATCGAAGGAAGCGTCCCCGTCAAAGGCCATTGAAATCTCCAGAGCGCGGTCTCCGCGGAAGTTGTAGAGAATCACGCTGTCGCCGTCCTGCATTGCGCCGACGGGCTTCCCGTCTTCTGCAATGACGAATGCCGGAAGATCCTGGTCGATCGCGCCGGTCTCCGCGCGGAGCGTATCGATCGCTTCAAGCGCCGATCCGAACTGTCTGCCCTCGCCGTGTACATGCACGTTCCAGCCGAGTTCCACCATGCCCCAGTTTGCCTGATAGCGGTCCATTGTGACGTTCATACGGCCGCCGCCTGATGCAATGCGTCCGTCAAAGGTATCGTCATTCAGTTCTGCAAGCACTTCTTCGAGCGCTTTGACATATTCCGGTGCGCTGGTCGCCGGTACGTCACGGCCGTCCAGAAGCGTGTGGACGCGAGCCTTTTTCACGCCTTCCGCCTTGGCTTCCCGAAGCATCGCGAAGAGGTGGCTGATATTGGAATGTACATTTCCGTCTGACAGCAGGCCGATGAAATGCAGTGCCGTTCCTTTTTCGACGACAGAGCCGACGAGGTCTTTCCAGGTCTCGCTCTGGTAAATGGAACCGGATTCGATGGATTCATTGACGAGCTTTGCGCCCTGCGAATACACCTGGCCGCAGCCTAAAGCATTGTGGCCGACTTCACTGTTGCCCATGTCATCATCGGTCGGAAGGCCGACTGCGCCGCCGTGTGCCTTAATCTTCTGCCAGGGGCAGTTTTCCTTGAACCAGTCGAGGGTCGGGGTATTGGCGCGAAGCACGCAGTTTCCGAGGGTTTCAGGGGTTTCGCCGACGCCGTCCATGACGATCAGTACGATGGGTTTTTTCATGTGTTTTCCTCCGTGAATATTTCGTATACAGCCGCAAAAAAACTCCGCAGTACAATTTTTCGCAGGCGGTTTTCATGCAGCAATGAAACTGTATCGCAGAGGCTATTGTAGCACAGTTTTTCAAGGTCTGTCAAGGATAAGCATATGTACAGACGCCTCCGAACCGAACACTTGGCGCCTATGCGGCTCTCCCAAAGAAAAGGGAGGACCGCAGTGTTTTCTGCAGCACAGAAATGGTTGACGATTAGTCAAAAGCGATCTGAAAACCCTGAACTTTAAATCAATAAAGAAATAAGAAAACAAGCACGAACCAAAACGATAAACGATTGCTCATAACACAGGGATCCATTAAATAGGGTTTCTGTTACTGCACGGAATAGTTTTTACTCAGGGATGCTCTGTACGCATTATACTTCAAATTCGAAGGTCTGGTTGTAATGATCCAGCGCGAGCTGCATCGAAGCGAGCTCCCGGTCGATACGGTCGTATTCCGACTGAATCAGCGTCGGGTCGAAATTGATGTACTGGTACTCGGGCGCGGTTTTTTTGGTATTGTAGGCACCGGAATTAAGACGGACTTTGGGCTGGGTTTTCCGCATGATGTCAAGGAATTCCTTGCGGCGCGAGAGCTGAGCCATTTTAATGAGGATCATATCGATCGTCATCATTTTTCCGTTTCCGACGTCGATGGGATTCACGGCGTTGTTGTAGTTGATCGCGTGTTTGATACGGACAATCTGCTCGTCGATTTCTGCGATTTTTCCCGCGACTTCCGCGTAATGATAGTCCGGGATAACCGGATCCTCGTCCAGAGACGCGACGTAAATGTATCCCTCGCGCTCCTTATTCCGGTAAAATTCCTTGTCCTCATTGAGTTTCCGGATTACTTTGCTGGCATAAGCCGAAGTCATTTTTGCCATGTCAGGCTCCTTTTTAATAGATTCTATTTGAATAATATCACGTTTGTTCCGCTCTGTCATTGAACCGGTAGTTCAGAACAGTTTCAGTACATTTTCCCTTCCGGTTCGCAGGTCTTCGATAAAGTCTCTGAGCGAAGCATCCTGGTCAATGATTAATCCGTACTCGGAGAGATTGCAGCATTTTGATGCCTGCAGCACTTCTCGAAGCGGCAGGACTCCTTCGCCGATCGGAGAGAAGCGCCCGTCGCCGTCCGCCTCGGTTTTTCCGGGGAAGAAATCTTTCAGGTGCAGGTGCAGAATCCGATGGGCGTAGACCATCATAAAGGGAACGGGATCCATTCCGCCTGCCACCATCCAGCCTGCATCGGGTTCGGCGAATAAATCCGGACAGGCTTCCAGGGCGTATTCAATCGCGGACGTGCCATCTTCGCTGGCGCATTCATGCGCATGGTTGTGCATCAGCAGGAAACAGCCGCCGGCGCGGATTTTTGCCGCCATGAGCTGCAACCAAGGGGTGCGCTCTTTCATCTCGGAAAGCCCGCACATCGGGCTGGTTACGAAGTACCGGATGTCGGTATCTTTGGCAAAAACGAGGATTTCTTCGGCGAGTGTCTCCGCTTTTTCTTCCGTCCCGTTTTTCGGCAGATTGACATGGACACTATCCACGACGAAGCCGGCCTCGCGCATTTTTGCTATTCGTTTTTTCGCCGTTGAAAATGACCAGAAAATATGCGCAGCCGGAGAGTTCCTGAGTGCTTCGAGCACTTCCGGCGACAAGTCCGCCGGGGGCTCCATTCCCTGACTGTCGGGAATCGTACACACCTCAATAGCATTGAAACCAATGCCTTTCAGTCTCTGAAGCGTCCCCTCAAAGTCCCGGTATAAATCCGCCTTCAGACCAAAGGTATTCGCACCGATAATCATAGGCTCCTCCCAATATTTTTATGCCCTCAGTCTATCAGATTCCGTGATTTCCGTCAAGGTGTTACGCCACCCCCGCAGGCGAATTCCGGAAAGCTGTGGAACCGCCCCGGAAACTGGCGGCTCGTGATTGACGAAAGGCGGGGTTTTTGCTACAATGAGGAAAATATATCCTGAGTGGAGGAATCTATGAAATACTATGTCAATGCAGCGGCGGTTCGCACGGGCGACGGCTCCGCAGAATATCCTTTCCAGACGATTCAGGCGGCGGCGGAGCTCGCGAAAGCCGGGGATGAAGTGCTCGTGTATCCCGGCATTTACCGGGAATATGTGAATCCGAAGCACGGCGGGACAGAAGAACAGCGGATTGCGTACCGCTCGGTTGAACCGCTTCAGGCCGTAATTACAGGTGCAGAGTCTGCGAAAAACTGGAGAAAGTGTGAAGTGGACGGCGTCTATGCGGTACGGATTCCGAACAGCTTTTTCTCAGATTACAACCCCTATACGACACGGGTTTCCGGTGACTGGTTCAACGGAATGATCCTTGCTCATACCGGTGAAGTCTATTTGAATCACAAGTCCATGTACGAAGTCACGAGTCTGGAACAGGTGAAGAAGCCCGAGCCCCTGCCCGGCACCTGGGAGCCGGAGTTTTCTCTTTACTGCTGGTATACGGAGCAGGATGAAGAGAAGGATGAGACCGTGATTTACGCGAACTTCCAAGGGTTGGATCCGAACGCGGAGGATGTGGAGATCTCTGTACGGAAGGACTGCTTCCTGCCGGCGGCCGAAGGAATCGGATATATCACGCTGTCCGGCTTTACCGTACGCGAAGCCGCAACCCAGTGGGCGCCGCCGACCGCTTATCAGGACGGCATGATCGGTCCGCACTGGTCCAAAGGCTGGATCATCGAGGACTGCGAAATCTACGAGTCCAAATGCTCCGGCATTTCGCTCGGCAAATATCTGCAGCCCAACAACGACAACAAGTGGCTGAAATGGAAATACAAGGATGGTACACAGACCGAGCGTGACTGCATCCTGCAGGCGAGTTACGAAGGTTGGGACAAGGAGCACATCGGTTCGCATATCGTGCGGCGCTGCCATATCCATGACTGCGGCCAGACCGGCATAGTCGGGCACCTCGGCGGCGTGTTCTCCCTGATCGAGGACAACCACATTCATCATATTAACTTCAAGCAGAATCTCGCAGGCGCAGAGATCGGCGGCATCAAGATGCATGCGGCAATCGACGTGATTTACCGAAGGAACCATATCCACCACTGCACGAGAGGCCTCTGGCTTGACTGGCAGGCGCAGGGAACACGGGTCACGCAGAACCTGTTCCATGACAACTGCCTGCCGTTCCCGCTCGGGGATCTCAGCCCGGAAAGTATGAGAAGTGTTGTCACCGGAATGGGCGAGGATATTTTCATCGAGGTCTCGCACGGCCCGACACTTCTTGACAACAACCTGCTCCTTTCGGACCGCTCTGTGAAACTCGCGACTCAGGGCGTCGCAATGGTTCACAACCTGATCGCCGGATCCTTCTCGGCGGTCGGCATCGGAACGGACAACAACGGTGTGAACAAACCTTCTGTGCGTTATACGCCTTACCACGAAATCCACGGAACAAAGGTCTGCGGATTCATGACGATTCTGCACGGCGACGACCGCTTCTACAACAACATTTTCATCCAGAAAGCGGACCTGGACCCGGTGAAAATGCAGATCGACGCGGCGGGTGAGCAGAGCCAGAATGCATGGGACGACATGCGCTTCCGCGTGGGTACGGACGTCTTTGACGAATACCCGATCGAAGAAGAGTGGAAGTCCTGGTTCGAGGGCTATGTTAACATCTACTCTCAGCCGAAGAATCCGGATCTCTACTACGACCATCTGCCGGTCTGGGTCGAAGGAAATCTCTATGTGAACGGCGCGAAAGCCTGCCGGAACGAGAAGGATCCGACAATCAGCGATCTCACAGGCCTTTCCATCGGCGTCGAAGAGCGCGAAGACGGCTGGTATCTCACGGGCGATCTTTTCGAGAAGCTCCCGGAGAAAGCCTGCCGTATGATTTCCACTCCGACGCTCGGAATGGCTTTCGAACCGGAGATGCAGTATGAGAATCCGGACGGCACGCCGATCGTATTCAACCTGGACTATTTCGGAGAGAGAAGAGCGTCCTGCCCGATACCCGGACCTTTCGCGGATGCAGCGGAAGCAAAAGCGCGGGTGTTCTGACGAAGTTCAGGAGATAATTGAAGAGCGGACCGGGGAGCAATTCCCCGGTCCGCTTCTTTTCAGATCTGCAGCTTCAGCGCAGTCCAAAGCCCGATTGCCCTATTGACGGAGATGCCGGAATCTGATACAATATAAAAAGCTATGCAATCAGGAAAAACCGGAGAAAACATGAGCACAACAACAGCAAAATTCGGCGGGACATCCATTGCGGATGCCGCACATTTCAGGAAAATCGGAGAGATCGTCGCGAAGGATCCCGCGCGGCGCTTTCTTGTCGTATCTGCGCCGGGGAAGCGGAACCCTTCGGATCTGAAAGTAACAGACCTGCTGCTTTCGGTGTATGAAAAAGCGGCAGCGGAGGAGAATTTTGAGCCCGTCCTGCTGTCGGTCCGGGACCGCTTTTTCGAGATTGTCCGGGGACTGTTTTCCGGCGAACAGCTGGAACAGGAAGAACAGATGATTCTGGATACGCTTCGGGTTCTTCGGGACAGCCTGCTTTCGGATCCGCAGAAGGATTACGCGGCAAGCCGCGGCGAGTACCTTGCGGCACGGATCCTCTCCGATTATCTTGGCTATACCTTTGTCGATCCGGAGTGGTGCGTCTGCTTCTCGGAGGATGGCGTGCTGGACCTTCCGATGACGCTCCGTACGATGGGCGCGGCGCTTCGGCCGCTTCAGAATGCTGTTATCGCGGGCTTTTACGGCGCTGACCAGAAGGGGATCATTCACACCTTTGAGCGCGGCGGTTCAGATGTCACAGGCGCTTTAGCGGCCCGGGCGGTTTCAGCGGATCTGTATGAAAACTGGACCGATGTTCCGGGGCTTCTCTCGGCAGACCCGCGGATTGTCAAAAATCCGGGGACAGTGGACTACCTTTCCTACCGCGAGCTTCGGACACTTTCCTATATGGGGGCTTCGGTGCTGCATACGGACTCGGTACTGCCGGCGTCAAATATCGGGATTCCGATCAATATCCGTTCGACAGAGGAGCCGGACAACCCGGGTACCATGATTGTGCGGAAACTCCCGAAGGGCCGGATGCGGCATGCGGTCACCGGTGTCGCCGGGAGAACCGGTATGTCGGTGATCCAGGTCGAGAAAGTCATGACCAGTGACGGTTCGGGCTTCGCGTCAAACATTTTAGAGAGCCTGAAAAGGCGGAACCTGCCTTTTGAGCACTGCTTAACGGGCATCGATACAATTACGCTGGTAATCCGTTCGGATCTTTTGACGCCGGTCAAGGAAGCGCTTCTCCAGGAACTTCAGGACGAGCTGCAGCCGGATTATCTGTCGATCCGCGATGAACTGTCGATGATCGCGGTGGTCGGCGAGAAGGGGACGGATGCGAGCGATGCCAACGTACAGGTGCTGCAGGTGCTGACCCGCGCCGGGATCGAGATTACGACGATCAACCAGGGCGCGGGCAAGCTGAACCTTCTCATTGGCGTGCCGGAGGAGCATTATGAAGACGCCATCCGCGCAATTTACAGTGTGATAGAGGAAGAAACCGCGTGAATATCATTGAGATCCTGAATCTCGTACACGAATATAAAGAATACGATGAGAACGAGACCGAGGTCGAAACCGTCCGGGCGATTGATGATGTGACGCTGTCCATCGAAGAGGGCAGCTTCGTCACAATTGTCGGACACAATGGTTCCGGCAAATCCACGCTCGCAAAGCATGTGAATGCACTGCTGCTGCCGACCGGCGGAACCGTGCTCCTTTGCGGTCAGGATACGATGAAAACCGAGGAGCTGTGGACGCTTCGGAAAAATGCGGGCATGGTTTTCCAGAATCCGGATAACCAGATCATTGCCGGAATCGTTGAAGAGGATGTGGCCTTCGGACCGGAAAATCTCGGCGTTCCGACAGAGGAGCTGGAGAGAAGGGTCGAACAGGCGCTGGAGCGTGTCGGAATGACGGCTTTCCGGATGAACTCGCCGAACCGCCTTTCGGGCGGCCAGAAGCAGCGGATCGCGATCGCGGGCATGCTCGCGATGAAGCCGAAGTGTATTCTGATGGATGAACCGACCGCGATGCTGGATCCCGTCGGCCGGAAGGAAGTCATCGAGACCGTGCATGAACTGAACCGTGAAGAGGGCATTACGATTGTCCTGATCACGCATTATATGGAAGAAGCGGTTGATGCAGACCGCGTCATTGTCATGGACGGCGGGAAACTTGTGATGGACGGGACGCCGAGGGAGGTTTTCTCCAGAGTCGAAGAACTCAAGGCGTGCCGCATGACGGTTCCGCAGGTGACGGAACTCGCCCATGAACTCCGGAAAGAGGGCGTGGAGCTTCCGGAAGGAATCCTCACGATCGATGAATTCACGGAGGCTTTATGGAAGCTTGCACGGGCAAAGATTCCGGAATAAACGGAGGGCAAGATGGAATTAACTTTGAAAAACACCTCCTTCAGCTATGACCCGGGTGCGAAAAAACCGGTTTTTGCCGTGCGGAACGTCTCTTTTACGATTCATGAAGGAGAATTCTCAGCGCTGATTGGACATACTGGTTCCGGGAAGTCCACGCTGGTGCAGTTCCTGAACGGACTTTTGAAGCCGACCTTCGGTGAAGTGCTCTTTAACGGCGAGAATATCTTTGACAAGAAATACCCTTTAAAGGAACTCAGGCAGAAGGTGGGCCTTGTGTTCCAGTATCCGGAACACCAGCTGTTTGAGGAAACGGTCTTAAAGGATATCTGCTTCGGCCCGAAGAATATGGGCCTTCCGAAAGAGGAACGCATCGAGCGCGCGCGTCACGCAATGCGGCTTGTGGGCCTTTCGGAGAGTTATGAGGAGAAGTCCCCATTTGAACTCTCAGGCGGCGAAAAGCGGCGCGTTGCGATCGCAGGAGTGCTTGCAATGAACCCCGAATGCCTGATCCTCGACGAACCGACGGCCGGGCTGGACCCGGCGGGTCGGGACGACATTCTCGGAACGGTCCGCACGCTTTCCGATACGGAAGGCATTGCGGTCGTACTGGTTTCCCACAGCATGGAGGACGTGGCGGTTTATGCAGAGCGGCTTCTTGTAATGAACCAGGGATCGCTCCTGTATGACGACACGCCGCGGGCCGTGTTTGAACACTACCGCGAGCTGGAGAAGATCGGGCTTTCCGCGCCGCAGGTGACCTATATCGCGCATGCGCTCCGGGATAAGGGCTTTTTGGTAGACGAGCATGCAATGAGTGTTCCCGAGCTGAAGGCAGAAATCCTTCGGGTTCTCGGAAAAGCATAAAACAATACCGAACTCATTCGGTGTTTCAGTAAGGATTCTTCATGATCAGAGATATCACCCTCGGACAGTATTATGACACGGACTCCGTCCTGCACAGGCTGGATCCTCGTGTCAAGCTGGCCTTCACTTTCATCTACATCATCTCGCTCTTTGTCGGTCACGGACCCTGGTGCTATGCCTATGCGGCGGCTTTCCTGGTCTTTGTGATCGTGCTTTCGCATGTTCCGGTGAAGTTTATGGTGAAGGGTCTCCGGGCAATGCTGATGATCCTGATCATTTCGGCGCTGTTCAATGTCTTTCTCGTGCAGGGCGAAGTCATTTTCCACTGGTGGATCTTTACGGTCAGCAAAGAAGGCATCCGGACCGCAGTGCTGATGGTTGTGCGCCTGGTATTTCTGGTCATCGGCTCTTCGATTATGACGCTGACCACGACGCCGAATGACCTGACGGACGGCCTGGAGCGCTCCATGCGGTTTCTGAAAGTCATCAGAGTCCCGGTCCATGAGATTGCGATGATGATGTCGATTGCGCTTCGTTTCATTCCGATTCTGATCGAGGAAGTGAACAAGATCATGAAGGCGCAGATCGCGCGCGGTGCGGATTTTGATACGGGCGGTCTTGTGAAGAAGGCGAAGGCCATGGTGCCGCTTCTGATCCCACTGTTTGTTTCGGCTTTCCGGCGGGCTTCGGATCTCGCACTTGCAATGGAAGCACGCTGCTACCACGGCGGCGACGGCCGGACGAAGCTGCATCCGCTGAAATACCAGAAGGCCGACATCATCGCCTATATTGTACTGCTTCTGTACCTCGGCGGAATGATTGCAATGGCGGTGCTTTTGCCATGAGAAGGATTCTTCTGACTGTCTCCTATGACGGCACCAATTATGTCGGCTGGCAGTACCAGCCGAACGGGATCTCGATTGAAGAGGTCCTGAACCAGGCGCTCCGGAAGCTTCTGAAGGAGCCGTCTGTCTATGTGATCGGCTGCAGCCGGACGGATTCGGGGGTGCACGCGGACGGAAACCTCTGCGTGTTTGATACGGAATCCCGGATTCCGGGAGAGAAGTTCAAATTCGCGCTCAATGAATTCCTGCCGAGGGATATTGTAATCCAGGACAGCTGTGAGGTTTCATCAGACTATCATCCCAGGAAGCGGAACTCTGTGAAAACCTACGAATACCGCATCCTGAACCGGAAGATTCCGCTTCCGAAGGAGCGGGATTACGCCTACTATTACTACTATCCGCTGGACGAACAGAAGATGAGATCGGCTGCTTCTGTACTTCTTGGGGAACACGATTTCCGCTCGTTCTGCTCGATCCGGACTTCTGTCGAGGATACAGTGCGGCGGATTTATCGCGCGGATGTGGTGCGCGAAGGAGACATGATCACGCTGACATTCAGCGGAAACGGTTTCCTGTACAACATGGTGCGGATCATTGTCGGAACCCTTGTCAAGATCGGGAACGGAATCTTCCCCGAGAACTGTATGGAGGAGATTCTCGAAGCGCGGGACCGTGCAAAAGCCGGGCCGCGTGCGCCGGCAATGGGGCTCACGCTGAAATCGATTGTCGAGGAGCTGCCCCTTTCCGGACAGCTTACTGAGGATAATCCGCACTGGGCCTATACGATGGATTATGAGCATCTTTCGGAAGAAGGGCGGGGTATTCTGGAGATCCGCCGCTGTGACGAGCGGGACTTTGCAGCGCTTCTTCTTCGGAATACGAAGTTCCTGTCCCGAAACGGTGCGAAAGAGGTGGTCCTTCTGGACCGGACCGGGCGTGTGTATGACGGGATGGAAAGCGCATATTTTACCTGGCACAGAAGGGATGCAGAAAGCTTTGTGACCGGCGATCCGAGGCTTTCTGTGGATGAAGAAGAGGAAGACTGACAGAAAGGCAAGGCATCAATGGAATTCCGGATCACACTCACAAACGTCCTGATGACACTTTTTTATATCATTCCGGGTTTTGTCCTCCGAAAGGCGAAGATCGTCTCGGACAAGGAACTCGGAACGCTTTCGGGCATCCTGATCTACGCCGGGACGCCCTTTCTTGTTATTAATGCTTTCCTGCAGATGGATTTCTCATGGAAGGATTTCGGGGACATGGGGCTGTTTTTCATCATGACCTTTGTGCTCCAGGCCGGTTTTATGGCGCTTCTGTGGCTCCTGCTCCGAAAGAAATTCGGGGAATCCAGGTACCGGCTTATGACCATCGGTTCGGTGCTTGGAAATGTCGGCTTTTTCGGGCTTCCGATTGTGCGCGCGGTTTTCCCCGAAAACCCCGAGGTCGTCTGTTTTGCGACGATGAACATGATGTCGATGAACATCCTGCTTTTTACCGTCGGCGTCTTCTGCCTGACCGGCGATAAAAAGTACATTTCCCTGAAATCCGCACTCCTGAATCCGACTGCGCTCGGGCTTGTCGTCGCACTTCCGCTGTATATTTTCGGGGTGAAGCGCTTCCTTCCGGATGCAGCGCTGACCGTGGTCTCCACGCTCGGCGGACTGACGGCTCCGCTGTGCATGATGATCCTCGGCATCCGGCTCGCCTCGGCGCCCTTAAAGGACATTTTTACGAACAGGCTCGTGTATCCGGCGATTGCGCTGAAACTGGTGGCATTTCCCCTGTTTTCCTACGCAATTGTGTACTTTCTCCCCTTTACAAACGCCTTTAAATCGAGTATTCTGATCTTGGCGGCAGCGCCTGCCGGCTCGGTCATTCTGAGCCTTGCGGAGATGCATCACGGGGAGACGAAGATGGCGGCAAATATCCTGCTTTTGTCGACGGTGCTGTGCTTTATTTCGATACCGCTGCTGGTGCTTTTGTTGTAAAAGGAATGAATCAGATATCTGGAGGACGATTATGAGACTTGGAATGAATTTCGGCCTGAAGGCAAAATCGCCGGAGGCCTGGGCAGAAGAGATGGCAGGCTACGGCGTGAAAGCTGCCAGCCTGCCGGTGGATTATCATACGGATTTTCACGAAATTGAGGGCTACAAGAAGGCGGCGGCCGCATACGACATCGTGATCGCCGAGGTCGGTGCCTGGTGCAATCCGATGGCCAGAGACAGCAGGGAAGCCGCGGCTGCCTTTGAAAAATGTGTCGAACAGCTGAAGCTTGCGGATTATGTCGGCGCGCGCTGCGCCTGTAATATCGCCGGAGCCGCCGGCCCGGTCTGGGATGCCTATTATCCGGAAAACTACAGTGATGACTTCTACAAAAAGACCGTCGAGACTATTCAAATAATCATCGAAACCGCGAATCCGAAAAACACCTTCTACGCAATCGAGCCGATGCCCTGGATGGTACCCTCTTCGCCGGATGAATACCTTGCCCTAATTCAGCATGTCGGTTCCGACCGGCTCGCGGTGCATCTCGACATGATCAACTGGATCAACAGCTTCGAGCGCTACCGTTACCAGCGTCAGTTTATGGATGAAGTTTTCGAAAAGCTTCACGGCCGCATTGTCAGCTGCCACTTCAAGGACTGCATCCTGAAAAACGATCTGACCTTCCAGATCAAGGAGATGCCGGTCGGCGAAGGCGCCTTCGACATCGACTATTATGTGTCGAAGGTCAACGAAGAAGATCCGGAGCTCCCGCTGATGATTGAGCACCTGCCGACAAAGCGCGCCTATATCAAGAGCATGCGTTACATTAACGACCGCTACGTTGTAAAGAAATAAAGGCTGACCCCGACATTGTTGTCTGAAGGAGTATACCATGACCGAGGTAAAACAGAAAAAAGAAGACGATCTGCAGGAAGAGATGACGGCAGACGTGCAGCGGGAGACCGAAGAACGCAGCGGAAATGTTGAGCCGGCAGGTGTTTATGAAACTGCGGTCAATGCAATGAAGAAGGCGTACAGTGAAGGCGCATTCAAGGCTGCGGCGGAAAAATTCAGATCGATTCCCGGCTTCAGGGATGCAGATGCGCGTGCCGAAGAATGCCTTGAGAAAGCAGAAATTTGCCATAAAGATGCAGTTTATGCTGAAGCAGCATTGAACAGATGGAAAAGGACCCTGTCGGGCTGTAAAACCGCAGCCAGACTGTATGGGTCGATTCCCGGCTGGAAGGATGCGGATAAAAAGCGGGCCGAAGCGGAAAAAGCAGCGAAGATCCGGACAATCATCGCAGCGGTTCTGGCCTCTGTTGTCGTACTCTGTGCAGCAGCAGCTGTTATATATTTTGGGGTATATGTTCCCGGTGTCCGGTATCAGGCTGCAACAGAACTGTACGAGGCAGGGCAGTATGAGGACGCAGCCAGGGCGTTCAGGGCGCTTCGCGGATACAAAGACAGCAGGGAGATGACCCGGCAATGTGAAACCATTGTGAGAGACCGGAAATATGAAAATGCGCTGTCTCTGATGGAAGAAGGCCGGTACAGAACAGCCATTATGGAATTTACGCTTCTTGAGGGATACAAAGAAAGCGATCAAAAGCTCACGGAATGTACATATTACTATGCGGGGGAGCTCTTCGAGGCCGGGAAATACAAAGAGGCCGTTATGCAGTACATGAATATCAACGGATACCTGGACAGCAGGGAAAGGGCGGCGGAGGCGTACGACCGGCACAGGAAGGACCTGAAGACTGCTGATGTCGGTGACTATATCTTATTCGGCACCTATGAGCAGAACAACGTCAGTTCAGACGGAAAAGAATATATCGAATGGCGGGTACTGGAAAAAAACGGGGACAGTATGCTTGTCATCAGTGCCTATGCGCTGGACTGTCAGAAATATAATGAAGAAAACACAAACGTTACATGGGAAAACTGTACGCTTCGGACCTGGCTGAACATAGATTTTCTGAACACGGCATTCGACCGGGATGAACAGGACATGATTCAGATGATGACCGTCACGGCGGACAAAAACCCGAAATACAGCACGTCGCCCGGAAACAGTACAGAGGACAGAGTTTTCCTTCTGAGCGCTTCAGAAGTCGGAAGATACGAAAGCCTGGACTATGCCAGAATATGCCAGGTAACCGAGTACTGCATTGCACAGGGCGTTTATAAAAAGGGAACATACCGACTCAGCGATGACGACATCTGCTGGTGGTGGCTGCGGTCTCCCGGCAAGTATTCGAATTATGCCGCCTATGTCCTGACGAGCGGTGCCGTCTACTGCAACGGCCGCAGTGTCGACAGCGGGCAGGGGGCGGTTCGTCCCATACTGTGGATCAATCCTGAATTTTAACGCATGAAACCGGAGGCTTTCCATCTCCTGACATGAACATCATCCGAAAAATCCGTACCGGATACCGGCATACCATTTATGCCTGTTATATCGGTTATATCACACAGGCGGCGGTGAACAGTTTCGCGCCGCTTCTTTTCGTGATTTTCCAGGACAGTCTGGGGCTTTCGCTTCGGCAGATCACCTCTCTTGTCACCGTCAATTTCTGCGTGCAGATCACGGTGGACCTTTTAGCGGGAAAGTTTGCGGACCGGATCGGCTACCGGAAGCTTGCAGTAGCAGCCCACCTGTTCTGTGTCGTCGGGCTCACGGGCTTTGCGTGGATCCCCTTCGCACTGCCGAGCCCCTTTGCCGGGCTCCTCATGTGCATCGTCCTGAATGCGATCGGCGGCGGAATCGATGAGGTGCTGATCAGCCCGATCGTCGAAGCCTGCCCGGACGGGAACAACAAGGAAAGTGCGATGGGCCTGCTGCATTCCTTCTACTGCTGGGGCGTAGTGGGGGTCGTGGTGCTCACGACACTGTTTCTTAAAGTCTTTGGAAAGGAAAACTGGCGGATTATCTGCCTGTTGTGGGGGATTGTCCCAATAATTGATGTTTTTGCCTTTTCGCTGGTGCCGATCGAAAGCCTGACGGAAGAAGGGGAGGGCATGAGTATTCGCTCGCTTCTTCGATCAGGCACATTTTGGATTCTCATGGTGCTGATGATCACTGCCGGCGCCTCGGAACAGGCGATGAGCCAGTGGGCTTCCGCTTTTGCGGAGCGGGGGCTTCGGGTCAGCAAGCTTACGGGCGATCTTTTAGGCCCCTGCATGTTCTCGGTCCTGATGGGCATTTCCCGCGTGATCTACGCAAAAGCCGCCCCGAAAATAGATTCCCAAAAGGCCATTATCGGATGCGGCATTCTCTGTGTATTTTCCTATCTTTTAGCGGTCTTTGCGCCGTTCCCGCTTCTGTCGCTTTCCGGCTGTGCTTTATGCGGGCTTTCGGTCGGAATCTTCTGGCCGGGCTTTTTCTCCCAGGCGGCGGTAAAGCTTCCCCGGGGCGGAACGGTAATGTTCGCACTTCTGGCTTTTGCCGGGGATATCGGCTGTTCCGGCGGTCCGACGCTGGTGGGGCAGATTGCCGGTTCCTTCAGCGACAACCTAAAAACCGGACTTCTTGCAGCGGTGGTTTTTCCGCTGATTCTGATCCTGTGCAGTATACTGCTGCGGCGAAAAAAGAACCCCGCAGCCACAGTAGGAGGAGGTTCTGATGAACAGTAAAAAGTCTTCTGAAATCCAGAGTACGATTCAGTACCGGAGACTGACGGAGCAGGACATTGACGCATTCATTGCGCTTCGGATCCGCCAACTTCGGGAAGAAGGGGCGAAGGAAGAACTGGATCTTGCGCCGGCGCTTCGGGATTATTACCGGCGCCATATGGCAGACCGGACCTTTGTCTCCTGGATTGCGCTCGACGGGGATCGGATCGTCGGGACGAGCGGTATGTCCTTTGTCGAAAAGCCGCCGTATTTCAGCTGCCCGAGCGGTCGGATCGGCCTTCTCTCGAGTATGTTCACGGAACCCGGATACCGCCGCAGGGGGATTGCGAAAACGCTCCTTTCGCATGTCGTCGAAGAGGCGCGTGCCTACCGCTGCGGATCGGTTCAGATCACGGCTTCGGATGAAGGTGTCCTTCTGTATACGGCTTTCGGATTCGAGAAGAACCGGAACTTTATGCAGTACAGACTGTAGAAATCTCCCGTTTTCCGTCGAGAACAGCATACCCTTACTTCAGATCAAAACGGATGCGGATCTTTTTGTTTTCGTCCTGGTCCACGGTCCCGTATCCGCCGCTTATGATCGGGACCATCGGCGGAAGATGCCCGATATCCAGATCCATGAGCACAGGGACATGAAGATCCTGAACGATATCGAGAACCGCATGATACTGGTCAAGTCCCATGATTTCCTGACCCATTACAAGAGGCCTTCCGATAAGGAAGGCTTTTGCATTTTGGAACCAGCCGGCATGCTTCATCTGCCACATCGCACGGCGGATGCCGAAAACCGAAAGGTCACAGGCTTCGAGGAACCAGACAATCCCGTCTTCCCCGTAACGCGCCGTGAAGTCTGAAACGCGGTCATATTCCGTCCCTAACAAATTCACGAGACAATCCACACATCCGCCGATAAAACGTCCGGAAAAGGGTTTTTCGTCCCAGTAAAAGCACTTCGGAAAGTCAGGCTCCGTCAGGTTATAGGGTACGAGCGGGTTTTCGGCATCCTTCAGGGATTCCTTTTCCCAGCGGTCATACCCGGTGAAGGAAAGCTTCCGGCCTGAGAGAAGGTCGAAGGCATCCTGCAGCGATTCGTCCCAGGGTTCCATGCCGAAAGTTCCGGCACAGGGGCCGTAAATCGCGGCAGTGTCGCAGAGGGTCGGCAGCAGGAAGGTGAAATTGGTGTTGTCCGAATAGCCCATGAACCATTTCGGCGCGGCTTTCCGGATCCGCTCATAATCCACATGATCGAGGATTTCACACATCAGCTCGCCGCCTCCGACAGAAATCAGGGCGGAAGTATCTGTTTCGCAGTACAGGTCCGTGAGTTCCCGTCCGCAGGATTCGGGAGAAGAGCTGATCCCGATGCCGTCCGATTTACGGGCGTTCGGGCCGGGCTTAGTGCCGCAACCAAGCGTCTGAAACGTTCGGACGGCGTTGTCAAAAAGGGAGGCATAGGGCTCCGTGGCGGCGCCGAAACTCGGCGCGGGAAAGCCGATCTTGTGCTGTTCTTTCAGAAATTCCGGATAACGCATAAAAGCTCCTTTCAGCGTGAAAAGCAGTTTCTGGTCCATAATATAGCACATTTTCGGGAATTTGGGAACTCAATCCGCCGATTTCGCGGATTGAAAAAAACGGAAATCGGTGTATAATCAGAAATTGATATGGAGGACAATTCTTATGAAGAGATCATACAATAAAGCCGGGCTTTCGGTTCTCGCGCTCTATGGTGCGATGAGCGTGGTCTCGAGCCTGGCGCTCACGATTTTTACCGGTATCGGCGCCGTCGTTATGCTGATGAAGGACCGGCGGATTTTAGATCTGTTTCAGGGAAGCAGCAAGCCTGATATTCGTGCGCTTTACACATACATCGAATCGAGTGATCTGTTCGCTTTTGTGATCATCGGCCTCATGGTCGGCTCGGCGCTCGGGATGTTTGTCGGGATCAAGGTCATGAAAAAGCTGCTGCCGGAGCGGGAGAATATTCCGATTCCGAAAAAATCCCTGACCGGGAAGGAAATGCTTTTCATGATTATGATGGCTTTCGGGCTCTGGGGTATCGGCGCTTTTATCGGAAACCTGCCCGAATGGTTTGGGATCGGTGTTCCGAACGCCATCCTTTCTTCCCGCCGCAAAATCATGCTGGTATATTATGTTTATGCCATGATCGGCGCGCCGGTCTTTGAGGAACTGGCGTTCCGGAAAACGCTTTTGAATGCGCTGCATCCCTATGGTGAAGCGCAGGCGGCTTTTGCAACCGCACTCCTTTTCGGCCTGATGCACGGCAATCCCGCACAGTTCATCCTGGCTTTCACGCTCGGACTCCTTTTGGCGGCGGTCTATCAGCGCACCGGGAAGATCATTTACACGATGCTGCTGCATTTTCTGATCAATACCTCGGCGACGATCCCGGATATCCTGATTATGTTTATCGGGCACGAGGAAACCATTACGATTATCTGGTATATTGTGATGGGAACGATCATACTCGCCGGTCTCGTGATGGTGTTTGCATTCGGGAAAAAGCAGGAATTCCTGTCGCTCTCCGAAACCGGCAATCCGGACGCCAACCGGAACATGTTCAAAAATGTCGGCATGCGGATTGCGGTGATCGGCGGTATGGTGCTGGTCGCAGGAACCGAAGCCGTTACCTTTATCGCCTGCATTACAAGCGGAGATTTCGGCGCGGAAGTTCTGCTGCGGCTCGCTCCGCTCGCACTGAGTATCGTGATGATCATACTGGTTACAAAAATGATCGGGAAGCCCTTTGCGGCGGCACCCGAAGCAGCGCCGGAAACCATGCCCGGCAGGGAAGAATAAGTACCGGGGAAAATGGTTTCGCATCAGCGAGACAGGCTGCATAATGAAAGGACATCAGGAGGTAAAGATGAAGATCAGGAAAATTACGGCATGGATTCTGGCGGTTCTGCTGCTGTGTGCTGCCGGCTGCAGGACAGAAAAACCGCAGGAATCCACAGACACAGGTACTGAAAGTACGACAGTTTCAGAGACCGTATCCCAGGAGGAGCAGACCTCAGGCAGCAGTGAATCGGTTTCGAAAGAAGAGAGCAGCGAAGATGCGACTGCGGAAGAAGAGAGCAGTGAAGAAGCGGTGATTGTAATCCCGGAGCTTTCGATTCCCGAACAAACCATCCCGGATACCGAATCGATGCGCTTTGTCCGCAGCCTCGGAATCGGTTTCAACGTCGGAAATACCTTTGATGCCTATGTGGACGGCGTACTGGCGGATGAAATGACAACCGAGACCTCCTGGGTGCATGAGAAACTGACCAAAGAGGTCCTGCAGGCCTATCATCAGGCCGGTTTCACTTCCGTCCGGATTCCGGTCTCCTGGCACAACCATGTTTCAGCGGACTATACCATTTCCGAAAAGTGGCTCGCGCGCGTAAAGGAAGCCGTGGACTGGGCGCTTGAAGATGGAATGTATGTTATCCTCAATATCCATCACGACAACCATCCGGAAGCGAATGCTTTCTACCCGGATTCCGAACATCTGGAGCAGTCAAAGCAGTATGTCGGACGGATCTGGGAGCAGCTTGCACAGGCTTTCTCGGATTATGACGAGCGGCTGATATTCGAAGGGCTGAACGAGCCGCGGCTTGTCGGTACGGACATTGAATGGTCTGTTTCAAGCAACAATGCAGCTTCGAATGACGCGATTCAGTGCATCAACGAGCTGAACCAGCTCTTTGTCGATACGGTCCGTGCTTCCGGCGGCAACAATGAGACCCGGTATCTTCTGGTTCCGGGCTATGCGGGATCTCCGGACGGCGTGCTTTCTAAACTCTTTACGGTTCCGACGGATCCTTCCGATCCGGAGGGCGAAAACCATCGGATTATGCTGGAAATACACGCCTATACCCCCTATGATTTCGCCCTGAAACCGGGCGGCGGTTCCTTCTTCTCTGCAGAAATGAAGGTCTGCACGAAAGACATCGACTGGTTTATGGACAAGCTGTACAGCACCTATGTTTCGAAAGGCGTTCCGGTCGTGATTGATGAATTCGGCGCGGTTTCCCGCCTGAACAAGGACGGAAAACTCAACATTCAGGATCGCGTAGAATACTCGGCCTATTACACCGCAGCCGCAAGAGCCCGCGGCATGAGCTGTTTTGTCTGGGATAATTCGGCGACAGAAGGAGACGGGGAACTGTTCGGCCTCTACAGCCGCAAGGGCGGGTATATGATTTTCCCGGAGATTGTGGAGGCGCTGGTAAAGTACGGGAAGTAAGCGGTTTTACGCTTTTCGGCAGTATTCTGTATCCGGAAAGTTTCCACAAAAAGAGAGGATTTATGCGGACGATTGATCCCTGCATAAATCCTCTTTTTTCGATGGAGCATACGGGACTCGAACCCGTGGCCTCCACACTGCCAGCCCCATCCCATGATTATGGGATCAAGCCGTAAAATTCATTTTTGGCTTAAAATAAGGGAAAACTGACAATCGCCTTTCTCGCATTCTCCATACTTTTTCATAAGTTTTCAAAAAATTCACGCCAAATTCACGCCAAAATCAGGCCCTTCGGCAAAATGAATGAAAGCCCTATTCCGCTCCGATGACATCCGAAAGGATGTTGGCCGCGGCCTTGTCCTGAAGCGGCAGCGCATGCGAATAAATGTCCATGGTGGTAGAGGGCTTCGCGTGCCCGAGCCGGTGCGAGACGGTTACGACATCGACATTATTCGCAATCATCAGAGAAGCGCTGGTGTGCCGGAGGTCATGGAAACGGATATCCGGAAGCTTCAGATCATCTCTCTCGCAGTGGCTGTTGTACATGTCGCAGATTGATTTGAATTTCTGACCGATCGTATCGATATTGATCATGAGGCCGCTGTCCTGCTGGATAAAAACATAGTTCTTATTAAAGTCCTTGCCGGCATAGCCGCGCCAGAGGGAGCCGATGCTGAAGGCCAGCTGGATCTGCTCTTTATGCCAGGAGCGGAGCAGTTTGACACAGACTTCCGGAATGGAAACGCGCCGGATTGCGGAAGGCGTTTTCGGCTCCTTTATAATCTGACCGCTTTCCGTCTTCGCAACGGCCTTATTGATCCGGATCTCCTGCTTTTTGAAATCCACGTCTTCCCATGTCAAGGCGCATAGTTCACCGCGCCGGGCTCCGGAGAAGAGCGCGAGATAATACAGCGCTTTGAACATCGGAGCGACATGAAGATCCGTCTGATAGCCGGATGTGATCCGGATCTGTCCGTCTTTCTTCGCGTAGACACGTTCCCGATAATATGCAGCATAGCTTTCATCCAGGGCAAGCAGGAAACGCTGGGCCTGATCCGGTGTCCAGATAGTGTACTTGTATTTTTCTTTCTGCTTTGGTAGCACGCAGCGGTCGCAGGGATTGCTGTCTGTGATCTCCCACTGAAACGCGCACTTGAAGATCGAGCGGATCAGCGCGTGATAGGATTTGATTGTGGAAGGCGCGAGCCCTTCCTCCTCCAGATCCCTGTAAATGCTCATTAAGTGGAGCGGCTTCACGTCGCGGAGCTTCATATATCCGATAGCAGGCAGGATCCGCTTCTCGAGCATCCGGGCATGATGCTCACGCAGCGTCTGGGAGACGTTGTCTTTTTCATACAGGCGCTTCCATTCTTCGGTGAACTCCGCGAAGCTCATCTTTTCTCCATCCAGATATTTTCCCTGGCGGACGCGGTCCTCGAATTCCGCAGCGAAGCGCTCGACTTCCTTCCGGATTTTTGTCGGAGCGGTCTCCTTTGGGCGGTAGTTAACGGAGTGGCGGACAGGATCCCCGTTTGCGTCAGATCCGGCATAGCATTCGATCCGCCAGGAAACATTAGAGATCTTCCTGATTGTGGCCATAAAAAACTCCTTTCTTATGCTGTTTTAGTTGCACAAAAGCGGAGCAAATGATATAATATCCCTGCAGAGTTGGGTACTATAGCATTTGCTCAAATGAATAGTTTCCTTGCGCTCCCTGGCAGGTGGCACTACCGGGGAGTTTTTTTTATTTTCGCTTATTGAGAGCCTTTTTCTCAATGCACTTTATAAATACCTTTTTGAGCTCCTGAGGCTTATAAAAAAACTTCTTTTCAGATTCGCTTAATCTCTTCTCTGCGTGCTTTATCCTAAGAAGCTCAATATAATTCACGAAATCAGCGACCTGAAGCAATTTGTATACTCGAGGATCCGCCTTTCTAAATTCGACTGAGGTGATTAAAAACGGCATCATGGCATTAAGAATAACACCGAGCTCAGTCTGGCCATAATCGTAATATATAATTACCTTTTCAAAAGAATTGAAATACTCTAAGTGGTCGATTAAACAAGTTCGGAGGCCATTCGACAAGGCCTTCATCAAATGTTCTCTGTCACGAGTTACTTTCCTGTCAACAGATATCGTCTCATGAGTAATAGGGCAATTATTGTAGAAATTCAGCATCCGGTATAAAATGGATCTTCTATCATCAATAGAAGCGTTTTTAAATACGCCTTCAGCCCTAATTAAGGGACCAGAATGTACATACTCGAGCCGTGGTGATATCTCGTGTATTTTAGAATCAAAAAGACTGATCAGCGAGGAAATGTCTGATGACTGTTCGTGAAAAACCATAGTCATAAGATAATACGCTGGTAAAACATGTGCGTATCCAAAATCGCCGGATTCGTCAACAAAAATACTTAATTCCTTCATTCGATTCTCCGAAAAAAATGGCGGGAAATTCTTCCCGCCTACGGTGGCCCAAGGGATCCTACCGATCCAAGCCACTTATAAAATATCATAAGACGAGATTTCTGTCAACGGCAGAATGCACAAAAAGAAAAAGAGCCGTTAGTGCAGTTTATACGATAAATACAGAAAGGTTACTGTGAATCCTGCGATCCGGGAAAGATCCGGTCAACCTTCTCCTGGATCGCATCCATGAAGAACTGTCTCATAGAGGAATATCCGGCAGCGGCAGCGGCTTCCTGATATCTTTCGTATTCCTCCGGCTTTACGCGGAAGCGGATCTCCTTCAGGCTGCTCAAATATTTCATGGTGGCGTTTTTTTGGGCTTCGTTATACATCAGGATCCTTTCTCTTGCCAAAATAAAAAAGATATGATATAAATATCTAAGAGAACGGGGCGGCAGTGGCAAGCCCGCCGTCCCTTCTCCGGTTCCGAAGTCTTACTTTTCGAGTAAGGCTTCTATTTTTTTGATGGCCTCGTCAAGGTCTTCACATCCCTTAACGATTTCGAGAATCTTTCTTGTCTGATTCTCTTCGGCCAGCTCTCTGAGCATTTCGCCGATCTTCATTTCTTCGTCCATGTGATCTCCTTTCTCGCTTGCCCGGTATTCATTGAGTATCTCTCTCAACTGTCCTTATTATAGCATATAGTGCGCTATATGTCAAGGGGAAAATCAAAAAAAATTAAAAAAAGTTGAAAAAAATTTCAGTAGCGCCATACATCATGCGAGTCTTTCTTTTCTTTCCTCTGCATATTTCGGTGCAGCGGCCTTGAAGTCTACGAAGCGGGCTACTTCCTCCTGATCCGGAGGATCCAGTTTCCTGAAAGCTGTCAGCAGGCGATATTCGGAAGAAGATAGGGAAGGGCCAGCGGGAGCAGGTGGATCTTTGTCAATTGTCGATTCTTCCCAACCCATAATATATGCAGGGGTAGTTTGAAGAGCATCGGATATCGCCTTGATTTTTGACTGTGTCAGGTTTCTGGATTCATTCTCGATTTTATTGATAGAAGATCGAGATTTGTATCCGAGAAGTTGAGCAAGATCATCTTGAGTAAGGCCTAATTCTATTCTTCTTGTTTGAATTCTTTCACCTATTGTCATACCAGGACACCTTCTTTCGTGCCTACTATACTGCTTTTTTGACGAAGTGTCAACAAAAATATACTTTTTAGAAAATAATAGTTGACACATTGGAAACAAAGTGGTATATTTGCGTTGTAGCCAAAACGTCTACAAAAAAGGAGGACAAAATGACAAACGAAATTCTTTTAAGGCAGAAAATAGACGCGTCCGGTTTAAAAATGCGCTTTATTGCTGAAAAGATAGGTATTTCATATCAGGCCCTTCTCAACAAGATCAGAAATAAAACGGAGTTTACAGCTCAGGAAATCTTGAGATTTTCTGAATTGCTCCATCTGACCATTGATGAGAAAGAGGCTATATTTTTTTGCATGAATGTAGACGATATGTCAACAGCTACGGCATAAAATAAAGCTTGTGATACCATGGTATCACAGAAAGAAAAGTCTTGACAGACTTTTCTTTCTGAAACCCTTAAGGAACAAATTCTGAAAGGAGGTATTGCAGCGGATGTATGAAACATTCAGGAAGCTGATGGAAGCGCGGGGCCTGACGGCTTCGCAGGTAGCAAGGGAAACCGGACTGAACCGGCAGCTCTTTGTCGACTGGAAGGCGGGACGCAGCTGTCCGAAGGGAGACAAGATGATGGTCATTGCACGGTTCTTTGGTGTTCCCATGGAGACATTCTATGAAAAAGAATGAGCGGGGAGCGAAAGGAGACAGAATGAGCAAAACCAACACTGCAGAAATGTATTACATGCCCGCGGCGATCAAGGGCAGGAAGGCGCCGACAATGGTGACTGTTAAGGAAGCAGCTGCTGCCACCAGACTTCCGCAGGGATTTCTCAGAAACGCCTGCAACGACGGAACCATTGCACACATCCGGAGCGGATCGAAGATCTACATCAACCTGGACAGCCTGCTGAGCTATCTGAACGGGGAAGGAGGAAAAAATGGAAGATAAAGAAGCCATCATCAAATCTTTCGTCCGTGCGCTGCAGCTGACGCGGATCGGTGAGAACATCACGGAGGGCGAGTATTTCAAAGACAAGGGAGACGAGACGGCGATCCTTTACATCCGGGACAGGAACACTGGAAAACATCGGTCGTTCACGGTCAACATCACGGCCGACAGCGGACTGTCCATTATGAAGGACATCATATTCGCGCTTGAAAACTGAGCGCGGGAAAGGAGGAAAACATGAAATACAAAATCTGTCCGTACTGCGGCGCGCATCTGGACTACGGAGAGCGCTGCGATTGTATGGATCCGATTGATACGCCGCTTATGAGCGCGGAAACGGCGCTTTTTACGGGCACACCGGAAGAAGTAGTAATCTTTATCGACGATACGATTCCGGTCCAGAAAAGCGCATAAAAAACGGCGCTCTGCCGAAACCAGAAGCGCCGCCGTCCCTTGATTAAGGATATCATTTACGGCCCTTATTATATCATGAGAGCCGGGCAAAAACAAGGAGTAAAAATGAAATACGAGAGAAAAATATACCTGATCGGGATTCTGATCATGTTGCCGGTCGTCGCGATGATCCTTGCAGTGCTGTTTCCGTCACCAGCAGCGGCAGAGACGGAGCCAGCACAACGCACACAACGCGTTGAGAACGTTGAAACAGTTATGGAGGGGACAAGTGAACAGAAGAAAGAGGAAGAAACTGAAAAAGAGGCAGGAAGAGGAGCTGCAGTGGGCACTGTCCATGGAGTATCCGGAGATATCAGCGGAGAGGATGAAGGAGATCGCAGCATTTCTGAGTTCTCCGGAGTCGATCGAGAGGATACAGCAGGTGATACAGCGGACGCTGGAAACAATGTCGGAAGCTATGAGCAGACTTCCGGGGATAATAGCGGAGACGATGAACAAGCCGGAAGTACAGAAAGCGCTGAAAGAGATGGAAGCGAGGCGGAATGCACATATTATACCGTCAGCGGCTTCGAGCTCAGCAGAGACCTGCAGCAGTACCTATACAACAGATTGAGCGAATTCGGATGCGAATGGTTTTTCCGGTACGCGCTCTGCCAGATCTTCCAGGAATCGCAGTTCAATGCAGCGGCTGAGAACCCGAACGGCCTCGACAAAGGGCTCTGCCAGTTCCGGATAACGTATTTCCCGTCCGTAGCGCAGGAAGCAGGGCTTGTGGAATACGACATTTTCAATCCGATCGACAGCCTGTACGTTTATACGTACATGATGTGCAAATACCTGAACGAAACAGGCGGCGATGTGGCAATGTCGTTATCCCTGTATCATTCCGGATACGGAGGACCGTATTCAGCGCAGTACGTGTCAGACGTGACAAGGTGGTTTGAAACAGTGCAGAAGGAGGAATGATGGACAACTGGAAAAGCCCTATTGATTTAACGATGTTCACCGAAGAATTTGCCACAAAAATACAAGACGATCAGACAGGGTGCATTATAGAAGCATGTATGAAGATGGGCATCAATATTGACAAAGAAGAGCTGCTTCGGGCATTGCAATATGACCGTGGACAATACGAAAAAGGATTCGCT
>JAFYGJ010000025.1:0-1889 GCA_017543275.1 Lachnospiraceae bacterium | reverse complement strand
TGTAGAACGCGATAACTCGGGATGATCGGTCTACCATCCACTCGTTTCGCCTTTGAAATGCGCCCTTGCTGTAGCCGGGGCAAATGTAGCGTACAGCGTCAGCCCATTGAATAAGGAAAGAATACTGCTGCTTCCAAGAGTCAGACCAGCGTTCCTCAAATCCCTTATAGGGAGAGGCCGCTACCAGCTTGATTGCCGGATTCTGCGCTCTCAGCTTCAGCACCGCTTGTCCGGCCCAGATATCAACGCCGCGGGCCATCCCGGTGATGAAGGTCGTAAAGCCGTCATCGACAGCCCACTGGACGGCGGCATCGAGCATAGCCTTGACCTGATCCTCCGGACAGTTCAGCTTCTCAGGACGATGCCCCGTGAAGCAGCACCGATGGAGACGCTGCTCCGCTTAAGTTGGCATTTCCCTCACCTCGCTGTTACGCCGAAATATTATAGCATACTACTTGCCATTTGTCTTGATTTATTTTTCTCATACATTGTGATAACTAATAAAAAAAGGCCCGGAGGATCAAAAATCCCCCGGGCACTCGACTATCTGTGTGATTCAATTGAAAGGTACCTCTACGCCTCCCACAAAGGTGATTACTACTTTTTTCCCTTTGTAGACGGTCATCGTTTCTACAATGCCAGCCCACAGCTGCTCGTCAAAAATGGTCTGCACACCGTCAAGTTCTGAGAACCGGTCAATGAAGTTGCGGATGCGGAGTGCCTGTGCGTTCCGCATCATGATTACTTCCTCAATCTATCCTACCCTCGTTGTCATCTGTTCATACCGTTCGTAGTTCTCGGTGTACTGCTTGTTGTACTCTTCCTGGTTGAGCGGCTTCCGGGCGTTTCCTTCAATAAGGGCGGTCAGCCTTTCCTCGGACTCGGCCTTCATGGCGGAGACCCGTTTCATCTCATCCTCAAGGGCAGCCGTGCTGGTTGCCGTCTCCAGAAGCATTTCCAGATTTTCAATGGTCTCTTTCTTCACATCGAGAAGCTGATTCACCGCGCTGATGAAAAACTTCTGGATTTCGGCTTCATACAGATGCGGGGTGTTGCACTTCCCCTTCCCGTCATATTTATGGACGCACCTGTAAACGAGTCTGCGGTACTTGTCAGTGGAGTGCCAGGTAACCGGCGTGTACCAACTGCCGCAGTCCCCGCACCTGATCTTCGCGGCATAAGCATTCTTTCCGCAAAGGTACCGGCCGGCCTTTGCCCGTTTGCGTAGCTCAACCTGGACGGCGTCGTAGATTGCGGGATCGACGATCGGCTCATGGTGCCCCGCGATGTGATACTGTGCAAGCTCTCCCTCATTCTTCTTTTTCGCTTTGGTAAGGAAATCTGTTGTGAACGTTTTCTGGAGCAAAGCATCGCCCCGGTATTTCTCATTCGTAAGAACCGATTCAATTGCGGAAACAGTCCAGTGCTTGTTGCCCGTCGCCGTTAACCTCTCCCGCTTTTCCAGTTCCTTCTTAATGGCACTCATTGAATAGCCCATCAGGAAGTATTTGTAGATCATCCTCACCGTGACGGCTTCTTCCTCGTTGATGACGAATCCTTTGTCGTAGCCGAGGAAATGGGAGAATGCGACGCTGACCTTTCCGTCAGCGAAAGCCTTACGCTTTCCCCAGGCTGTGTTCTCCGAAATGCTCCTGCTTTCCTCCTGTGCGAGGCTGCTCATGATCGTGATGAGCAGTTCTCCTTTGGCGTCGAAGGTCCAAATGTTCTCCTTTTCAAAATAGACCTCGACGCCGTTTTCTTTCAGCTGCCGGATGGTAGTCAGGGAGTCGACCGTGTTCCGGGCAAAACGGCTGATCGATTTTGTGATAATCAGGTCGATTTTCCCCGCCAGGGCATCTTCCACCATCCGCTTGAAGCCCGCGCGGAAC